>JAGQRV010000015.1:7437-94485 GCA_020425125.1 Paracoccaceae bacterium | reverse complement strand
TCGAGGACATGATCAACACGGTCGTCCGCCAGATCGCCTTCTACGATTTCGAGTGCAAGCTCCATGCCGCGCGGGCCGAGGGCGAACTGACCCCGGACGACATCAACGCGCTCTGGATGAGCGTGCAGGCGGAAAGCCTGGGACCGGCCTTCACCTTCATGGACGGCTACGAGACCTTCTGGGCCTATGTGCCCCATTTCGTGCATTCACCGTTCTACGTCTACGCCTATGCGTTCGGCGACGGGCTGGTGAACGCGCTCTATGCAGTCTACGAGGACGGCGATCCGGCATTCCAGGAGCAGTATTTCGAGATGCTGAAAGCGGGCGGATCGAAGCACCACACGGAGCTTCTGGCCCCGTTCGGCCTCGATGCATCGGACCCGCAATTCTGGGACAAGGGTCTGTCGATGATCTCGGGCTTCATTGACGAACTGGAAGCAATGGAAAGCTGAGTCCCAAGGGCGGCTTTAGGGGCGCCCGCCGGCTGGCGGGCGCGTCGAATTTCTGCCGGATGGCGGAGGGTCAGTTCGCGTCCAGCGCCTTGCGCTTGGCGCGCCAGGCATGAAGCACCGGTTCGGTATAACCTGATGGCTGAACCGTCCCCAGAAACACGAGATCGCAGGCCGCGCGGAAGGCCGGCCCGTCGAAACCCGGCGCCATCGGCCGGTACAGTGGATCGTCGGCGTTCTGCCTGTCCACTACAGCCGCCATCTTGCGCATCGTCTCCATCACCTGCGCTTCGCTGACGACGCCGTGGCGCAGCCAGTTGGCCAGCGCCTGGCTGGAGATCCGGCAAGTGGCGCGGTCTTCCATCAGCCCGACATCATGGATGTCCGGGACCTTGGAGCAGCCGACGCCCTGGTCGATCCAGCGCACCACGTAGCCCAGGATTCCTTGGCAGTTGTTCTCGATTTCGGCGGCGATCTCGTCTTCGGACCAGTTGCGCCCCTCGGAAAGCGGGATCGTCAGCAGACCGTCGAGCGTCCCCTTCGGCCCGGCCTTCCGGATCGCGTCCTGCACCGCGAAGACGTCGACCCGGTGATAATGCGTCGCATGCAGCGTCGCGGCTGTGGGCGACGGAACCCAGGCACAATTGGCACCCGCCTTGGGATGGCCGATCTTGGCCTGCAGCATGTCGGCCATCCGGTCCGGCATCGCCCACATGCCCTNNGCCCTTGCCGATCTGCGCCTTGCCCTGCAACCCGCAGGCCAGACCGATCTCGACGTTGCGGTCCTCGTAATTCGTGAGCCAGGAGGCGGTTTTCATCTCGCCCTTGCGCACCATGGGTCCTGCTTCCATCGACGTATGTATTTCGTCGCCGGTGCGGTCCAGGAAGCCGGTGTTGATGAAGGCGACCCGATGCCGGGCTGCGCGGATGCAGGCCTTCAGATTGGCGCTGGTGCGCCGTTCCTCATCCATGATGCCAAGCTTGACGGTATACCGCGGCAGCCCCAGAACCTCCTCGACGCGCGTGAAGATGTCGTCGGACAACGCCACCTCTGCGGGTCCGTGCATCTTCGGCTTCACCACATAGACCGACCCGGCGGCCGAATTGCGGGCGGCTCCATTCAGGTCGTGGAGCGCGATCAGCGTGGTAATCATCGCGTCCATCAGGCCTTCCGAGATTTCCCGGCCCGTCGTGTCGAGAATGGCTGGCGTCGTCATCAGATGGCCGACATTGCGCACCAGCATCAGCGCCCGGCCCTTCAGCGTCACGATCCCGCCATCGGGTGCGGTGAAGTCCAGATCCGCGTTGAGCCGGCGCACCAGGCTCCGCCCCCCCTTGTCGAACTCCGCCGAAAGGTCGCCCTTCATCAGGCCCAGCCAGTTCGCATAGGCACCGACCTTGTCGGCGGCATCGACACAGGCAACGGAATCCTCGCAATCCATGATCGCGGACATCGCAGATTCCATCAGCATGTCGGCGATGCCCGCGGAGTCGAGCCGACCAACGGGATTGTGTCGGTTGACTTCAAGAATGATGTGCAACCCGTTGTTGCGCAGAAGTATCTTGTCGGGTTCCTCTGCTGCCCCAGCAAAACCGGCAAACTGCGCAGGATCCTTCAGGGCGGGAAGAAGCGATCCGTCCACGACGCTGTAGGCGGTGACGTCGCCGTGGGCGCCTTGCTCCAGCGGCGCCACATCATCGAGGAAGCGCTTGGTCCAGGCAATCACCCGCTCGCCCCGGTCAGGGTCGAAGCCACGCCCTTTCGGCAGATCACCCAGTGCATCGGTGCCGTAAAGCGCGTCGTAAAGCGAGCCCCAGCGCGCATTTGCTGCATTCAGCGCGTAACGGGCATTCGTGATCGGCACCACCAGCTGCGGGCCGGGAACCTTGGCGATTTCCGGATCGATGCCGCTGGTCTCGATGCTGAAATCGGGTCCCTCGTCCTCGAGGTAGCCGATCCGCGTAAGGAAGCTTCTGTATTCCTCCGGATCGATGGCCCGGTGGCTGCCATGCCAGGCGTCGATCTCGCCCTGCAGCCGAGTTCGTTCGGCCAGCGCATCGGCAATCCGCGGGCCGAGATCGCGCACGAGTCCGGCGAACCCGGTCCAGAACGCGGCCGGATCGACACCGGTCTCGGGCATGGCTTGCGCCTCGACGAAATCGGCCATTGCCGCTGCGACCTGAAGCCCGCCGCGCTCCACATAGCTCTCGCGGGACAGCGGCATGTCGGTGTCTTCGGCCACGGGCGTGCTCCTTCTTTCCGGGCTGTCACGAAGGCTCTAGCGAAGTTCTGAATGCGGATAAACACCCTGCGACACCGCAGCCAGGCTCGGCTTGTCCATGTTCTGCCTGAGGGAAGGTGGTACCGCCTCCCTGGCTTGAACAGGGGACCTCCGGATCCACAATCCGGCGCTCTAACCAACTGAGCTAAGGCGGCACGCTGCGCGGGTTTAGCGATGCGGTCGAACGATTGCAAGGCTGTCAGAGAACCCCGAGCGGCTTTTCCCAATGCTCTTCGGTGAGGGCGCGGCCAAAGCTGACGACCGGCGCGACCGAGCCGCGCCTGAACCCGCTTCGGGCGTAGAGGCGGCGGGCTTCGCGATGCTCGGCATGGGTCGCAACGCGCAAACAGATGCAGCCGCAGGCCCGCGCGTGACTTTCGAGCCGGGCAAGAAGCGCGCGCCCGATCCCCTTCCCCCGCACGTCCGGCACCACATAGAAAAGCCGAAGCCGCGCGGTCTCCGGATCATCGCGGGAAAAGACGATGCTGCCGAGACGGCTTCCACCGGACCAGGCAATCCAGCCGCATTCCCGCCCCCAATCATCTGTAGACCTCAGCGTTGCCAGACGCTCGGTCACCAGGCTTGCAAAGCTGGAATCGAAGCCCTCCCCCGAGCAGTAGTGGCTCAAATGACGCTCCATGACCCAGGCAGTGTCTTCGGGCGTCATGATGCGGATCTCGGTCATCGCGGACTTGCCTCAAATCATGCGAAGGGCTACGCGAACCTGTTGAAGGAGAGTCCGATGGGGATCAACACGCCATCCGATGTGACCGCCGACCTGCAGATCGGCCCAACCGACCAGGGCATGGTCCGGATCTTTGTCGAGGCCGACGGCATCGAGATCCCGATGGATTTCGATGTCGAGGAAGCGCTCGAAATCGCCGAGGAAATCAAGGCCGCGGCGGCGCAGGCGAAGCAGATCAGACCCCGGAAGTGACGCCGGGATCGCGCGCTGCCTGAAGCCGGGACGCGGCAACCCGCGCGAAGCGCAGCGTCAGGGATTTGCGGCGCGCACCGGCGAGACGGGATTCCGGCCCGATGCGCAGAATTTCGGCGTCCCACGGATCGGCCAGCACCAGCCCGGTTCCCTCGGGCAGGATCTCGATCGGGAAATCGGCATTGACCGCCCAGAAGTACCGGTCGCACCAGTCCAGGTAGCCTTGCCATTTCGCATCGCCCAGATAATCGGCACGGCTTGACTTGCACTCGATCACCCAGAACTCGCCCTTCGGCCCAAGCGCCATGACGTCGACGCGCAGCCCCGGCACGGGAACGAATTCCTCAACGCAGACAAAGTCATGCGTCAGAAGATGGCGACAGACCCCCCGCGCGAGAAGCTGGCCGGGAGCGCGTTCGGGCAAAGTTTCGTCCATGAGGCCGATCATGAACAATCCATGAACAAAAGACAAGCGCAGCGGCCTCTTGAAGCGCCGACCGAGCAAGCGTATCTAGCCCTTCAGGCGGGTTCTGCCCTTCCCGTGCCTGTGGCAAAATTCCGGTGGCCTTAAGCAAATCCGAGGGGGCTGGCTCTGTCGAGGCCCTGGTCTCGTTACCCGGCGCCCACCTGTATATACAGGTCCTCGGGAATGCACGCCTCCACGGTTGCGGTGGGCCCGCCACATTCTTTCATGCCGTTTCGGTTCGCGGTGCGCTTTTCGCTGATGGCTGCGCACCCACGAAAGGGCGGCCAATGCCGCCCCGCTCCGAGTGCGATAACGAAAATCCAGTGAATCTCAGTTCCGGGCGCGGCGCGCAGTGGACACCCGAACCGGAACGGGTTCTGCCAGCAGGACCGGCAACGCATCGCGCTTGCCACCCGTGTGCTCTTCACCATGCCCACGCGGCAGAGAGAGCGCGAACTGTACGCCAGCGAAGACGATGCCGTTGAAGACCCACAGCATCAGCACCGCAATCCACCCGCCATTCACGTGGCTCACGAGATGCCAAAGGTTGGCCACATTGAGACCCAGGAGCAGTGCGACAAACGCCGCGGCGAGCGCGAAGCCGATGGCAACTTGACGGATGTAGAGACGCACGAGATGGGGCATGGCCGATCCTTTCACTACCCTACACATATAACGCAAGGTTGATGTATCCGCTAGAAGCATCGACGATTCGCCGCGGTCCGAGTGGGCAGATGCTCAACCGCTAGGCAGAGGTGCAACCACGACCCGCGGGCGCGGGCGACCGATTTCGCCATGGCCCATCATTCGGCGCAGGGCGACACCTTCGATGCTCGGGCGCTTTTCGGATCAATCCTCGGCATCGGCGCGGGCCGCCTCATCTCCGCCGCCTTCCGAAAGCGCCTCGGTCCCGGCCACGCCCAGATGGTGGCGGATACGCCAGAGGTGATAGCTCACCCGCTGCAGCCAGCGCATCGCGTCCAGTTCGGCGCCGAGATCGGCGCTTCCGATCTCGCCATCGGCTGCTCGCGCGATTGCGGTTGTGCGATGGCTCTCCCGGATGTCTCGGAACTCGGTGCGCAGGGCATTCGCGGTCTGCTCGGCGTCGGAATCGTCCGCGCCGTGCGTCTCGCCGCGCAAGGTACGCAGCAGTCTGGCGGCAAGATCGCGGAGCTCGGGAACCGATCGGATGGTGTCGATCCTTTCCTGTTGCGCACAGCGCAGCCGCAGCCGGTCGAGATGGTCGAGCGCATGAAGGCAGGCAATCTGGTTCTCGAACGCGGCGCCGTGTTCGCGCACCCGCAGGCCTTCGAGAAAACTGCGGGTCTCGGCACAGGCGCGGCGGACCTCCTCCAGCCGCTGGGGCACTTTCTCGGGCTGCGCGGCGCCGAGGGCCTCGGCCAGCGCCAGTAGCAGGGCCCGGGCGATCCGGCGCAGCGTCGCGACGGCGGCCGCGATGGCGGTTTCGGGATCGGCGCGCAATCGCGGGTCGAGCGCGGCAACGAGCTGCGACCGCCGCTCGGGCACCAGCCGGATCACCAGACGTGCGAAGCGATCGGCCACTCCCAGGACAAGGACGACCCCGAGAACGTTGAACGCGCTGTGAAATGCGACCAGCGCGATCTGCGGATCGAGCCGGGGGCCGAGTGCGGCGGCGATCCATCCCAGCGGCCAGAGCAACGCGAAGGCTAGCGCCCCGGTCAGCAGGTTGTACATCACATGCGAGAATCCGGTGCGCCGCGCCGCCGTCGACCCGCCCAGCGTCGCCAGAGCCGCCGAGAATGTCGTGCCCACATCCATCCCGATCACCAGAGCTGCTGCCTGGGGAAACGTGATGGCGCCCGCACCCAGCGCCGCAAGCGCGCTTGCCACCCCGGCGCTGGACGACTGGGTGATGACGGTCAGGATGGCGCCGAGCCCAACCAGTTCGAGCCGCCCGAGAA
This sequence comes from Paracoccaceae bacterium, assembly GCA_020425125.1. Classification (GTDB taxonomy): domain Bacteria; phylum Pseudomonadota; class Alphaproteobacteria; order Rhodobacterales; family Rhodobacteraceae; genus Meridianimarinicoccus. The sequence goes on along the minus strand of JAGQRV010000015.1, from coordinate 88,408 downwards.
TGGTATCGGTCGGAAAGCGGTCGAGCGAGATCACGTCACGCAGGCCCGCCATGCCGGCCTGCAGCGCGTCGATGCCGAAGAACAGCACCGAAAGGCCGGCAAGCGCCCATCCGGCCTCTTTCCACCGGCCGGGCGCGAACAGCCGCATCAGCGCGCCGACCAGCGCCACCGGCATCAATGCGGTGCCGAGTTTGAGCTTGAAGCCAATCAATGCGACCAGCCAGCCGGTGATGGTGGTGCCGATATTGGCGCCGAAGATGATCCCCAGCGCCTGCTCGAAACTCATCAGCCCGGCACCCACGAACCCCACCGCCGCGACGGTCGTCGCCGACGAGGACTGTACCATCGCCGTCGTGAGCGCGCCGGAGATCGCCCCCTTCAGCGGCGTGGCCGTGTTCTGGCGCAGGATGCGCCTGAGTTCTCGTCCAGCAAGCGCGCGCAGGCCGTCGGTCATCATCCGCATGCCGATCAGGAACAGGCCAAGCCCACCGAGTGTGGTGAGGACCTGGGCCGTCACGGGACCGGATTTCCCTGAGCGGCAGGTCCTTCTGAGCCCGTTCCGCGCGCAGGCGGGTTCTTCCGGCGCGGCTCCGGCCCCGACCGGTCGGATCTGATGGATCCGGTCAGAACGCTTCCGGCCGGGCTTCGCGCGCCATGTGGTCGAGCACGGCGTTGACGAAGCGCGGCTCCTTCGCATCGGGGAAGAAGGCTTCGGCGACCTGGACGTATTCGACGATGGCCACCTTGGGCGGCGTCGCCGGATCGAGCAGTTCTGCACCTGCGGCGCGGAACAGAGCCCGCAGGGTCGGATCGATCCGCGCAATCGGCCACTTCGCCACCAGCGCCCGATCCGTCATCTGGTCGATCTTCGCCTGCCAGTTCACCGCCGCGTCGACGACCTTGCGAAAATGGCCGAGGTCGGCTTCGGCCATCTCGTAATCCTCGAAGCGCTCGCCGAACCGGAAGTCGGCGAACTCGCGCGCGATGACGTCTGCGGTCTGTCCGGTCGCTTCCATCTGGAACAGCGCCTGAACCGCGAAGAAGCGCGCAGCCGAACGAAGCTTGCGGCGCTGGTTTCCGGACAGGTTCGAGGGGGCGGGCTCGCTCACGGCTGGTCGGGTGCGCCGGCAGCGCTGCGGAACCCGATGCCTTTCGGGCGCTGAGTGAAGCGGCGCGACAGCGCGATCAGGTGCAGCGCCGCAGCGGCGGCCCCGCCTCCCTTGTTCTGGTCGTCGGGGTCGGCGCGGACGCGGGCCTGGTCGAGCGTTTCGACCGTCAGGATTCCGTTGCCGATGGCGGCCCCCTGAAGGGTCAGTTGCATGATCCCCCGGGCGCTTTCGTTGCAGACCGTCTCGTAGTGGTAGGTTTCACCCCTGACGACGCACCCGAGCGCCACGAAACCGTCGAACTCGCCGCCATTCCATGCAAGCCGGATCGCAGCCGGCACTTCCAGCGCCCCCGGCACCTCGATGATCTCGACACTGCCGCCCGCCGCCTCGACCTCCGCCTGTGCGCCGGCCGTCAGCTGATCGGTGATCTCGCGATAGAAGGGCGCCACCACGAAGGCGAGACGCGGTGCCTCCTCGAAGGTCGGGCGCGTCAGGGAATGTTCGGTCTGCCGGGCCAAGGGAGCTACTCCAGAGGAATCGGACGGGTGTCTTCGATGGAAAGCCCGTAGGCGTCAAGGCCCACCACACGCGGCCGGGCCGAATTGGTCAGAAGGACGAGCCGCGACAATCCGAGCGAGGACAGGATCTGCGCGCCGAGACCGTACTGGCGCAGCGTCCGGGGGCTGGCCGCGTCGTCGGCATGGAGCTTCATCGTGGTGTCGCGCAGCAGGACCAGCACGCCCCTGCCCTCGGCGGCGATGATCTTCATTGCCTGGCTGAATTCGCGCGCGCGTCCGGACGCGCCGAGGCCGACCACGTCGAGCATCGGGTCGAGGGCATGCATCCGCACGAGTACCGGTGCATCGCCGTCAAGATCGCCCTTGATCAATGCAATATGTTCGTCGCCATGGGCCGTGTCGGAATAGATCCGCATGGTCCACTCGCCGCCGAATTCCGACGTGACCGCCCGTTCCTGAGTGACCTGGACCAGATTGTCGTGGCGGCGGCGATAGGCGATCAGGTCCGAAATCGTGCCGATCTTCAGATTGTGGCGCTGCGCGAAGGCCACGAGATCGGGCAACCGCGCCATCGTGCCGTCGTCCTTCNNTCCTTCATGATCTCGCAGATCACGCCCGACGGGTTGAGGCCGGCCAAACGGGCGACGTCCACCGCAGCTTCGGTATGTCCCGCGCGCACCAGCACGCCGCCGTCGCGCGCCCTGAGCGGGAAGACATGCCCCGGCGTGGCAATGTCGGCGCCGGTCTTTCCAGGGTCGATCGCCACCGAAACGGTCCGCGCGCGGTCATGAGCCGAAATGCCGGTGGTGATGCCTTCGCGCGCCTCGATCGAGACGGTGAAGGCAGTTTCATGGCGGGAGGCATTGTCGGAGGCCATCAGCGGCAGCCCGAGCGCATCTACGCGGTGTCCGGGCAGTGACAGGCAGATCAGTCCCCGCCCATGGGTCGCCATGAAATTGATCGCCTCCGGCGTCGCCATCTGCGCCGGGATCACGAGATCGCCCTCGTTCTCGCGATCCTCGTGGTCCACGAGGATGAACATTCGTCCGTTGCGCGCATCCTCGATGATCTCCTCGGTTGTGGAGATGGCGGCGGAATAGTCGAGGATGTCGGCGTCGTGATCGGACATGGGGGCTCCGGGAACTTTTGACGCGGACATGTAGACGAGCCGCGCGCCATTGACCAGAGCGGCCGGAAGGCGTCAGATTCATGTCAGGGGACATTCGGGGGGAGCAATGCGTATTGCGACATTGGCGACCGGAGGGATCGGTGGCTTTCTTGCCGTCCGTCTTGCCCGAACCGGACGGGAAGTGGCCTGTATTGCACGCGGGGCCCAGTTGGCGGCAATTCGCAGCCGGGGACTACGGCTCGATTCCGCAACCGGCTCGGAAATGATCGTGCCGTGGCGGATGACCGACGATCCGTCCGAGATCGGACCGGTTGACGTCGTGATCTTTGCGGTCAAGGCGCCGGCGCTGATTCAGGCGGCCGAGCTTTGCCTGCCCCTGCTCGGGCCGGAGACCGTCGTCGTGCCGTTCCTGAACGGCGTCGAAGCGGCCGACCGGCTGATGGAAGTGATCCCGCCCAAACACGTTGCCGACGGCGTCGCCTATATCTCGACGACGATCCGCGAGCCGGGCGTGATCGCCCAGACCGGAGATTTCGCCCGGTTCATCTTCGCGGAACGCGACAATCGCCCGAGTCCCCGGCTGAACGCGTTACGGACGGCCCTGACCGAAGCGGGGATCGATGCGCCCGAAACCGACGACATCACGCGGGAAGTCTGGACCAAGTTCGTGTTCCTCGCCGCGCTTTCCGGCGTAACCGCGGCGGGCCGCTGCACCATCGGCGATGTCCGAGCAACTCCGGAGACCGCGGCGCTGTTTCGTGAAGTGATGGCTGAGGTCGCGGCCCTCGCGCAGGCCCGCGAGGTGGCGTTGCGCGAAGGCCTGCTGGAACAGACCTGGGCCTTTGTGGAATCGGCCCCGGAGAACATGCGCGCCTCAACGGCGATCGATCTCGACGCCGGGCGCCCGCTCGAAACGCCATGGATCAACGGGGCCGTGGATCGTCTGTCGCGGCAGGCCGGACTCGACGCGCCGGCGAACCGGAATCTGACGGCGGTTCTCGCGCCCTGGGTGGCCGGACGGACCTTGCCGAAACAGCGGCAGAGACGGGCCGCGGTGTAACCAGCGACGACTGCGTTCGCCCCAGCCGCCGCGCGCCTCCGCGCCGGCTTCCGGCGACGCCCACTCATGGTCGGATCATGCCGCCGCCCAGTCCTGCAGCCGTGCGACGTAGCGCGCGAGGGTGTCGATCTCGAGATTGACCCGGTCGCCCGGCCGCGCGCGCCCCCAGGTCGTCACCAGCTTGGTGTGCGGAATGACATTGATACCGAATTCGTTTCCCGCAACGTCGTTCACGGTCAGCGAGGTTCCGTTCAGTGCCACCGACCCCTTGGGCGCGATGAAGCGCGCCAGCGTGTCCGGCGCGCGGAAGGTCATTCGGGTTGAGTCGCCCTCGTCCCGCATCGCGACGATCTCGGCAACCCCGTCCACATGACCCGATACGATATGCCCGCCCAACTCGTCGCCGACCCGGAGCGCGCGCTCGAGATTGATCCGGGTGCCGGGCGGCCAGCCAGTGATGCCGATATTGGTCTTCGACTGTGTCTCGGCCGAAATGTCGACTTGGAACCACCCCTGCCCGTCAGCCTCGGTCCCCTTGGCGGTCACGGTCAGGCAGACGCCGTCGCAGGCAATCGAGGCCCCGATGGCAATTCCACCCAGATCATAGGAGGTGCCGATGCGGGCGGTCAGGTCACCGGTCTTCGTGATCGACAGCACGCGGCCGATATCGCTGACGATGCCTGTGAACATCGGTGGTCTCCCTCTCGGTCTGGCAGTCCCGGCCTAGCGCTGCCGCAGTGCCGGCGCAAGGCAACTCGACCCGAAGACTAATCCGGCGCCCCGACCCAGAATGCGAGCAGCACGAGCATCGCCACGGGCGCCCCGAGGCAGGCAAACCCCCAGGCCGTCATGCTCAGTGCGCCGGCAAATCCGCCTAGCGCGAAGGCCAGGATCACCAGCAGCGTGCCGGCATGTTCCCCGATCGCGCCCCGCGCGCCCGGATCGAAGACCGCGTCATGGAAGCCGGTGAGCATCTTCAGGCTGTTGACCGTCATCGCGGTGGTGGAAATGTTGCGTCGCAGGATGTTCGTGGTGACCAGCGTCTGCAGCGACATGGCCCCGGCGGAAAGCAGGATCGCCGCGATCGTGACCGGCGCCAGCGGCCCGGGCAACGGTGCGCCCGACCGGGCGACGACCATGTACCCGACGAGAAACAGCGCCTCGACCAGAAGGAGCGCGCGCAGATGCCGTTCCGCCCCGCCCGGCAGACGGTGCATCACCGCATGCCAGAACAGGCTGAACAGGGTGAATCCCACGATCACGATGAGCTTGAGGGGCACGTTCGCGCGGTTGTTGATCAGGTCCACGAAGAGAAACACGATCGAGCCGGTGATGAACGCGGTGAAGGTCTGGAAGAGCCCGAGGACGCACACGACGTCCACGAAGCAGGCGCAAAACGCCAGCGTTGCGTGGATCATCGTCAGCTTGGATTGGGGAACGCTGGGAATCGCTCGGCTCCGGAAAGGCTGTCCTGTGGCGAATGATCCGCAAGCTCCGGTCGCAGCGCAAGGACGGAAGAACCAGTCTCGTTCTTCTCCGTCCAGTGTCGTCTGGCGCGGCTGCAAGGCAACACATGAGCCGAATCTCGGCGTCGTCACGTCAGCGTCGTCAAATTGGGCTCATCGAATGTGATCATTGCTTGGCCGGGCCGCCATGGGGATGAAGGTCGGCAATGACTCTGGGGTAGCATGACATGAAATCGGTTCCTGACTTTCAGGCCCGTCTGGGTCTGACGCTTTCCGCTTCGCTTCTCGCGATGGCCGCCTGCGCGGCCAACGCGGACGACTCCTTGCTGACGTACACATTTGGCAATGGCGCCACCGTAACCACCTACGGCCAGATCAACGAGGCCTGGCTGAACTATGACGACGGGCAGGAGCAACGGGATTTTGCACCGGTTGCGAACAACAACTCGTCGAACCGTGCCGGCATCCTGTACGAGAATCCACGTTCCAACGGCACGAGCCTGAATTTCCGGGCCGAAATGCAATACATGCCGCGCCCGTCGAACAAGGTGAACTTCGCCGATCCGTATGTGAACGACTACGCCCTCAAACCCACCGACATTCGCAAGTTCGAGGTGTGGTACGAAAGCGAGACGGTCGGCAACTTCTGGCTCGGCCAAGGCTCCATGGCATCGGACAATATCGCTGAAATCGACCTGTCTGGCACGACCGTCACCGCCTATTCCGCGGCCACGGATACGGCGGGCGGATTCTACTTTCGCCAAAAGAACGGCACACTGTCGAACATTCAGGTCAGCAACACCTACTCGAATCTCGACGGCTTCCGGCGGATGCGATTCCGCTACGACACGCCGTCGTTTGCAGGGTTCACGGCATCGGCCGCCTATGGTCAGGAAGTCGAGAAGGCAAACGACAACAACGACTATTACGACGCCGCGATCCGCTACGACCTGAAGACCGACGCAGTGAAGCTTCAGGCCGGCATCGGCTACAACTGGATTCTGGCTCCCAGCGGCGGGACCGACCGGGAATTCTATTCGGGATCGATCTCGGCGCTGCACGTTCCCAGCGGCCTGAACGCCACCATCGCGGGCGGGTCGAACGTGAACGCCGACGGTGATTTCTGGTACGCCAAGCTGGGCATCATCCGCAACTTCATCGCCATCGGATCGACCGCGCTGTCGGTGGATTACGGATACGGCAACAAGTTTGCCGGAGCCGACGGACAGTTCACCACGTGGTCGCTTGAGGCGGTACAGAAATGGGACCGCACCAACCTGGAAATCTTCGCGCTCTACCGGCTCCAGGCCTTCGACGACGACACGTCACGCTACGACGACGGCACTGCGTGGTTCGCCGGCGCACGCTGGAAGTTCTGACGACCCGGGTGCACGCGACCCCGACCGTCCCGACGGCGTCCGTTCGCAGGTTCGGTCACACCGTCGTCCCGGTCAATTCGTCGACCAGCGCCCGCACCTCCGGGCGCACGGGACCCTCGCGCCGCCGGTCCGCGAGGGTCTCGAACCAGTGCGGTTCGGTCCGTCGTCCCGCGCGCAATCCGGTCCAGGCCAGACCGGACAGGACCGCGCGCGCTGCCGGCGGAAGCGGGTCCGGCGCGTCCCAGCCGTTCAATGCGCCCCAAACGCGCGTCCAGAGCCGCCCCACCGACCACGGGTTGTAGCCGCCGCCGCCAAGCACCAGAAGCCGCGGCGCAAGCGGACGCAGACCTCTGAGCACATCGAGATGCGCGTTGTTCGACACGGCGAGTCGCGACATGGGATCCTCGAGGATCGCATCCGCGCCGCATTGCAGCACGACCGCATCCGGTCGGAACGCCGCGACCTGCCGAAGGATCACGGCGTCGGTCAGAACGGCCATCTCGGTGTCGTTGAACCCCGCCGGCACCGGCATGTTGAAGACGTTGCCGACTCCCCGGTCGCCGACAGCCCCGGTCCGCGGCCAGCGGTTTGCCTCGTGCACTGAAATGACCAGCACGGCCGGATCGCGCGCGAAGGCGAATTCCACACCGTCGCAATGATGCGCGTCGATGTCGACATAGGCGACCCGCGCGCAGCCCGTGCGCCGCAGCGCGAGGATGGCCAGCACCGGATCGTTCAGAAAGCAGAAGCCGTTTGCGCGGTCGGGCATGCCGTGATGGGTGCCGCCTCCGGGACAGTGCACGATGCCGCCCTGGCGCAAGAGCTCGGCCGCCAGCATCACCCCTCCGGCCGAGGTTGCCGGACGGCGGAACATCGCCGGATAGATCGGGTTCGCCGCGGTGCCCAGGTGGTGGCGCGCGCGGACCGCAGGCGTCACGTCCTGCGCGGCTTCGGCGGCCTGCAGGGCCGCAATGTATTCCGGGGTGTGCCACACGCTCAGCGCCTCCGGGCGGGCCCGCGGCGACGTCCGCCAGACTTCGGCCGGCAGCCACCCGAGTGCGCGCGCCAGATCGATGACCTGTGGCACACGCGGCACCGCAAGCGGATGCCAGCGCCCGTAAGACGAGCCGCGATAGACCTCGGAACCGATGAAAAGCGGCCGGTCCGCCGCGCCGATCATCGTTTCAGCAGAGCTTCGATCGGTCCGGTGATCTCGGGCGCCGTCGGCTCGACCGCGGCGCCATAGGTCGCCGCGACCGATCCGTCCGGTGCCAGAAGAACCTTGTTGAAGTTCCAGGCCGGCGTGAAGCCCTGACTGTCGGCAAGCCACCGATAGAAGGGGTGTGCAGCAGCACCTTTGACATGGGTGATCTCGGCCATCGGCAGGTCGAGCGAAAAATTGAGGGCACAGAACTCCTTCACCTCGGCCTCCGTGGACAGTTCCTGCCGGAAGTCGTTCGACGGCACCGCTAGCACAACGAGTCCTGCTGCCCGGTAGCGATCGTAAAGCGCCTGGAGGCCATCGAATTGCGGCGTGAACCCGCAGCGCGAAGCGGTGTTGACGACCAGAACCGGACGACCGCGCCAATCGTCGAGATCGAGTGCGCCGCCATCGATGGAAGCGAACTCGAAGGCGTCCGTCCTGGCGCCGAAGAACACCAGCGTCACCAGAACGATCGGCACCATTCTCGCCGGATGTCTCATGCTGATACCCCGCAATGTCGTCTCCCGGCGTGACCCAGGATCGCATCAAAAGCGCATTCTATCCCTTCGAATGTAGACACAAAGGACAGCTTTCCGCATACTTCCGTCGAGACAACATAACACGACGAGCAGTTCAACAGGACAGGCATCCCTTCGCCATGAGGCTTCAGAAATTCCCCTCCATTTCCGAAGATTTGCAGGCAGTACTTTCAGGAGACGTCCAGTCGCAGTTCGGCGCGCTCTGTTATCGGTGGCGCGGGAAGACGCCCGAAGTGCTTCTGATCACCAGCCGCGGCGCGGGACGATGGATCGTGCCCAAGGGCTGGCCGATCCGGGGCGAGACACCGGCCGGAAGTGCGCTGACCGAAGCCTACGAGGAAGCGGGCGTTCGCGGAATCGCGCATCCGATCTGTCTCGGGATCTATACATATGCCAAACCCGAGACGCGCGTGGTGGCGCTGTTTCCGATCCGGGTGAAGCGGCTCCTGAACAAGTATCCCGAGATGGCAGAACGCAAACGCAAATGGGTGGGCATCGCGCGCGCGGCGGAACTGGTGGATATTCCGGAACTGGGCGAACTGATCCAGCGATTCGATCCCGCCAGGCTCGGCATCTGACAGGTCGGGAACCGGATCGGCAGGTCTTTGCGGCACCTCCCCGCATCCTATGTAATGGCTTGGTCAACCCCTTCCGGAGAGGCTGCGGATGATCCGCTTCGCACTGCGCTGCGCACAGGACCATCGCTTCGAAAGCTGGTTTCGCTCGGGACCGGACTTCGACGACATGCGGGGCGCGGCGCGCATTGAATGCCCCGTCTGCGGGTCGCGCGAGATCGTGAAGGCCCCGATGGCCCCCGCCTTGCGGGCCGACCGGCCACTCCCCGCACCCGCTCCGCCCCCGCAGGAGATGCCGACCAAGGGGAGCGCGATGCTGTCGGCAGCACGCGACAGCGAGGTGGCCCGCGCTATCGAGCGTCTGCGTCGCGCCGTAGAAGCGTCCACGGACGACGTTGGCCGCAGCTTTGCCGCCGAGGCGCGCGCGATCCACGAGGGCGAAGCCCCGGAACGGGCGATCCGCGGCGAGGCCACGCCCGAAGAGGCCCGCGCACTTCTCTCGGATGGCATTCCGGTGATGCCTTTGCCGTTCCGCGACCCGAAGAAGAGCCACTGAGCCCGCTGCGGCGGCACGCTCGTTGCGCCGGCCGGCGCAGCGACGCACTTGCAGCCGAAGCGCCGCTTCCCTAAGAGACGCGCGACCGCGCAGAGGTGGCAGAGGGGACCGTCATGCCGATCCTGGTGATGAAATTCGGGGGAACCTCCGTCGCCGATCTGGACCGGATCCGCAATGCCGCCGAAAAGGTCCGGGCCGAGGTTCAGCGCGGCTACGACGTGATCGTCATCGTCTCGGCCATGGCGGGCAAGACCAACGAACTGGTCGGCTGGGTCGAAAGCACGGGTCCGTTCTTCGATGCGCGCGAATACGATGCCGTGGTCAGTTCGGGAGAGAACGTGACCGCTGGGCTCATGTCCCTGACGCTGCAGGAAATGTCCGTCCCGGCGCGAAGCTGGCAAGGCTGGCAGGTACCGCTGCTGACCACCTCGGCCCACGGCGCGGCGCGGATCGAGGACATCCCGCGCGAGCACATCGACCAGAAATTCGCCGAAGGCATGAAGGTTGCGGTGATCGCCGGCTTCCAGGGCATCAGCCCCGAAGGGCGCATCACCACGCTGGGGCGCGGCGGTTCGGATACCACCGCGGTCGCCTTTGCCGCCGCGTTCGCGGCGGAACGCTGCGACATCTATACGGATGTGGACGGGGTCTATACCACCGATCCCCGGATCACCCACAAGGCACGGCGGCTGGAGCGGATCGCCTTCGAGGAAATGCTCGAACTGGCCAGCCTGGGAGCCAAGGTGCTGCAGACCCGCTCGGTCGAGCTGGCGATGCGCTACAAGGTGCGGCTGCGCGTGCTGTCGTCGTTCGAAGAGACCGACGAGACGTCTGGAACCCTGGTCTGCGACGAGGAGGAAATCATGGAATCGAACGTCGTCTCTGGCGTCGCCTACAGCCGCGACGAGGCGAAGATGACGCTCGTGACGGTCGAGGACCGTCCGGGCATCGCCGCCGCCATCTTCGGGCCGCTCGCGGATGCCGGGGTCAATGTGGACATGATCGTCCAGAACATCTCGGAAAAGGACTATGAAGGCCATAGCGGCGCGGTGACCGACATGACCTTCTCCTGCCCGATGAACCAGGTGGCCACGGCACGCCGAGCGGTCGAGGAGGCCCGGAATGCGGGCCGGATCCAGTATGACGATCTGGTCGTCGATACCGAGGTCGCCAAGGTTTCGGTCGTCGGCATCGGCATGCGCAGCCACGCAGGCGTTGCGGCGCGGATGTTTGCGGCACTGCGCGATGAGAACATCAATATCAAGGTGATCTCGACTTCAGAGATCAAGATTTCGGTGCTCATCGACCGGAAATATATGGAACTTGCGGTGCAAGCCCTCCATGATGCCTTCGAACTGGAGAAATCCGCCTGACGGAAGAGGCATGGTTCAGGCCACGGAATCGGAAAGCCGCAAGCTGCTGAGACGGCTCCGCGCCGCCATGGCCGAGGGCGGTGCCGGACAGGAGCGTCTTGACCGCATCACGCACCTGATCGCGGACTCGATGTGCACCGAGGTGTGCTCGATCTATCTCTTCCGCGACAACGACACGCTGGAACTGTGCGCGACCGAGGGGCTGAACCCGGACGCCGTGCACAAGACCCGGATGCGCCTGGGCGAAGGCCTGGTCGGCCGGGTCGCGGCAAGCAGCCAGGCGATCAACAGTCCGAACGCGCCGCAGGAGCCCGGTTTCCGCTTCATGCCCGAGACCGGCGAGGAGGTGTATTCATCCTTCCTCGGCGTGCCGGTCCAGCGGCTTGGCCAGCGGATGGGCGTGCTCGTCGTCCAGTCGAAGGATGCGCGGCGCTTTTCCGAGGATGAGGTCTACGCGCTCGACGTCGTGGCGATGGTGCTCGCCGAGATGACCGAACTCGGCGCGATCATCGGCGAAGGAAGCGGCATGACGCCGCTGCACAAGCGTGCCCATACCTTCCGCGGTCTGATCGGCCAGGAGGGCAACGCCGAGGGCCACGTCTTCCTTCATGACCCGCGGGTCGTCGTCACCAACCCGATCGGCGACGATCCCGATGTCGAACTGGAGCGGCTCCGTTCGGCCATGGACACGCTCCGGGTCACCGTCGACGACATGCTGGAACATGCCCGCAGTTCCGAGGGCGACCATATTGCCGTGCTCGAAGCCTACCGGATGTTCGCCCATTCCAAGGGCTGGCTGAGGCGCATGGAGGAAGACATTGCACGCGGCCTCTCGGCCGAGGCTGCGGTGGAAAAGGAGCAGTCGGCCGCCCAGGCGCGCATGAACACCGTGCCCGACGCCTATCTGCGCGAACGTCTCCACGATCTCGACGATCTCTCGAACCGCCTGTTGCGGATCCTCACCGGGCAGGGCCGCGATACCGGTGCCGAGCGCCCCGAGGATGCCATCCTCGTGGCGCGGAATATCGGTCCGGGCGAGTTGCTGGAATACGGACGGACCCTGAAGGGGATCGTCCTCGAGGAGGGTTCTGTCGGCTCCCATGCCGCGGTGATCGCGCGGGCCTGGGCGATTCCGCTGGTCATCCATGCGGAACGGATCACCTCGGAAGCGCTGAACGGAGACATGATCCTGGTCGACGGCGATCAGGGCATCGTCCACCTGCGGCCCGACGAGAATGTGCGCAGCGCCTTCTCCGACAAGCTCGCCATGCAGGCCCAGGCGCAGGAGCGGTACGCCTCGCTCCGCGATCTTCCGGCCCAGGCACGCTGCGGGACGGTGATATCGCTGAACATGAATGCCGGGCTCATCGCCGATCTGCCTTCCCTGCCCGGCTCGGGGGCCGACGGGGTCGGTCTCTTCCGGACCGAGCTGCAGTTTCTGATCCGCTCCAACGTGCCCCGGCGCGGCGATCTTGCCCGGCTCTATGCGCGGGTGATGGATGCGGCCGGCGGCAAGCGGGTCGTGTTCCGTACCCTCGACATCGGCTCGGACAAGGTTCTGCCCTACATGAAGCGCCCCGAGGAGCCGAACCCGGCACTCGGCTGGCGCGCGATCCGCGTCGGGCTGGACAAGAAGGGCGTGATGCGGATGCAGCTACAGGCGCTGATCCGTGCGGCCAAGGGGCGGCCGCTGACGCTGATGTTTCCCTTCATCGCCCAGTTCGAGGAATTCATCGACGCGCGGCGCATGGTCTTCGAAGAGACCGAGCGCGAGCAGAAGCTGGGACACGCGCTGCCGGAGAGGCTCGAAGTCGGCGCGATGCTGGAAACGCCGAGCCTCGCCTTCGCGCCGCGCCAATTCTTCCAGATGGCGGATTTCATCTCGATCGGCGGCAACGACCTGAAGCAGTTCTTCTTTGCCGCGGACCGCGAAAACGAACGCGTGCGGCGCCGCTACGATACCCTGAACGTGAGCTACCTGTCCTTCTTGGAGCAGATCGTCCGGCGCTGCGAGGACACGGAAACACCGCTGTCCTTCTGCGGCGAAGATGCGGGCCGCCCCATCGAAGCGCTTTGCCTGGCGGCGATGGGACTGCGGACGCTCTCGATGCGGCCGGCCTCGATCGGGCCGGTCAAGCATCTGATCCGGCGGTCGGATCTGCGCGAAGTCCGCGAGTTGATCGACACTTCGCGTGCGGACGGCTGTCCGTCGGTGCGGCCGGCAGTGATGGACTGGCTGCGCAGCCAGGAATGGGAGCCGGTGTAGACGCGGCAGGTCGTACGCCTCAGCCCGTTCCGTGCCAGAGTGCGCGCGGAGCGGATCCTGTCGCCACGCTGACAACCGCCCCCCGGACCTGATCCCAGGCACCATTTCGGAGCGGCAACCCCAGAACCCGGTCGGGATTGGTCGGCGGCGGCATGTCGACGCCATTGAGGCGATGGAATCCGAAGCGGCCGTAATAGGGCTCGTCTCCGACCAGAAGAACCCGTTCCCAGCCGTCCTGCGCAGCCGCCGCGACGCTTTCCTGAATCAGCAGGGCCCCCAGTCCTTCGCCCTGATGCGTGGGATGGACGGCAACCGGACCCAGCAGCAGTACTGGCCACTCCGCCCCCCCTGCCGCGCCGCTGACGCGGACCGGCCAATAGCGGATCGCTCCCGCCAGAGTCCCGTCCCTGTCGCGCGCCACCCGCGACAGACTGTGCAGGGGCGCCACGCCGTCGCGCAGACGATAGGAGGACAGAGCCTCGCGGCCCGGCGCGAAGCAGAGGTCATAAAGTGCCTCGACCTCCCAGTAATCGTCCTGGGTTTCCTCGTGCAGCCAGAACACTTGACCCTGTCCTCGTCCCCGCCGGGCCGCGGCGTCGCCGCAGGCCCGATCCAAGTCTTGGGCAGGTGTTAGGACGCTTGGCGCAGAGAGTCCACGACGCGTCCGTACCCGCCGTCGCCGAGGAAGCTTGTCTCCGCTTCGGTGCTGGACCGGCTGAGCACGGCGTTGCGGGTCGGGAAGCGTCCGAAGCGACGGATCACGTCGCGATGCGCCTGGGCGTGGAGCAGGTTCTCGGAACTTTCCGGCATCCGCTCGAGGAAGAGGCGCACGGCGCGCTCCTGGTCCGCGAGGCATTCCGAATGCTCGAACGGCATGTAGAAGAATTGCCGCGCCGGCCCGTCGATCCTGAGGTCCCAGTCCTTTTCGATTGCGCATTTCGCCTTCGCCAGCGCCAGCCGGTCGGTCGCGAAGGCCCGCGGGTCGCCCCGGAACATGTTGCGCGGAAACTGATCGAGCACGATCAGCAGCGCAAGCGTGCTGTGCGGGGTCGGCGTCCAGCCGAGCTGATGGTTGCGCGCGGCTTCCCAGACGTCCTGGAAACGGCGGCGTATCTCGGCGTCGAGCGCATCGCTCTGCCGGTACCATCCCTCCTCTCCGGTCTCATCGATCCAGAAGGTCAGGATATCGTCGGGGTTGATCACGATCTGTTCCATGTTGTCACCATCTCGCCGGAATATTCCGACTCATGCAAGTGTGCCCTGGTCAAAACTGGTTACGACTGTGCTGCGGTCTCGTGAGCGGGTGCCCCAGGGGCCGGCAGCGGTTCGGTCTCCTCATCCACCGGCGCCTCTTCCGTCGCGCCGGCATTCCCGCCAGTTTCCTCGTCGGAGGTTTCCACATAGTATTCCTGCGCCGCGGAAACGGCGACAGCAGTGGAAACCGGCAGGACGGGTGCATAGTTCCCGGTATCCGCCGGACGCCGCGCCGGACGCCGGAAGGACCGGTAGATGCCGTAGACCAGCAGCAATGCGTAGAGCGCCGCGATGAAGAACCAGAAGCCCACGGGCCCCACCACCCCCATCAGCCAGCCGGTCAGAAGCGGCCCGCTCGTGGCACCGATCCCGTTCAGGAAGATGAACCGCCCCGACGCGGCCGCCATCCGGTCCGCATCCAGATGGTCGTTGCCGTAGGCGATGAAGAGCCCGTAGAGCGGGTTGGCCGTGCCGCCCACGATAAGGGCCGAGATAACCAGCAGCGTATAGCTGCCGCTGGCCGCGCCGAGCAGCCCGCCGCACATCCCGACGGCGAGCGCGTAGAGAATGACGCGCCGACGGTCGATCCGGTCCGAAAGCAGGCCAAGCGGAAACTGGGCGATCAGCCCGCCGACATAGACCGCCGCGACGAAAGTCGAAATCTGGTTGACCGACAGGCCGGTCTGCCCGCCATAGACCGATGCCATGCCGAAGACGGTGGAAAAAACACCGCCCAGAAGGAAGACGCCGACGCAACTGAGCGGCGAGATTCGGAACAGCTCCATGACGCCCATCGCCCGCGTGCGCTCGAACGCCGGCGTCGGCGTGATCGACAGCAGGATCGGGGCGAAGGCGATCGACACCAGCACCGACGGAATCACGAAGGGAATGAATCCGCTCGGGTCGGTCGCGGTCATCAGGCCCTGCGCCGAGATGATGCCAATCATTTGCGCGACCATGTAGAGCGACAGGGCGAGGCCGCGATTGGCGTTGCTGGTGGCATTGTTCAGCCAGCTTTCCGCGGTGACGTAGACCCCCGAGAAACAGAACCCCATCAGCACGCGAAGACCGATCCATGCCCAGGGATTGGTGACCGTGGGGTAGAGGATCAGGATCGCCGAGATGAACGAGCCGAGCGCGGCGAAGACCCGGACGTGGCCGACCCTGCGGATCAGGTCGGGCGCGAAGCGCGAGCCGCCGAGGAACCCGGCGAAATAGGCCGACATCACAAGCGACAGTTGGAATGTCGAAAAGCCCTCCATCGATCCGCGGACGCCGAGAAGCGTGCCCTGGATGCCGTTGCCGACCATCAGGAACATCACCCCAAGCAGAAGCGCCCAGGTCCGGGAAAGGGTCTCGATCATCGGTTCGACCAGGTCATGCGACGCGTTTTCTGACCGCCTACAATTTGGGCGCGGAGATGGGAACAGCGATTGCGCCGAACGGCGGGGCAAAATCCTCCTGTTGCCGGAAATCCCTACTCCAACGGTTGCGCGGCTCGAAGGATCAACCGGGGATCAGGAGCGACGCGTCCCCATAGGAGAAGAAGCGATAGCGCTGCGTTACCGCATGGGCGTAGATCGCGCGAATCCGATCGGTCCCCATCAATGCCGAAACCAGCATGATGAGGGTCGACCGCGGAAGGTGAAAATTGGTCATCAGCGCATCTGTCGTGTGGAAGGTGAATCCCGGATAGATGAAGATGTCCGTCGGGGCCGCCCAGGGTTCGACGCGGCCGGTCCTACGGGCGGCAGTCTCGATCAGCCGCAGCGCGGTCGTGCCGACCGGAACGATCCGCCCCCCAGACGCCCGCGTCGCGGCGATCTCGGCAGCCGTCGTTTCGGAGACCTCGCCCCATTCGGCATGCATCCGGTGCTGGCGCGGGTCCTCGACCTTGACCGACAGGAACGTGCCCGCCCCGACATGCAGCGTGACGTGCGAAAATCCGACCTCCATCTCGGCGAGCGCAGCAAGCAGCGGCGCGTCGAAATGGAGCGAGGCGGTCGGTGCCGCCACTGCCCCGACCCGGCGCGCGAAGACCGACTGGTAGTCGGTCAGGTCCTGCGCATCGGCGGGGCGGCGCGCGGCGATATAGGGCGGCAGGGGCATCGCACCGCTGCGGCCCAGTTCCGCTTCCAGATCGGAGCCGGTCAGATTCAGCTCCAGCCGCGCGGTATTGTCCGGCTCCCGGCCGATCAGGCGCGCCGACAGTCTATCCGAGAAAGCGATCACTTCACCGTCCCGCACCTTGCGCAGAGGCCTGACCAGCGCCGACCAGATGCCGCCCGGCCGCGGTTCAAGCAGCGTGACCTCGATCCGCGCCGTCCCGCTGCCGCTGGTACTGGCGCGGCTTCGGATGCCGCTGAGCCGCGCCGGAAGCACCTTCGTGTCGTTCAGGACGAGCCGGTCTCCGGGCCGCAGGAACCGCGGCAGATCCTGCACATGCGCGTCCGTCTCTCCGCCCCGGCTCGCAACGAGAAGTCGAGCGGCGGAGCGCGGCCGCACCGGGCGGGTCGCGATCAGATCGTCCGGGAGATCGAAATCGAAATCGCTGAGCTGCACGGTTTAGTCCCCGCTCTCACGCGAAACGCCCGGCGGTTCGTTCCGGCCGCGGAAAATCTCCCGCAGGAACCCCGGGGCGAGGATCGACAGCGGATTGACCGAGATCTTCGGCTTGGCGGCCGGCCCGGTCAGACGGTAGTTGATCCCGATCAACCCCTCGCCCGGACGGACACCGCCGGCACGATTGAGAAAGAAGACCGGCGAGACAACGCCCTGGAGATCGAGCCAGTCCCGCCTCAGATCCACGCTGCCTTCGCAGGACAGCCCGATCGAGGCGCCGACCGCGCTGCCCGACTGGACGTCGATCCGATCGGGCGCAAATATGAAATCCGTCCGGATGTCGGAAAACCGAATGCCTTCGCCCGCGAGTTGATCGAGTCCGCCGATAATGCTGAGCGCCGACAGCAACTCCGCCATGGCCGGCGCGTCGCGCAATGCGGCGTCTGTGATATGCGCCTGGCCACGATACCGCTCGCGCCCTGCCGGGACGAGCCTGAGGTCCAGAGCCCCGCCGTGGAGTGTGTCGAAGAGCCTGGCGGCGCGCAGAATCGCCCCGGCGTCATTTCCCTTCAGGCGGATCGCCAGGCCGCCATCCTGCGCAGACAGCGTGACGTTGACGGCCGGACCGCCATTCATCTGCCCGTCGAGAACGCCTGACAGCCGTCCGGAAAGGTGGCCGCGCATGTTTGTCAGGGCGATCCGGTCGGTCACGACCACGCGGTCCAGCGCCACATCGATCCCGGTAAGACCCGGCCCCCCGCTGCCACCGCGCTTCGGCAGATTGCGGATGTCGAGCGTCCCGCCGGAAAGGGCCACCCGCGGCGTGCCCGAGTGACCCGGCCAGAACGTGCCGCGCGCGTCGAGCCAGCGCCCGATCCGGATCCGCTTGAGGGTCACGGCTTCGGCACCCTGCCCCTGCACGAGATCGGTCGACGCATCGAGCGACAGCCCCGGAAAGACGACCTTGATCGGGTCAAGCCGAGCGTCGGGCCCAAGTCGCCCGCTGACGTCCAGCGTGCCCGCGGTGCCGCGGCCCTTGCCGACCCCGAGTGCGGGGATCGAGACACTCAGGCCGGCCAGATCGCCATGCAGCTTCAGTACCGGCGGCGCTCCCTTGGGAAGGGTGATGTCGGCGGTGATGCGGCCCGCCCCCGTTACCGCCCCCTTCGGCAGCGCAACGCCGAAGGTGCGCGCCAGCGCGTCGGTGAGCGGCCCCTCGGCGCGGACAGTCGAGGGATCCGTTGGTGTCCCCTCAGGGGCGCTCCGGTCCCGCAACGGGTGCGTGTACCGCACGTCCATCGGCTGTGCGTCCACCTCGGCAGGACCCGACACGGTGACCGTCCGCGGGTCCGCGGCGATTGCCAGCCGGTCCGACGTCAGGGTGCGGTCCGGCAAGAGCTCGGTGCTCCGGAATTCGTCGATCGTGCCGGTTACGGCGAAGTCCACATCCTTGAACCGGGTCGACTTCCTAAGTGGGACAGTCAGCGAAATGGTGAGAGCGACGTTGCCTTCCGCCTCGTCCGGAGCGAGTCCCACGTCGCTGTCTGCCTCGGGACCGTCGTCCCGGAACGGCGGGTGTGACAGCAGCGACAACGCCGACTCCGCATTCGAGCGCGCCTGGAGCCGCACCTGAAGCGGCGCATGCGGTGTGGTGAAATCGGCAATCTCGATATCGCCGTCGCTGAGCGCGATCGGCGCGCCTTCCGGTGGCGCCATCCGGGCGCTCGCGACGCGGATCGCCAGCGTGTGACCGGTGATCTGCCCCATTCCCTTCCCGTCGGTGATCGGTGGCAGGACCGGCACTGGGCGAACGATGGCATCGGCCATCTCGAAGGTCACACCCAGATCGGGCTCGCCCCCGCGGGCCATGCGGAGCGCGGCGTGGGCGTTGCGGAACTCGCCGCCCTCCACGCGCTCGCCGATCCACTCCCGCGCGCCCTGTGCCGGCCCGTCGGGCCAGAGCGCGACAAGCTGTGCCGGCGTGATCCTGTCTGCCGAGACGTCGAGCGCCAGACTCTGAAGCCCCGGCGGCGCTTCATCGTGTCCCGGGCCCGCAGGGTGGCGCGCGGCCCGCAGGCTGCCGCTGGCGACCAGACGCAGATCCTTCTGCGTGGCCGTCAACGAGGCGATCTCGACCTCATCACTGTTGCGATCATACCGCAGATCCGCCCAGAGACCGTCCAGAACGAGCGGTGTCGCATAGAACTGCTCCGCGGTGACGCTGAGCCGGGTCAGCGCTGCCTGAGCAATGATCGCCCCGTCGGGAGCCCCTGCCGCCGCATCGGCGCTAAGCTCCAGCCTGCCGGAGACCTCGAACAGCGGCGCGCTGACCGTCAGGTCGGACAGTGTCAGGTCATCCTTTGCTGCACTCAGTGCCAGGTCACTGCGCGCCTGGTCAATCTCAAGCGGTGCGTCCCGGCCCGGCAGATCCAGCCGCCCGTCGCCGACCGAGATTGATCCCGACAGCGCGCCGACCTGACCGTCTCTATCAAGCCCTCCTCTGAGGGACAGCGAGACCGGGGCGTCGATCCTCGCGAGGAGATCGGCCAATGGCAAGACCCCGGCAATTCCGGCGATGCGGGCCGGAACCACGCCGCGCAGCGAGACGCGGCCATCGGCGGCGCCCGGCGCAGGGCTGTCGACCATGACACCCACGTGACCCGGCGCGGCGCCGACCTCGCCGACGCCTGCCACCTGGCCGAGATCGGCATCCAGCCTGAGTGCGCCTGCGGACGTCCGCTCCAGTCGCAGATAGCCGTTCTCGCTGGAGAGCTTGTGTCCCCTGTAGGCGTCGTCAAAGCCGAGCGACACGTCTTCGATTCCGACGCTGACAAGGCCGGCAAACCGCGGCGTATCGAGAATGCCGCGCAACCGGTCCAGCATCGCGCCCGGGCTTGGCGCGCCTTCCATCACGGTCTGCCGGCCCAGTCGAAGGCTGAGCTGACCCCTTTCGTCCCGCCCGAGGTTGACCGTGGCGCCACTGGCCCGAAGTGCCGTGGGAGTGGCACGGCCTTTCAGCAACGCCTCGGCATTGAACACTGCGACGATCTGATCCAGCGTCAGCAGAGGGGTGCCCGTCCGGTCTGAAAGGGTCATTCCTTCGGCGCGGATCGCCGGTGTGAAATCGTTGCGCAGATCGAGGCTGAGCCGGTCCAGCGAAACCGCCAGCCCGCTCGGCGCAAGGGCCTGATCCAGCGCAGCGACGACCCGCCCGGTCAGCCAGTCCGGTGCCGTAACAGGGGATCGGGTCGCAAACCAGAGGAGCGCCGCGATTCCGAGCACTGCAACGAGTGTCAGTCTGAGGCTCCACAGCAGCACGGCACGGGCCCGCCGTGTCATCCTGCGCCGTCGCGTCATCGTCCGGTTCCCAACCGCTTTCCCCTGCCGTCTGCCCCCCGCGGCTGGACATTCTGTGCCCCGTGTAGGAACACCGCGCAAGCACGACCGCCATTTCAGGAGGCTCCCATGATCGAGATCGGCCAGACCGCCCCGGATTTCACCCTGCCCCAGGATGGCGGCCCGGAGGTGACGCTGTCGAGCCTCGAAGGTGGACCGGTCGTGGTATATTTCTATCCCCGCGACGATACCAGCGGTTGCACGCTGGAGGCGCTGGACTTCACCGCCGAAGCGGATGCATTCCGGAATTCCGGCGCCACCGTCCTGGGCATCTCGAAGGACAGCATTGCCGCGCACGGAAAGTTTCGCGCCAAGCACGATCTGGGCATCGCACTCCTCTCCGACGCCGAAAGCGACGTCTGCGAGCGCTATGGCGTCTGGGTCGAGAAGAATATGTACGGCCGGAAATCGATGGGGATCGAGCGCTCAACGTTTCTGATCGACAGCGACGGCACGGTTGCGCGGATCTGGCGCAAGGTGAAGGTGAAGGGCCATGTGGCCGAGGTTCTGGAGGCCGTCGCCGCGCTTTGAGCCGCGCGGCCCCGCCGCGCGCTGCACTGCAGCAACTACAGCTTGTCAAACAGTCATTCAAACCTGTTAGGCCGGTTCCCGCCGGCCTGTGGGCCGGCGGATTCTTGCCGTTAATGGTGGATGACTTGCCGCGAGGTTGCCAGCGCGGCGGCAGTCGCGCTATCCGCAGCCCGGGATGGGACGGGCGAAGTCAGAACGGACTCGGCTAACGTTCTGTTTTGCACGCATAAAAAGGGGGGAGAGGAATCCCGCGTGACAGAAAACTCGGAAACCGCCAGACCGGGCCTTCTTCGCCGCGCCTTCCCCGAGAAACGCATTTTCGTCAAGTCCGAAAGCGGCACGAGGTTCGTCCGGCTGGGGCCGCGCCAGCACCTTCTCGCAGGCGCAGCAATTCTGGCGCTGGTGTCGTGGTCGGTGGTTGCAACCACGTATCTGGTCATCGATGTCGTCAAGGGAGCCGGAGCCCATCAGGCGGTCGCCACCGAAAAGGCGCTCTATGAACGCCGCATCCAGGATCTGGCCGACGAACGCGACCGGCAGCGCGCAGCCGCGCTGGAGGCGCAGCACAGCTACGACGAGGCGCTCGGCGAGGTGTCCGGCTTCCAGGACCGGATTTTCGCCTCGGACATGCGCATCCGCGAGCTCGAGCAGACCACGGCCGCATTGCAGCGCCTGCTGAAGCAGAGCATGGGCGAACGCGACAGCGCCGAAGCGAAGCTTGCGGTCGTCGACAGCGGCAATGCGGCTTCGGCCCTCGACGAGCTTGAACGCCGCCGCGCCGAAGCCGAGAAGACCGCCGCCCTGCTGACCGATGCGCTCGACCGCACAAGCGCGGAGCGCGACACGGCGCAGGCCACGGCCTCGCAGGCCGGCCAGCGCCTTGCCGAGCTGGAAGAGGAACTCGATGCGCAGCAGTCCGAAAGCGACCGCATTTTTGCGCAGCTCGAGGATGCCATGACCCTCGCGGTCAAGCCGCTGGACAAGATGTTTCGCCAGGTTGGCCTTGAGCCCGACAAGCTGATCGACGACGTCCGTTCGGAGACCTCGGGCGAAGGCGGGCCGCTGAGCCCGATCGCCTTCTCGACAAAGGGGTTCGCACCAACCCCGGACGAGCTGCGGGCCAAGGCGGTGATGGACCAGATGGACCTGCTGACCCTTTACAAGATGGCCGCGGACAAGATTCCGTTCGCGATCCCCGTCGAGGCCACGGTGCGCCAGACCTCGGGCTTTGGCTACCGTTCGGACCCGTTCCGGCGCGGCAAGCGGCTTCATGCCGGGCTCGACTGGGCGGGCGCCTATGGCACGCCGATCTATGCCAGCGCCGACGGGGTCGTGATCTTCGCGGGTCGGGAATCCGGCTACGGCCGGTTGATCCGGATTCAGCATGAATTCGGGATCGAGACCCGGTTCGCCCATCTGTCGAAAATCGAAGTCAAAGTCGGCCAAAGGGTCTCGCGCGGGGACCGCATCGGTGCTATGGGGAATTCCGGTCGCTCGACGGGCACACATCTTCATTATGAAGTGCGCGTGGGCGGCGCGCCCGTCGATCCGTTGATCTATATCAAGGCTGCACGAGATGTTCTCTAAGCACAGGGGCCCCGAAACCGCCCCGAAGGCCGGTGAAGCCGACAAGCCCGCCGACGCCCGTCCGGCGCCTCAGGACTTTTCGACATCGCCGAGCCCGGCCTCCAAGGTCAAGCCGCCGGCATCCGTTCTGTCGAGCGACCTGACCATCACCGGCAATGTGCGCACCTCGGGCGACGTTCAGGTCGAAGGCACGATCGAGGGCGACATTTATGCCCATCTGCTGACCGTGGGCGAAACCGCCACCATTCGTGGGGAACTGGTCGCCGATGATGTGGTCGTCAATGGCCATGTGATCGGGAAGGTCCGCGGGCTGAAGGTCCGGCTGACCTCGACCGCGAAGGTGGAAGGCGACATCATCCACAAGACCATCGCGATCGAGAGCGGCGCCCATTTCGAGGGCTCGGTCCAGCGCCAGGAAGATCCGCTCAAGACCGGCGGTCAGTCCAGCCGTCCAAATCTCGCCGCACCTGCGCCGAGTTCCGGTGCAGCGGACACCCCGTCGGCACAATCCGGCAGCTGATTTCCCAACGCCACGTGTCCGAGCCCTCGTCCCGGTGAGCCCGGGTCTAGGGTTCTCGTGACATGCCGTTTCGATGGCCGTACAAATTCGTACCCCGAAATCGGCAGGTATCCCCGCTGCAGTCAATGCCGGGCCGATCGGGTCGGCCCGGCGAGAACTGGGCGCCGCTGCGAGGTCAGGCCGCCGCCACCGCGCTGCGATAGAGGTGCCAGGTGCCGTGGCCAAGCACCGGCAAGACGATGAACAGGCCGAGGAACGCCGGCAGCAATCCGACAAGCAGCAGCGCAGCCAGGAGCACCGCCCATGCAAGCATGGGCCTCAGGTTCGATGTCACCACTTCGAAGCTGGTGATCATCGCGGTGACGAAATCCACCTCCCGGTCCAGCAGCATCGGCATCCCGATCACGGTGATCGCATAGACCAGAAAAGCAACCGAGAAACCGACCGCCAGTTCGACCAGCACCATGAAGAAGCCGTCGAAACTGAACAGGATGCCGGTCGAGGTGAACACGTTGGTCATCGTGTGGTTGCCCATGAAGATCGCGAATGTCAGCCGCGACAGCACGATCCAGACCAGCGCCATGAAGAGCATCACGACACCGAGGAACGGGATTTGACCGTTCCTTTGCCGGAAAACCGCCCCGAGAACTTCGGCTCGTCCCAGCGGCTCCCCGCTCTCCCGGCGCCGGCTCACCTCGTAAAGGCCAATCGCCGCGAAAGGTCCGATCAGTGGGAAGGCAAAGGCGAGCGGCACCATCAGGCCGACATTGCCGATCCAGAGCGCAATCGCCCAGAGGATGAAACCGCCGATCACGTAGGCGCCGCCGAAGAACAGGCCCCAGCCCGGTTCGGCCCGGAAATCCTCGAACCCCTTCTGCAGTGCGGACCGCAGTGTGTCATAGGTGACGGGACGCAGAACGGCGGGGGGTGACGGCGGAGCGTCGGTGGTCCGGAAATCGGGGACCGGCTCGGCGGGCATGGCAGACTCCTCCTGATCGCGAGCACGTGATGTGCGTTTACCCTGAAGCGTGGCGTCTGCGCCGGGGCCTGTCAATCGCTGCGGATGCGGCCTCTGCGCTCCCGCGGCGCCCTGCCGCGCAGGCCGGGGGGACTGGGCCTGTCAGCCCTCGGCGCGGGCCTCGGCGCGGCTCTTTCCGGTCAGTTCCAGCGCCAGCGTCGCAGCCATGAACTGGTCCAGATCCCCGTCGAGGACGCCTTGCGTGTCCGACGTTTCCACCCCCGTCCGCAGATCCTTCACCATCTGGTAGGGCTGGAGCACATACGAACGGATCTGGTTGCCCCAGCCGGCCTCGCCCTTGGCCTCATGCGCTTCGGCGATGGCGGCGTTCCGCCGGTCAAGTTCCATCTGGTAGAGCCGCGACTTCAGCGCCTTCATGGCGATGTCGCGGTTCTGGTGCTGGGATTTTTCGGACGACGTCACCACGATCCCGGTCGGCATATGGGTGATCCGCACCGCGGAGTCGGTGGTGTTGACATGCTGCCCGCCCGCGCCGGACGAGCGGTAGGTGTCGATCCGGATATCGGCCGGGTTCACCTCGATCTCGATGTTGTCGTCCACAACCGGATAGACCCAGACCGACGAGAACGAGGTATGGCGCCGTGCGGCGCTGTCATAGGGCGAGATACGCACGAGACGGTGCACGCCCGATTCTGTCTTCAGCCATCCATAGGCGTTGTGGCCCGAGATCTTGTAGCAAGCCGACTTGATCCCGGCCTCTTCCCCCGGATTCTCGGACTGCAGTTCCACCTCGTAACCATGGGCCTCGGCCCAGCGGACATACATTCGCGCCAGCATTGCCGCCCAGTCGCAGGATTCCGTGCCGCCCGCGCCCGAATTGATCTCCAGGAAGGTGTCGTTCCCGTCCGCCTCGCCGTCGAGCAGCGCCTCGATCTCCTTTGCCGCCGCCGTCTCGCGCAACGCCTTGATCGTCGCCTCGGCGTCACGCACGACCTCGGCGTCGCCCTCAGCCTCGCCAAGCTCGATCAGTTCGATCTGATCTTCGAGGTCGCGCTTGAGGCCGATATAGGTCTCGATCGCATCCACCAGCATCTGGCGGTCGCGCATCAGCTTCTGCGCGTGGGCCGGGTCATCCCACAGGCCGGGAGCCTCGGCCATCGCGTTGAATTCCTCCAGCCGGTGCTGGGCGGTATCCCAGTCCATCCGCTGCGCCAGCAACTTCAGCGACTTCTCAACCTCGGCCACCGTGTTCTGGATTTCCGCGCGCATCGCGACCCCTTGCGAAACATCATTCGGTCCCTGCCCCCGACCGCGACATACGCCGCAGCCGATGCTTGGGACACCCGGTTATAGCAGGCGCCCGTGGACAGGCAAGGCGGGCCAGGGTCAGTAAAGCCCGCCGGAACTGATCGCACCGAACCCCGCCTTCTTCGGCAGCGTGGCACGCTGACCGGTCGAGGTCGTCACCTCGGTCTGCGATTCCAGCGCTTCGGCGCGGGAATAGATCGGCAAGTTGGCACCCATCGCGAACCCGCCATCCACCACGGCGGCGCCGAAATTGGTGTCGACGTTGTCGCGGAAATATTCCGCAACAACGTTGCGACCGCTGGCATCGTCCGAGAGCCGAGCGCCGGTCACCCGGTCGATCTTGATGAAGTGACCTCCGGGCGGCACCGTGAAGGGCGCACCGCCATAGACCTTGACCGCGTGCTGCATGAACTCGTTGAAGACCGGTGCGCAGGTACCGCCGCCCGAGATCCCGTGGCCCAGCGGTCGGGGCTGGTCGTACCCGATGTAGCAGCCCGCCACGATGTTGGACGTGAAGCCGATGAACCAGACGTCCTTCTCGTCGTTGGTGGTACCGGTTTTGCCCGCCGTGGGAACCGGCAGGTGAACCGCGCCCGCTGCGGTGCCGCGCTCGACCACGCCTTGCATCATCGACGTGAGCTGGTAGGCGGTGATCGGGTCCATCACCCTCTCACGGTCGGATTCGATCCGCGGCGCTTCGCCCTCCGGCAGCAGGAGGGTTTCGCAATCGACGCACGTCCGTGTGTCGTGGCGATAGACAGTGTTGCCCCAGCGGTCCTGAATCCGGTCCACCAGCGTCGGCTTGATGCGCTCGCCGCCATTGGCGAACATCGCGTAGGCAGTCACCATCCGGTAGAGCGTCGTCTCCTGCGCGCCGAGCGCGTTGGCGATATAGGCCGGCATGTCGTCGTAGACGCCGAACTTCTCGGCATATTCCGCGACCTTGTTCATGCCCACTGCCTGCGCCAGACGCACGGTCATCAGGTTCCGGGATTTCTCGATCCCGGTACGGAGCGGCGTCGGACCGTAATACTTGTCAGAGTAGTTCTTCGGCCGCCAGATCGTGCCGCCGACATTCACCTCGATCGGCGCGTCGACGACGATTGTTGCCGGGGTGTAGCCGTTGTCGAGCGCCGCGGCGTAGACGAACGGCTTGAAGGACGAGCCGGGCTGCCGGGTGGCCTGTGTGGCGCGATTGAAGACCGAATACTGGTACGAGAAGCCGCCCTGCATGGCGATGACACGTCCGGTGTTCACGTCCATCGCGACGAAGGCGCCCTCGACCTCCGGGATCTGGCGGAGCGAATAATGGGTGACGGCGCCGCTGTCGTTGGTTTCGGCTCTCACATACACCACGTCTCCCGGCTTCAGGAGATCCGAAGGCGCCTGGGTGCGCCCCTGCCCGCGCCGGTGCGCCCAGGTCATCTCGCTGACCGGGATGAAATCCGTCGCCGCGTCAACCGGCTGGTCCTCGATTCCGATCCGGGCCTGATTGCCGTCCGTATCGAGCACGACGGCCACGTGCCAGCCCTCGATGTCGCGTGCCAGCCGGGCCGCGCCGAGGGCGCTGCGCCAGGCCGACTCGTTGGCCAGCTTCTCGGTCGGGATCTCGACACCCGTGCCCCGCCAGAGACCCCGGGACCGGTCATATTTCTCCAGCCCGTGGCGCAGTGCTTCGGCCGCGTAGTCCTGCATCTCCGGGACCAGCGTCGAGCGCACGCTGAGACCGCCGGTGAAGAACTCGGCCTCGCCGAAATCCTCGGTCAGCTGGCGGCGGATCTCGTCGGTGAAATACCCGCGCGGCGGCAGCGCGGCGCGGAAGCTCGGATAGTCGCCGCCCTGGACCGATTTGAGCGGCGCGGCGCGCGCGGCCTCATAGGCCGCCCGGTCGAGATATCCGTTCTGATACATCTCGCGCAGCACGAAATCCCGCCGTTCGGTCGCACGCTCGCGGTCGCGGACCGGGTGATAGGTCGACGGCGCCTTGGGCAGCGAGGCGAGATAGGCCGCCTCTTCGGGCCGCAACTCGTCGAGTTCCTTGTTGAAATAGGTCTGCGCCGCCGCCGCCACGCCATAGCTGTTCTGGCCGAGATAAATCTCGTTCAGGTAGAGTTCCAGGATCTTGTCCTTGGACAGAGTCTGTTCCAGCCGCGTGGCCAGGATCAGTTCCTTGATCTTGCGTTCGGCCGAGCGATCCGAGGACAGCAGGAAGTTCTTCATCACCTGCTGGGTGATCGTGGACGCGCCGCGGAGCGAGCCGCCACGGGCCATCCCGACCACCGCCGCCACCATCCCCATCGGATCGTAGCCGTGGTGGCTGTAGAAGTTCTTGTCCTCGGCCGAGATGAACGCCTCCTTCACGAGATCGGGGATCTCGGAGGACGGCACGAAGATGCGGCGCTCCCGCGCAAACTCGTCGATCAGTTCGCCCTGCGAATCGTAGACCCGGCTGATCGTCGCCGGTGCGTACTGGGCCAGCTGTTCGTGGTTCGGAAGATCGCGGGAATACATCCAGAACACGCCGCCCACGATCAGCGCGGCAAGCACCGCACCGATGGTGATGAAACTGAAGATGGCGCCAAAGATTCCGAGGATGAAACGCAGCACGCGAAGGCCTTCCGCTCTGTTGTGCCCGTGCCTATACCGTGCGGCGGGGGGAGGGTCAAAATCACAACTACGCCTGCGCGAATTGTGATGCAGAACCGTCGCGCTCGACCCTATCTCACCCTGCCGCCCGCGTGCCCTGCCAGCGCCTCATGAAGTCCGCCAGTCGCGCCAGGCCTTCCTGAATGTCTGCGGTCGTGGCGGCATAGGAGAAGCGCAACGTTTGCGAACCACGGACCGGGTCGAAATCGAGGCCCGGCGTGACCGCCACTCCGGCCTCGGCAAGCATCCGGGACGCCAGCGCACGGCTGTCATCGGTCAGGTCCGAAACATCGGCATAACAGTAGAAAGCGCCATCGGGCGGCGCCAGGCGGGCAAACCCGGCTTTCGGCAGCCCCTCAAGCATCAGCCGGCGGTTTTCCGCATAATGCGCGCGGTTCTGCTCCAGCTCGTCCGCGGCGTCGAGTGCGGCCAGCGCGGCAACCTGGCTCACATGGGGGGCGCAGACGAACATGTTCTGCGCCAGGCGTTCGATCACCCGCACCTGATCCGGGGGCACGACCATCCAGCCGACCCGCCAGCCGGTCATCGAAAAATACTTGGAGAAGGAGTTGATCACGTAGACGTCGTCGCTGATCTCCAGCGCCGAAACCGCGCGGTCGCCGTAATGCAGGCCATGATAGATCTCGTCCGACACGAAGGCCGTCCCGGCTTCGCTGCAGCGCGCGATCAGGGCCGCAAGTTCGGCGCGATCGTGGATCGTGCCGGTCGGGTTGTTCGGCGACGCGAGGATCAGTCCTTCCAGGCCGTCCGGCAGGTCCGAGGGCCGAAGCCGGTGCCCGGCCGCAGCATGGGTCGGGACGCCCACTGCCGAAAGGCCGAGGGCCTTCAGGATATGGCGGTAGGACGGATAGCCCGGCTCGCATACGCCGACCCGCGCGCCGGTATCGAAAAGCGCGCTGAACGCCAGCAGGAAGGCACCCGACGATCCCGTGGTCACCACGACCCGTGCCGGGTCCAGCGTGATCCCGTACCAGCGCGCGTAGAGCTGCGCGATGCTGCGCCGAAGGACCGGAAGACCGAGCGTGACGGTATACCCCAAGGGCTGCGCGTCCAGCGCAGCCGCGACGGCGCTCCGCGCCAGCGCCGGTGCACGGGTGCCCGGCTGACCGACCTCCATGTGGATGATCCGCCGGCCGGCCGCTTCCGCCTCGGCGGCCGACTGTACCACATCCATCACGATGAAGGGATCGACGGCGCTGCGCCTTGAGTTCTTCATCAATCTCTCCCAATGATCCCGGGATCCGTTCGCATCCCCCTCAAGGGAGGTCAATGCCGCTCGTCCGCCGTATCGCGCTTTGCCTTGCACTGCTGACCGGACTCGCCGCCGCGTCGCCGGCCCTGGCGGTCGGGCTGTTGCGCGATGCCGAAATCGAACACGGCCTGGACATCCTGGCGCGCCCGCTTTTGACTGCGGCCGGGCTTCCGGCGAGCCGCACCCAGGTCATCGTGGTCAACGATATGGCGATGAACGCTTTCGTGGTGAACAGCCGGGTGGTCTTCGTCAATGCGGGACTGATCCTGCGGCTGCAATCCGCGGCCGAGCTTCAGGCGGTGATTGCGCACGAGATCGGCCATATCGCCAACGGCCATGTCGCCCGGCGCGGGCTGAACGCCCAGGCGGCACGAAATGCCACCCTTCTGGGTCTGGCGGCCGGGGTCGCCGCGGGGGCTGTCTCGGGCCATCCGGGTGCCGGGGCCGGGATTGCGATGGGCGCCCATTCGTCGGCGATGCGGGTCTTCTTCGGCCATACGAGGCAGGAGGAGGCCGCAGCCGACAATTCCGGGATCGCCTTTCTTGCGCGTTCGGGTATCGACCCGCAGGCGTTCCGGCGCGTCCTGTCGCTGTTCGAAGGGCAGGAAGCCTTGCTGCCCGAACGCCAGGATCCCTACAACCAGACCCATCCGCTGACCCGCGACCGGATTCGGGCGGTGGATCTGGCGGTCGCATCGATGAAGCCGCTGCCATCGGAGGATCATCAGGAGGCGAATTACTGGTTCGACCGGTCCAAGGCGAAGCTGTCGGCCTACCTTCGACCGCCCAGCTACACGTTCAGCCGCCTGAAGGCGTCCGACACGTCGGACGCGGCACAGATCGCCCGGGCAGTCGCCTATTTCCGCGACTCCGACATGACCAATGCGCGTCAAGCCATCGGCGTCGTGATCGAGCGCCGTCCCGACGACGCCTACGCCGAGGAACTTCTGGGCTGGATGGAGATCGAGTCGGCCAATCCCGGTGCTGCGGTTACGGCCTACGAGAAGGCCGCGGCACTGGCCCCGACCGAGTCGCTGATCCTCGCCGGATACGGCCGAGCGCTGCTGGCGCAGAACACCGCCGCGTCGAACGCGCAGGCGATCGAGGTTCTGGAGCGGGCCCGCGCGCGCGACCGCTACGACGCGGCGATGCTGCGCGATCTGGCCATTGCCTATGCCCGTGCCGGGGATCAGGGCAATGCCTCGCTGGCGACGGCCGAGCGATACGCACTGGCAGGCCGGCTGGAAGATGCCGATATACATGCACAACGGGCTGCCGGGCAGCTTCCGGTCGGCTCGCCTGGCTGGGAACGCGCCCAGGATATCATTCGTGCGGCGGCTGCCGAAAAGAGGAGACGATGAACGTGACCAAGTTGACGTGGTTTGCCGTGCCGCTGATTGCCCTCGGGATCGGAGCCGCGCCCGCGCGGGCGCTCGACCTCAATGCCATGTCCGATGCCGAACGGGATGCCTTCCAGGCGCAGGTCCGGGCCTATCTTCTGGAACATCCCGAAGTGATCATGGAGGCCGTTGCGGTTCTCGAACAGCGTCAGCAGGCCCAGCAGGGCGAAGCCGACAAGACGATGATCAGCGACAACAAGGCCGCGATCTTCGAGGACGGCGTGTCCTGGGTCGGGGGCAATCCGGACGGCGACGTCACCCTGGTCGAGTTCATGGATTACCGGTGCGGCTATTGCCGCCGCGCCTTCGATGACGTCGCGAGCCTTGTCGAGAGCGATGGCAACATCCGCTTCGTGGTCAAGGAGTTCCCGATCCTCGGCGAAGATTCCGTGCAGGCTGCGCGCTTCGCCATCGCCACGCGCGAGGTGGCGGGGGACGCCGCTTACGAGAAGGCGCATAACAGCCTGATGAAGCTGCAGGGGCCGGTGAACGACGCGGCGCTGAGCCGTCTTGCGCGGGATCTCGACCTTGACGGCCCGGCAATTCTGGCCGCGATGGACGATGCGGCGGTGACGGAAGAGATCCGGGCGAACCACGCTCTGGCGCAAAAACTGGCGATCAACGGCACGCCCACATTCGTCCTCGCGGACGAGATGCTCCGCGGCTATGTGCCGTTGGCCGACATGCAGCGTATCGTCGAACAGGTGCGGACCGAATAATCCCGCGCGCGCCCTACTCGGCCGCCTTGCCGGCCGCCCCGGCCGCTGCGCTTTCCGCCTCGATCTCGGCAGCGCGGCGCTCCACCTGCTCGACGATATGATCGATCATCTGCGCGTTCGACAGCTTGTGGCTCTGCCGGCCGGCAAGATAGACCATCCCCGCCCCGGCCCCGCCACCGGTGAAGCCGACATCAGTCATCAGCGCCTCACCCGGCCCGTTCACCACGCAGCCGATGATGCTGAGGCTCATCGGCGTCTTGATATGTTCAAGGCGCCGTTCGAGGATCTCGACCGTCCTGATCACGTCGAAACCCTGCCGCGCGCAGGACGGGCACGAGATGATGTTGACGCCGCGGTGCCTGAGGCCGAGCGATTTCAGGATCTCGTAGCCGACCCTGACCTCTTCGACCGGATCGGCGGAAAGACTGACCCGCAGCGTGTCGCCGATCCCCAGCCACAGGAGGTTTCCGAGTCCGATCGCCGATTTGACCGTGCCGGACAGCATCCCGCCGGCTTCGGTGATCCCGAGATGGATCGGCGCGTCGGTCGCGTCGGCCAGCGCCTGATAGGCCGCCGCGGCAAGAAACACGTCCGACGCCTTCACGCTGATCTTGAACTCGTGGAAGTCGTTGTCTTCCAGGATGCGGATATGGTCGAGCCCGGACTCGACCATCGCTTCGGGGCATGGCTCGCCGTACTTTTCCAGCAGATCCTTTTCCAGGCTGCCGGCATTGACCCCGATCCGGATCGAGCAGCCATGGTCGCGCGCCGCGGCAATCACGTCGCGAACCCGCTTTTCATCCCCGATATTGCCGGGATTGATCCTCAGGCAGGCGGCCCCCGCCTCAGCGGCTTCGATGGCCCGGCGGTAGTGGAAGTGGATGTCGGCGACGATAGGTACCGGGCTTTCCCGCACGATGTCCCGCAGGGCGCGCGTGGAGGCCGCGTCCGGGGTCGAGATGCGGACGATGTCGGCCCCGGCCTCGGCACAGGCGACGACCTGTGCCAGGGTTGCGGCGACATCCGAACTGTCGGTATTGGTCATGGTCTGCACCGAGATCGGCGCGTCACCGCCGACCGGCACCGAGCCGACCATGATCCGGCGTGACTTGCGCCGTTCCACATTGCGCCAGGGGCGGATCGGATTGTGCGACATGGCTCAGGTTCCGGCTGGGGAGGATCGCGTCGGACAATAGGCAGCCCGCCGCGCCACTGCAACCGGGGCCGGTCAGTGATGCAGCGGAGACACGTCCGGCGTGAGGACCAGCGCTGCAAGGCTCGCAAGGTCCGGATCGGTGGTCAAATCCGGGGTGGTGTAGGACGCTTGCAGCGATTCCGCTGACAGCTCTACATCCTTCACGACCGAGGCCCCCGGCCCCGCCGGCCCAAGCGCCTTGCCGTTGACCACGAAATAGAGCGACCCGGCATTGCCGGCGCGCAGCGACGGCGGCGTTTCGCTCTCCGGCAGCACGTAGCGCTCACCCTTCTCGAGGATCTTCTCCAGAAGCACGGTGCCGTCCGCGGCCCGCACCCGCACCCAGCACGGCTGCCGCGCGAACAGGGCCAGTTCCGGCTGCGGTCCGGCCACGACCAGAGGCGTATCGCCTTCGGCAGCGGCGAGATCGATTTCGGCCGGCGCCATCGCCGCGGCAACCGCAGCCTCGATGGCATCGGGCGGCGGCGCCATCGGCACAGCGCCCGTCGGCACGTACGCGGCAAAGGCGCCCTGAGCGCCCGGATCGAGTGTGGCGATCGGACCGTCGCGCGGCACCATCACGGGCGTTTCGAGAGCCTGAGGACGATAGAGACGCTCCAGCGCCGCTTCGCTGGGGGCCGAATTGTCAACACCCAGTCCCGCGGTCTCCAGCGACGGCTCGTCGGTGGAAGCGACCGTCAGCGGCGTTTCGACCGGCGCCGTCGTGACGCGCTGGATTTCCTGAAGCACCGTCCAGGCGCCGTATCCGAGCCCCGCGACCAGCCCCGCCAGGACGAAGATCGACGCAACCGCGCCGGCCTCGATCCCTTCGAAGAACCCGGTCGACGGCGCGGCGCTCAACGGGCTGCGCGCGAGAACCGCATCGCTGACCGTGCCGCGCTTTGTGAGCGGGGCATTCGTGTGCGAGGCACTTGCGGTGGCGCTCGCCTGCCTGGCCTTGACGGGCGTTCGGGTCTGGATGCGCGCTTCGATGCCGGAAATGTGCGAAAACCCGCTTTCCCGGCAGAACTGCGCAAAGACATTGTCCGGGTCCATCCCCAGATAGCGGGCGTAGGTTCGGACATATCCGCTGATGAAGCCGGGTGTCTCGAAGACCGACAGATCGGCGTCCTCGATGCCCGCCAGGTATTCGGCCTTGATCTTGGTCTCGCGCTGGACGTCGAGCAGCGACTTCCCCTGGGTCGCCCGTTCACCCCGCATCAGATCCCCGAGCGTGAACTCGTAGTCGTCAAAGCCCTTCAGCTTCCGACCATGCGGATGCGAGGGACCGCCAGCGCGTACCATCATGCGACATGTCCCATGTCAGCTGCCCATAACCCCAAACGTCCCCGTGATTCGATTGCCGGGGTTCGCTACGGCAAATGTACCACAGTGGACTGGACTGCGCACGAGACTTAGCCCGAGAACTTAACAATCCCTCAATATGAGCCATGAAAGACGCATCGCATTTGAGCGATGCGCCGCGACGTCGCCGATCAGGCCGAAAGCGCCTGGCGGCTCAGGGCGCAGCGCGACCACAGCGCGTCAAGAGCCCGGATCAGACGGTCCATGTCGTCGGGCGTATGCACCGGCGAGGGCGTGAACCGCAGCCGTTCGGTGCCGCGGGGCACGGTCGGGAAGTTGATCGGCTGCACATAGATGCCGCTGTCGATCAGCAGCCGGTCCGAGATCATCTTGCACTTCACCGGATCGCCCACCAGCACCGGCACGATGTGGCTGCCGTGGTCGATGAGCGGCAGACCCATGCCCTTCAGCCGGGCCTTGAGGATCCGAGCCTGCGCCTGGTGCCGCATCCGCAGGGCCTGGTCGGTCTTCAGATGACGGATCGATGCCGCCGCACCTGCCGCCACCACGGGTGGGATCGAGGTGGTGAAGATGAAACCGGGCGCGTAGGAGCGGATCGCGTCGATCATCTTTTCCGAGCCGGCAATGTACCCGCCCATTACCCCGAAGGCCTTGCCCAGCGTCCCGTTGATGATGTCGATGCGGTCCAGCAGTTCCTCCTGCTCGGCCACACCGCCTCCGCGGGGTCCGTACATGCCGACTGCGTGCACTTCGTCGAGATAGGTCAGCGCCCCGAACTCGTCGGCCAGATCGCAGATTGCGCGAAGCGGCCCGAAATCACCATCCATCGAATAGACCGACTCGAAGGCGATGACCTTCGGCGCGGCCGGATCCAGGGTTTCGAGAATTTCGCGCAGATGGGCCACATCGTTGTGGCGGAAGATGTGCTTCTCGCACTGCCCGTGACGGATCCCCTCGATCATCGAGGCGTGGTTCAGTTCATCCGAAAGGATGATCAGACCCGGAAACAGCCGCGGCAGCGTCGACAGGGTCGCGTCATTGGCAATGTAGGCCGAGGTGAAGACCAGCGCCGCCGGTTTCTGGTGCAGGTCTGCAAGTTCGGCTTCGAGCCGGCGGTGATAGACCGTCGTGCCGGAAATGTTGCGGGTGCCGCCCGAGCCGGCGCCCGTGGCATCCAGCGCTTCGTGCATTGCCGCGAGCACTGCGGGATGCTGACCCATCCCGAGATAATCGTTGCCGCACCACACGGTGATGTCCTGTTCGCGGCCATCGGGCCGGGTCCAGACCGCATGGGGAAACTGCCCGTTCCGCCGCTCGATGTCGATAAAGGTGCGGTAGCGGCCTTCCTCATGCAGACGGCTCAGGGCGGCATCGAGTTTGGCGGCGTAGTCCAAGGCAGTTCCTCCGGCTGTGCGGCCATTGGGAGTCCGGAGGAGTCCTCGACCGTCAGGGCTCGTAATTCTTACCCGCGTCTTGGCGGTAGCGGCAACCAACATATTCCACAAAGCTACAAATTGCCGCCACGACTTTGGTGCCGAATGATTGATGCGGGCGCGGACACCCGGCAATGCGGCGCGCCTGGGCGGTTGCGCCCGCTGCGGGGCGGGCTATGCAATCGGTAGCGCCATTGCCGATCCGGTCGGCATCACGGCCACACCGAAAGGACGATCCATGTCGCTTGCCGCCACCCTCGACCGCATCGATGCCGACCTCGACGACGCCCTGAAGCGGCTTTCGGAGCTGATCCGCATTCCGTCGATCTCGACCGACCCGGTCCATGCAGGGGATTGCGACCTGGCCGCAGACCGGCTCGTCGCCGATCTGGCCGGACTTGGGTTTCGCGCCGAGAAACGGGCCACGCCGGGACACCCCATGGTCGTGGCGCAGGGCGGCGAAGGCGGACCGCACCTGATGTTCTATGGACATTATGATGTGCAGCCGGTCGATCCGCTTGATCTGTGGGACCGCCCGCCGTTCGAGCCCGAGATCCTCGACACGCCCGATGGCCGGGTGATCCACGGACGCGGCGCCTCGGACGACAAGGGGCAGCTGATGACGTTCATCGAAGCCTGTCGAGCCTGGAAGGCGGTGCATGGCGCCCTGCCCTGCCGGATCACCGTCTTCCTCGAAGGCGAGGAGGAAAGCGGCTCGCCTTCGCTGGTCCCATTCCTGCGCGACAACGCAGACGAGTTGCGCGCCGACATCGCCCTGATCTGCGATACCGGCCTATTCGACGGGCGCGTGCCCGCGATCGTGACCCAACTGCGCGGTCTCGTCGGTGAGCAGGTCACCATTTCCGCAGCAAGCCGCGATCTGCATTCGGGCGGCTATGGCGGGCTGGCGGCCAATCCGGCGCGGGTGCTGGCCCGCATTCTGACTGGGCTGCATGACGCGACCGGGCGCGTGACCTTGCCGGGATTCTATGACGGGGTGCCGAAGCTTTCAGCCGACCTCAAGGCGCAATGGGACGCGCTCGGCTTTGACACCGACCGCTTCCTTGGCAGCGTCGGGCTGACCACTCCGGCGGGCGAAGCCGGCAAGACGCCGCTGGAAATGCTCTGGTCCGAACCCACCTGCGAAATCAACGGGATGTGGTCTGGCTATACCGGCGCCGGGTTCAAGACCGTGCTGCCCGCCAAGGCACATGCGAAGGTCAGCTTCCGTCTGGTGGGAACGCAGGACCCGGCTGCGATCCGCGCTGCCTTCCGCGCACAGGTCGAGGCCGGACTTCCGCCCGACTGCACCGCCGAATTCGAGGCGCATGGCGGCTCCCCGGCAAGCCAGATGGCGACGGATCACCCGGCCTTCGCCAAGGCCCGCGAAGCGCTCAGCGACGAATGGCCGGATCCGGCGGCGTTCATCGGCGGCGGGGGATCGATCCCGGTGGCTGGTCATTTCAAGACCGAACTCGGGATGGATTCGATGCTGATCGGGTTCGCGCATGACAGCGACCGAATTCACTCCCCGAACGAGAAATACGACCTTGCAAGCTTCCACAAGGGAATCCGGAGCTGGGCACGGATCCTCGCGGCACTTCGCGAGGTCTGACCGGCCGGGACCGTCGAGCGTCTGGCATCGCGTGGCAGACGCTCGCTGCGGCTGCCGCGCGCAGACCTGCGCCGGACACTTGCAGCGCCGCCGCGAGCGACACGTTCCGAACGCACGATCAGCCCGGCCATTGTGATACCTGGATGAATGGAATGGCGCGGTTGACGGGGCTCGAACCCGCGACCCCCGGCGTGACAGGCCGGTACTCTAACCGACTGAGCTACAACCGCGCATCGCTTGGCGGACATGGGTCCGCGCTGCGTTCGGGCGGGATAGGCCGAGACGTGGCAGGGGTCAAGCGGTTTCCCGGCGCGGCCCGCGAAATATTTCCCCGCCAGACGGTCGCGCAACCTGTCACCGATCTGCCGCGAAATCTTGCTGCGGACGTCATGCTCTCGACATGTCCCTCGCGATGATGTGCCCACCGCAGCACAGGGAACCCGCACCATGCCCCGGATTCGAATGACCCGCCGCCACGCGCTTCTGACGACGGCCGCTGCCGCCGGAAATCTTGCCATGCCCGCAATCAGCCGGGCGCAAAGCCGGCCGGCCATCACTCACGGCATCCAGTCGGGCGATATCAGCCAGAACGGGGCCGTGATCTGGGCGCGCGCCGACCGCGAGGCGAAAATGCTGGTCGAGTGGTCCACGACGGAAGCATTTGCCGATCCTCAGCGCGTGCAGCCGCTGGCCGTGGGCGCGGCGACCGACTGCACCGGAAAGCTGGAACTGACCGGCCTGCCCGCCGATCAGGACATCTTCTTCCGCGTCCAGATGCAGGATCTGTCCGACAGCGATGGCATGTCGGAGATTGTCGTCGGACATTTCCGCACCGCTCCTGCGGGTCTGCGCGACGTCCGTTTCGTCTGGTCGGGCGACACGGCCGGTCAGGGCTGGGGCATCGACGCCGACCGCGGCGGCATGCGGACCTATGCCACGATGCTGGCTCATGTCCCCGATTTCTTCATCCATTCCGGCGACAACGTCTATGCCGACGGCCCGATGACCGAGGAAGTCACGCTGAAGGACGGTACGGTCTGGCGCAACCTCTTGACGCCGGAGAAATCCAAGGTCGCTGAAACGCTCGACGAGTTTCGCGGCCAGTACCTCTACAACATGCTGGACGGAAATGTCCGCGCGTTCAACGCGCAGGTGCCCATTCTGACCCAATGGGACGACCATGAGGTGCTGAACAACTGGTACCCCGACGAAGTGCTGGACGATGACCGCTACAGCGAGAAGTCGGTCGCGCTGCTCTCGTCGCGAGCGGCCCGCGCCTTCCACGAGATGACGCCGACGCGCGTCACCCCGCCGGAGCCCTATCGCGTTTACCGCAAGGTCGCCTATGGTCCGCTGCTCGACATCTTCTTCATCGACATGCGGACCTATCGCAGCGACAACACGGCGAACGACGAACTGCAGCCAACCGCCTATCTGGGCACCGAGCAGACGGAATGGCTGAAACGCGAACTGGCCAATTCGACTGCAACCTGGAAGGTAATCGCCTCGGACATGCCGATCGGGATGATCGTCCGGGACGGCGACAGCGCGTTCGAGAACTCCTCCAACGGCGACGGGCCTGTGCGGGGACGCGAATTCGATATCGCCGAGGTGCTGAGCTTCATCAAGCATGCCGGCGTGACCAACACGGTCTGGCTGACCGCCGACGTACATTACACCGCGGCGCACCATTACAGCCCCGACCGCGCCCAGTTCCAGGATTTCGAACCGTTCTGGGAATTCGTCTCGGGGCCGCTCCACGCCGGGACGTTCGGACCGAACGAGTACGACGACACCTTCGGACCTGAAGTGGTCTTTGCCAAGGCGCCGGACGCGGATATGGGCGCAAACCTGCCGCCATCGGACGGCTACCAGTTCTTCGGCGTGGTGGAAATCGAAGCGGCCACGGGGATCATGACGGTGCGGCTGATGGATGTGGCCGACCAAGAACTCTTCGCGGTCGACCTGGAGCCGCAGCGCCGGCTCTGACCCTTGGGGGGCCCGGACGCCGTTCGCGGTGTCCGGCTTCAATCCGGTGTGCGTCGCGAGCGGATCAAGCTTGCTCGGACCGACCAGGACAAGGGCGGTGCGTCCAGGCCATCGGGGACAGCAGTGGCGCGGTTGACGGGGCTCGAACCCGCGACCCCCGGCGTGACAGGCCGGTACTCTAACCGACTGAGCTACAACCGCGCGCTGAACGCCGGAGGCATACCCCGAGCGTGAGCGGTCTTCTAGGCCAGCCTCTCAGGGGCGTCAAGAAGGCGCCGGCGGTTGCCACCGGCACCGCGACATCCGCGTCCGCGCCCACGGCCGAGCGCCTGGCGGATCCTTGCGTTTCTGTCCCAGTTATCGAGTTCCGTTACGCAACCGGTACCTGACGTGTCGACGTCCGGTGGAGGCGGCTGAACGCATCTGCGCCCGATGACTTAACGGCGCAAATCATGCCGCGCGGCATCGGCGGCCTTGTGGCGGATCGACGACCAGAGAGAAATGCCGATCAGCGCCGCGCCGGCCAGTCCGGTCACGGCTTCCGGAATATGCGTGAGCGCTTGCGCGTACATGATCACCGCCAGGATCAGGATCGCCCAGAACGCGCCGTGTTCCAGATACCGGTATTCGGCCAGCGTCTTGCGGTCGACCAGCATGATCGTCATCGACCGTACATACATCGCACCGATCCCGAGGCCGATGGCGATCACGAACAGGTTCTGCGTCAGCGCGAAAGCCCCGATGACGCCGTCGAACGAGAAGCTCGCATCGAGCACCTCCAGATAGACGAAGGCGCCGACCCCGCCCCGTGCCGCGGCGCTCATCGCTTCGTCGGCCGCGTCGAGCATCCCGGCCAGCACCTCGACGAGAAGGAAGGTCAGAAGCCCGTAGATCGCGGCGTGGAAGAAGGTGGCGGCCTCCTCCCCGTCCAGCATGCCCGCAAAGATCAGGATGAGGACGAGGACAATAGCGACCTCCACCCCCCGGATCGTGGCGACCCGCGCCATGTGGCGTTCGATGAACCGGACCCAATGCACGTCCTTCTCGTGATCGAAGAAGAAGTTGAGCCCGACCATCATCAGGAAGCTGCCGCCGAAGGCGGCAATGCCGAGATGGGCCTCGCGCATGATCCGCGCGTATTCGCCCGGTTCGGTGGCGGCGAGCCGCAGCGCTTCGACCGGACCGATCCCCGCGGCAATCGCCACGATGGCAAGCGGAAACAGGATGCGCATGCCGAAGACCGCAATGACGATGCCCCAGGTCAGGAAGCGCTTCTGCCAGACCGGGGTCATGTTGCGCAGCTTGTTGGCATTGACGATGGCATTGTCGAACGACAGCGAGATCTCGAGCACCGCCAGCACGGCGCAGATGAAGAAAACGCTGACCGCACCGGCCGCCGTGCCGGTGCTTTGCCATCCCAGCCATCCGCCCAGGATCAGACCGAAACCTGTCGTGATGACGGCCCAGCGAAGATAGGAAAAGAGCGACCTCCTCTGCGGTGCGGTGCTGTCGCGGATCACGCTGTCTCCCTGTACCGGTCTGTCATCGCCAGTGCTGAAGCGCTCCTGCCGCCGATTCCCACCGCGGCGCAGGCCCGTGGTTCCCGTCAAGATAAGCTGGATGGGAGCCATGCCAATGCCCGAGGGCGGCCCGCGGCAAGCCGCTTGCCGTGACATTGGCGCGTGGCCGGCCTAAGGCGACATCGGAAACGGCAAGCCCCTCCCCGATTGCAGAGGCGCCGGCCCGAGAACATCGGATCAGGCCGCGACATCTTGTCCGGAGACGGTGCGCGCCGACCGCGCGGGAATGCTGCCTTACGCGCGGGGCGCCGCCAGTGCCCGGTAGGTTTCCTCGAACCGCGCATGCACCCAGTCCGGCCGGAACCGGTCCTCCCGGCTTCGGGCGAGCGCTGCCGCGGCCATGGACCGGCGGCGCGGCTCATCGTCCAGAATGCCGGACACCGCGGCGCAGATCGCCGGCACGTCGCCGATCGGCACCGTTGCGCCGACGGTCCCGTCGATCAGTTCCACGACCCCGGAACACGCTGTCGCCACGGCAGGCGTTGCGCACTGGAAGGCCTCGACGATGGTGAAGGGAAGCGCCTCCCAGCGCGAGGTCAGCAGGAAAAGATCGGCCGCCCGCAGATAGAGGTGTGGCCGTTCGCTCCGTCCCATGAATTTCAGCCGGTCAGTGAGACCCTTCTGCTTCGCCAGCGCCTCGTACTTGTCGCGGTCGGGTCCATCCCCCACCACGACGAAGCGGTAGCCGGGATGACTTTCCTTCAGCGCTGCGACGCAGTCGATCAGGACGTCGATCCCCTTCTGGTGCAGAAGCCGTGCCACGGTGACGATCAGCCGGTCCCCACCATCCAGAAGCTCGGTGCGGAGCGCGTCGATCTCCTCGGCTTGATCGTCGGGGGCCGGCGCGACGCCGAGGCCGATCACCTTCACCTTGGCTTCGGGCACCTTTCCGACCGAGACCAGATCCGCCGCGGCCCGATGGCTCGGCGTGATCACCAGATCGCAATGCCGCGCGATGCGGCCGAACTCGCCCACCCGCTCGGGCTCCGATCCGTGAAAGGTGACAGCCACGGGGATTCCGGTCCCGATCCGCGCGATCAGCGCCACCAGCGCGGGGGCGGATTCGTGACAATGGATGACGTCCACGGGATGGGAGGCGAGCCAGCGCCGCAGCGTCCACGCCGCCCGCGCCGCATTGACCAGCCGCACTGGCACGCTGCCGCCGTCCGACGCGACATAGCGGGTCGGAAGCGGCAGAAAGGTGCGGTCGATCTTCCGGCTGCCCCAGACATCTTCGGTTCCCGCCAGCGTGACGCTGTGGCCCCGGATGCGCAGCCAGTCGGTCAGGGCGCGGATGTGCCGGGTGATCCCGCCCATGCCGAACTGCGTGCCCATTTCAAGGACACGCAACGGCACCGTGGCCGTCTCGCCGGGTTGGCACGCCGTGTCTCGCATGAAACCTCCATCATCCCCGGCAGACGGGGTGTCAAACTTGGGTCAGGGACGGCCCGTGAACGTGCCCCAGACCTCGCCAGCGGTCCACGCGGTCGTCAGCAGCATGACATGAGGCAGCGCCCGCACATAGCGCCCGAGCTTTCCCTTCCGTGCCCGCATCCGGCCATGGCGCACCCAGAGAACGGGCGGCACCGCCGGCCCTGCCAGCGACAGCAGGATCCGCTTGCCGAGCGTCATCTGCTTGGCCCGGATATAGCCGAAGAGCCGGCCCCAGGCGAAGCGTTCGGCCAGCACGCGGCCCAGCGGATAAGGCGGCCGGGCATGCTCCACCACCAGCTCGTTCGACAGCCACAGCTCCTCGCCATGCTCCATCAGGTGCCAGTGGACCAGCGGTTCGTGGAAACGGTCCTTCCACAGATGCCGGGTCGCCTCCAGCGCCTTTCGGCTATAGGTGATATTGACGTCCGACACCCAGTCGCGCGGGCCGCTGTCGAAGGGCCGGCCATAGCGGTTGAAGTCGCAGACCCAGATTGCCCAGTTCAGCAGGCTCACCGGCTCCTTGCAGTCGATGGCGCCGCCGATCACTGCCTTGCCGAGGTCCCGGTGAAGCCGCGCGGCCGTCTTCGCCCAGTCTGCCACCGGATGGCCGCGATCCTCGAGAATGGCGATGATGTCGCCGGTCGCTGCGGCGAGCCCCGCGGCCCGGCGGCGGTCATAGAGTTCATGCTGCCCGGCCTGGGATGCGATCGGCCGCTCCGGGCGGAGCGTGCCCAGATCGAGGAACCGGGCATCGGGAAAGTCCGGCGCGAGCTTGCCCACCTCGGCGATGCTGGCGTCGTACGGGACGATGACCTCGATCGGCGGCGCATCGGTCTGGCGCGTCAGCGACTCGAGAAAGGCACGCAAATAGGGGCCGCCATCGACGATGGTGACAACGATGGAAATCTTCGACTCGGGGTTCACTCGTCTCACTCCTCGGGCGCAGTCCGGCGCGGAGGAGCGCAACTGGGCCCCTCGGTCACGCCGATCCGGCCGGATCTACGCGGCGGAACTGTCCAGGGACGCAGGGGCTGCACTTTCCGAGGGCGATGGCGCAACCGCGCTGCCCAGAGGCGCCAGCGTGACAGCCTGACCGGTCTTCGAGCTTTCCCGCACGGCGACCGCGACCTCGATCGCGCGAAGCGCCGCATCCTGGTCGGCAATCCGCCCGCCCGAGCCGTCGGTCACCAGATCGAGGAAATCCTCAAGCTCCGCGGCGAAGCTCTTGACCGCGGTGTGGGTCCAGCTCTTCAGTTTCTCGTTCACCTTCACGTCGAGATAGCGGTTGTGCACCGTGCGGCTCTTCCCTCCCGGATGAGCCATGGTGATCAGCAAACTGTCCATGGGCGCGTAGGCGCCGCGCACCATGCCGCGGCTGCCATAGACCTCGATGACGCTGCTGTAGCCCTTCCAGTCCGTCCAGGTCGCGTGATAGGTCGCCGCGACACCGTCCGGGGCGTGGAAGATCGCCATCGCATTGTCTTCGGAGCCAGGGATTTTCCAGACCCGCTCGCTCAGGACGCCGTAGACGCGGGTGATGTCGCCCATCACATGGCGGGCCATGTCGGTCATGTGGATGCCGACATCCCACATCGCGCCGCCGCCCGATTGGGGCGCCTTGTACTGCCATTCCTGGCCGAAATTCGCCAGGCCGTTATGGCCGCCATAGACCCGGACATGGTCGATCTCGCCCAGCTGGCCGGAGCCGACGATGTCCTTCACATATGCAAAGGCGGGGTAGTACCGCATGTTGAACCCGCCGGCGAGCACCTTGCCGGCGGCGGCGGCCGCGGCGACGATGTTGCGGCTGGCTTCGAGCGTATGGGCAAGCGGCTTTTCGGTCAGAACGTGCAGGCCCCGCGCATAGGCTTCGCGGCAAAGAGCTTCGCGCACGTGCGGCGGCGTGGAAATTGCCACCGCATCCATCGGCACGTCGAAGAATCGCGCAGCGTCCGAGAAGGACGGCGCGCCCGGTGCCAGGGCAGCCGCGGCCGCCTCGTTGACATCCATCACGGCCGCCAGCGAGGTCTTCGGGTTTTCGAGGATGGTCTGAACACGCATGCGGCCGATCCGGCCGGCAGCACCAATGACGCCAATTCTCATGTATCACCTTTTACACCGGCAGCCCGCCGGTGCCCGTGCCCTGATTAATCGCCTGTTTGCTGCGATGCGGAATAGCATGATCCGGGCGGAGCCGCTAGGTTTCGCGCGATTGGTGGTTATTCGTTTTTTGCGTCCGGGTCCGTCGCCCCGTGCGCTCAAGGAGGCAGGGCATGGAGACAAGCGGACTGGACGGGTTCAGCGGCCGCCGCGTTCTGGTGACAGGGGCGTCGGGCTTCATTGGCCGCCGCGTGGTTCCCGCGCTGCGTGCCGCCGGCGCAAAGGTCACGGTGCTGTCGCGCAGCAGGTCCGGCTCGGCCCTGGCGGACGCCGTGGACAGTGTCGCGGGGGATCTCGGGCGGCGCGGCGATGTCGACCGGGCGCTGGCAGGACAGGACGTTCTGGTCCACCTCGCCTACGATGTCCGCGCGACCGCTGCCCAGAACCTCGCCGATTTCGAGACCCTGCTCGCCGCGGCCGGAGCCGCGCACCTCGCCCGGGTCGTCCATGCCAGCTCCATCGTCGTCTATGACGGCTGGCCGGGGGCCGACCTCGACGAAAGCTGCCCGATGATTCGGCCCGGCGGCAGCCCCTATCGCCGCGCCAAGATCGCGATGGAGCAG
Source organism: Paracoccaceae bacterium (assembly GCA_020425125.1). Classification (GTDB taxonomy): domain Bacteria; phylum Pseudomonadota; class Alphaproteobacteria; order Rhodobacterales; family Rhodobacteraceae; genus Meridianimarinicoccus. Next base: position 43,764 of record JAGQRV010000015.1, on the reverse strand, counting down.
CGGTTGATTGCTTCAGGGCTCCCCGTCACGATCCTTCAGCCGACGCTGGTTTATGGCCCCGGCAGCACGCTCTGGACGGACACCTTCGCCGAATGGCTGGCCGCAGGAGCCGTGGTCCTCCCCGAACCCGAAGGGCGGTGCAATGCCGTCTACGTCGACGATGTAGCCCAGGCCCTCGTGCGCGCCGCCGCGCAGGACGGTTCGGGACAGGCCCGGTTCATCATCTCGGGCGTGTCCCCGGTGTCCTGGTCGGACCTTCTGACCGGATATGCCGGGATCCTCGGGCGTGGCAGTATCCGGCACGAAGCCATGGCGGCGCTTGCCGCCCGGGTCGGGCCTGCGCCGGACCCTGAAACGGCGATTCCCGACGCACCGTCAAAAGCCGCGCGGCTGAGCGCGCTTGCCCGCGGCGTTCTCGGCCGCGAGCGGGTCGAAGGGCTGGTCCATGCGGTGAAGCGGCGGATGGCGCCACAGGGCGACCATTATCCAGACCGGTTCCTGCTCGACCTCTTCGCCGCACGCGGCGTCTGCCGGATCGACCGGGCGCGCGAGATGCTGGGCTACGCGCCCGCCTTCGGACTGGCCGAAGGACTTGCCGCCACCGCGCCTTATCTGGCGCAGCGCTACGGGGCGGCATGAGCATGGCAGGCGAGACGATCCATGTCGGCGTCGATGCGGGTTCGTGGGAAAACGAACGCGGCTTCGGCCGCTTCACCCGCAATCTTGTGGCGGCGCTGGCGGCGCGCGACAGCGGCTTTCGCTACACGCTGCTCTTCGACCAGGTGCCAGAACGGCCCGTTCCGCCGGGCGTGGAGATGCGGATCGCCGGATCCCAGACCACCATGGCCGAAGCCGCGACCGGCGCCGCAGCCCGGGGTGGCGCGGATCTGCTGACCATGGCCCGCGCAGCGCGGGCGCTGGCGTGCGACGTCTTCTTCTACCCTGCGGTCTATTCGTACTTTCCCCTGCTGGCCCGCCGGCCGAGCGTGATCTGCTATCACGACACGATCCCCGAACGCTTTCCCGACCTGATCTTCCCGACCCGGCGCAACTTCCGCCTCTGGCAGGCGAAATGCTGGCTCGCCAAGCAGCAGGCGACGCGGGTGATGACCATCTCAGAGGCCTCGCGTCAGGATCTGACGCGGATCCTTGGCATCCCCGCGGCGAAGATCGACACCATCACCGAAGGCGCAGAGCCCGTTTTCCGTCCGCTTGACGATCCGGCCGAAAGGGCGGCGGTCCGGGTGCGTCACGGCATCCCGCCCGAGGCGCCACTGCTCGTCTATCTGGGCGGCTTCAACCGCCACAAGAACGTGATCCGCCTGATCGAGGCGATGCCGCGGATCCGCGCCGCAGTGCCCGACGCACGGCTTGCCATCGTCGGTCGCACCACCGGAGCGCGGTTCTGGGACAATGTGGAGGAGTTGCAGGCCGAGGCCGCCAAGGATGCCGAGGCCGCCGGCAGGATCGTCTTCACCGGCGAGATCGACGACGCAGATCTCGCGCGGCTTCTGGCCAGCGCCCAGGCACTGGTCTTCCCGTCCCTCTGGGAAGGTTTCGGGCTGCCTGCACTCGAATCGATGTCCTGCGGCACGCCGGTCCTGTCGTCGGATCGCGGCAGCCTGCCGGAGGTCGTCGGGGACGGCGGCCTCTATTTCGATCCGGAATCGGGCGCCGCACTGGCCAACCAGGCGATCCGTCTGCTGAGCGACGCCTCGCTGGCCGCCGACCTGGCCGCGAAAGCGCTGGCGCGCGCACGGCTCTTCAGCTGGGACAAGGGAGCCCAACTGGCCGAGGACAGCTTCCGCAGGGCCTTGCGGCGGGGCTGACGCCCGCGCCGCCGCCCGCGCGTCAGACCGAGTAGTTCGGACTTTCGCGGGTGATCTGAACGTCGTGGACGTGGCTTTCTTTCAGGCCGGCATTGGTAATCCGGACGAAGCGTGCCTTCTCGCGCATATCCTCGATCGTGGCGGCGCCGACATAGCCCATCGCGGCGCGCAGACCGCCGACAAGCTGGTGGATTACCGCCGCGGTCGAGCCCTTGTAGGGCACCTGGCCCTCGATCCCCTCGGGGACCAGCTTGTCGCTGGCCGCGTCCTTCTGGAAATAGCGGTCGGCCGAGCCGCGCGCCATTGCGCCAAGCGATCCCATCCCGCGGTAAGCCTTGAAGGACCGGCCCTGGTACAGGATCACCTCGCCCGGACTTTCATCCGTCCCGGCGATCATCGAGCCGACCATGGCGCAGGCCGCCCCGGCGGCGATCGCCTTGGCGAAGTCGCCCGAGAACTTGATGCCGCCATCCGCAATCACCGGGGTTCCGCTTTCGCGAGCCGCCGCGGCGCAATCCATGATCGCGGTCAGTTGCGGCACGCCCACGCCGGCAACCATCCGCGTCGTGCAGATCGAGCCCGGNCCGATGCCGACCTTGACCGCGTCCGCGCCGGCGCCGATGAGCGCCCGCGTCGCCTCGGCGGTCGCAACATTTCCGGCAACCACCTGCACAGCGTTCGAGGCCATCTTGATCCGTTCGACCACCGCGGCCACGGCGGCGGAATGGCCATGGGCCGTGTCCACGACGACCAGATCAACCCCGGCATCGATCAGTGCCTCGGCGCGCTCGAAGCCGGAATCGCCGACCGTGGTCGCCGCGCCAACCCGCAGCCGGCCCAGTTCGTCCTTGCAGGCCTGCGGATTCAGTACCGCCTGTTCGGTGTCCTTCAGCGTCAGCAACCCGGTGAGCTTGCCGGCCCCGTCCACCACAAGAAGCTTCTCGATCCGCCGCGCCTTCATCAGGCTGCGCGCTTCGTCGAGGTCGGCGGGTTCGCGCAGCATGGCAAGGTTGTCGGACGTCATCATCGCCCGGACCGGAGTCGCGTCATCGTTGGCGAAACGCATGTCGCGGTTGGTCACGATGCCAACAACCCGCCGGTTCTGGTCGACCACGGGAAATCCAGTGATCTTGTACCGCGATTGCAGAGCCTTGGCATCGGCCAGAGTCTGTTCCGGCAGGAGCGTGATCGGATTGTAGACGATCCCGCTCTCGAACCGCTTGACGTTACGGACCTCCTGCGCCTGCTCGTCCACGCTCAGGTTGCGGTGGATCACCCCCATCCCGCCGGCCTGCGCCATGGCGATGGCCATCCGGCTTTCGGTCACCGTATCCATCGCCGAACTCAGAAGCGGTACGTTCAGTCGGATAGATCTTGTGACATGGGTGCGCGTATCCGCCTCCGACGGCAGGACCATGCTTGCGCCAGGAACGAGCAATACGTCGTCGAAGGTCAGCGCCTCGCGAATCTCCATCAGGGTCTCCCGGAGAGGTCGTTTGGCGCGTCCCTATCGCATGTATGCTGCGCGGGCGAAAGGCCAAAACGCCCCCCGCCGCCTCAGACGATACCCGCGCAGCGTGCAGCCGCGCGGTGCCCGGCCGATGCCGTCAGAGATAGAGCAGCGAGATGCCGTTGTGGAACACATGCACCTTTTCGGGTGCAGCGGTCAGCGACAGTTTGGAGCCACGTTCCACATGCACGATCCCGGGAAGCTTCGCGATGAGCTGCTTGCCGCCCGGTTCGGCCGAAGAATACAGCACCGTCACGTCGCCCAGCCGCTCGCTGATCTCGGTCTCGAAAGGCAGGAATCCTTGCGTGCCGTCCGTCACCACCACGAGATCCTCAGGCCGCACCCCGACCTCCACGGACGCGCCCATCAGGTTCGCGGCCGACGGCACCTTGGCGGTGATCTCGGCACCGGAAGGAACCCGGATGCGCGTCTCCTCCCCGGTTCCGATGATCTCCCCCTTCAGCAGGTTCATTGCCGGCGAGCCAATGAACTGCGCGACAAAGGTGTTCTGCGGCTTCTCGTAAAGCTCCAGCGGTGTGCCGACCTGGCTGATCCCGCCTCCGGCCAGAACGACGATCCGGCTCGCCAGGGTCATCGCTTCCACCTGGTCGTGGGTGACGTAAATCATCGTCGAGTCAGGCATCGACTCCTTCAGCTGCGCGATCTCAATCCGGGTTGCGACCCGCAGCGCCGCATCGAGGTTCGAGAGCGGTTCGTCGAACAGGTAGACCTTGGGATCGCGGACGATGGACCGGCCGATCGCAACCCGCTGCCGCTGCCCGCCCGACAGCGCCTTGGGCAATCGGTCGAGATACGGCGTCAGCTGAAGAATCCGCGCCGCGTTCTCAACCCGCTTGCTGATCTCGTCCTGCGACATCTTTGCGATCTTCAGGGCGAAGCACATGTTGTCGCGGACAGTCATGTGCGGATAGAGCGCGTAGGACTGGAACACCATGGCAATGCCGCGCTGCGCCGGGGGAACGTCGTTGACCACCCGGCCGTCGATCTCGAGCGTGCCGCCGGTAATCCGCTCGAGTCCCGCGATCATCCGCAGCAGCGTGGACTTGCCGCACCCTGAGGGTCCGACGAAGACGATCAGCTCGCCCTGATCAATGTCGAGGTTGATGTTCGACAGAACCTTGACCTCGCCATAGGCCTTGGCGACGTCCTTCAAGTGCAGTTCGGCCATGATGGTCCCCCCTCAGTTCGTGCTGTCTTGCCTGACCGCGAAGCAGGCCTGGAAGGGCGGCAACTGGAGGCCGCGCCCGGTGGTGACGGTGGTGAAGGGCGCACCACGGTCGACAGCCCAATCGCCCTCGGGGAATTGCAGCGGCTGCGCCGAAGCCGACAGATTGAAGGCGCAGAACACGTCGTAGCCTTCATGGCTGCGAATGAAGCTCAGACTGGTATCCTCGGCCGTGAGGATCGTCAGATCGCCCTTCCGAAGCGGCGCATGCGCCTGCCGGAACGCAAGCATGTTGCGGTAGAAGTTCAGAGTCGAGTTCTCGTCTCCGTCCTGAACCGCCACAGCGCGGCTGAGATGTTCCACCGCCATCGGCAGCCACGGCCGCGAATCCGAAAAGCCCCCGGCGGCATTGTCCTGGATCCAGGGCATCGGCGTCCGGCAGCCGTCGCGGCCCTTGAACTTGGGCCAGAAGCGCTTGCCGTAAGGGTCCTGGAGGTCCTCGTACGGCACGTAGGCCTCGGTCAGACCGAGTTCCTCGCCCTGATAGAGACAGATCGATCCGCGCAGCGACATCAGCACCGCCGCATAGACGCGCGCGGCATCCTCGCCCAGGTTCCAGCGCGAGCGGTGGCGCACGACGTCGTGGTTCGAGAAGGCCCAGCAGGCCCAGCTGTCCGGCGCCTCCCTCGCGAACTGATCCATCACACGGGCGATCGCCTTGCCGGTGGGATAGGCGTTCGACAGGAAGTCGAAGCCGTAGCACATATGCAGCAGACCGTCGCCTTCGGTGTATTCCGCCTGCACCTCGATCCCGCGCTGGCTTTCGCCGACCTCGCCCACCGAGGTGATGTTGGGAAACTCCTCCATAACCGCGCGGAGCTTGCGCAGGAATTCGAGGTTCTCCGGTTGGGTCTTGTCGTAGAGATGATTCTGGAAGTTGTACGGATTCACCGCGGGCGCGGTGGTGTCGTTGCGGTCCTCGGGCGCAAGTGGCGGATTGTCCCGCAACTGCTTGTCGTGGACGTAGAAGTTGACCGTATCGAGCCGGAAGCCGTCCACGCCGCGCTCCAGCCAGTAGCGGGCGACGGCCAGAAGCTGCTCCTGCACTTCCGGGCAGTGGAAATTGAGGTCCGGCTGTTCGACGAGGAAGTTATGCAGATAGTACTGCATGCGCTCGCCGTCCCATTCCCAGGCCGGGCCGCCGAAGATCGACAGCCAGTTGTTGGGCGGCGAGCCGTCCGGCTTCGGATCGGCCCAGACATAGTAGTCGGCCTTGGCGTTCTCGCGGCTCGACCGGCTTTCCTTGAACCAGGGGTGCTGGTCCGATGTGTGGCTGAGCACCAGGTCGATCAGCACCCGAAGCCCCAGCTGATGCGCCCTGTCGACCAGCGCATCGAAATCGCCGAGGGTGCCGAACATCGGGTCGACATCGCGGTAGTCGCTGACGTCGTAGCCGTAATCGAGCATTGGCGAGCGGAAGAAGGGCGACAGCCAGATCGCGTCGACGCCCAGGTTTGCGACATGGTGCAGCCGATGGATGATGCCGGAAAGATCGCCGATCCCGTCATTGTTGCTGTCCTGAAAGGACCGCGGGTAGATCTGGTAGACCGCCGCACCGCGCCACCAGTCGGGATCGGGCGCAAGCACACTGCCCGGGAACTGTGCGGTCTGCTCGAGATGAGTCATGGCAATCCTCTCACTTCACTGATCCGGCCAGCAGGCCACGGACCAGGTAGCGCTGCATCGTGAAGAAGACGATCAGCGGGACGGCGATGGAGACGAAGGCGGACGATGCCAGGATTTCCCACTGCCCGCCCCGCGAGCCGAGCAGATTGACCAGTCGGGCGGTCAGGACCAGCCGCTGATCGTCGGTGCCGAGGAAGACCAGCGCCACAAGCAGATCGTTCCAGGTCCACAGGAACTGGAAGATCGCGAAGGAGGCCAGTGCAGGGAAGCTGAGCGGCAGCACGATCTTGGTGAAGATCTGGAAATCCGATGCCCCGTCGACCTTGGCGCATTCGATGATGTCGCGCGGCAGTCCGACCATGTAGTTGCGCAACAGGTAGATCGCCAGCGGCAGGCCGAAGCCGGTATGGGCCATCCAGACGCCGAGATAGCTCTTGCCGATCCCGATCGCGTTGTGGAACTGCAGGAGCGGGATCAGGGCCAGTTGCAGCGGGACCACCAACAGCGCCACGACCGCGGCAACCAGCAGCGACCGCCCCGGAAACTCCATCCAGGCGAGCGCATAGGCCGCAAAGGCCGCCACGAGGATCGGGATGATCGTCGCCGGAATCGCCACGGTGAGCGTGTTGACAAAGGATTGTCCGACTCCCGCCGCTGCCGTCGAACTGAACAGCACGTTGCGGTAGTTGGCGAAGGTGAATTCGGGTGGCGTCGCGGCGGTCGAGAAGATCCGCGGCAATCGCTTGCCTTCGAGGCTCTCCGGCGAGGTCAGCGTATAGGCCCCGGATTCGCTGACGGTGAGCGTGTCGCCGTCCCCGATATCGACGGTCTGCCCCGGCTCGTAGGCTTCGGGCTCGCGCGACGAGGTCCCCCAGGCACTGACCTTGGCGTCGGCCACCGGGAAGAGCTCGCCATGGATGACGTAGACGTCGCCCTCCTGGACCTGATCGCCCTCGACCCGGATCGCGGGCTCCTGCCGCTTCTGGGTCCCCAGGGCCGACCACCAGCCACTGGTCGCGATCTGGTCGGCGGTGCGGAAGGATGACACCAGCAGCCCGACAGTGGGAAAGAGCCACAGCGCAACCAGAAGAACGACCGAGATGTGGACCGCCCAAGTGAGCGAAGATTTCGTGCCGGCGATATTGTCCATGTCCCGGCCTCCTCAGCGCATTTCCTTGCGCACGGTGCGCACGTTCCAGATCAGGATCGGCATCACCAGCAGCATGATCACCATGGCGCTGGCCGACCCCACGCCCCAGTCGAAGGAGCGGAAAAGCTTGTCGTACATGTAGTTGGCCAGAACCTGGGTGCCCCACTGGCCGTTGGTCATTGCCAGAACGATGTCGAAGATCTTCAGCACCACCAGCGTGATCGTCGTCCAGACCACCACGATCGTGCCCATGATCTGCGGCACCTTGATCTTGAAGAAGATCTGGAACGGACCGGCGCCGTCGACGATGGCAGCCTCGACCGTCTCCTCGGGAATGCCGCGCAAGGCCGCCGAGAGGATCACCATGGCAAAGCCGGTCTGGATCCAGATCAGCACGACCATGAGGAAGAAGTTGTTCCAGAACGGGATCGTCAGCCAGGTCTGCGGATCGCCCCCGAGTCCGACCCAGATCGCGTTCAGCACGCCGATCTGGTCCTGGTCCGCGGGACGGGTGTCGTAGATCAGCTTCCAGATCACCGATGCACCGACAAAGGAAATCGCCATCGGCATGAAGATCAGCGACTTGGCGATGTTGCCCCAGGCGATCCGGTCGGTCAGCTGCGCGGCGATCAGGCCGAACGCGGTCGCCGCGGCCGGCACCACGATCAGCCACAGCATGTTGTTGCGGATCGCTTCCCAGAACTTCGGCTCGTTCATCATCTGAACGTAGTTGGCGGCCCCGACGAACGCGCCGCCGGCGTCCCTGTCGGTCAGCGACAGCCAGAAGGTCGCGACGACCGGATAGGCCAGGTAAAGCCCCAGCGCGATGACCGCAGGCAGAAGGAACAGCCACGGCCGCACGAGGTTGGCCCGGTTGATGTTCCGGCCGGCATGCTTGCCGACGGGCGGGAACACGAACTTGTCGAGCACGAGATTCGACAGGAAGAAATAGCCGATACAGCCGCCGACGCCCACGATGATTGTAATGACGCCCTGCAATGCCGGGTTCATGTGACGCTCCCCCTCATTCCGGTTGCCGCCTTTCGCGGCCTCGGCGGGGGCCGGACCCTTGCCCGGCGCCCGCGACTTTCAGAACGTCCGGCGCTACTTCAGCGCATCCCAGCTGGACTGGATCTGTGTCGCGACGTCTTCGGCCGATGCGCCGCCGACATAGTTCACCATCCCGGTCCAGAATGATCCGGCGCCCACGCCGGCTGGCATCAGGTCGGAACCGTCGAACCGGAAGGTGGTCGCATCGGTCAGGATCTTGCCCAGCTTCTTCAGGGTGGAATCGCCGTAGAGATCGGCATTGGCGCCCGTGAAGGGGGTCAGGAACCCTGTCTGCGCCATCCAGATCTCATGCGCGATCGGGGTCTCGAGAAACTCGATGAAGGCCTGTGCCGCCGGGCTGTCCTTGGTGATGAAGGCCAGCGTGCCGGCACCCAGCACCGGACTGCCCAGATCCTTGCTTTCATAGGCCGGGAAGTAGAAGAAATCGGCATCCACTCCCATCTGCACGCCTTCGGGGAAGAAGGTCGGGATGAACGACGCCTGATGGTGCATGTAGCATTGCGGCGGCGAGGCGAAGAGCCCCTTCGGACTGTCCCGGAAGTCGGTGGTCGCGACCACGCCGGCCCCGCCCGCAACGAAGGCGTCGTTCTTGGCGAACCAGCCGAATTCGTCGATCGCTTCGACCACGCGCGGATCGTTGAACGGAATCTCGTTGGTGGTCCATTCGTCATAGACTTCGGGCGGCTGGGTCCGCAGCATCATGTCCTCGACCCAGTCGGTCGCCGGCCAACCGGTGGCGCCGCCCGATCCCAGGCCGATGCACCAGGGCGTCTCGCCATCGGCGGCGATCTGCTCGGTCAGCGCCTTGAGTTCTTCCATCGTGGTCGGAACTTCGTAGCCCGCATCCTCGAAGTTCTCGGGCACGTACCAGACCAGCGATTTCACGTCGATCTTGTAGGGGAACGCATAAATCCGGTCGACCCCGTCCGGCCCCTTGAAGGTGGACAGCTTTACCCAGCTTTCGCCGGCGGCGTAATTCTCGCGCAGCCAGTCCGCCGTGCCGTCCGGCAGCGGCGTCACGAAGCCCTTGGACACGAGGTTCTGGATCAGACCCGGCTGTGGCAGGATCGCGATGTTGGGTGCGCTGCCGGCTTCGGTGTCGATGACGATCTGCTGTTCGTAGTTCTCGGACGAGGCGTAGGAGATGTTGACGCCGGTCGCTTCCGTGAAATAGGCGAGCACCGTTTCGATCAGCGCCTGGTCGTCGCCCCGCCAGGGACCGAAGATGCTCAGTGTCTGTCCGCTCAGGTCATGCCCGGACTTGAACTCGTCGTAGCTGCCCCAGTTGAAATCACCCTCGCCGATCGGAAATTTCAGGCTCTGCGCGCCGGCCATGCCGGCGCAAATCGCGAGGCCCGCCGCGGCGGCCATCAGATGCGGTCTCATCGGAACCCTCCCAGGTTTCACCCTTTTTTGCCTTGCAGCCGCGCCTTTCCCCTCGGACGCGAATCGCTTTCCCAAAGCGCTTTGAATGGCGTCTATTGATAGGGTCATTTGCCCCTCTGTCAACGCCCCGTTCACCCCTTCGAACTTGAAAACCAACGCTTGTTAGCGCTCCCGAGGGAACAGTGCCACACTGCATTGCCTTTTGACCCGTCCCGTTTCGGCAGCTAGGCTGCCCTGCAATTCTAGCATGTTTGCGGACCGGTGAACCTCAAAGATCTCGCCTCACTTCTGGGCCTGAGCCCGACCACCGTCAGCCGTGCGCTGAACGGCTATCCGGAAGTGTCCGAACAGACGCGCCTGCGCGTGTTCGAGGCGGCCGCGCAACACGGCTACGTGCCTGACCCCCGGGCGCGCTCGCTGGCCACCGGCCGGGCCAAGGCCGTCGGGCTGGTGATCCCGGTCGATTCGCGCCACGAGCGGGTGAATCCCGTCTTTGGCGACTTTGTGGCCGGGGCCAGCGACACGCTCTGGGCTCGGGGCTACGACATCATGCTGACGCTCACCTCGGAGGCGAACGAGGCGAATTCCTACCGCATGCTGGCGGCGCGAGGCCGTGTCGACGGTCTGGTGATCCAGGCGCCGCTGATCCATGACTGGCGGATCGGCGTGCTGCGGGAACTCGGCCTGCCCTATGTCGTCCACGGGCGGTTTTCGGACGAGGACCAGACCTATTCGTGGGTCGACATGGACAACCGGCGCGCCTTTCGCCGGGCGACCGAGCATCTGCTCAACCTCGGCCATACCCGCATCGCATTGCTGAACGGGATCCGCGGCATGGATTTCGCCGAACGGCGCGCGGACGGATTTCTCCAGGCCCTGCGTGCCCGCGGTCTGGAACCGCCGCCCGAATACCTGTGCAACTCCCGGATGACGGAGACCTACGGATATGACGCAGCCACGTCCCTGCTGCGCAGCGAGATGCCCCCGTCGGCCTTGCTCACTTCGTCGGTCATCGTCGCCATGGGCGCGCGCCGGGCGATCGAGACGCAGGGGCTCCGCATGGGCCGCGACGTGTCGGTCATTACCCACGACGACGTGCTGACCTATCTCCTCAACGACGGCACACCGCCGGTCTTCACCGCCATCCGGTCTCCGGTACGCGACGCCGCGGAACTGGCGATCGAAAACCTGCTGACCCTGATCGAGGATCCGTCGGCCGGTCCGATCCAGACCCTCCTCGAAGCCGAGCTGGTGCCGGGCGGATCGTCCGGCCCCGCACCGACCAATCCCCCCCATGGCAGGACACGCGATGCGTACCAGATCTGACTATCCCGACGGTTTCGTCTTCGGCACCGCCACCTCGGCCTACCAGATCGAAGGCCACGCCTTCGGCGGCGCCGGGCCCTGCCACTGGGACAGCTTCGCCGCGACGCCAGGCAACGTGGTCCGGGCCGAGAATGGCGACCGCGCCTGCGACCATTATCACCGCTGGGCCGACGATCTCGATCTCGTCGCTGGCGCGGGGTTCGACGCCTACCGCTTCTCCACCTCGTGGGCACGGCTCCTGCCCGAGGGACGGGGCACGCCGAACCCGGAAGGAATCGCCTTCTACGACCGGCTGATCGACGGCATGCTGGAGCGCGGCATCAAGCCTGCCGCCACGCTCTATCACTGGGAATTGCCGCAGCCCCTCGCCGACGAAGGTGGCTGGCGGAACGGCGACATGCCGAACTGGTTTGGCGACTTTGCGGATCTGATCGCGACGCAGTTCGGCGACCGGCTCTGGTCGGTGGCACCGATCAACGAACCCTGGTGCGTCGCCTGGCTGTCGCATTTTCTGGGCGGTCATGCGCCGGGCCTGCGCGATATCCGCGCCACCGCCCGCGCGATCCATCACGTGCTGAAATCGCACGGCACCGCGATCCAGGCAATGCGGAGCCGCGGCATGTCCAATCTCGGCGCAGTGTGCAATTTCGAATACGCCCTGCCCGCCGAGGACACCGACGACTCCCGCGCCGCGGCGTCCCGCTACGACGCCTATTACAACCAGGTCTTCGCCTCCGGCATGTTCAGAGGCCGCTACCCCGATCTGGTCCTGGCCGGCCTCGAACCGCATCTGCCGAAGGGCTGGCACGACGATTTCAACGTCATCCAGGCGCCGCTCGACTGGCTCGGGCTCAACTACTACACCTGCAAGCGCATCGCGCCTGCGCCCGGTCCCTGGCCTGCGCTCGAAGAGGTCGACGGCCCGTTGCCGAAGACCCAGATGGGATGGGAGATCAATCCCGAGGGGCTGCACCACTTCCTGACCATGGTCGCCCGGGAGTACACCGGCACGCTGCCGCTCTACATCACGGAAAACGGCATGGCGAACCCGGATGTGATCGCGGACGGCCAGATCGACGACCAGGCCCGAATCGACTATCTGGATGCACATCTGGCCAAGGTTCGCCAGGCCATCGCCGAAGGCGTGCCGGTCGCGGGCTATTTCATCTGGTCGCTTCTCGACAATTACGAATGGTCCTTCGGCTACGAGAAGCGGTTCGGCCTCGTGCATGTGGATTTCGACACGCTGACCCGGACGCCGAAGGCATCTTGGCATGCGGTGCGAGACATGCTTGTAGGGCGCTAACGGGAAATCGGGACCGCAAGGGGGGCACAGGGATGACCACGCTGGTGGCGGATATCGGTGGCACCAACACGCGCGTGGCGCTGTGCGACACGCCGGACTCGCCGCGCGAGGTCGCGCGATACCGGAATGCCGAATTTGCCTCTCTGGACGCGGTGCTGGCGCGCTACCTCGCGGACCATGGGAAGCCCGCCTGCACCGCAGCCTGCGTCGCCGTAGCCGGGCCGGTCCGCGACGGCGCGGCAAAGATGACCAATCTCGACTGGCGGATCGATGCCGCGAGCGTCTGCGCGGCGACCGGCGCCAGCGCGGGCTTCGTGATCAACGATCTCGAAGCCCAGGGCCACGCTCTGGAGGACGTGCCCACCCGGTGCCTGATGGGAAAGCCCGCCGCCGATCCCGGCACCGAGACGCGGCTGGTCGTCGGGCTCGGCACCGGCTTCAACGCGGCGCCGGTGCATCCGGTCGATGGCGGCACCAACTATACGGTGGTGGCTTCGGAATCCGGTCATATCGGTCTGCCGGTGTGGAACGATGCGTCGCTCGCATTGTCGCGCGATCTGGCCAAGGCGCACGGCTTCGCGTCGGTTGAAGAGGCGCTGTCCGGCCGCGGCGTCCTCGCGGTCAACGCCCATGTCTGCCGGCTGGCCGGGGTGACGCCGCATGCGACGAGCCAGGAGTTCATCGCCGCGCTCACCGACGCGCCGAGCCCGACCGACCGGGCGACGTCAGAGCTGTTCTGCCGCGTGCTCGGACAGGTCCTGTCGGATTTTGCGCTGATCCACCTGCCCTTCGGCGGCCTCTACCTGATCGGCGGACTGGCGCGCGCCATGGCACCGTTCTTCGACGCCGCGGGCCTGCCGGAGGCCTTCCACCACAAGGGACGCTTCTCGGAGTTCCTGCGCAGCTTCAGCCTGCATATCGTCGAGGACGACTATTCCGCGCTCACAGGCTGCGCACGCTACGCCAAGCGCCATCTCTGACCGCACCACGGTTGCGTGCCGTCGGCGATTTTGCCAACTCTTGGGCGGGACAGTCAAAAGAGGGCTTCCATGACCGCCACGATCTGGCATCGGGTCGCTCCGGTCCATGCGCTGCGCACGCTGGGTCCGGCGGACACGCCACGCGTCACCAACATGGAGCTGTTCTTCGACCTCGTCTACGTGCTGACGATCATCCAGCTGTCGCATTTCCTTCTGGACCATGCGAGCTGGCTGGGAGCGGTGGAGGCCGCGACCCTGTTCGCGGCGATCTGGTGGGCGTGGAACTACACCGCTTGGGCGACGAACTGGATCAACCCGGACCACACTGCAGGACGGCTCCTGATGATCGCGCTGATGGCCTGCGCGCTCCTGATGGCGGTCGCGGTGCCGGACGCCTACGGGGACCGCGCAGCCCTTTTCGTCGGTGCCTACGTTGCGATGGCGCTGATCCGCGCCTTCTACATGGCGGCAGTCTTTCGCGGCGAGGTCATGGGGCGCAACTACGCCCAGCTCGGCATCTGGAGCGCGCTGTCCGGCGTCCTCTGGGTCGCGGGCGCCGCACTCCCCGAGCACCGCGTCTGGCTCTGGATCATGGCGGTCGTCGTCGACTATGCGGCACCCTATGCCGGCTTCTGGGTGCCGGGTTCCGGCAGGACGCCGATGGAGACATGGCCGCTTCGCGGTCTGCACCTTCTGGAGCGGAACCAGCAAGTCTTCATCATCGCCCTGGGCGAATCGGTCCTGCTCCTCGGCACCACCCTGATCGGCGCCAGCCTCGATGCCGCGACACTGGCGGCAGGCGGGATCGGGTTCCTGCTCATCGTGGCGCTCTGGTGGCTCTATTTCGTCCATACCACCGAGGAAGGCGAACACGCTTTCAGCCAGTCGTCGAACCACACGGAACTGGCACGCGCCGGACTGGCCTATGCCCACGGGATCATGGTCGCAGGCGCGATCGTCGTCGCCGTCGCCATCGAACTCATCCTCGCGCATCCGCTCGACTCCGTTCATGCTCCGGCCGTCCTGACGGCCTGTGCCGGCCCGGCGATCTTTCTGGCCGGATCCGCCGTCTTCCACCGCCGGATGGCGCAGCGCGTGCCGCCCGCCTACCTTGCCGCAATCGCCGCCCTTGCAGTCTTCGGCGGCCTGGCCCTGATCCTGCACCTCCACGGGCTTCTGCTCGGCTTCGGGACTCTGGCCATCCTCGTGGCGCTGGCCTGGACCGGGTCCCGGGCCCGTGGCTGACGCCCGCCCAGGGAGGCGGCGCGAGACCATGAAGACCGGCGGCCTCCTCGCGGCCATGCTGCTTCACAATCTGCTTTATCCGCTCAGTTCCGTCCATGGCGCGGGGCCGGCGCTCTTCTATGCCGTCTATGCCGGGATTTTCGTTGCCGGCACCTTCGCACTCAGCACGGCGCGCCTGCCACGCCTTGCCGCCGCGCTGTCCGGCGCCGCGGTCTTCGCGGCCGGTCTCGCCAATTCCTATGCTCCCGGCCGCGACGCGGCGCTGGCGGTCTATCTCACGTCGCTCGCCTATCACGGCGTCATGATCTGGGTGCTGGCCCGCTACGTCTTTGCCGCCCGGGAGGTTCTGACCGACGTGATCCTTGCCGCGACCACGCTCTATCTCGTCATCGGCTCGGCCTTCGCGGCGCTTTACGCGCTGATCGTCTGGATCGAGCCCGATGCCTTCGCGACCGCATCCGGCGCGCCGCTCGGCTGGCAGCAGATGCTGTATTACAGCTTCGTCACCCTGACCACTGTCGGCTACGGCGACATCACTCCGCGCTCGCCATCCGCCCAGGCCGTCGCCGCTTTCGAGGCCATCGTGGGTGTCCTCTACACGGTGATCCTTCTCGCGCGCCTGGTCGGACTGAACGCCAGCAGCCCGGCATCCGGACGCAAATAGGCGGCGTCGCCTGGCACGCCGCCGCTCCTCTGCTCAGGTCGTCTCGGCGTCCTGCGGGCCGGGTTCCGAAGCGGGGCGCTTTTCGCCGCGTCCGCTGCTGCGTGTCTGCTGGGGCACAGTGCCCGGCCCCCGAAGATCCGCCGCCATCTCGTCCTGCGGGGCGGTCGCGACCACAAGCTTGACCGCGCGTCGCCCCTGCGACTGGCCAAGACGCGCCACCCCCGCCGACACACCGTCGCCGCCTTCCAGAGAGACCGAATGAAGCGCCTGCTTCGGCAACATCAGCACGAAGCCGGGCTGCAACCGGGGCAGTTCGGACAGGGGAATCTCCAGCCGATGCAGCACCGCTTCAAGGATCGCGGGGCTGTCGAGGACCTGCTGCGCCAATGCGCCGGCCCATGCCTCGGCCCGCATGTCCGGCTCTGCGCCCGCATCCGCCGCGCCTTCGGCCAGTCCCGGCGGGTCCTGCGGCATGACCAGGCCGAGCCTGCCGCTGCGCTGACCGGCGGCGATGTCGACATCCACCACAAGGCCGCGATAGACCACGTCGGGCAGCAAATGCGGCAGTCGCGCCACGTCCGCGATCCGGTCGCGGGGCTGGAATCCGGCCGCCCAGCGGGCCGCCGGACTGCCCTCAAGACGCAGCGCGAAGGTTTCCAGCAGGACCGTCAGGAACCGGCGCGCCATGATCGCGTCGGTCTGGGTCGGCTGCCGTTCCGAGACCTGGGCGCCGGTCACCCGCCCGGTGGTCTGGGCCTGAAGCACCGCCGCGAGCAAACTGGGATCGAGCGTCACCACTCCGGCCGCCGCACCCGGGCCGCGGATCAGCACCCACAACCCCGATTTCGGCAGGCTCTCGCCCATATCGCCCAGCGTAGACCGCGCCTCGGTCACGTCGCCGCCGCGGAACTGGACGCGCAGCACCTCCTGCGCGGCGCGGGACACCGCGAGGCGCAGCGCGCGCACCGGCGTCACCAGCCCGTGATCGGGCTCGGGGCGGTCGGCCCCGGCCTTGCGCTTCAGCGTGGAGGCGGTGGGTTTGTTCATGCGATCGCGGCTCTTGGTTCCCGGCAAGGCGAGACTGCCCCGGCGGCAGTTACCAAAGCCTGAAGCCGCCTGCGCAAAGCCGCCCATCCGCCCTCACGCGGGTCGTCAGGCCGCCATTTCCGCCACATGCGTCGGCAGGACCACCCGAAACGCCGCGCCGCCCTGCCCCGGAAGATAGCTGATCGAACCGCCGAGCCGTGCCATGATCTCGCGGCAGATCGCCAGCCCCAGCCCGGCGCTGCCCGCCGCCGCATTGTCGGAGAGCCGCGAGAACTTCTCGAAGATCACCCCCTGGCTTTCCGGCGGAATGCCGCTGCCGTTGTCGACGAAATCCACTGCCACCTGACCGTCCAGCGGCACCACCCGGATCTGCAGCCGCGGCCGAGGCGCGTCGCAGTATTTCCGCGCATTGGTGATCAGGTTGATGAAGACCTGCGCCAGCCGGTCGAGATCGGTGGTCACCTCGATGGCTTCGCGCGCCTCGTTGCGGTCCAGCACGAAGCGCTCCGCGGCGTTCACCGCGCTCGTGGCCAGCACAGCCCGGTCGATCACCTGGCGCAGCAGCGCGCGTTCGGGCACCAGCTTCGCCGCGCCCTGCTCCAGCACGTTCAGATCGAGAAGCGCGTCGAGAAGCCGCGTCAGCCGCAGCGCCTCGTCATGGATCACCCCGGCATAGCGCTGCTTTTCCTCGTCGCTCAGATCCGCCTCCATCAGGATCTCGCTGAAGGCGCGGACCGAGGTCATCGGCGTCCTCAGTTCATGGCTGATCTGGCTCAGGAAGCCGTCCTTCTGATCCGAAAGCCGGGTCAGCTTGTCGTTGGCGTCGCGCAACTGGCGCGCAGTCCGGGCCAGTTCGCGCGACTTCTGCTCCAGCTGGCTGGAATGTTCCATGATCTGTGCCGTCTCGTCGGCCATCGCCATCAGGTCCTGCACGGACAGCGCAGTGCCCGAGATCATCTGGCCGACCATCGCATGGGCGGTGGCAGCCCCGACCGAACCGGCCAGTTCCCGTTCGAACCGGCCGATGAATTCCGGCGTGGCGTCCGGCAGATAACCCTCCCTGCCCTGCGCTGCCGCCTCGGCCTGGAACAGCTGCTGCGCTTCGGCAGGACCCAGGATCCGCTGCGCCATCGCCAGCAGGTCCTCGGGTGCCACGGTCCCCTGGCTCCAGCCCCTGGTGGACGGCGTGTAGTCGAAGGCATTGACGAACTGGGCGGCCTGCAGCCGCTCCAGCGGCTGCGGAAAGCTGGCGAGAGAGGCCAGCGTGAAGGCGGCGGTATTGATGGCCAGGCTCCAGAATGCGGCGTGGACGGCCGGGTCCAGCCCCTCCAGCCCGAACAGCGCTTCAGGGCGCAGCCAGCCGATGCCCCAGGGGCCCGACGCCAGCGTCTGGGCCGACAGCACCACGCCCACGCCGAAGCTTGGCAGAAACAGCGTGTAGAGCCAGACGGCGAAGCCGAGACTGATCCCGGTCAGTGCGCCGATCCGCGTCGCCCCCCGCCAGAAAACGCCGCCGATCAGCGCCGGCAGCACCTGAACCACGCCGGCGAAACTGATCGTCCCGATCGCCGCCAGCGCCTCGCCGCCGCCGGAAAAGCGGTAGTAGAGATAGCCGAGCCCGAGGATCCCGGCGATGCAGACCCGCCGCGCCATCAGCACGATGCCGCGCACATCCGCGGGCACCAGCGGCGAGTGGCCGCCAAGCCCCATCCAGAGCGGCATGAAGATGTGGTTCGACACCATGGTCGACAGCGCAATGGCCGCCACGATCACCATCGACGTGGCCGAGGAGAAGCCCCCCAGAAAGACCAGCGTCGCCAGCGCGTCGTGACCCTGCGACAGCGGCAGGGTCAGCACGTAAAGGTCGGGATTGTCGTCTCCCGGCCGCAATTCCAGTCCCACGGCCGCGATTGGCAGCACGAAGACGCTGGTCAGCGCGAGATAGAGTGGAAACGCCCAGGCGGCGGTGGCAAGGTTGCGCTCGTCCTCGTTCTCCACCACGAGGACCTGGAACATCCGGGGCAGACAGATCACCGCCGCGCCGGACAGGAACATCACCGTGACCCACCGCCCGGCATGGCTGGGGATCGTCGCCATCGGCGAGGCGTTGATCCGCGCGACGATGTCGGCCGGCCCTCCGGCAATGCCCCAGACCACGAACATGCCCGCCGCAAGCAGCGCGGCAAGCTTCACCAGTGCCTCCACCGCGATGGCGGTGACGACGCCGTGGTGGCGTTCGTTCGCGTCCAGGTTCCGGGTGCCGAAGATGACCGTGAACGCGGCCAGCCCGACCGCCACCCAGATTGCCGTCGCATGCTGCGTGGTCAGCGGCCATTCCGCGGGGTTCTCGGCTGCGAAGACGCTGAAAGAGAGCGTGACGGACTGCAACTGGAGCGCGATGTAGGGGGTGATCCCGACCACCGCCAGCACCGTCACAAGCCCCCCCAGCGTCACCGTCTTGCCATAGCGCGAGGATACCAGGTCGGCGATCGACGTGATCCGCTGGGTGCGCCCGATCCGCACCAGCTTGCGCAGCACCCACCACCAGGCAAACAGTGTCAGCGTCGGCCCCAGATAGATGCACAGATATTCGAGGCCCGACCGCGCCGCATAGCCGACCGCGCCGTAGAACGTCCACGCACTGCAATAGACAGACAGCGACAGCGTGTAGATCCAGGGCGAGCGCATCCAGCCCAGCCGGCCGCGCCGCGCCCGCCGCTCTGCCCAGAACGCCACCGCGAAAAGCAGCACGACATAGCCGAGACAGATCGCGATCAGGAGATCGAAGGCGAACATCACGGTGCCCCGGCACCTCCGCTGAGGTGCTGCTGCCAGACGGTCATCGGCACCCGGCCGCCGAGTCGACCGGTTCGCAGGCGCCCGCCCGGCCGGTCACAGGTCGGCTCCCGGCGAGTCTGCGTCGGGGTCCGGCTTTGCCACGGCGTCGGTCGCCTGCAACGCCCGCGACAGAAGCCCTGCCGCCGCGACAAGGACCAGCCATAACACGAAAAGATAGATCGCGCGCTCGGACAGGCCGGGCGCCGCCGACCCTGCACCCCACAGAAGCGGCATCAGCACAAGCACCACCGCAAAGACGGGCAGCAGGCGCACTGCATCGACCAGCCGCCGACGCCGGTAGGATTGCCGCGCCACGAACAGACCGGGGCGGCCGCCCTCAGCCATGGCGCACCATCGCCCGCAGCCGGTCGCGCACCTCGGCATTCGAGAACGGCTTGGTCATGAAATCGTTGCTGCCCAGAAGCGCCGCCAGTTCGCGGTCCTTGGCCTGCCCCTTGGCGGTCAGCATCAGCACCGGCAGGTCCTTCAGCGCGGGGTCGCCGCGCAGATCCTTCAGAATGTCGAACCCGCTGCGGTTGGGCAGCATGACGTCCAGCACCACCACGTCGGGAAGCGCCCGCTGGATCGCCGCCATGGCGGTCGCGCCGTCAGCGTGGCAGGTCACCTTCCAGCCGTCGCGCGAGAGGATGAACCGGATCGCCTCCATGATATTCGGCTCGTCCTCGATCAGCAGCACGTGGTTCGCCATCCCGCGGCACCCCTCCCCAGAAGCGCAGCCGACCCCCTCCGGACCGGACTATCCGTGACTATTGGGGATTTGACGCGCCCGAGTCAAAGCCGTCGGCAAGTATGGTTGGCTCGCGCCGCGCCGGACACCCGCGCAGCGGACAGACCCGGCAGGACGTGCCCACGATCTGGGGCGGCCCGATATCATCGGGCGGCTCCAGCCGTGCGGGCGGGATCATCACCATCAGCGATTCGTAGATCGCCGGCCCGGCGAAGCCCTGCGGATAGGTCGCATGGCTGATCGCATAGGCCAGAAAGCGCTGCCCGGGACGCGAGGCGCCTTCCAGAACTGCGCGCACCGGCGCCATCGGCTGCGCCAGCGCCCGGTAGAGCGGCCACAGCGCGCAGGCGGCACCGAACCGCGGCATCGACAGCAGATCGCTCGACTTGCGCAGGGTCAGCGCGCCCGCCCCGTCGCAGGCCACCAGCCCGATCTGGGTCAGTCCGCTGTCCGACGGCAAGGATGCCAGACGGCGGAACACCGCCGGCAGTTCGCAGTCGAACCGCATCGCCAGCCGCGCCGGGTCGAAATCTTCGGCCAGCGCCGCCGCGGTGAAGGCCTCCAGCGGCATCGCCAGCGCCTCGTGGCGATAGCGGTGCAGATGGGCCCGCGCCAGTTCGCGCGCCGGAGCCGACCTGAGCGCCTGATTGCGGCCGATCACGCTCTCGACCAGGTCCGGCACCTCCGTCTCGAGGCCCGGAAAATGAAACTGGTGGCGGTTCAGCCAGGCTTCCACCTCTTCCTGCGGACTGACGAGCCCAAGCTCGGCATCCTTTTCGGCATCAAGGTAGTCGACCAGCGCTGCCGCGCCCTCGGCGAGCTTCTGGCTGTCGGCCTGAAGGTTGCGGTGGAAGCGGTAGGTCCAGTTATGGTCCAGATCCTCGGTTTCCATCAGGATCGACGCGGTGGACTTGATCGCCGAAACCTTGGTGAGCAACTCGTGCAGCGAAGTGGACAGGATCGGGTCATGCGCCATCCGGTCGACCAGCGATGCGACGCGGCGTTCGAGCTGCCCGGTGCGGCGCTGCAGGTCCTGGATCAGCGCGGCCCATCCCGGAAAGCGCCCGACGAATTCGTCGATCCGCTGAACCTCGGCGTCGATTTCGGGATGCGCCGCCGCCGCTTCGCCCAACTGATCGATCAGAGTCGCCTCGGCCCCCTGGGTCAATGCAGAGACCTCGACCGCCAGCGATCGTGCGATCCGGGTCAGGAGCTTTCCACCGATGCGCCGCCGGTTGTGTTCGATCAGGTTCAGATAGGACGGCGAAATTTCCGCCATCCGCGCCAGATCCGCCTGCTTGATGCCGAGAACGGTCCGCCGCTCCCGGATCCGCGTTCCTGTGAGTGCCGACCGCGCCATGCCGCGCCCATCCCCCGCCTGACCGCCCATGACACCTCTGCGACACGAACAGGATTGCAAAAATATTTTCTAGTTCGCGCGGATACTGTCACAGCATTTACTTGAAAATCAATTGTTTATAGCTTGTTATGATGTTCTTTACAAGCGCCGATCGCAACCGAGCGAACTTTGCCGCAAGTGTCATTTCTGTCGCCGCAAGCCTTCCGGTCCGGGCGTCCAGCCGGTAGCGTCGCTTCGGTCACAACCAGGAGTTCCACATGCCCAAGACCCTTCTCACCCTCGCCATGGCGGCCACCCTCGCGCTCACTGCCTGCGGCGGCAAGGTCACCAAGGACGAGGTCGGCGCCGGCGTCGCGGCCGGCGCGGTCGGTGCGATCGCCGCTGAGCTGCTCGGCGCCAATCCCGCCTGGACCATCGTCGCCGGCGCTGCGGCCGCCACTGCCGGCGCGATCTATGCGCGCAACCGCGAAACCGGCCAGTGCGCCTACGGCACCGGCGACGGCAAGACGGTGCAAGTCAAGGATTGCCCAAAGGTCTGAGCGGCAACCTCCGGGCCGCAGGCGCCAAAAACCCGGCCGCGGCGTGATTGCCGCGACCGGCCCCGACTGGCTGGCGCCCGCGACACGCCTCGCGCACGGCGAGCAGAGAATGGCTCATCCGAAAGGAGAATGTCGCGCGATTCAAGGCAATTGCGTATGGTCCGGCATGTCTCTCCCGGGGTCCGATTCATGCCATTCCAGCGCTTCCTTCTGATTGCCGCCACCTTCCTTGCCGAAGGACCGGCGCTTGCCTCCTCGTTCGATCTCTTTCCCGTCGTCGATTTCACCGGAAGCGGGCTGACCGCCGCCCAGCAGACCGCCGCGACCCATGATCTGATGGCCGCGGCCGCCTTCTGGACCCGCAACATCACCGGCTATGCGGTCACCGACCCCGGCCTTCAGGGCATCACTGTTCCGGTGGGATTCGCGCCCGTCGACGGGCTCCAGAACACGCTGGCCTACACGTTCGACGACCTCGTCTACATGCCGGCAAGCAACGGGCTGACCTATGCCTATCGCCAGCCGGTCATCTTCGACAGCGCCGATGTCGCCGGCCTTCTCGCCACGGGCAGCTTCCTGTCCGTCGCCGTGCACGAATTCGCCCATGCGATCGGATTCGGCCTGCAATGGCTGACCAACGGCCTTTATGCACCGGGTAGCGGCCAGTATGTCGGACCCGCCGCGCTGGCCATGTACCGCGCCGAATTCGACCCGACGGCGACGTTCGTGCCGGTCGAGGTCGAAAGCCACCGCCTCGGCACCGACGATTATCACTGGGCGGAATACTGGGCCGGGGGCGCCCACGAGTTGATGACCGGCTTCATCGACCCGCCGCTCTTCGTCTCCGACACCACGCTCTTCGCCTTCCGCGACCTGGGCTACACCACGCTGGCCCATGTCAGCGGCTGGGCCACGGCGCAGGTGCCGCTGCCGCCCGCGGCGCCGCTGCTTGCCGGCGGGCTCGCCGCCCTCGCAGTCATCCGGCGCCGGGCAGCCTGAGTGCGTCCCGGCGGCGCTCGCAATGGGCACCGCCGGTCGTCGCGTCGGATCAGTTCAGCGCCACGTCCGAGATCGCATGGGTCCAGGCGCCCTCCGGCTCCTTGGTGATCGCCGGGTTCTCGGGCGAAATGGCCGACAACAGCGTCGCCACGGTTTCGTCGTAATCCGCCGGATCCAGTGCGCCGTTCGAGCCTGCGGTCAGCTTCGCCACCTCGCTCATCATGTATTGCTGGTGCTCCAGCGTCTGTGCGCCCGTCATGTCATTGTCGATGACGATCTCGGCCGCCTCGTCGGGATGCGCCTCGGCGTATTTCCAGCCCTTCATCGAGGCGGCGACAAAGCGGGTCAGCTTGTCCACCATGGCCGGATCCTCAAGGCTCGGCTGCAGCACATAGAGCCCGTCCTCCAGTACGCCGACACCTTCCTTCAGGTAGTTGAAGGTCACCAGCTGGTCGGGCGTGATCCCGGCATCCAGAACCTGGCCGTATTCGTTGTAGGTCATGACCGAGATGCAGTCCGCCTGCTTCTGCAGCAATGGGTCGACGTTGAAGGCCTGCTTCAGCACGGTGACGCCGTGCTCCCCGCCTTCGGTCGGTATTCCGAGCTTCGCCATCCACGCATAGAACGGATATTCGTTGCCGAAGAACCAGACCCCCAGCGTGTGACCGGGGAAGTCCGCCGGGGCCTCGATCCCGGTCTCCTTCAGGCAGGTCAGTTCCAGGCCGCCATGCTTGAACGGCTGCGCGATGTTGACCAGCGGCAGGCCACGCTCGCGCGCTGCGAGCGCCGCCGCCATCCAGTCGACGATCACGTCGGCGCCCCCGCCCGCGATCACCTGTTCGGGCGCGATGTCCGGCCCGCCCGGCTTGATCGTGACGTCAAGCCCGACTTCGTCATAGAAGCCCTTGTCCTTGGCCACGTAATAGCCGGCGAACTGCGCCTGCGTGACCCATTTCAGTTGCAGCGTCAGGGCGTCTGCCGCCTGCGAAGCCTGCGCCGCGGCCATGAGGGCGGCGGCGATCAGGGATGTCGTCCAGAGTCTCATCTTGTTTCTCCCACTGACTAACTGGATTGCGAAAACTCATCCGCGTTGCGACGGATGCCAGAAGGTCACCCGCTTCTCGATCAGGGCCACGAGCCCATAGAACATCGACCCGGCCAGTGCGGCGACGGCGATCTCGGCCCAGACCATGTCGAGCGCGAGTTGCCCGACCGAGGTCGAGATGCGAAAGCCCATGCCGACGATGGGCGAGCCGAAGAACTCCGCCACGATGGCACCGATCAGCGCCAGAGTCGTCGCGATCTTCAGACCGTTGAAGACGAACGGCATCGCCGCTGGCAGGCGCAGCTTGCGCAGGCTCTGGCCCCAGCTTGCCGCATAGGTGGTCATCAGGTCGCGCTGCATCGGCTCGGCCGCCCGCAACCCCTCGACCGTGTTCACCAGCACCGGAAAGAACACCATGACGACCACCACTGCCGCCTTCGACTGCCAGTCGAAGCNNACCACATCACCAGGATCGGCGCGATCCCGATTACCGGCAGGGCGGCGACGAAGTTGCCGACCGGCAGCAGGCCGCGGCGCAGGAAGTCGTAGCGGTCGGCGATGATGGCGGTCAGCACCGCCGCGAGGCACCCGATCGCATAGCCCGACAGGGCCCCCTTCACGAAGGTCTGCCGGAAATCCTGCCACAGGATCCCCGCCGATCCGGCGATCCGCGCCGCCACGGCCGAGGGCGGCGGCAGGATCACCGCCGGGACACCGAAGCCGCGCACCAGCCCCTCCCACAGCACCAGCAGCGTGACCCCGAACAGGGCCGGGACAAACAGCCGCGCCGCGCGGGTCCGGGCGCGGCGCGACGTGGCGATCCGCACGTTCAGCCACCAGGCGGCCAGCCAGAACACGATCGCCCCTGCCGCCCAGATCACCTCGCCATCCCCATCCGCCGCAGCGTCGCCCGCTGGACCAGCCCGACCGCGCCCACCAGCAGCGCCGCCAGCAGCGCCGCCATCAGCAGCGCCGACCAGATCTGCACCGTCTGGCCGTAATAGCTTCCGGCCAGCAGCCGGGCCCCCAGACCCGCCACCGCACCGGTCGGCAATTCGCCGACGATGGCGCCGACCAGGCTCGCCGCCACGGCGATCTTCAGCGAGGCGAACAGGAACGGGGCCGAGGCCGGCAGCCGGAGCTGCCAGAACACCTGACCCCGGCTCGCATTCCAGGTCCGCATCAGGTCAAGCTGCATCGCATCCGGGCTTCTGAGCCCGGTGACCATGCCCACCACGACCGGAAAGAAGCTCAGATAGGCGCTGATGATCGCCTTCGGCAGCAGCCCGGACACGCCGAGCGAGTGCAGCACGACAATGATCATCGGCGCGATCGCGAGGATCGGAATGGTCTGGCTGGCGATCGCCCAGGGCATCACGCTCATCTCCATCGCCCGGCTGTGCACGATCCCGACCGCAAGCAGGATCCCGAGACCCGAGCCGATTGCGAACCCGGCCAGCGTCGCGCTCAGCGTGACCCAGCCATGATAGACGAGGCTGCGCTTCGACGTGATCTTCTGCCCGACGGTCGAGGCCCACAGATCCGCCGCCACCTGGTGCGGCGCCGGGAGGCGGGGCCGCGCCTGCGACAGCGTGTCTGCGACAAGTGCCGCGGCGCTGACGGTTTCGCCCGCCCGTGCCGCCTGCTGCAGCGTCCAGGCCGAATTCATCCAGATCGCGGCGGCGTACCACAGCGCGAGGATGGCGGCGACGACCGTCAGGACCGGACCCGCCGCCCTCACCGGCCACCCCGCACCTGAGCGGATCGGGTCCGATGAAAGTCCGATGAAAGTCCGATGCCGTTCCGACGCCGAATTCCGAGACGGCGGTCAGTCATAGGCGTGCCCCGCTCTCAGTCCCTCGCGCACCTGCCGGGCGACCTCCAGAAACTCGGGCGTGTCGCGAATCTCCAGCGGCCGGTCCGGGGGCAAAGGGCTGTCGATGATGTCGGTGATCCGCCCCGGACGCGGGCTCATCACCACGATCCGGGTCGACAGATAGACCGCCTCGGGAATCGAATGCGTTACGAACGCGATGGTCTTTCCGGTCCGCTTCCAGAGGCTCAGGAGTTGCTCGTTCAGATGGTCGCGGACGATCTCGTCCAGCGCGCCGAACGGCTCGTCCATCAGCAGGATGTCGGCGTCGAAGGCGAGCGCCCGCGCGATCGAGGCCCGCTGCTGCATCCCGCCCGAGAGCTGCCAGGGAAACATCCCGTCGAATCCTTGCAAACCCACCAGTTGCAAGACGTCCTTCACCCTTTTCTCGCGCTCGGACGCCGCATACCCCATGATCTCCAGCGGCAGCCGCACATTGCCCGCGATGGTGCGCCAGGGATAGAGCCCGGCCGCCTGGAAGACATAGCCGTAGGCCCGCGATTCCCGAGCCTGGTCGGGGCTCATCCCGTTCACCATGAGATCGCCGCCGGTCGGCGCCTCAAGCCCTGCGATGGCGCGCAGAAGCGTAGTCTTGCCGCAACCGGAGGGACCGATGAAGCTGACGAAATCGCCTTTCCGCACCGCCAGATCCACATCCTTCAGCGCCTGAACCGGGCCTTCTCGCGTCTCGAAGACCAGTTGCAGCCCGCGCGCCTCGATTACTGCGGGCGGCTGGACTGCGGGTTCCTCGGGATCCCAGTCGAAATCCTCGATCTCGTCCTGGCTCAGCATCTCAGACGCCGGCCGGAATGTTCATCGGGTCGCGCTCCACCTTCCGCGGACTGTTCAACGCCTTCCATTTGCTCAGCGCCCTGGCGGCCGACGAAAACGCCGGGCGCGGCACGTAGCGGCCGCGTCCCGGCACCGGCTCGCTGTTCTTCCCCCAGGACCAGATCACCTCGCCGCGGCTCAGCGTGTGGCGCGCCTGCGCGGTCACCTTTATCCCCTCGAACACGTTGTAATCGATGATGGATTTCTGGCTGCTGGCCGAGATCGTCTTGGAGATCGTCGGATCCCACACCACGAGGTCGGCATCGGCGCCCGGCACCAGTGCCCCCTTCCTGGGATAGATGTTGAGGATCTTCGCGATGTTGGTCGAAGTCGCGGCGACGAATTCCTCGGGCGTGATCCGCCCCGTCTCCACCCCGGCCGTCCAGAGAACGGCAAGTCTGTCCTCCAAGCCGCCGGTTCCATTGGGAATCTTAGTGTAATCATCCAGCCCCATCTTCTTCTTTTCGGTGGTGAAAGCGGCATGGTCGGTCGCCACCACCTGCAGGCTGCCCGCCGACAGGCCGGCCCAGAGGCTCGCCTGATGGTCCTTGGACCGGAACGGCGGCGACATCACCCGCCGCGCCGCGTGTTCCCAGCTCTTGTCGAAATACTCGGATTCATCGAGCACGAGGAACTGGATCAGCGGCTCGCCGTAAACCCGGTGCCCTTTCTGGCGCGCCCTGCGGATTGCCTCGTGCGCCTGCTCGCACGACACATGCACGATATAGAGCGGCGTGCCCACTGCATCGGCGATCATGATCGCCCGGTTCGCCGCTTCGCCCTCCAGCTCCGGCGGGCGGGAAAACGCGTGGCCTTCGGGACCGGTCATGCCTTCGGCGAGGTATTTCTTCTGCAGTTCAAGGACGATATCGCCATTTTCGGCGTGGACCATGGGCAGCGCGCCCAGTTCCTTGCAGCGCGCGAACGAGGCGAACATCTCGTCATCCTCGACCATCAGCGCGCCCTTGTAGGCCATGAAGTGCTTGAACGAGTTCACCCCCATCTCGACCGCAGTCTTCATCTCGTCGAAGATCTGCTCGCTCCAGCCGGTGATCGCCATGTGGAAGCCGATATCCGAGGCGATCTGGTGGCCTGACTTGCGGTGCCAGTCGTTGATCGCGTTGACGAGCGAGCCGTCCTCGCCCGGCAGCACGAAATCGACCAGCATGGTGGTCCCGCCCGTCGCCGCGGCCCAGGTGCCCGACAGGAACGTCTCGTCCGCGGTGGTGCCCATGAAGGGCATTTCCAGATGGGTATGCGGGTCGATCCCCCCGGGAATGACATAGGCTTCGGACGCGTCGATCACCTCATCGCCCGTGAGGTTCTCGCCGATCTCCGCGATCACCTCGCCCTCGATCAGCACATCGGCCGTGAACTGCCGGTCGGCGGTGACGATCGTGCCGCCCTTTATGACCTTGGACATTTGACTCTCCGTTTGCCTCTTGATCAGTGGTGACGAAGTAATTTCAGGGGGATCTTGCCCTCTACGACTACCGTCGAATTGATCTGGGCATCGCCAACGTACACCTTCCAATCGGGGTTCTTGATTAGAAAGATGCCAAGCTCTTCGATACTTGCGAACCTTCGGGCATTTGCTTTGGCATGCTTTCCGGCACCTGGAGGTGTTGCGAAGAAGCCCTGCTCTCTGGTGTCCCTATCCGTGCGCCAAGCGGCCTCGCGTCCAGTTTTTTGACAATAGACCTTCACTCCACGATCTCCGCCGTCTCCACCACCGCATGGAACAGCACGTTCGCCCCCGCGGTGGCCCAGTCCGGGCTGATTTCCTCGGCCTCGTTGTGGCTCAGCCCGTCGACGCAGGGGCACATCACCATGGAGGTGGGCGCGACGCGGTTGATCCAGCAGGCGTCGTGACCGGCGCCCGAGACGATGTCACGGTGCGAATAGCCCAGCCGTTCGGCCGCGTTGCGCACCGCGCTCACGCAGGCTTCGTCGAAGGTGACGGGATCGAAATGGCCGACCGGCTCGATCTCGATGCCCAGCCCCAGTTCGGCCGCGATCTTCGGCGCATCGGCCTCGATCGCGGACCGCATCGACGTGAGCTTTTCCAGGTCCGGCGAGCGGATGTCGACGGTGAAGACCGCGCGGCCCGGGATCACGTTCCGGGAATTCGGATAGACGTTGGCCTGCCCCACGCCGCCGACGGCATCGGGCTGATGCTCCATTGCGACGCGCTGCACCAGTTCGATGATCCGCGCCATGCCGAGCCCGGCATTGACCCGCATCGCCATTGGGGTGGATCCGGTATGCGCCTCCTTGCCGGTCAGCCGCACTTCGAGCCACCAGAGCCCCTGCCCGTGGGTGACGACGCCGATCTCCTTGCCCTCGGCCTCGAGGATCGGGCCCTGTTCGATATGCAGCTCGAAGAAGGCGTGGATCCTGCGCGCGCCGACCTCCTCCTCGCCCTGCCAGCCGATCCGCTTCAACTCGTCGCCGAAGCGCTTTCCCTCGGCATCCTCCCGCGCATAGGCCCAGTCGAGGTCATGGATGCCGGCGAAGACGCCCGAGGCGAGCATGGCCGGGGCGAACCGCGTGCCTTCCTCGTTGGTCCAGTTGGTCACCACGATGGGCCGGCGGGTGCGGATGCCGAGATCGTTGAGCGACCGAACGACCTCCAGCGCCCCCAGCACGCCCAGGACGCCGTCGTATTTCCCTCCGGTCGGCTGGGTGTCGAGATGCGACCCCACATAGACCGGCAGCGCGTCGGGATCGGAGCCTTCGCGCCTGGCGAACATGGTCCCCATCCGGTCGACGCCCATGGTCAGCCCGGCCGCATCGCACCACGTGCGAAACAGGGCGCGGCCTTCGGCGTCGGCATCGGTCAGGGTCTGGCGGTTGTTGCCGCCGGCCACGCCGGGGCCGATCTTCGCCATTTCCATGATGCTGTCCCACAGCCGCTCGCCGTTGATCTTCAGGTTCTCGCCGGGTGCCGCCATGACTCGTGTCCTTGTCTTCGCTTGCCGCCGCGGCCGGGATTGCGCGCACCGCGGGTTTGCCGCAGTCTTGCGCCGCTCGGACGGAGCTTCAAGCGGCACCTCATTGGCATCAAGGGAAAAGCGGTGGGATCGCGCCCATTGGCTAGGTTGCGGGCATCCGGCCGGTGATGGAATCATGGCCCTGCCATCGGCAGGCGCCGAAACGCGGCCTGCGAACGGCATCAGACGGGAGGGAGCGCTTTATGGACAACAAGACATTGGTAGTCGGCGCATGTGCGCTGGCCGTAGGGATTCTGCTCGGCATGCTGTTCAGTTCGTCCGGGCCGAGTCTTGAAGAGATCAGGGCCGCCGTAGGCGACGAGGTTGCCACCGCGAGCGAGAAATCCGCGGCGCTGGAGCAGAAGGTCTCGGGCATGGCCGAACAGGTCACCGCGCTGTCAAGCGGTCTCGGCGGGATCGAAACCTCGGTCAAGGATCTGTCGGCGAAGATGGGACAGGACGCCGAGGGCGGCTCCGACGACGTCAAGGCACTGTCGGCCCGCCTTGAGGACATGGCCTCCTCGCTGACCGCGAAGCTGTCGGAGACGGCGCAGTCCCAGGCCACGGCGCTGAAACAGGGGCTGGCAGACCTGTCCGCGAAGCGCAGCGAGGGCACGTCGGCGCCGGCGAAGGCAGAAACGCAGGCCGCGAAGCCCGCGCAAACGGCGGCATCGGCGGGCGAGCCCAAAGGCATTACGCCGGGGATGACCGAGAGCTTTGCGGATGGCGCGGTTCGGGTCACCCTCAGCCGCGTCGATGACACGGCAGGCGTCGCGCGGCTTTCGGTGAACGGCCAGACGGTCAAGCTGGGCGCCGGTGACACGATGATGGCAGGTGACTGCAAGGTGAAGGTGGACAGCGTGGACCGCGGCCATGCCGCCGTCAGCGCGCTGTGTGGCAGCGACCTGCCGGCACCATCGGGCCTCGCTCCCGGCGAGACCGCCATGCTGGGCGACGGCGCAGCCAAGGTCTTCGTCTCCGCCGTGTCCGACAAGGCCAAGACGGCGCGGATCGCCGTGAACGGATTCTCCCTTGAGACCGTGCCGTCCGGAGGCACCGCCGCTGTCGCGGGCACGAACTGCAAGGTGAGCGTCGACCAGATCGACCGCGGACGGGTCAGTCTCGGCTACGCCTGCGGCGGCTGAGACGCAGCCACCCGCTCATGACGGGCGCTCGACGCCAGTTGGTATCGGCCGGGGGAATTCCTCCGGCCGATGCTTGTCGGAACTGCCAGTTGAGGCGCACCGACCGGACATGCGGCGACCGCGCGCTTGCCGAATCTCCCCGGATGTCGGGAACCTGTCCCGGCGGAGCAAGTCCCGGAGACCGTCGATCATGCCATCGCCACTTCGCCTGGCGGCCTGCCTTCTGGCGGCGTCCATTGCCGCCTATGCCACGGCGTCGGAGATGATCGTGGTCCCAGGCACGGCCGATCCCTGGCTCGCCGGTCTGCCGGACGGCGCGAAGGCGAGCGGCGGTGATACCGCGCCGGATCAATCGCCGATTTTGACCATGACGGTCACAGCGGGCGATTGCCTGATATTCCGCGTCGAAGGCTGGGTCAGCCATACCGGCGCACCCAGCGGTCCGGGACCGGATGGCGGCGCGACGTTCTCTCACCAGAACGGCGCCGAGAACGGCCTCTCCGACATCTCCGCGCCGATCGACGCTCTGCTCGGCGTCTTCCTGGACGAGGCTGCACCGGATTCGCGCGCGGCCCCGGAAGCAATGTCCTTCAACTTGCCGGCAGACCAGGATTTTGCGCGGCTGGACCCGATGCTTCAGCAGGTCTTCCTCGTCGGCGACGGCCTCAACGCGGCGGGAAACCGGCAGCTCTTCATCGTGCCCGAGGGCGCTACAAGGCTCTACCTGGGCACGATGGACGGTTACGGCTGGTACAACAACACGGGCACGTTCCGGGTCGAGCCCGAGCTGGCATCCGATCACCCGGCCTGCCCGGGCCGCCGGCTCCTCAGGCGGCCCTAGCCGAGGCGCCCG
Source organism: Paracoccaceae bacterium (assembly GCA_020425125.1). Taxonomy (GTDB): domain Bacteria; phylum Pseudomonadota; class Alphaproteobacteria; order Rhodobacterales; family Rhodobacteraceae; genus Meridianimarinicoccus. The sequence goes on along the minus strand of JAGQRV010000015.1, from coordinate 12,154 downwards.
CGCCCCACATCTCTTGCCGTCAATCCAGGCCCTTCAGCACTTTGGCAAGCGTCCCGAACAGGTCGTCGATCTGACTTTTCTCGATGATCAGCGGCGGCGACAGCGCGATGATGTCGCCGGTGGTCCGGATCAGCGCCCCGGCCTCGTAGGCGTCGAGGAACGCCTGGAATGCACGTTTCGTCGGCGCACCAGGGATCGGCTCCAGCTCGACCGCGCCGATCAGACCGAGGTTCCGGATGTCGATCACATGCGGCAGCCCCTTCAGCGAATGGAGCCCGTCCGCCCAGTACTCCGACAAATCTGCCGCGCGCTCGAACAGGCCTTCCTCGCGGTAGGTTTCGAGCGTCGCAAGCCCCGCGGCCGATGCGATCGGATTGCCGGAATAGGTGTAGCCGTGAAACAGCTCGATCAGATGCTCGGGGCCGGTCATGAACGCATCGTGGATCGCGCTGGTGGTCAGGACCGCCCCCATCGGGATCACCCCGTTGGTCAGGCCCTTGGCGCAGGTGACCATGTCGGGCATCACACCGAAGTAATCGCTTGCGAAGGGCGCGCCGAGGCGACCGAATCCTGTGATGACCTCGTCGAAGATCAACACGATACCGTGCTTCGTGCAGATGTCACGAATCCGCTGAAGGTATCCTTTCGGCGGGACCAGAACCCCGGTCGATCCGGCGAGCGGCTCGATGATCACGGCGGCAATCGTTTCAGGCCCATGAAGCGCCACGATCCGCTCCAGATCGTCGGCCAGATGCGCGCCATGCTCGGGCTGGCCGCGGCTGAACGCGTTCGTCTCGGGCAGATGGGTATGCGGCAGATGGTCAACACCGGTCAGCAACGTGCCGAAATACTTGCGATTGTTGACGATTCCGCCAACCGAGATGCCGCCGAAATTCACCCCGTGATAGCCGCGCTCGCGGCCGATCAGGCGGGTCCGCGCGCCCTGCCCGATGGCGCGCTGATAGGCGATGGCGATCTTCAGCGCGGTCTCGACGCTTTCCGAACCGGAATTCGTGAAGAAGACATGCTCGAGAGGGGCCGGCGCCATGTCGCGCAGCCTAGTGGCCAGCTCGAAGGCCTTGGGATGGCCCATCTGGAAGGCCGGCGCGTAATCGAGTTCGGCCGCCTGGCTCTGGATCGCCTCGACGATCTTCGGGCGGCAATGGCCCGCATTGCAGCACCAGAGCCCAGCCGTCCCGTCCAGCACCTTCCGCCCGTCCGAGGTCGTGTAGTACATGCCCTCGGCCGCCACCACCATTCGCGGCTTGGCCTTGAATTGTCGGTTCGCGGTAAAGGGCATCCAGAACGCCGACAGATCGTTCGGCTTCGAATTGCGGTCCAGAGCCATGGAAACATGCCTTTCTCGATCCGGCCTGCACCCTTGCAAGCCGCGCCTTTCCGAGGGCCTTGCGAGGCTAGCAACAGGGTCGACGCTGTCAATAGTCCGCCGGTCCACGCACCGGCGCCGGTGTCGAGATTAACCCTGCGCGAAGATCCCGGCGGCGCTTTCAGATTCCGGAAACCCTGCGATCCGATTCTGACTTGGGAAGGAGAGTACCTGATCGAAACGGGCGGGAGCGTATCGATGCACCCTATCCTGACTGTCACGGGCCCCGTGACCCCACCGACTGACAAGCGCGCGTCAAATGGCGCAGCGCCTGTGAAAGCTGACGCGGACGCCGATGCCGCGCCATCCAGCACCGGCACGGCCGGGCAGAACGACACTGACCTCGCGGCGCAGATTGCCAGGCTTGCAGAGCCCCGGCCCGGGCCCGACACCCCGGCCGGACCGAGACCGGCTTTCGAAATCACCATTCTCGAACGGGAGCGAGCGATCCAGGCGATGCTCGCGCGGTCCGAAACCGACCCGGACGCGTGAGGGCGTTCAGGACGCTCCGGCGCGGTGACCCGGCCGGCGCAGTGACTTGAATCGTCCGCGGCAAAGGCCGGCTATGCCGCAGGCGCATTGCACGCAGCCGTTCTTGCTGCGCCTGCAAAGCTGAGCTATGACGGAGCGTCGCCAACTGGTCACGGCCCCGTCATGGTTGTTGATAGCGCGTCTGACGACGGCGCGGTTCATCCCCCCACGAATTTCTGGAAGCTCGTCCTCGGCTCGGTCGGCGTGGTCTATGGCGATATCGGCACAAGCCCGCTCTACGCCCTGCGCGAAGCGTTGCAGCGTCCGGCCCGGGACGGATTGGTGCAATCAGAAGTGGTAGGGGTCGTTTCCCTGCTGATCTGGACGCTGGTCCTGATCGTGACCCTGAAATACGTCGTGCTGATCCTGCGCGCGGACAACCACGGCGAAGGCGGCACCCTGTCGCTGATGGCGCTGGCACAGGAGGCGGTAGGCCGTCGCACACGCGTCCTGTTCGTGCTCGGCGTTCTCGGCGCCGCGCTTTTCTATGGCGATGCCGCCATCACCCCGGCGATTTCGGTTCTGTCCGCCGTCGAGGGCCTCAAGCTCGTCACCCCGGCCTTCGAGGGCGTGGTGCTGCCGCTGACCATCCTGATCCTGTTCGCACTCTTCTGGGTCCAGAGCAACGGAACCGAGAAGGTGTCGATCCTGTTCGGCCCGATCACGCTCGTCTGGTTCCTGACGCTGGCGGTGCTGGGCGCATCGCATGTGGGCGATCAGCTCTGGATACTCCACGCGTTCAACCCCCTGATGGCGGTGGAATTCCTGGTCTCCCACGGATTTGGCGCCCTGCCCGTCATGGGCGCGGTCTTCCTCGCCGTGACCGGGGCCGAAGCGCTCTACGCGGATATGGGGCATTTCGGCAGCCGGCCGATCCGCTTCGCCTGGAGCGCCCTGGTGTTCCCCTCGCTCGCACTCAACTATCTCGGGCAGGGCGCACTGGTCCTGGCGCATCCGCAAGCCATGGAGAACCCGTTCTTCCTGCTCGCGCCGTCCTGGTTCCTGCTGCCGCTCGTGCTACTCGCTACCGCCGCCACGGTGATCGCGAGCCAGGCGGTGATCTCGGGCGCATTCTCGCTGACCCATCAGGCTGTTCAGCTCGGCCTGCTGCCGCGCCTCGAGATCCGGCACACCTCCGAGTCGCTGATGGGCCAGATCTACATGCCGCGGGTGAACTGGACGCTCCTGGCCGGCGTCCTCGTCCTCGTCCTGCTGTTCGAAAGCTCGAGCGCGCTGGCGAGTGCCTATGGGATCGCGGTCACGGGCACCATGCTGGTGACCACGCTTCTGGCCGCCGTCGTCTTCCGCCGAGCCTGGCGGTGGCCCCCGGTGCTGGTCGCCGCCGTCCTGCTGCCGCTCTTCGTGATCGAGTCGATCTTCTTCGTCGCGAATGCCCTGAAGATCCTCGATGGCGGCTTCGCCCCGCTGACACTCGCCGCAGTCGTCGGCCTTCTGATGTGGACCTGGGTGCGTGGCACCAATATCGTCCAGGAAAAGGCGCACCGGATGAGCATCGCGGTCTCGTCGCTGCTGCCGATGCTGGCCCGGTCCGAGCCCGCGCGCGCGCCCGGGACCGCGGTCTTCCTCACCGCCGATCCCGACGTGGCCCCGGCCGCACTCATGCACAATCTCAAGCACAACGCCGTGCTTCACCGCCAGAACCTGATCGTGACCGTCCGGGGCTCCACCCTGCCGCGGCTCGACGACGAGACCCGCATCCAGATGGACCCGCTGGGCGACGGGTTCTGCCGCATCATCCTGTGGTTCGGCTACATGGAGACCCCACACGTCCCGAAGGCGCTGGCGCTGGCCCGCAAGCAGGGGCTCAAGTTCGACATCATGTCGACGTCCTTCTTCCTCAACCGGCGGTCCTTCAAACCGTCGGCGGATTCCGGAATGCCGCTATGGCAGGACAAGCTCTACATCGCGCTGGCCAAGGCGGCGACCGATGCCACCGGATTTTACCATCTGCCGTCGAACCGCGTCCTCGAACTGGGCCAGCAATTCGTGATCTGACGGGGCGGCGCCACAGCGCCTACTCGGCGGCCTTCGGCGCCATCGGATTGTTCGGGTGGGTGGTCCAGTTCGCGTACTCGCCGCTGACCACCAGCCCCGTGCGCGGGTCGGTCTGTCCCGCCGACAACGGCGTCATCGTGATGCACTCCTCGACCGGACAGACGTTGACGCAGAGGTTGCATGCGACACATTCGGCGTCGATCACTTCGAAGCGCCGGCCATGAAGCATCGCGATGGCCTGGTGCGACGTGTCCTCGCAGGCCGCGTAGCAGCGGCCGCACTGGATGCACTTGTCCTGGTCGATCCGTGCCTTGGCGACGTAGTTGAGATTGAGGTACTGCCAGTCTGCCACGTTCGGCACGGCGCGGCCGACGATATCGGAGACGCGGGAATAGCCCTTGCGGTCCATCCACTCCGACAGGCCCGCCGCCATTTCCTGAACGACCTTGAAGCCATAGGTCATCGCGGCCGTGCAGACCTGCACGTTCGACGCTCCGAGAGCCAGAAACTCGGCCGCGTCGCGCCAGGTCGTGATCCCGCCGATCCCCGAGATGGGCAATCCGGCCGTTTCCGGATCACGCGCGATCTCCGCCACCATGTTCAGCGCGATCGGCTTGACAGCCGGCCCGCAATAGCCGCCATGGCTGCCCTTGCCATCGATCGAGGGCTCCGGGCTCATCGTGTCGAGATCGACCGAGGTGATCGACGAGACGGTGTTGATCAGGCTGACCGCATCCGCCCCTCCGGCCTTCGCCGCCCGCGCCGGATAGCGGATATCGGTGA
>JAGQRV010000015.1:0-7402 GCA_020425125.1 Paracoccaceae bacterium | reverse complement strand
GCCTTGCACCAGCGCGCCACCATCTCGATGTATTCGGGCACCTGCCCCACGGCCGAACCCATGCCGCGCTCGCTCATCCCGTGCGGACAGCCGAAATTCAGTTCGATCCCATCGGCACCGGTCTCCTCGACCAGCGGCAGGATTTCCTTCCACGCCTGTTCCTCGCAAGGCACCATCAACGAGACGACGAGCGCCCGGTCGGGAAAGTCGCGCTTGACCGCCTTGATCTCGCGCAGGTTCACGTCCAGCGGCCGGTCGGTGATCAGTTCGATATTGTTCAGGCCCAGAAGCCGCCGGTCAGGCCCCCAGACCGCGCCGTAGCGAGGCCCGTTGACGTTCACGATGTGCGGGTCCTCGCCCAGCGTTTTCCAGACCACGCCGCCCCAGCCGGCGGCGAAGGCGCGGCGGACGTTGTATTCCTTGTCGGTCGGCGGCGCCGAGGCCAGCCAGAACGGGTTCGGCGATCGGATGCCCAGAAATTCGCAGGAAAGATCGGCCATGCCCGGCTCCCTCTTCGTCTCCACGCGGGCCCGCCGGGCCGCGCTATTCCGCTGCGATCCGCGCGCCCTTGCCCATCAGCGCGCCGTGGATGTCTTCAGCCGCATCGCGCCCCTCGGCAACTGCGGTCACCGTCAGATCGTCGCCGCCGGCCGTGCAGTCGCCGCCCGCCCAGACCATGTCGAGCGAGGTTCGCCCCGGCCCCGTCACGGCGATCTTGCTGCCGTCCAGCCTCAGCCCGCCCGGCGCCTGTTCGAGCCTCTGGCCGATCGCCTTGAACACCTGGTCGGCGGCGACAATGAAGGTCCCGCCGGCCGGCTCCGACCCGTCTCCGGCATAGGCGAATTCGACCCCGCTCATCGTGTCAGTACCCAGGACCCGCAGTGGCACCGCGCCGGTGATGATCCGCACGCCCTTCGAGGCCGCGCGGAGCTGTTCATGCTCCGAGGCGCTCATGCGGTCGCGGCCCCGGCGGTAGACCATGGTGACATGCTCGGCCCCCAGCAGCTTCGCCTGCACCGCCGCATCGACCGCCGTCATGCCGCCGCCGATCACCACCACATTGCGCCCCACGGGAATCCGCCGCTTTTCGGCCGCCTGCCGCAACTCGGCGATGAAATCGACCGCATCGTGCACATGGTCATGGGTCTCGCCCTCGACCGCGAGCGCATTGACCCCGGCCAGACCGATGGCGAGGAACACGGCGTCGTAATCCTCGCGCAATTCCGCCAGCGAAAGCTCCCGCCCCAACCGGACGCCGGTCTTGACGGTGATCCCGCCGACCCCCAGCAACCAGCGGATTTCTGTCTGCGCGAAATCGTCAGGCGCCTTGTATGCGGCGATGCCGTATTCGTTGAGCCCGCCGGGCTTCGCGCGCGCATCCATCACGACGACTTCATGGCCGTGCATCGCCAGCCGGTGCGCACAGGCAAGCCCGGCCGGTCCCGCGCCAACCACCGCCACGCTGCGCCCTGTCGCCGGTGCGCGGGCAAAGGGATGCCCGTCCCGCGCCATCATCGCATCCGTGGCGAAGCGCTGCAGACGACCGATCTCCACCGGCTTGCCTTCCGCGACTTCACGCACACAGGCGCCCTCGCAGAGCGTTTCGGTCGGACAGACCCGTGCGCACATGCCGCCCAGAATGTTCTGCCCGAGGATCGTCCGTGCGGCTGCCTCGGGCAATCCGGTCTGGATCTGGCGGATGAAGAGCGGAATGTCGATTTCCGTCGGACAGGCCTGAATGCAGGGGGCGTCATGACAGAAATAGCAGCGATCCGCCGCGACCCGCGCTTCATGGGGATCGAGCGGCGGCTCGGCATCGCTGAAATTCCTGGCATAGGCGTCCTCCGGCAGACGCGCCGCGACCACGCCTGGGGTCGTCTCAAAATTCGCCATGCCGCTCCCTGATCCTGCGGTCTGCCCCGATCCCGAGGTCCCGCACACAGCCACACTCCGCGCGGAAGCGTTGCCGCCAATCGGGCAAAAATCAAGACTTTCCGCAGGAAAGCGAATGCGGGCCGCCACCGATTTCTGCGCCGCATCGCTTTCCACCCCTGTGCAATGCGTGTAAGCAAGGGGCCGAGGCCGGCTGGCACAGAACCCGGCTAGGGGCGAGGCGGAGCGAGAACGAGATGAACAGGAACTCCCACAGCGATGATGTCGAATTCGTCCGGGCCTTGGCGGAGCTCTTGCGCGAGAACGACCTGACCGAACTGGAGGTCCGGCGCGATTACGGAAAGGAAATTGGCCTGAACGTCCGGGTGACCCGGGCCCTTCCGGTGCCCCAGGCGCAGGCGGCCTTTGTCAGTGCGCCGGCAGCCGGTCCGGCGGTGATCTCGACACCGGCTACGGCAGCCCCGGTCACCGCGCCGGCTGCGGCGGATCCGCTCGATCATCCCGGCGCCGTGACCTCGCCGATGGTCGGAACGGTCTACCTTCAACCCGAACCCGGGTCGGAGGCCTTCATTCGCGTCGGCAGTACCGTCAGCGAGGGGCAGACCCTGCTGATCATCGAGGCGATGAAGACGATGAACCAGATTCCCGCGCCACGCTCCGGTACCGTCACCCGCATCCTCGTCGACGATGGCAGCCCCGTCGAATACGGCGCGCCGCTCGTCATCATCGAATAGGCGCCGGAATGTTCGAAAAGATCCTGATCGCCAACCGGGGCGAAATCGCGCTCCGCGTCGTGCGCGCCTGCCGCGAAATGGGGATCCTCAGTGTCGCCGTCCATTCCACCGCCGATGCCGATGCCATGCACGTGCGCATGGCGGACGAGGCCGTGTGCATCGGTCCGCCCCAGGCCAGTCAGAGCTATCTTCACGTCCCCTCCCTCATCTCCGCCTGCGAGATCACCGGCGCGGAGGCGATCCATCCGGGCTACGGCTTTCTGTCCGAGAACGCGAATTTCGTTCAGGTGGTGGCTGATCACGGCCTGACCTTCATCGGCCCGACGGCGGAACATATTCGCCTCATGGGCGACAAGATCACAGCCAAGGAAACGATGAAGGCGCTCGGTGTGCCGGTGGTTCCGGGGTCCGACGGCGGCGTGCCGGATCTTGCCACGGCGCGCAAGGTTGCCGGCGACATCGGCTATCCGGTGCTGGTCAAGGCGACTGCCGGCGGCGGCGGCCGCGGCATGAAGCTCGCTCGGACCCCGATGGAAATCGAAACTGCCTTCCAGACCGCGCGCTCCGAAGCGAAGGCAGCGTTCGGCAATGACGAGGTCTATTTCGAGAAGTATCTCGGCAAGCCCCGTCACATCGAGGTGCAGGTCTTCGGCGACGGCCAGGGCAATGCGGTGCATCTGGGCGAGCGGGACTGTTCGCTGCAGCGGCGCCACCAGAAGGTTCTGGAGGAAGCGCCCGGCCCGGTGATCGACGCCGCGACCCGCCAGAAGATCGGCCGCACCTGCGCCGAGGCCGTGTCGAAGATCAACTATGCCGGCGCCGGAACCATCGAATTCCTGTACGAGAATGGCGAGTTCTACTTCATCGAGATGAACACCCGTCTCCAGGTGGAGCATCCGGTCACGGAAGCGATCTTCGGCGTCGATCTGGTGCGCGAGCAGATCCGCGTTGCTGCCGGACTGCCGCTGTCCTTCACGCAGGACGGCATGCGGGTCAACGGACACGCCATCGAGGTCCGCATCAATGCCGAGAAAGTGCCCGGATTTTCGCCGAGCCCGGGGCGCATCACCGCTTTCCATGCCCCCGGCGGCCTCGGTGTGCGGATGGATTCGGCGATCTATGACGGCTACGCCATTCCGCCCTTCTACGACAGCCTGATCGGCAAGCTGATCGTTCATGGCCGCGACCGCGACGAGGCGCTGGCGCGGCTCAACCGGGCGCTCGGCGAGGTGATCGTGGACGGGATCGACACCACGCTGCCGCTGTTCCGCGCGCTTCTGGCCGAGCCCGACATCCTGTCGGGGCGCTACGACATCCACTGGCTGGAACATTGGCTGGATCAGGCCCGTCTGGGGTGAGGCGCGGCCGTCGCACCTGCGGAAAGCCGGACCGTTTCGCGGAGCCTTCATGCACCGCGACGGCCTGACCCCGGCCCTGCTGCTGCGGGCCTATGCGCTCGGCGTCTTTCCGATGGCTGAATCGCGCACCGATCCGCAGATCTTCTGGGTTGATCCGCGGCACCGCGGCATCCTTCCACTCGACCGGTTCCATGTCTCGCGCTCGCTCGCCCGGCATCTGCGGAAGGGCGGATTCGAGATTGCGGTGAACCGCAATTTCGCCGCCACGCTCGAAGGCTGCGCGGACCGGCCCGAGACCTGGATCAACGATGCGATCTTCGACATCTACTGCCAGCTCCACGCACAGGGCCACGCCCATTCTCTCGAAGTCTGGCAGGACGGCAGCCTGGTCGGCGGGGTCTACGGCGTCACGCTGGGCGCGGCCTTCTTCGGCGAAAGCATGTTCTCACACCGCCCCAACGCTTCGAAGGTCGCACTGGCGTTTCTTGTGGACCGGCTCAGACGGGGCGGCTTTTGCCTGTTTGACACCCAGTTCATCACGCCGCATCTGCGCTCGCTTGGCGCGATCGAAATCCCGCGGGCCGAGTATCACCGCCGGCTCGCCCTGGCACTGCAGCGTCATGCGGATTTCCTGATGCCAGAACTCCCCGACACGCCTCAGGAATTGGTACAGCGCAACACCCAGACGTCATAGCGCATGTGGTCGAACGGGTTGAGCCCCGGCGCGGACGCCACCATCCAGCCCTCGAACAGCTTGGAACGGCTCTGCATGTCATCGATCACGAGATAGGCGTAGGCGTCGCCTGACGGGTTGTCGACCGGATACCGGCACTGCGCGACCGTCACGGCCAGCGGCCCCACGTTCACACTGTCCCCGACCGGCACGAAGAGGTCGCTGAGGCGGCCCGAGATCCGGTCGAGCGCGCGCAGCACCGCCACCTTGCCTTGCGCGACCTCGTCGGCATGGGCAGCGGGGGCAGCGAGCAGGCACAACACAACGCCGAGGGCGTTCAGGATCACTGGCTGCCGCTCCCGACGAATTTCGCCAGAAGCTCAAGCAGGCTGACCGCCCCCTGGGTATTCGTGATCTCTGCACCCGGCTCGAAGTTGAAGGGCGATCCGCCGGGTTGCATCTCGACGAAGTTGCCGCCAAGCAGCCCCTCCGAGGCGATGATGACCGAACTGTCGTCTGGCAGCTCCACGCCCTGCCGGATCGACAGGGTCGCGTCGGCCCGGAAGGTCTGCGGGTTCAGGTTCAGCCCGGTGACCGAGCCGATCTTGACGCCGGCCAGGCGTACATCCGTGCCCACCGCGACGCCCTCCGCCGACCGGAAGCTCGCGGTCAGCGCGTAGCCGCTGGTGTTCTGCAACTCGCCGGCACGGTTGCCTGCATAGGCGAGGAATCCCACCGCCACGCAGATCACCACCGCGCCCACAAGAAGCTCTGCTCGGTTCTCCGACATCCACGTCTCCGGTCAGGAGGTCACTCCGGCGACCAGGCCTCGTAGTCGCTCCGCTCGATCGGATGGGTGCGCCGGATCGACCCCGGAGGCGCATAGGCGAGCGCCGTGCCGGTCAGGTTTTCCTGATGCGGCTTTTCCCACGGCTTGTGCTTCATCGGCTCCTTCGACGGCGGCTCGTCCCAGGTATGATGCAGCCAGCCGTGCCAGTCGGGCGCCACCCGACTCGCCTCCGCCTCGCCGTTGAAGATCACCCACCGCCGCTTTCCGTCGCGGGTCTGGTAGTAGACATTGCCCTGGTCGTCCTCGCCTACCTTCACACCGTGGCGGGCGGTGAAGATCTGGGTTCCGATAGTCTGGCTGTTCCACCAGGTAACGGCACGGACGAGCGTATCGGCGATCGACATGGGGCACCTCTGCACTTTCCCTCGTTCATGGCGCAGCGGCGGGCGCAGGTCCAGTCCCAAAAGGACGCGGCCGGGTCACGGGGCTGAAAAGGCTGGTGCTTTTCCGGCCCGCCCCGCTGCAGCGCCGGTATCGCGCAGCACTCCCAGCACAAGCTCGGCCGCCGGCCCGGCCGAGGCCGGGTTCTGCCCGGTCACCAGATTTCCGTCCCGCAACGTGAACGGCGCAAAATCCGGCCCGGCTTCGTACCTGGCACCAAGTTCGCGCAGGCGGGTTTCCAGCAGAAACGGAACCACCTGGTCCAGGCCCACCGCCCGCTCCTCGCTGTCGGAAAACCCGGTGACACGGCGGCCTTCCACCAACGGCGCACCGTCGGCCCGGGTCGCGCCCACAAGCCCGGCCGGACCGTGGCAGACTGCGGCAATCAGCTTGCCCGCCGCATCGAAGGCCGACACCAGTCCGGCAAGCGCCGCGTTCTCGGGAAAGTCGGTCATGGTGCCATGGCCGCCTGGCAGGAACAGCGCGTCGAAGCCCTCCGGCGACAGACCGTCCAGCGACGGCGTGTCGGCGAGGCGCTCCACAAAGGCCGCATCGTTTAGATAGCGCTCGACAGAAGCCTCGTTCCCGCCCTTCGGCTTCAGACTGCGGGCGTCGATCGGCACCCTCCCGCCGGATACCGACGCAACCGTGACCGCGGCCCCGGCATCGATGAAGGCATAACAGGGGGTCGTCAGTTCCTCGATCCAGAGTCCCGTCGGCTCCCCGCTAGACCCCAGGCGCGCGGCAGAGGTCGTGACAATCAGAATGTTCTGCATGCGATGGTCCTCGCTGTCCTCAACGGAAAATAGGCGCCTGCATCCGCAAGTCGACCAACGCCGACGTCACGTCTGCCATCACATTGTCGAGGCCTCCGCGTGGGGCCTGCCAAATGCCCGCGCTGCGCAGGACAACGTAAGGCCCGACCGCTCGGGGCGGCCGGGCCGATGTCGCTTGTCGCTACCTGAGAAAAGCTGCGGTCAGCCGGCGCTGACGGGTTCGCCCTTCTTGCGGTCGGCATAGATCAGCAGCGGCTTGGCATCCGCCGTGGTCACTGCCTCTTCGTTCACAACCACTTCCTGTACGCCCTGCGCCGTCGGCAGGTCGAACATGGTGTCGAGCAGGATGTCCTCCATGATCGACCGCAGGCCACGCGCGCCGGTCTTGCGCAGGATCGCCCGCCGCGCGATCGCCCGAAGCGCATCGTCGGTGAAGGTGAGCTTCGTGTCCTCGAGGTCGAACAACCGCTGATACTGCTTGACCAGCGCGTTCTTCGGCTCGGTCAGGATCGTGACCAGCGCGTCCTCGTCCAGGTCCTCGAGCGTCGCGATGACCGGCAGGCGGCCGACGAATTCGGGGATCAGGCCGAATTTCAGCAGGTCCTCCGGTTCAAGATCCGACAGGACCTGTCCGACGCTGCGGCTGTTCTCTTCCTTGACGTCGGCGCCGAAGCCGATCGCCGAACCCTTGCCGCGGCGCGAGATGATCTTGTCCAGCCCGGCGAAGGCGCCGCCGC
>JAGQRV010000077.1:18985-19202 GCA_020425125.1 Paracoccaceae bacterium | reverse complement strand
TCGCGGTCGGCTGCGAGGATTCCTCGCGCGCCACGCCCGACGATCTCGCCCTGCTCGCGCGCGCCGCGCAAGACAGCGGCGCCTTTCGCATTCGCTACGCCGATACGCTCGGCGTGCTCGAACCCTTCGGCGCCTTTGAAGCTATCCGACGCTTGACGGACGCAACCGATCTCGCTGTGGAATTCCATGGCCACGACGATCTCGGCCTCGCCACCGC
>JAGQRV010000077.1:0-18922 GCA_020425125.1 Paracoccaceae bacterium | reverse complement strand
GGCGAACGCGCCGGCAATGCGCCGCTGGAAGAAATCGCCGTCGCCGCCGCGCAGACCGGGCAGTTCGCGTCGCGCATCAATATCGCCGAGCTCAACGATCTCGCCGCCTTGGTCGCGGATTGCGCTGGCCGTCCGATCGGCGAGGCCAAGGCGATTGTCGGGCGGGACATTTTCTCGCACGAGTCCGGCGTGCACGTTTCAGGTTTGCTGAAGGACGTGCACGCCTACCAAGCGCTCGATCCCATGGCGCTCGGTCGCCGCCACGCCATCGTCATCGGCAAGCATTCTGGCCTTGCGGCGCTACGCGCGGTCTGCAGCGATCTCGGTCTCGATCCCGAAATCGAAGCCATGGCGCTCGCCGAAGTTCGCGCGCTCGCGCAGCGCTCAAAACGCGCCGTGCCGGTGGATCATGCGCGCCGCATCGCCTCCGCCTTCCAGGAAATTGTCAGCGCACGTCGCGTCGATTTCCGCGTGTGGCCATGAAGCGCCTGCTCGCTCAGATCAAGGCCGATATCGGCTGCGTCTCGAGCCGCGATCCGGCGGCGCGTGGAAAATTCGAAATTCTCGTAACCTATCCCGGCGTCCATGCCGTCATCTGGCACCGGATCGCTGGCCGGGCGTGGCGGCGCGGCTGGCGCGGTTCCGCGCGCTTTCTGTCGTGGGTCGCCCGCTTCCTCACTAATGTCGATATCCATCCCGGCGCGACAATCGGCGAACGCTTCTTCATCGATCACGGCGCGGGCGTCGTTATTGGCGAGACGGCGATCGTCGGCGACGACGTCACGCTTTATCACGGCGTGACGCTCGGCGGCGTCTCGTGGTCCCCCGGAAAGCGCCATCCGACGCTCCGAAATGGCGTGATGGTCGGCGCGGGGGCAAAGATTCTGGGGCCGATCACGATCGGCGAGGCAGCGCGCATCGGCGCCAATTCGGTTGTCATGGAAGAGGTTCCTGCCGGCGCGACGGTCGTCGGCATTCCCGGCAAGATCGTGCGTGGCCTCGAAACGCGCCGCCGTCTCGCCGGCGGCCGCGTCGATCTCGAACATCATCTCATGCCCGACCCTGTCGGTGAGGCGCTCGCCTATCTCATCGACCGCGTCGATTTTCTTGAGGCGCGGCTGACCGAAATGCAACGCGCCCGCAGGGCCGAGAACGAACACGCGTGAACGGAGAGCGACAATGTCTGTTATCGACGAATTGAAAGCGCTGAGCTCGGCGGAAGACTTTTTTCGGCGGCTCGACGTCGCCTACGATCCCCAGATCCTCGGCGTCGCGCGACTGCACATTTTGAAGCGCATGGGCCAGACAGTCGCGGGCCTCGATGCGGCGCTCTCCGACGATCAGGCGCTCGACGCCTGCCGCGCGGCGCTGAGCGTCGCCTATGCCGAATTCACCGAAAAATCGCCGCTCCAGACGCGGCTCTTCAAAGTGTTGCGCGACCGCGATCCGGCGCGACCGGCTTCGCGTGGCGCCTTCGTGCCCTTATCCGACCTCACGGGCTGACAGGTGTGTCGTGATGCCGACAGAGGCGTCGCGCACGAGGGACGAATGTCCCGGAAAACAAGGTTTCCGAACTGGTACGAAGTTTGCGGGGCCAGATGCGAGTTCAAGATCAACGGAGGCGGCGGTGCATATAGTCGTCTGCATCAAGCAGGTTCCGGATTCCGCGCAGATCCGCGTCCATCCCGTGACCAACACGATCATGCGGCAGGGTGTGCCGACGATCATCAATCCCTACGACCTGTTCGCCCTCGAGGAGGCGATGCGGCTGAGGGACGAATTCGGCGGACGGGTCACGGTCCTCTGCATGGGCCCGCCCATGGCCGAGGACGCGCTGCGCCGCGCGCTTGGCCTCGGTGCGGACCAGGCGGTTCTGATCACCGACCGCCGCTTTGCCGGTTCGGACACGCTGGCAACCTCGTTCGCGCTGGCCACGGCGCTGGAAACGCTGGGGAAGGAGCACCCCATCGACATCGTCTTCACCGGCAAGCAGACGATCGACGGCGATACCGCCCAGGTCGGACCCGGCATCGCCTGCCGGCTGGAGCTGAACCAGCTCACCTATGTCGCGGCGATCGACAGCCTCGACAAGGCGAAGGGCGAGATTGTTGCCCGCCGCCGCGCCGAGGGGGGCGTCCAGGTCCTGAAATCGAAGCTGCCCTGCCTCATCACGATGCTCGAGGGGGCGAACACGCTGCGCCGCGGGTCGGTCCAGGACATGCTCCGTGCCGCCCGGGCAAAGGTCACAGTCTGGTCCGCCGAGGACGCGGGCGTCGGGGACCTGCTGAAGTGCGGCCTGCGCGGTTCGCCCACCGTGGTGAAAAAGGTTTTCGCGCCGCAGCCCCGCGAGGAACCGGCCGAGATGGTGGCGGTGGAAGGCAAGACCCCGGCGCAGATCGGCGACGCGATCCTTGATCTCGTCTTCGCCCGGCAACCGAAGCTCGAAGCCGAACTGACGGCCTGACAGGAGGGTATGATGGCCAATCCCCCAACCAAGCCCGCCGCCGGCCGCGCCGGCATGAAGAAGGAACTGCCCGAACACTTCAAGGCCTACAGGCATGTCTGGGTCTATGTGGAAGTGGAACGGGGCCGGGTCCATCCGGTCAGCTGGGAACTGATGGGCGAGGGCCGCAAGCTCGCAGACAAGCTCGGCGTGGAGCTCGCGGCCGTGGTTCTGGGGGCGAAATCCCCGGAACTGAAGCAGGTGGTGCGCCAGACCTATCACTACGGCGCCGACATCTGCTACATCTGCGAGGACGCCACGCTCGCCGAGTACCGCAACCAGCCGTATACGCGGGCGCTGACCGATCTCGTGAATACGCACAAGCCCGAGATCCTGCTTCTGGGCGCGACCACGCTGGGCCGTGACCTGGCCGGGTCCGTCGCGACGACGCTGAAGACCGGCCTGACCGCGGATTCGACGGAACTGGACGTGGACGACGAGAAATCGCTGGCCGCGACCCGGCCGACCTTCGGCGGTACGCTCCTGTGCACCATCCACACGCTGAACTTCCGGCCGCAGATGGCGACGGTCCGTCCGCGCGTCATGGCGATGCCCGAACCCGACACGACCCGCTCGGGCCGGATGGTCTGGCACACGCTTGGAATGAACGAAGCGGACATCGTGACCAAGGTGCTCGACTTCGTTGCCGACGCTGCCAGCAACAAGGCAAACCTCGCCTATGCCGACATCGTCGTTGCGGGGGGCATGGGGCTGCAGAACCCGCAGAATTTCGAGCTTGTGAAGCGGCTGGCCGCAACGCTGGGCGGGGAATACGGCTGCTCCCGCCCCGTGGTCCAGAAGGGCTGGATGCCGGCGGAACGGCAGATCGGCCAGACCGGCAACACGATCCGGCCCAAGCTCTACATCGCGGCCGGCATCTCGGGCGCGATCCAGCACCGCGTGGGCGTCGAGGGATCTGACCTGATCGTCGCCATCAACACCGACCCCAACGCGAAGATCTTCGAATTCGCCCATCTGGGCATCGTGGCCGATGCACTGACCGTGCTGCCGGCCCTGACCGATGCCTTTGCCCGGCGCCTCGGCGTCCGTGCGCTGGCCAGCTAGGAGGGACCCGACATGGCCGAACATTTCGACGCCATCGTGGTGGGAGCCGGGCCTTCGGGCAACGCTGCCGCCTATACCATGGCCAAGGCGGGGCTGAGCGTCCTGCAGATCGACCGGGGCGAGTATCCCGGATCGAAGAACGTGCAGGGCGCGATCCTCTATGCCGACGCGCTGGAACGGGTCATCCCGGATTTCCGCGAGGATGCGCCGCTGGAGCGCCACGTGGTCGAACAGCGGATGTGGTTCCTCGACGAGACCAGCCATACCGGCGCCCATTACCGCAGCGACGACTTCAACGAGGCGAAGCCGAACCGCTACACCATCCTGCGTGCCCCCTTCGACAAGTGGTTTTCGTCCAAGGTGCGCGAAGCCGGGGCCATCCTGATCTGTGAGACCACCGTCACCGAACTGGTGAAGGATGCGCGGGGCCGGGTGATCGGTGTTCTGACCGACCGCGAGGGCGGGGCGATCTACGCCGACATCGTTGTCCTGGGTGAGGGCGTGAACGGCCTGATCGGCCAGCGTGCCGGCCTGCGGCCCGAACTGAAGCCGGCGCATGTGGCGCTGGCGGTGAAGGAGACGCATTTCCTGCCAGAGGAGACGGTGCGCGAGCGCTTCAACCTCCAGGGTGAAGAAGACGGCGTCGTCATCGAGGTCTTCGGGGGCGTCTCGTCGGGCATGGTCGGGACCGGATTTCTCTACACCAACAGGGAATCGATCTCGATCGGCGTCGGCTGCCTGATCTCGGACTTCGCCGAGACCCGCATCCCTCCCTACGAACTTCTCGACCGGTTCAAGGCGCATCCGTCCGTCGCGCCGCTGCTGAAGGGCAGCGAGATGAAGGAATACGTGGCCCACCTGATCCCGGAAGGCGGCTACAACGCCATTCCGCGGCTGACCGGCGACGGCTGGGCGATCATCGGCGATGCCGGGCAGTTCGTGAACGCGGTGCACCGCGAGGGATCGAACCTGGCCATGACGACCGGGCGTCTCGTCGGCGAGACGGTCGTCCAGCTCAAGGCCGAGGGCAAGCCCTGCACCGACGCCAATCTCAAGCTCTACCGCGACAAGCTCGCCGGCAGCTTCGTGATGAAGGACCTGAAGAAATACCGGAAGGTCCCGGCGCTTCTGGAGAAGAACAAGCACCTGCTGACCGCCTATCCCAATGCGATGAGCCAGGCGCTGCAGTCGATGCTGCGCGTCGACGGCGCGTCCAAGCGCGAGAAGGAAGGCCAGGCGCTGGCAGCCCTGAAGAAGAACCGCGGCTCCTGGGCGGGGGTCGCCACCGACATGTTCAAACTGGCGAGGGCCTGGAGATGACCGAGACGACCGCACCGAAGATGGAAGAACGGCTCTACCAGAACCGCTATCTGGTGGATGAGGGGCGGCCGCATATCCGGATCAGGCAGCAGGACGCGGACAGTCCCGAACTGCGTGCGCTGATGTCGATCTGTCCGGCCGGCTGCTACGTGGAAGGCGCCGATGGCCGGGTCGAGATCGCCTCAGACGGCTGCATGGAATGCGGCACCTGCCGGATCGTCTGCCAGGCGACCGGCGAGATCGAATGGTCCTATCCGCGGGGCGGATACGGGGTTCTGTTCAAGTTCGGGTGAGGGCCGCGTGGCCCCGTCCCGTTGCCGCCGGGGCCAGCCGCTGCGATCCGGACGCGGCGCTTGCCTCCGCGCCGGCCAAGGTGAGACACTGCGCCCGAGGGCGCCGCGGCTGCGCCTGCGAAACGCCTTGACGCCATGCTGATCAGCCAGACTCTCAATCAGCGCCAGACACTGGTGATGACGACCCGGATGCAGGCGGCAGTCCGCATCCTGGGGATGTCGAACCAGGCGCTGGGCGAGCATCTGGAATCGGCCGCGCGCGACAACCCCTATCTGGATCTCCGGTTGCCGTCCTCGTTCCGCGGCGGCCAGTCCGACTTCGATGCGGTGGCTGCGCTGGCCGAAGCCCCTGCGGGGCTCCAGGCCCATGTCGCCCGCCAGATCGAGCTGACCTTTCGCAACGCCCGCGACCGTGCTGTGGCCGCGGCTTTCGCCGAGGCACTCGAACCGACCGGCTGGCTGAACGCGAGCGTGGCCGAGGTCGCCCGCGCCGCAGGGTGCAGTCTGGAGACGGCCGAAGACGTCCTTGCGGATTGCCAGGAATTCGAACCTGCAGGCCTTTTCGCGCGAAGCCTGGCGGAATGCCTACGGTTGCAGGCGCGGGACCAGGGCTGTCTCGACGCGGCTATGCGGGTGGTGCTCGACAACCTTCCGCTGGTCGCCGCGGGCCGGCTGGACGACCTGGCCGAGGCTGCCGGCCTGGACGAGGCCGCAATCGCGGCCACGATCCGGCAGCTGCGGAGCTTCGATCCCAAGCCGGGTCTTGCCTTCGGCGACGCCCCGGCTCCGATCCAGCCGCCCGACCTGATCGTGCGGCGCGACCGGTCCGGCTGGGAAGTGGAGCTGAACCGGTCGGAACTGCCGGCCGTCCGCGTCTCGGAGGGACTGAATCCGGACGCGATCTCCGACCCGGCGGCCCGCAGCTATGCGCGCGAGGCGCTGTCGGCGGCACGCTGGCTGGAGCGGACCGTGGCCCGGCGCCACGGCACCCTCCTCAAGGTGGCGGTCGCCATCGTCCGGCGTCAGGGGGCGTTCCTCGATCACGGACCCGGCCATCTGGAGCCCCTTGCTCTGGCCGATATCGCCGAGGAGCTCGATCTTCATGCCTCGACCATCAGCCGGGCGATCGCCTGGCGTCGGATCGAGACGCCACGGGGAACCCTGGCACTGAAGGCCTTCTTCTCGCGCCCCGTCGGAGACAGCGAGGACGCGAAAAGCCGCGATGCGGTCCTGGCCATGGTGCGGCGGATCGTGGCTGCCGAGAATCCGGCGCGGCCGCTCTCGGACGAAGCGATCCTGAGAAAGGCGAATGCGGAAGGGGCGGGCATTTCCCGCCGGACGGTGGCGAAATACCGCGACGTGCTGGGCATCCCGTCCTCGTTCGCGCGCAAGCGCAAGACCGCCGGGCCCGCGGCCCGGGCCGGATAGCGGCGGCTGCCATCGCACTTGGTGCGAATGTCACGTCAGCGGCAGTGGAGCATCGCCAGGCGGCGGCCGGAAACTGTGCTGACCATGGTGCAGTGGCCAGGCGTGGACCGGGCGATGCCGGGTCCGCGCGGTGGCAAGGCGGCGACGCGCGACGGCGCAGGTCAGGCCGGAACGGCGTCGAGACGCTTGGCCACTTCGGCAAGCGGCAGGTCGATCCGCGTGATGCCGTTCTCGGACAGGAAGCGCGCTTCCATCCGGCTGAGGCTGCCCTCGATCACCGCGACCTGCGGGCCGCCCGAGCGCTTCGAGATCTGGCGCGCGAAGGTCCGCAGCATCTGGTCGTCGAAGCGGCAGCCCAGATAGAGGAACCCGCGCCCGGTGCGGCGGCGGATCACCTCGTCCGGGATCGGCGACTGGATGTCGATCTCGGTCAGGACCTCGACATAATCGCTGTCGGACATCAGAAAGCTCGAGCCCTTCCGCGCGAGGCCGTGAGGCTTGTAGACGAGCGATGTCCAATCCGGGTCGGCGCCTTCGAGCCGTTCGGTTCCATCGGCCGCGTAGGCCTTGGTCCAGATCAGCGTCCATTCCCCGTTCCGGCTGACCCCCTGCACCCAGCCCCAGGTCCCTGCGCCGCCGGACCGGTAGGCGTCAAGAAGCGCACTGTCGTACCAGGCATCGACGACCAGCGGCGGGCGCTGTGCCGCGACCCACCGGGCGATCGGGTTGACGCCGCTGGCCCCGTCGAAGGCGCGCTGTACGATGTCGTCCAGGGTGGCCCGGAACTTGCGGCTTTCCACGTATTGTGCGGCCGACCAGAGATTGCCGTGGGCACGTTTCGGCACCCGTATCTCGGCTTCGATCCTCTCGCACAGCGCCTGCGGCGCGGCGGGGAAGCTGCCCGTTCCCAACGCTGCGACGCCCGGGCCGAGATAGGGGATGACGGTTCCGGCAGCCACGCCTTCCAGCGAGGCATCCAGGCGGGTCAGGTCACTATTGGTGGTCATTCTGCGGCCTCCGGGCGCTTGCGGGCATCGACGGTCACGGGCAGGGAGGTGTCCGGTGCCAGCGCCGGCATCTCAAGCACCCAACCATTGGCGAGCCGCGCCCAGCCGCCCCAAAGCGGTGTCAGCTCGGTCTCGACGATCATCTCCTCCAGATCCTTCTTCGGCACGTAGGCTTCGAGCCCCTTGGCGGTTTCGCGGATCATCACTTTCATTGCGGGGTCTCCGTGGATGCGGGGGTCAGCTCGCGCTCGCGCATGCCGACAATCGACGCGCGGTCGACGAAATCGACCGCATAGATGTAGAATTGCTGCAGGAAGACGCCGATATCGCGGACATAGCCGATATCGCCCTTTTTCACGACGACCTCGCCGATTTCCTTGCCGAACATGGTGCCGTCGTTCTTGATGTTCTTCCTAGAGATCACCCGGTCGCCCGGCGTGTAGACGGGGTCGCGGTAGATCTCGATCTCGCGGTCGTCAGTGGACATCGCGCGCTCCTTCCAGCTGGGCGAGGCGGGCCTGGGCGACCTCGCGGATCACGTCTTCGGGGTCGGCGGCCAGATGTCGGGCGATCTCGATCCCGGCGCGTTCGGCCACCGCATGGCGGACACGCATGTCCGGATCGCGGGCGTAGCCCTCGAGGGCGTCCTCGGGCGCCCGCAAGGCCGCCTCGCGCCGGACAAGCGGATCGGGATCGACGACGAACCGCCTCAGCCAGCCTTCGCCGATCCGGCGCGCGGCGATGCGCCGGATCTCGGGATCCTCGTCGCCGATCAGGATCGGCAGCATCCCGGGATCGGCCCGCCGCGCCGCGATGGAGCGTACGTATCCATCCGGATCGCCGAGCATCGGCAGAATCTCGGCCACGGGCAGCCGATGCGCCACGGCGATCCGCACCCGGCGGTCGGGATCCTTGATCCGCCGCTGCGCGTGGCTGACCGGCAGCCGCAGCACCGCCATCGCGCGCACCCCCGGGTCAGGGTCGTCCAGAAGCCTCGGCAGCCGGAACAGGGTCGCCACGCGCGCCGCATTCATCCGCGTTTCGAAATAGGGCGCGGTCAGGCATTCGTCGGCGAGATCCGGATTCAGCACGAAGAACCGTTCGATCCGCTTCGCATAGCGATCATGGGCGCAGGCCCAGCCCTGCCCGCAACGGCCGTCTCTCAGCCGGCTCCGGAAGTGACAGGCGGCACAATCGATCGGTGCCCCCTGCCAGTCGACCGGAGCCGGGCCTTCGGGCATCACCTCAGGCCGGAACGCAGGTGTTCGGGACCGGGCAGACCTCGGCGCATTGCGGGGCGTCGTAGTGGCCCTCGCACTCGGTGCAGAGCGCCGGGTCGATGATGTAGGTGTCGCCCTTGAACTTGATCGCCGCGTTCGGGCATTCGAATTCACAGGCGCCGCAGACGGTGCATTGGGACTTGATGATCTTCAGGGCCATTGGCTTGTCTCCTTGTGGTCTTTCAGGTCCCCGGCGCGGGTACGAAAGGGAAGCCGCGCCGGAGGTTCGGGTTCAGGCGGACGCGGCGATGCCGGCAGGCAGGCCCATCCGGGCGCGGTAGACGGCCGAAACGGCGGTTTCGATGTACTCGTACGCGTAGTCCTGGATCGCGGTGATCCCGGCCTTCTCCAGATCCTCGCGCGGGCAGTCGCCGATCTTGGCGCAGAGGATGGTGTCGATGCCTTCCAGCGTCCTGATCACCAGCTCCAGCTTGTCCTCTTCGCCGTAGCCGCCGACGCAGTAGTTGTCGCAGCGGCGGTGGGTGACGAAGCGAACGCCCTCGGCATCGACCTCGAAAATCTGGAATTCGTTGGCATGGCCGAAATGCTGGTTGATCCGGCCGCCGCCCTTGGTGGCCACCGCGACCAGCATCGCCGCCGCGTCTTCGGCCACCGCACCCGCCGTTTCCGACTTTGCGGCTTCTGCCGCGGCGCGACGCTCGCCCCGCTCTTCGGCCACCCAATCGCGGTAGGCTTCGCGCTTGGTCGGGTCGTAGCTGACCTCGTCGGGCACCAGATCCATGGTGAATTCCTGGCCCCGGTCCTCGCCCAGAAGTCCGACCGCATCGGCGCGGCACTGGCGGCAATGGCGCATCAGGTTCGCGCCGCCGGCGCAGGCGTCCTGCAATTCCTTCAGCTCGGCCGCATTCGGTCCGCGCTGTCCGGTCAGCCCGAAATGGGTGCCATGCTCGGGCGCCGAGATCAGCGGCATGATGTTGTGCAGGAAGGCGCCCCGCCTCTTCACCTCGGCGTTCACCTCAAGCAGGTGCTTGTCGTTGATGCCGGGGATCATCACGGAATTGACCTTCACCAGGATTCCGCGCTCGTGCAGCATGTCGAGCGACTGCATCTGGCGTTCGTGCAGGATCGTCGCCGCCTCAAGTCCGGTGCGGCGCTTGCGGTCCCAGAAGATCCACGGATAGATCTTCGTCCCCACCTCGGGGTCGATCATGTTGATGGTCAGCGTCACGTGGTCGATGTTCATGTCGAGCAGGTCGTCGACATGGTCAGGCAGGGCGAGGCCGTTGGTGGACAGGCAGAGCTTGATGTCGGGGAGCTGCTCGGCGACACGCTGGAAGGTTTCCTTGGTCTTCTTCCAGTCATAGGCGCTGTCGCCGGGACCGGCGATTCCGAGCACGGAGAGCTGCGGGATCTCGTTGGCGACCGCGATCACCTTGCGCGCGGCCATCTCTGGCGTCAGGCGTTCGGAGACGACGCCGGGGCGGCTTTCATTGGCGCAATCGTACTTGCGGTTGCAGTAATTGCACTGGATGTTGCAGGCCGGTGCCACTGCCACATGCATACGGGCGAAATAGTGGTGGGCCTCCTCGGAATAGCAGGGATGGTCCTTCACCTTCTCCCAGGTTGCCGGATCCATGTCCTCGGGCGCATCCGATGACCCGCACGAGGAGGACTCGCAGCCCTTCGACTCCATGGCCTTCGTCAGGTCGTCGCGTGTTCCGATCTGCAATCCGTCCAGCGAGATTACCGTTCCGCCCATGGCGCATCCTTTCATCCAGCGGGTCACGGAAACCGTCAAGCACGTCCTGTGCCAAGCTCGTAACGCACTAATACAGAAGGGATTTATTCTCGACTGCCGGGACAGGCGTGTCGTGGGTCCGACAAGCACGGCAGTCCAGGGCGCAAAGCCGACAATTGCCGGGGAGCACTTCGCCTCCCGCCGGTCCGAACGCGATGTCTGCAAAAGCAAGACCGCCGCCGGCTGACCCGGCGGCGGTCCTGCATGCCGCTGTGGGGCGCGGGGTCAGAACTTGCGGACCTCGATGTCGTGCTTCTTCAGGGCATAGGCGATCTGGCGCGGCGTCATCCCCAGCAGGCGTGCGGCCCGTGCCTGCACCCAGCCGGCGCGCTCCATCGCGTCGATGATCTCGTCGCGCTCGGTGTTTGCGGTCTTCCGCTTCTCGGGGGCGGGTGTAGCCGCCCGCGGGCAGCTGGCCGGCGCCGGAAGCGGCGCCCGAGCGCTGTCGATCACCGGGATCTGCACCTGCGATCCGGCCGCGATTCCGCCGACAGGAGACGCGGAATTGCCCAGCATCCGCCACAGTTCCGAGGACAGGCACATGTTCTGCGAACAGGCCATGTCCTCCGCCTCGATTACCGGACCGCGGGCCAGTGCGGCGACGCGGTTGATACAGTTCTCCAGCTCGCGCACGTTGCCCGGAAAGGCACAAGATTCCAGCGTGTCCATCGCCGAGGCCGCCAGTTCCAGGTCGGTCTGGTTCTCGGCGTTGAACCGGTCGAGAAAGGCCGAAGCGAGGTTCGGGATGTCCTCGCGACGCTCGCGCAGGGGCGGCAGCAGGATCGGCACCACGCAGATGCGGAAATAGAGGTCGGCCCGGAAAGTCCCGGCGACCACGGCGGCCTCCAGATCCTTGTTTGTGGCCGTGACCACCCGGACATCCACCTTCAGGGTGCGCGATCCGCCGACGCGCTCGAATTCGCCCTCCTGCAGGACGCGCAAAAGCTTGGCCTGGAACTCAAGGCTGATCTCGCCGATCTCGTCGAGGAACAGTGTCCCGCCATCGGCCAGCTCGAACCGGCCTTTCTTCTGCGCCACGGCGCCGGTGAAGGCGCCCTTTTCGTGTCCGAAAAGCTCGGTCTCGAGCAGCGTCTCGCTCAGCGCGGCGCAATTGACCCGGATAAAGGGCTTCTGCCGGCGGTCGCTCAGACGGTGCAAGGCCTGCGCGAACAGTTCCTTGCCGGTGCCGCTTTCGCCTCTGAGCAGGACGGGCGCATTGGTGCGGGCGACCTTGCGCAGGGTGTTGGTGACGGTCGCGATGGCCGGGCTCGACCCGACGATGCCGTCGATGCCCGAGAAATCGCGCGGCGCCTTGGCGAAGCCCTCGGCGGTGGAAATCGCGCGGCGTGCCTCGCGCATCATTCGGTCGCGGTCGCGGGCGACCAGCCGCCGGAAGCGCAGCGCCTGCACCACGAGGGTCGCGATCATGGTCAAGAGCCTCAGGTCGCCGTCGAGCTGGCCGATCCCGCCATCCGAGGCCTCGCGGTAGGCGCAGAGAACACCGAGGACCAGCGGCGAGTAGCTCGGGTCGCGGATCGGCACTGCGATCATCGCAAGCCGCGAGCCGTCGCTGTGCGGCGGCAACGAGTCCGCGCCGAATTCCCCGGCGATGTCGGGCGACACCAGGGCCACACCGGTCTTGAACACGCATTGCGCGGCTGCCGGAGGGATTGCCCCGCAATCGGGCGGCATCGGCTTCGGGCCCTGGGTGGTCGCGGCGATGACATAGGGGTTGCGGGCCCCCGGCGCGGCGTTCTGCACCGCATCGAACTCGGTCAGAAGCGCCACGGCGCCATGCTTGAGGCCGACAAATGACGACAGAACGTTCAGCACCGACGTTAGCGCCTTGATGGTATCGGCCGAACCGGTGAGAAGCTTCGCGCTCTCGTAGATGGCATCGATCATCAGACTCGACGCCTCGGACCGGGACGGGACGCGGCGGTGCTGATGGGCGAGGCGTGCGCTGTCTGCGCTGGCCGGCATCGGACTGCTCTCCATGCTGGTATCGTGCAGACTATACGTGGTCAGGTGCGGTGAATGGCCAGACCGCCGGGCGAATTATGGTAACGCATTTTCAACTACTGCGTGTTCTGCCCGAGTTCCGGGCAGGAACCGCAGGGGAACGGCCCTGCATGTTGCTTTCAAAGGCAGGACCTGTCCGGAGCCGCCGGCGGATGATTCGCGCCGCGCAGGCCGCTATGTCAATGCGGGCCGCAGAAGACCACGCCGGACAAATCGGCCATCTCGCGCTTCCACGTGGTCAGGTCGTCGGCGCTGAACTTCGACAGGTGATCGTGGCCGCAAGCCCGCGCCATGACCTGCATCAGGTGGACCGAGACGGCGAGAAAGTTCGCCAGACGTTCGGCCGATTTCTCGACCACCAGCCGACTGACCAGATGCGGCTTCTGGGTGGCGATTCCGACGGGGCAATTGTTGGTATGGCAGGCGCGCATCGCGATGCAGCCGATCGCCTGCATCGCCGCGTTGGCAACAGCCACCGCATCCGCGCCGAGCGCAAGCGCCTTGATGAAATCCGTCGGCGTTCGCAATCCGCCGGTGATGATCAGCGTGACGTCGCTACGTCCGGCCCGGTCGAGATGCCGCCGCGCCCGGACCAGCGCCGGGATCGTCGGCACCGAGATATGGTCGCGAAAGAGCGTCGGCGCGGCGCCCGTGCCGCCGCCGCGCCCGTCGAGAATGATGTAGTCGACCCCCACTTCCAGCGCTGCATCGATGTCGCGTTCGATATGCTGGGCGGACAGCTTGTAGCCGACGGGGATGCCCCCGGTCCGGTTGCGCACCTCGTCGGCGAATTCCCGGATCTGTGCGGTTCTGGTCCAGTCCGGGAAGCGCGGCGGCGAGACCGCGTCGTCGCCCGGCTTCAGCCCGCGCACTGCGGCGATCCGGTCCGAGACCTTGGCGCCCGGCAGGTGTCCGCCGGTCCCGGTCTTCGCGCCTTGGCCGCCCTTGAAGTGAAAGGCCTGGACGCCGGCGAGCTTCTCCCAGCCGAACCCGAAGCGCGCCGAGGCAAGCTCGTAGAAATATCGCGAATTGGCCGCCTGCTCTTCGGGCAGCATCCCGCCTTCGCCCGAACAGATGCCAGTCCCGGCAAGTTCCGCACCGGTAGCCAGCGCAACCTTGGCGGATGCCGACAAGGCGCCGAAGCTCATGTCCGAGACGAGCAGGGGGATGTCGAGCTTCAGCGGCTTGCGGCTGCGCGGCCCGATCACGACCTCGGTTCCGACCTTGGCATCCTCGAGTAGCGGGGGGACGCGCAGCTGGGCGGTCAGGATCTGGATGTCGTCCCAGTCCGGCAGGCGTGCGCGCGGCACCCCCATCGCCTCTACCGCGCCATGGGTGCCAGACCGCGCAAGTCCGCCGCGGGCATAGCGCTGGATCAGGCCGTTATAGGGCTCCTCGTCGGTGCCGTGGGAGGTGTCCGCGTAGAGCCCGAGATAGGCCTTGCGATTGAACGGCTGGGGATGCGTCCGTGCCCAGTCGGCGATCTCGTCGGCGTCGACCAGAACCGCGCCGTCCTCGACCCAGTGGGAGAATTTCGGTAGCGCCTCGTCATTGTTGTAGGCGGAAACGCCGGTGTCGAGCCGGTAATCCCAGTCGTGCACGCCGCAGATCAGGTTGCGGCCGCGCACGAAACCGTCGGCCAGGAGCGCCCCGCGATGCAGGCACCGCCCGTAGAAGACGGAGATCTCGGTACCATGGCGGACGACGACAAGGTCAACCTCGCCGACCAGCGCATAGGCCGGCTGCCGGTCCTGAAGCTCGTCGAGCCGTGCGATCTCCGTCTTCTGCATGGCGCTCCTCCCTCGTATGCCGCCTGACCCGACGCTACACGTCGCGCGCGGGCCTGACAGTCACGAATTCGGCACGCCTGTGCGGGGACCTCGGATCAGAGCATCGCCCAGTCGGTGATCAGAGGCGGGCGCGGATGCGGCACGGGTCGCGATGCCTGCGGCTCAGGTGCCGGAACCGTCTTCACGGGAGGTTTTGCGGATTGCTGTGTCATGGTCTGCTCCATAGGCGCCGGTCGGACCATTTTTTGGAGCACGTGGATGTGCCTGTCGCATCCTGCGGCCCAGGTTCCCGAAACACCGGCGCAGGATCAGAGTAGCGCGGAATCCGTGAACGAAGTCGTAACGTTTGACGACGACGCGTGTCGTAACGTGATGAAATGTACCATTCAAGGCAGGAAAACCGGCCCTCGGACCTGTGATCCGGGCGGGAGAGCCTGACCCGCACGTAAAGAACTTTGGTGGTAGGCTGGAACGATCACGCCGCCCTGACGTTACAAAAGCGAAACTTTGACAGACACCGAATCGAAACCTGAGGGGCGCAGGCTGAGTCGCAGCAAGGCCATGACGGCCCGCACCGAAGCAACAAGACGGAGTGAAAGAGATGACACCGAAACGCCCCTATGCCCCCGCCCGCAAGCAGGCCGGTCCGACCCCGCCGGTGACCTGGCGGTTCACCGACTGGGCGATGATCTGACCTTGCCGGCCGACCACCCATCCGGACCGACCGGACCGACGGCAGCCTGATCGCGACACTGCCGCCCGCCTCGTCCGAGGCCGACGCCGAAGACCGCCGCACCGCGTCCCGTCCGACGCAAGCGCGCACCGTCCCAAGGACGACCCCTTTTCCGACATGATATCCTGACGACGCCGAACCGGACTCCCGATTGGGGGGAGCTGCGCTTTTCGCCTGCCAGACGCCCGGCCGCTGGACGCTATGGCACCAGCGCGTCCAGCTCAGGGAGCAGCACGACGCTTTCCTGTTCGTTCGGATCGGTCCGGGCGATCACCGCGGAGGCGGGTTCGGGCCCCGGATTCAGCGGCAAGTGCGGCATCCCCGCAGGGATGTAGAGAAGATCGCCCGCCTTCACCACCATGTGCCGCTC
The DNA here is from genome assembly GCA_020425125.1 of Paracoccaceae bacterium. Lineage (GTDB taxonomy): Bacteria > Pseudomonadota > Alphaproteobacteria > Rhodobacterales > Rhodobacteraceae > Meridianimarinicoccus. The sequence goes on along the minus strand of JAGQRV010000077.1, from coordinate 3,352 downwards.
CAGCCGGGCCCCGTAATACATCTCGGTCACCCCGCCCAGCACGTAGATCGCAGTTTCGTGACTTTCATGCATGTGCGCCTTCGCCCGCCCGCCGGGCGGAATGGTCAGCAGATGCATGCAGATGCCCTGCGCCCCGGCGCTCTGGGCCGAGATCCCGGCGGCGTAATCGAAGCCCTGCTTGCCGTGATAGGTCTCGCCGGGGCGGAACAGGGCGCAGTCGCGTGTCGTGGCGTCGGTCATGGCAGGGCTCCCGAGTCGGTTCCGGGCCACGATAGCAGGCAACGCGCGATCCTCCGCAGGACATCGCCACGAAGTTGAACGGACGGTCTCCGCGGCCGACGCCACGTCCCGCGGCTCAATAGTCGTAGACGAACGTCACACCGACCGGGTCGAGCCGGGTCGTGCCGCCGTATCCCTCGCACCAGACCTCGGTGAAGCGCTCGTCGAGCACGAAAAAGCCGCTGACCTCCAGATTGAACACGTCGTCGCCGGGGACATCGCGGAAAACGAAGGTCGCCGTGCTTCGCGCGACCTTCGTCACGGACGCTGCGGCGAAGACCCGGTCGTCGGCGGCCCATCGCAGACGGATCGTGGACAGGCTGTGCCGTTCCTTCCGGCTGTTGCGATCCATCGGATTCGCCGCGACGAACCCGTCAAGGTCGCCCTTCAGGGTTCCGGCCAGCGTGCAGGTCTTCACCGGCTTCGCGACCACCGGTGGCGGGGGCGGGGGCACGGGTTTCGTCGCGGGCTCGGGTGCCGGGGGCGGCGTCTCGGTGACGATCTTCGCCCCGCAGGTGCGCGCGCCCAGATAGCGCACGCCCTTGCCCGGCGGCAGCGTGCCGGAAAACCGCACGCGGGTGCCGCCGCGCAGGCCGCCGAGCTGGATCTCCTGGCGCGCCATCCCGCCCGGCGTGGCGATCTCGAATTCGACCAGCAGGCAGCCATAGCTGGTGCCGCTGCGGCTGATCGCGACACCGCTGAGCACGATGTGGTCGCCGCGAAACGCCTCGCGGTGATCGACGGCAATGTCGCGCGAGATATCCTGCGAGATCTGCGCCAAAGCCGCGGCGGGCGACAGCGCGAGGGCGACGGCAAGCAGCGCTTGCCTCGGCAGGTGCGATATCGGCATGGGATGTCCTTTCGCGTCGAGCGGGCCGAAAGTGTGGCCCCCGGACACTCGTCATGGGTGCCAGCTTACCATGACAGCCGCCGCGACGCAGGGCGGGAATCCCGGACGGGTCCGTTCAGACGAGATCGTCGAGAGACACGTCGAGCGCCTTCGGGGTCTTTCTCGAACCTATTGGTCACGGTTGGTCCGACTGATTTCAGCGGTGGATTGAAGATCGCGTCGAGATGCCTGCTTGCGCAAGCGTACAATTCTACGGTTGCTATTTCATGTAATCGAGCGAAGTCTTGAATAGTGTTCCGATCCGACGCGACCTAACTCTAATCAAATATGCCTCTGGAATCTCTTCGCTCAGGAATCGGAATGCGCAGTAAATATAGCGCTGTCCATCGTCCAATCTCTCAAATATCCGGAGTTCTGTTTCGGCGAGTCCCAGTTCTGATTGAGTATCAGTGAATAAATCCGGCCATGGACGCGAAATTCTTCGTCCTAACACGAGCTTTCTCAAGCCGCAAAGCTCCAAGTGCTCGGGTTCAGGTGTGAGACCAAAAAATGCCCCGCAGGCGATTTTTGCCAGAAATCTATCGAATTGCGCGATGGTCCATGATGGAAATTGAGTCTTGCTGACTTCAATCGTATCTGGATCTCTTCCCAGTTCCATTTTCTTGGCCCTGATTCTGTTCCAGTAGATGGTTCTGTAGTCTATAAATATATCTCTACTGCTTGCGCCTTCCGGTCTGTCATCCTGATCCGATTTGAGTGCGGAGAATGGTGGAGGCGGAAAAATGACAATTGCCGATACCGGCGGGTGATCATTTGCATCTAGGGGGACAATTTTTTGAAATGGGGGGTATTTTCTTTTTAGGATTAGTGAAATCGAGTTCCTGATGCTTGGCTTCGGAATCTCCGATTGCTTGTGTTTTGACTTGTAGCCGTAGCGGCTACGAACAAGCTTGTACTGCACTCCAAAAAGCGGGTTCTCGATTTCCCTGTTGATGATGTCCTGGCAGCGTTTGCAGGATGCCTTGGGAAACTTGATGCTCCCGTTCAGACTCTCGGGGATGATATGTTCTGTCGTTCTTCCGGGTTCTACTGAGTTGCAGTAGATGCAGCAGTCGGAGTCGCGCAATTTCATTGGAGGTGCCCAACGATCACACCAACCTGCTCACCTCCTTCGCCGCCCGCACGAAATCCGCGAACAGCGGATGCGGGGCGAAGGGTTTCGATTTCAGTTCCGGGTGGAACTGCACGCCCACGAACCAGGGATGTCCCTTGGCCTCGACGATCTCGGGCAGGCGTCCGTCCGGGGAGACGCCGGAGAAGTCCAGGCCGTGCGCCTCCAGCGCCTCGCGGTATTTCATGTCCACCTCGTAGCGGTGGCGGTGGCGCTCCTCGATCACCGTGGTGCCGTAGGCGTCCGCGACCAGCGAGCCCTCCTTGAGATAGGCGGTATAGGCGCCGAGCCGCATGGTGCCGCCCTTGGCGTCGGTCTTGGCGCGGGTCACCGAATGGTTGCCCTTGATCCATTCCTTCAGGTGATAGACGACCGGCGTGCAGCGGGTCTCGCCGGCCTCGTCGTCGAATTCCTCGGACCCTGCATCGGTTATCCCGGCCAGGTTCCGCGCGGCCTCGATCACCGCCATCTGCATGCCGAGGCAGATGCCGAAATAGGGGATCTGGCGGGTGCGGGCGAATTCCGCGGCGCGGATCTTGCCCTCGGTGCCGCGCTCGCCGAAGCCGCCTGGGACCAGGATGGCGTGGAAGCCTTCCAGCCAGGGGGCCGGATCCTCCCGCTCGAAGATCTCGGCGTCGATCCATTCCGCGGCGACGCGGACGCGGTTGGCCATGCCGGCATGGGTCAGCGCTTCCGCGATCGACTTGTAGGCGTCCTCGAGCTGGGTGTACTTGCCGACGATGGCGACGCGGACCTCGCCCTCGGCATTGACGATGCGATCGTGGACGTCCTCCCAGCGCTCCAGATTGGGCCTGGGCGCGGGCGATATCATGAACGCGTCCAGCACCGCCTGGTCGAGCCCCTCGCGGTGATAGGCAAGCGGCGCCTCGTAGATCGAGGGCAGGTCGTAGGCGGCAATCACCGCTTCGGGGCGGACGTTGCAGAACAAAGCCAGCTTGTCGCGCTCCTTCTGCGGGATCTCGCGCTCGGCCCGGCAGACCAGGATGTCGGGCGCGATGCCGATGGCGCGCAGTTCCTTCACCGAATGCTGG
>JAGQRV010000014.1 GCA_020425125.1 Paracoccaceae bacterium | reverse complement strand
TCCCCGCGGGCGCGGGGAACAGTAGTTTGCACGCGCATCTCTCTACCTTTCCAAAGGTTCATCCCCGCGGGCGCGGGGAACAGAAAATCCTGCCTGTTCGAGAAGTTTCTCCTGCCGGTTCATCCCCGCGGGCGCGGGGAACAGGTGCGGTGCCATGAAGCGGCAGGACCGCAGAGCGGTTCATCCCCGCGGGCGCGGGGAACAGGCCTTGAACTTCTTCGCGATGTCGTCCTGTGCCGGTTCATCCCCGCGGGCGCGGGGAACAGTGTGCCCAGAACGATTCCAGACCCGCGATCTGCGGTTCATCCCCGCGGGCGCGGGGAACAGGCCAGCTTCTGCGCTACCGATTGCTGCATGGTCGGTTCATCCCCGCGGGCGCGGGGAACAGACTTCCTGCAGACATCTGATCTACCGAAGTAATTTGATTGTCAAACAGCGTACCGGCGCGACGCGCGCTAGCCGGAGGTCTTGAGGGCCGCGTCGGCAGGCAGGAAGCTGACCAGCTTCAGCCCGTCGAAATCGACCGGCATGCGGCGGTTGCGGCCGATGGTGGCAAAATCGAAGCCCTGGTCGGTCGGTGCCTTCCAGACCATCACTGCATCACCGTCGCCGATATGGCTCACAACCTGCTCCCAGATGCGCTCACGGGTTCGTGCCGAGTAGTCGCCGACAAAAACGCCGGCCCGGATCTCGAGCAGCCAGGCGGCCAGCCGGCCGCGCAACCGCGGTGGCGCATTGGTCACGACGACCACCATCATCCGCGATGGCCTCCGTCTCCCGACTGCGCCGCGGGGAAGGCCGGCGCCAGCGCCTCGGGCGGCGGATCGGGGCGCGGCAACTCGCCCGCCTCGAGCACCTCCTCGATGCCCGGAATGATCTTTGCAAGCAGGCCGGTCCGGCGGAAGGCGTCACGGCAAGCCAGCCGCACCGCCCGGTCGGGTGCCATCTCGAGCCTTCCCTTCGCATGCAGCCCGGCGATCCGGAACGCCTCGGGCACAACGGTGTCGAGCTTCCAGATATCGGCGATGTCGTAGACGAAGCTCAGGGGTTTGCCCGTGTGCAGGAAACCGATCGCCGGGGCGTAGCCCGCGGCCAGCACGGCGGCCTCGGTCAGGCCGTGAAGGCAGGCGGTGGCGGCGGAGAGGCAGCGGTTCGGGACGTCGCCCGCCTCCCAGTCCTCGGGATCATAGGCGCGCCGCGCCCACTCGACCCCATGCTGGCGTGCGAGCAGCGCATAGGTCTCGCGCACGCGCACGCCCTCGATTCCGCGCAACTGGTCGATCGAGCGGCGCGAGGGTGCGGCCTCGCCGAAACGCATCTGGTACATCCGGCGCACCACTCGGAGCCGCGCCGCCTCGTCGAGCGCGATCCGCGCCTGCCAGAGCAGGCGGTCTGCCCGCGCGCCGCCAGGCTGGCCTGCGGAATAGAGCCGGACGCCACCTTCGCCGACCCAGGTGACCAGCGTTCCGGCCCGCGCGGCAAGCGCCACCGCGGCATGGCTGATCCGGGCGCCGGGTTCGAGCATCAGGCAGGCGATCCCGCCCACCGGGATATGGGTCCGCGTGCCATCCGAATTCACCGCGACGAACGCCCCATCCGCCACATCGAGCTGCGCGCGCTCGACGAAGACCAGGCTGGCGCGGTCCTTCAGGGGGATCGGGCGTGGCGGCGGCAATCCGGGGAGCGCCATGGATCAAACCCGCCGGAGCAGCATCAGACCGCAGCCGAAGGCCTTTGCCCGACCGAAGCCCATCGCCAGGCGGGACAGGAATGCCGTCGGGTCAGTCACAGACAGTTCGCCCGAAAGATCGAGAATGCCGTATTGTGGCTGGCCCCGGCGCCGCCCGACATGGCCGGGCAAAGCAGCCACGGAATAGTCGCCTGCGCGAACTGTCATCGGCGCGAACCCGTCCCGCGCGCCCTGGCCCGAAAGCCATTCGGCCGCGGCGCTTTGCGCAACCTGCATCCTTTGCTCGGCGCGCGCGCCATGAGGAACATCGTGCAGCGCGTGCATCACCACATCGACGCGGCGATTCCGTGTCGCGCCGGCACGGTCGCGGGTCGCATTGACCCGGAGCGCAAAGGCCAGCCGGTCACCCGCTGCGAGATCGGGAGCGAAGGGCTTGACCGCGGGCGGCTCGAAGATCCGCGAGGGCGCGGGGGGACGTCGGGACAGGAGCGTGAAGCGCCCTTGCCCCTCGTCACGCCACAGGAAGTCGCGCCGGCGCTCCGGCGTGTCGGCGAAGAGCGTCCAGATCAGCCGGTGATGCGCGTCCGTCCGCTGGCCCTTCTGCACCGGATCCATCGCGCCATCATGCAGCGCACCCGGGTCGAGAAGCGGGCGCAGCGCGTCGAGATCGGCACCGCGCGCGATCCGGACGCGCGAGAGCCAGAGCGTCATGCGGCCACTCCGGGCGCGATGTCACAGGCCAGGATCCGCACAGCACGCGGTGCGAAATGCCAGGCGCATCGGTCGGTCGGCCGGTCGTGGCGGGTCTCGACGCGGCCGCCGGGCAGATCTTCCTCGGTAGCGATCGACTGCGCCCGCTCACCGGCACGCCAGGGCGGAAGGCGCAACGCGGAAAGCGCGCTTGCCGCATCCGGGGCGTCGACCCGCTGCGGGTCGAGCGGCGCGGCGAGCGGACAGGACTTCCGTCCGAGATAGAGCGTGAAGGCCGGCCGGCGCAGCGCATCTTCCAGGGCCTCTAGCCCCTCTCCCCAGAGCGCCACGCCGTAGAGCGGCCCCATCCGGTAGTCGCGCAGCGTAATCGTGGTGCTGGTGCGTCCCTTGCCACGCCGCAGGGCGTCGGCCCGGGATTGCGGATGCTTCGCCGCGGCCGACGGAACGGTCTCGATGGTGTGGTAGTCGCGCAGCGACGTTCCGGACGAGAACGTCGCCACGGCCATCCCGAGAGCGTCGAGCGCCGAGAAATCGTCCTCGCGCCGAAGGCCGAGGGCCGCCCCGCAGAGGCCCAGGATGGCCGATCGCCCCGGCCAGGACCAGCTGCCGCGCCTCTCGTGGCCGGCAAGATCGCCCATCGAGCCGAGCGCTGAGGTCAGCATGAAGACGAGATGCTCACGCATCGGGTGCCTCCGGCGCGGACACCGCCGCCGCCGCGAAACCTGCAACGGCATCGAGCGTTCCCTGACCGGTCTTCACGTCCATCACCTCGATTGCGTCCCACGCCTTGCCATAGGCGTGGTCGATCTGTCCGGCCATGGTGTCCAGCGCAAGGATGGACGACCGTTCGATGTCGTTCGACCGAAGGTCGACGGCCTTGAAGAAGGCTCCGGTCAGATCGCGCGGCTGCTGCTGGCCACGCTCGGCCCGGACATAGATCGCGCGCGGATGGTGTGCATGGCTGTTCTGCTTGCCACGAGGAGTTGCAGTGGCGAGAGCGCGGGCCAGTGCCTCGAGCCCCTTCGCCGCAAGTGCTGGATCGTCGGCGAGATTCTCGACGAGCAGATCGACGTCCACGCAGGCGTAGAGATAATAGACTCCGGAGCCGAAGCCATGTTCGCCCAGATGGCCCGCGCCGGTCTCCTCGCGCTTGTTCAGGTCGTCCACAGCCGCATACCAGTCGTCCTCGGCGATGGCACGGTGCGTGGTGATGGCGTGGCCGACCTGCACGGCGGCTTCGCGATTGTATTCGGGGTCGCTGGCCAGCATCCGGCCAAACATCGCGATGTCGACCGCTCCGTCGGCCTTGCGCAGGACGAGCTTCTTGAGGTCTTTCTCCTTCGGCAGCGCCTCCCCTGCCAGGCGCCTGGCCGCCAGTTCGCGGGCGAGCCGCCATTCCTCAGGGGAAACGAAGGCGAGTGTCGTGGCCAGGGCCTCCTGCGCCTTGCCCTTTGCCGGAGCTTCCAACGTCGAAAAGATTCCCGCCACCTCCAGAGCTACGTCCCTTGCCCGGGCCGAATCGACCCCCTGCCCTGCCAGCTCCGCCTCGAGCTCGGTGCCGAGCCGCTTCGTGCGCGTGCCGATATGCCCGGCGAGTCCCTTCTGGAACTCTGGGCTTTCCCTCAGCGCGCGCTTGAGCGATTGCGACGACAACCTCAGCCGCAGCTCGCCGCCCAGCATGGCCTGTTTCGGGCGACCTTGATCGTCGCGGTTCGGGTTCGACGGCGGATAGGTGGTCAGGACGTGGAATTGCAGGAAGGTGGTCAAATGCTCGTCTCCTCGTCGGGTTCGGTCACAGACGCGTCTCCCCCGGCTGCAAGCCGGTCAGGCACGGGCGCATCGAAATAGTCGAAGGCCCAGCGGGCCCGGGTCTCGTCGGTCCAGTCGAGCAGGTCGGCACCGAGCGCCCCCACGTCGCAGGCCCGGTCCACCATCCGCAGCGCGCGGCGGATCTGGGAAGCAAGCTCCGAGCCTTCGGAGCGCAGCAATCGCTGGAAGCGCAGGCCCGACAGGACCGGTGGTTCGCCGCCAAGACGGCGCGGCAGCGCGCCACCCCGGTTCTCGCGCACCGTCGCCAGAACCTGAACCAACGGCACCAGCTGCATCGGCGACCGAGTCAGATCCAGCGATTGCGCAAGGTCGAAGACGGTACGTTCCGCAAGGATCTCGACCCCGTCGCCCCGGCTCAGCCGAGCGGCCAGCGCCCGGGCGGCCGACGAGTCCCGCGCGCCGATATTCCTGCTCCACCACGCGCGGATGATCGCCCTGCGGTCGGTCATGCTTCAGCTTCCTTCTTCCGCTTGTCGGGACGCGGCAGATCCAGCGCATCGAACAGCTTGCCGCCGGCCGGGCCGTACCCCGCGAGGGTCGCGCCCAGGTAACGGCGCGCCGCGACAATGGCGTGCTGGTCGGCAAGCGACCGGTCCGCCAGACCGGGCAGTGCCAGCCGGTCGAAAATCGTCAGCGCGGCCGCGCGCAACTGCTCAAGCCAAATCCGGGCAAGGTCCGCCGGGTCCGCAGCCGCTGCCCGGTTCAGCAATGCCTCAAAGGCAACTTGGGTATGAAGATAGAATTCCTCTCGCGCCGCCTCGCGCGCCTCGCCCTCGGCCAGGACCGAAGCCAGTGCGCTTCTGAGCGACAGGGCCACCTGATCCGCGGCCGCGACCATAGCGACCGGCAAAAACTCCCGGTCCTTCGGGAGGCGAACCAGCGGGGGCCGCGCAAAGACGTAGTCGCGCGCCTTCATGTTCTCCATCGCCCAGCCGGCGACGATCAGCCGTGCCGCCTGGCCGTTGCTCCGGTCATGCCATGCCGTCACGGTCTTCGGTTGTTCCTTGAGATCCCCCGGGGCCTTCACCGCCACGCCGAGCCAGTGGCGGTAACCGAACGCGCCCGCGCGAGGGCGCACCGGCAAGGCCTCATCCCCCGGCTTCTGGCGATAATAGGGGGTCAGCGGATGGCGCCAGCCGGCATATCGGGTACCCGACGGCCGCTGGATTACACCGGTCACCCGGTCGCCTTCCGCCACCAGCCGATAGCGGCGCGGCATGCCGAAGAACACCTCCGCCGGGTGGCCCTGATGCGGGAAATACTGCGCACCGCTCTCGGAGGTCAGCGTCTCCCGCATCCAGGGCAGGTTCTCTGGCGTCGCCGGCTTCTCATCCTGCACCCGGTCCGGCACGTTCGCCCAGATCAGCGGCCACAGACCACCGCGAGGCTCGACCAGCACGCTCATCGGCCCGCCCCCCCGAAGCGAGGTCAGGTTGCCCCGCCCGCCCGACGGCGCCTGGGTCTGCATCGTGTAGAGCGCCATCGCCGCCAAAGGCAGATCGAGCGCGGGATAACGGCCCTCGCGCACCGTGAGTGCGCCACCTTCGCCGCCCGAGTCGATGAAGAGCGCATCCGGCGGACGCACCTCACCCGCGAGCCCGCCCAGTTCCTGCATGAAGCGGGGGCCCTCGCCCAACAGCTCGAAGGCCGGCGCAAAAGGGGCAAGCCGATCGCGCAGGCGGTCAGGATCGGCGGCCTGGCGGTCCTCCCAGTCATCCGAATGGGCGGGCGGGTCGACCAGCCGGACCAGACCGATCAGCAGCTCCAGACAGGCGACGTTCAGATCCGGGCGGGGCCAGTCGGGCCTGAGGAGATCCGGGGCTGCCATCTGCCAGGGCGCGATCAGGCGTCTTTCTCCAGCTGAATCGAGAACGGGAATCCAGACATCGGAAATGAGATTGAGGGACATCCAGGGCCTCAAATCGGCGACAAATGTGAGAAACGAACCAACGCAATCGAAACAAGTCGGCTACAGAGGCAACAAGCTCCCGTCGCCGACCTCAACGCTCAACCATTCGACAAACCAGGCTCCAAACAGGATCTGAGACCACCGCCCGCAATAGTTGAATTGAAATCATACCGAACACGACGGTGTCCACCCTGAAATCTGCTTCTTTGCCAATCAGTTCCTAATCGTTTTCAGTCGTGGACGTGAACATCAAGCCCTGTTCCGCGTCATACCGCAACCCTGCACAGATCACGCCGTCCTCGTCCACCGGACAGACCATGACTGCCCTCCGCCGCCAGTCGGGCCAGTCGGCGGTGAAGGCCACGATGGCGGCCGCAGTCTGGTCGGGCAGGTCCAGCGCGGCAAGTCGTCGAGCCGACGCCTGCACTTCGGAAAGCTGTGCGCTGTCGGCTGCCGTCTCCCCGATTGCCCACGGAACAAGTTCCCCGTCCTGCCATCGCGTCAGTACCAGCGCGCGCATCTCCTGCCCTAGCCGCGTGGGGAATTCGGTATCCTCCCATCCGCCAGCGCCCTGACGGAACCCGGCCGCGAAATCGACCACGTTGCGTTTCCCGTGCGCCCGTTTGCCGTGAGCTGCACCGAGAGCCTTCACCTCGGCACCGAGAAGTGCCTCGGGCAAATCGCCGTCTTCCCCGTGCGCGGCCTCGATCAGCGCTCGCAGGTTTCCCGGCGCCTCGATCCGTCCCGTGCGGAAGACCACGTCCGCCGTCCGCCATTGCAGGGGCAGGTCATAGACATGGGCCCCGGCTCCGAGCGCCGAATGCAGCCATCGCGCATCGCCCACCGCATTCGGATCCGGCGCAACGACGTAGAGGACTGGCGCGGGAACCGATCGCGTGGCCTGCGGCCGCAGGTCCATGTGCCGCCAGAGCCGTCCAGCGCGCTGGATCAATGCCGCCATCGGGGCCAGATCCGACACCATCACATCGAAGTCGAGATCGAGCGAGCTTTCGACCACCTGTGTCGCGACCAGGACCCGGCCTTCCCTGCCCTGCCCGCCCTTGCCGAACCGGTCCAATGCGGAGGCCTCGTGACGTTTCCTGTCACCCAATGCAAAGCGGGCATGAAGCAGGTTGGCGCTGATCCCGCGATCGCGGAGCGATCGGACCGCCGACATGGCCTCGTCCACCGCATTGCGCACCCAGACACAGGCCGCCCCCTGACGTGCCCGATCGACAAGCAGATCGACCGCAACCTCCGGGGCCGCCAGACGCTCCACCTGAACCGGACCGCGCGCGCCTGTCGTCTTCGGCAGGTCGGTGCGGACCGCCCCTCCCGGCACCGTCAGCGCCGGATAGTCAGCATCCGCCGGCGCAGCGGTGTCGCGCCCTGCCCCCGCTTCGAACGCCGTGACCAGCCGAGCGCGCAGCCCCATCGGCAGAGTTGCCGTCAACAGAATCGCCGATCCGCCAAGCGCCGCGTGGGCCCGAAGCAGCGCCGCGAGCAATTCCTCGAGATAGGGATCGCCCATCTCGTGTACCTCGTCCACGATCAGGATCTTCGAACTCAGGCCAAAAAGCCGGAGGCAGGCATGCCGCGTCGGCAGCACGCCCAGAAGCGCCTGGTCGATCGTACCTATGCCGACATCCGCGAGAAGGGCCCTGCGGCGGCTCTCGGCCAGCCAGTCCGAACAGCCAGGCTCATCCTGATTGGCACGATCCCCGCCTCGGAGATCGCGGAACTCGACCGAGAGCCCTGCCCGGCCATGAGCCAGGGTAAGCGATGGCCCGGAAGAGAACATTCTTCCCACCACCTCCCGCGCCCGGCCGAACATCGCGTCCGCGGTCGCCATGGTCGGCAGGGCGAAATACAGACCGCGCCCCTTTCCGGCACGCATCATTCGCTGCGCCAGGATCAGCGCGGCCTCGGTCTTGCCGGCGCCGGTCTCGTCCTCGATCAGAGCGAGCATCGGCCCGTCGCGCAGGGAAACCTCGGCGGCAGCCACCTGCATCGGTCGGAGCGCGAACGAGAAGAGAGGCGCCGCGGAGACCTCAGGCGAAGCCAGTCCGGCCGCGGCCACGGCGGCCTCGGCCAGTGCCCTCGCTTGCGCCCAATAGGCCTCGATCGGAAGGTCGGGAGCGGTTGGCGGGAACCATTCGACATTGGATCCGATCCAGTCCGCAGCCGCCACGAGCCCCGGGAGCCACCAGCTGAGCGCATAGGCATCGTCTCGCGACAGGTCGGCAAGCGATGCCTCGGGCCAAAGGGCGGCATACGTCTCGATGGCCTTGCCTGCGTCGGCGATTGCGTCGGCCCCGGCATGTCTCAGCATGGCCTCCCAGCCTGTCTGTTCGTCAGAGGGAGGCCGCCCGTGATGCCCCGCAGTTGCGGCGTAGAGGGCGAACCGGTGCCGGTTCCGCATTCCGAGAACCGGCGCCAGCTTCATGTCATGATGCCGGAGAAGCGCCTCCGTCACCTTCCAGTGGCTTCCTCCCCGTTGCGGTGTTCCATCAAGGACCATGCCACGGAACTGCGCTCCGATCTTGCCCAGATCATGCAGTGCGGCGAGCAGCACCAGTGCCTTCGATTGAGGCGCGGGAAACCGGAATGGCGCGATCAGCCGCTCCGCCACTGCGGCCACATCCAGCATGTGCCAGATCGCAGGGTGGCATGGACCGCCCGGAACGACCGCACTCTTGCCGGGCCAGCGAGCGACCCAATCCTGCATCTGCAACGCGTTTCTCTCCCCGCATCTGGACGCTATTGGGCTGTCCGTGGTGATCAATGCCACGCTGCGACCGCCGTCGCCAAAGTCAACACGATGAATGTCAGATGGCGGAGCAACGGGGACTGCGGTCTAGTAGTCTCTTGGGCGTAAGTTATTGTTTTTAATATGGAAACCATCCTGGAGCGCCGATCCATTCCATCGCGATCAACTGAACAGCGCCGTGCTTGCTGGAGGCCACTATTCCAGCTACGCGCTCAGATGCCACCATTCGTAGCGCCGTCGCCTGCCGTCTCTAGGCCTGAAGCGCCGACAGCCTGCTTGAAGTGTGCGCGGAAGGCGGTGCGGCAGCTAGTTGGTATTGGAATCGAGGCTCCAACGCGATAGTCGTAGCACACATAGGTTGCCATGCCAGTCACGCAGCGTCGTTCGCTCTGCCAAATTTCCTCATAGAGAGTGAAGCTTTTCGTCCCGATGCGCTCGATCCAAGTTCTTACTTCGGCCTCCTCGGCAAAATAGAGCTGGTCGTAGTAGTCGACGGACATATTTACGAGCGCCACCCGCCAATCCGAGAATGAAAGGTCCGGCGTGAGCACGCGGAAGATCTCGCGGCGGCCCGCCTCGAACCAAATTGGTGCCACGGTATTATTGATGTGGCCCGCCCCATCGGTTTCGGAAACTCTAGGAACAACGGCGGTGCAAATCATCTCCGGCCTCCTGTCTCTCCGAGGGTACGTGGTGATCCACACGGCGTCATGAGGATCACCAGCTCAGGCTACGGCCGAGAGCCGAAGGTGATCGATACCGGGCTACCCGTTTCGGCGATCAAACGACCCTGGTCCAGTTTCCCATCCGCAGGAGAGATCCCGAAGCGATAGATCGAGTCCGTGAGCTCGTTGGCCACAAGAACCGCGTCACCAGCCGGCGCGATCGTCATGAACCGCGGGCGCTCGCCGCCTGAAGCGACCCATTGAGGGTCGGAAAGCCTGCCCGTCGCTTGATCGATGGCGAAACGGACGACGCTGTCGTGCCCGCGATTTGTCCCGTACAAATAGTGTCCATCTTCGCTCACGTCGATCGCGGCGGCGCGGCTGTTCCCGGTGAAATCGTCCGGCAAGGTGGAGACGATTTGGAACGGTGAGAGTTCAAGGTTGGTGTAGGTGTAGCCGGTGATTGTCGAGTCCAGTTCGTTGATCACGTACACCGTCTTGCCATCCACGCCGAAGGCTGCGTGTCTTGGTCCCGCTCCTTCCCTAGAAGCGACTTCGGAAACGATCTTAAGCTTGCCGTCGTCGTCGATCGTTAGGACGAACACACGGTCAAGGCCCTTGTCTGGAACTATAAAGTTCAGGCCAGAAGGGTCACGCAGCACCTGATGCGGATGGGACGACGGTTGCTCCTCTCTGTGGGGACCTGGTTCCCCGGGGAGATCGACTTTGCTGATGACCGTGCCGAGCGTGCCGTCGTCATTCACGGGAAGGCTGACGACAGAGCCCGACTTGTAGTTGGCCACGATCAGGTGGCTTTCACTCTTGTCGAGCGCAAGATGCACGGGATTCGCGCCCTGAAGGTTGCTCGTAGAGAGCTTCACCAACGAACCTGTCTCGGCATCGATACGAAACGACGAGGCTTCCTCCTGGTCGCCGTGAACCGTGAAGAGTAGCGTTCCATCGGAATTGGTGATCAGAAAGGAAGGGTTCACCAAGTTCCCGATGGTTTCGCTGTGTGTCCAGGCTCCATCCTGCGAAGTCCGGAACACTTCGATTCCGTTGCCCCGAGCATTTCTCTCCTTGGACGTCCGCGATCCGACGTAGACAAAGCCAGCATCGCTCCCGGCATCTTGCGCCGATGCAAACGCCGGCGCGCATAGCGCGAGGGTGGCAATCCACGCGAACCGCCTGATGTATACACAAAGCATAGCTTATTCCTCCTCTGTAGGGTGATTGAACTGAGAGGGTGATCTAGGCGCCTAAACTTGGGCGGCGTTTTCGGCAGGTTCCCTGGCTCCTCTTGGCCACTTGAGGGTTTGGCCCGGAGTCCAGTCGAGGTCGTAGACTTCGCGAATTCGCTTGCGAAAGTATTCGCCGAGAAACGAATAGCCGTCCGCGAGCATGAGGAATGCCTCGCGATCCGTGATCAGCACGCGACTGTCCGTAACGGCACGCACTGTTCCCAAGCGGAGATGGTCGCCGAGGATCAGGCTTTCGCCGAAATGCTCGCCAGGTCCAATTGAGCGGACGATCTCCTTCCCTGTCTCCTCGTCGGAGAGCCTGAGCTCCATCTCCCCCTCGATGACCGTGTAGACGCCGTCTGCACGGCTACCGGCCTCGAAGACTCGGTCTCCGGCGCGATAGAGCGCATGGCGGACCGACTGGGTATCGTGGCTGCGCAAGACAACGACATTGCGCGCGCTGAGCGCGTCCAAGAGCCAGTTGGCGAGCACTCGCATGCGTGTGCTCGGGCCTGGGAGAAGCATGAGGTAGTACGCTCGCCAGAGCAGCCAGGCGGGAAAGCCAGAAAGCCGGCGGCCACGCACCTCGGCGACCCCACGATGCGCGCCAAGAGAGGCAAGCGACCCTTGGGAGGCGTAGCAGAAGCGAGCCAACGGCCGCGACTGGAGGGCCGCCGCCATGTTGCGTGCGAGATGTCGCGCCTCGCGCACCGCGAATTGCGCCGTCGGAGGCGCAAAATCGGCAGGGTCGCGCGCTTTTTCCTTGAGCGGGATCAAGGCGCAGTCGCCGAGGGCCCATACATCGTTTCGTCCCGGCACTTGGAGGGTTCGTTCGACCGCGATGCGGCCATTTTGCAAAGGAAGCTCCATTTCGCGAACAGTTCGCGATGGCGCGCTTCCGATAGTCGCCACGATCGTCCGCGTGTCGATTACCTCTCCTGCGCTCGTGACGAGTTGTGTGCCGGTAGCCGACGCGACACCCGTTTTGAGCCGGATCTCGATTCCACGCGTTCGCAAGTTTGCCGCGGCGTACTCCGCCAGCGTTGCTGGCATCTCTCCCAAGATACGGTCCGCAAACTCGAGGGTGAGGACGCGAATCTCCTCCGGTCGGATTTTGCGATAGAACTTGAGCGATCGGTCGATCAGTTCCTTGATTTCTCCGACGGTCTCGATGCCGGAGAACCCTCCGCCGATGACGCAGAACGTCAGCGCGCCGCGCTTGATTTCCGGAGAGCTGGTGATCTCGGCGTGCTCCAGCCGCTCGATGACATGGGCCCGCAGGCGGCGGGCATCCTCAAGCGTCTTCATCGTCAGGCCATGTTCGGCCATGCCGGGTATACGGGAGAGATCGGTCGCCTGGCCCAAGGCGATGATGAGCTGATCGTAGCTCACCTTGGTCGGTCTTCTCTGAACACCTTGGAAGACAGTCACGACCTTCCGGTCGAAATCGACGCTCTCGATCCGTGCCTTGCGAACGGCAACGCCGCGCAGGAGGTACCGCAGGGGAGACACAGCGTGCGTGGGCGCGATGGAGCCGGCTGCGACTTCGGGAAGGAGCGGTTGGAAAACGAAGTAGTTTTCGCTGTTGATGATCTCGATCTCTGCCGCATCCCGCAGCGTCCGGCGCATCTCCTTCGCTGCGAACAAGCCAGCGAAGCCGCCGCCGAGGACAAGTATCTTCGGTCTCATGTGTTCACGCCGCTTGCGGTGCCGGCAGCACGCAGCTCCAGGAGATGCGCGACCACGGCGCGAGCAAACGCCTCTGTGCCGCAGTTTCCCCCCAGATCCGCGCATCGGGTCGCTGGGTCGGCGAGTGCGGCATCGAGCGCGGTCGCCACGGCGCGCCCCGCCTCAATGAAGTTCGCAGCCATTCTGCGCTCACCGATCCACGCGAGCAGCATTCCCGCCGAGCCGATCAGCGACGATGGATTGGCGATGCCTCGACCGGCAATGTCGGGGGCCGAGCCGTGTTGCGCCTGCGCCATCGCACGGGCATCCGAGGCGTTCAGGGAGGCGCCAATTCCCAGGCTGCCCGATAGTTCCGACGCAAGATCCGAGAGAATGTCGCCGAACATGTTGGTGGTCACGACGACGTCGAACGCGTCAGGGCGCCGGACCAGGTGCGCGCACATTGCATCGATGATCAGCTCCTCATAGTCTATTGTAGGCATTTCCGCCGCCACCTGCCGGCAGCACTCGAGAAACAGCCCGTCGCTGACCTTCAGGACATTGGCCTTGTGGACGGCCGTCACCTTGCCGCAGCGGAGGCTGGCCGTCTCGAAGGCGCGTCGCGCGATCCGAAGGCACGCCGGCCTAGTGATCCGTCGCATTGCGACGGCCACGTCGTGCGTGACGAGGATTTCGCCCGGGCCAGCTTCCATGCACCGATCTGCATAGAAGCCCTCGGTATTCTCGCGGAAGATGACGAGATCGAAGGCTTTGCCGATCCGAGATGGAACACCCTGCCGCGTCTTGCACGGGCGAATGTTGGCGTACAGGTCCAGCTCTTTCCGAAGGGCGCCGGAGGGGTTGATGCCCCCTTCCGATGCCGCAGGATACACGTTGTGCGAGACCGGGCCCAGAACGACGCCATCCGCCTCTCGAGCTGCGGCGAAGGCCTTCTCCGGAAGCGTGCTTCCGCTCGCCTCGAGCGCCGCGAGCCCGATCACCTCCTCGCGAAGCGACAGATCCAGCTGAAACAGGCGGTCGGAGGCTTCGAGAACAGAGCGGGTCGCCGAGGTGATTTCCGGCCCGATCCCGTCGCCGGGCAGGAGGGTGAGTTCGACCGACATCAGTCCCCCCGATCCATCTCGGCGATGGCACTTTCGGCCACAGCCGTTGCTTTCATCCGCCGCTTGACCATCGCACCGGTAAAGATCGGCAGGACGAAACCGGCAATGGCGATGGACCACAGGCCGATCGCGAGGGGCGACGCCAGTAGAACGCTCCAATCGCCGTCCGAAATCGTCATAGCGCGGCGGAGGTTCACCTCCATCTCGTTGCCGAGAAGGACACCGAGAACAACCGGCACCAAGGGAACGTCGAGCTTCCTGAGCGCCCAGCCCAGCACGCCGAACAGGACCATCATCATCATGTCGAAGTTTGAGCCGGAGATTCCGTAGACGCCAACGAACGAAATCATCGCGACCACGGGCATCAGGAACCGCGATGGCAAGAGGAGCACGCGAGCGAATAGGCTGACCATCGGAATGTTCATGATGAGAAGCATCACATTGCCGATGAGCAACGCCGCGATCAGACCCCAGACGACATCAGGATTGTTGGTGAACAGAAGTGGCCCCGGCGTGATGTTCATCGCCAGAAGCACTGCGAGCAGCACCGCGGTGGTTCCTGAACCAGGCACACCGAGGGCGAGCATGGGGACCAGCGCGCCACCAGCTGCGGCGTTGTTGCCCGCCTCCGGCGCCGCTACCCCGCGCGGGTCGCCTTTGCCGAAGGTGCCGTCACGGTCCGAGACCTTCTTCTCCACAGCGTAGGCGATAAAGGAACCGAGCGAAGCGCCGGCTCCCGGAAGCACCCCGGCAAGAAAGCCAAGCACGGTCGAACGGGTCATCGCTGGCATGCAGTGTCTGACAAGCGACCATGAAGGCACGATGCGTCCGATTGCGGGTGCCTGCTGTGCGCTGGCGCCACCGTGGCGCTCTTCGATGAAGATGAGGACCTCGGAGAGTGCGAAGAGGCCAACAATGACCACGAGGAAGTCGATCCCATCGTAAAGATGGATCTCCCCCATGGTCAGGCGCGGCGTGCCCGTTTGCGTGTCCACCCCGACCATTGCAAGCATCAGCCCGAGGAACGCGGCGAACGCGGCCTTGGCCTGGTTGGTCGACGAGATGCCGCCGAGGGTGGCGAAGGCGAGCGCGAAAAGCGCGAAGTACTCAGCCGGCCCAAATAGCAGGGCAATGCGGACGAGCTGCGGTGCGAGTATCGCCAGCCCGATCGTTGCAAAGAACGACCCGAAGAAGGACGCGTAGCCGGAGAGCGAAAGTGCCTCGCCCGCTCGACCGTTTCGCGCCATGGGATACCCGTCGAGACAAGTCATCATCGCAGGCTCGTCCCCGGGTATGTTCAGGAGGATCGACGAGATGCGGCCGCCGTACATGCAGCCATAGTAGACTGAGGTCAGGAGGATCAGGGCCGGGACGGGACCTAGCCCAAGCGAGAACGCGAGCGGGATCAGGATGGCAACGCCGTTGGCCGGGCCGAGCCCCGGGAGCGCGCCCATCATCGTCCCGAGCGCCGATCCGATGAGAGCGAAGAAAAGGTTCTGCCAAGTCAATGCGACCGCGAAGCCGCCGGCAAGTGCGATGAGCGTGTCCATGTTTTCAAATACCCAAGGGGCCTGTGGCCAGGGAGAGACCGAGAGCGAGCTTGAAGACCACGTAGATTCCGGCCGCGGATCCAATGCCGAAGAGCACTGCGGTTGCTGGCTTCGTGCCGAGGCGCCAGGTGAGGTACGCGGACGCGAGTGTCGTGGCGATCACGAAACCCACTGCCGGCAGGAACCAGGCGTAGATGCCCATGACCGCGACGGCCATGGCGAGCTCGAAGAGCTGTCGGCCGGCAGGCCAGTGTGCGCCTGCGTCAGGACGAAGAATGATGATTAGGCTGGCAATCGCGAGACCTGCGCCAAGAATGTACGGGAAGGTTCGCGGTCCAACCGCGTCGGTCATGAAGCTGTCCTCCACGAGCGACGCCTGCCAGATATAGAAGATCGAGAACAGCAGCCCCAGGCCACCGAATATACGGTCGCTCACAGATTCCTCCTCAGGTGTATGAAGCTGGAAAAATCGGGGGATGGCATTTGGTCCGATCCCCCGTTTATTTCACTTCAGGATGCCGATCTCTTTCGAGAGGTCCTGGATTTCCTGCACGTTCTGAAAAACGAAATCCTGGAACGCGGCGCCCGAGAGGTCGAGCGGGGCGAGGCCATTCGTTTCCATGACCTTCTTCCACTCGTCGTTCTCGTACATCTTCTGGATCGACGTGACCCAGTAGTCATAGGCCTCGTCGGACATGCCGCCGGGCGCGTAGAAGCCGCGCCAGTTCGCACCGATGGCGTCGATGCCCTGCTCCTCGGCAGTCGGGAAGTCAGCTGCCTTGCCGGGAAGCCGCTCGGGTGCAAGCACAGCGAGAACCTTCAGGTCCCCGGACTCGACGAAACCCTGCGCCTCGGAGATGTCACCGGTGAAGGCCTGTACGGAGCCAGCAAGGAGCTGGGTCATCGCTTCGCCGCCGCCCGAAAAAGCAACGTACTTGATCTGCTTGACGTCATCGACGCCGGCGGCGCGTGCGGTCAGAAGCACCTTCAGATGATCCCAGCCCCCCACCGCGGAGCCACCCGCGAAAGCGATCGCCCGCGGATCCTCCTTCACCTTCTCAATCAGCGCCTGCAGCGAATCGATATCGCTCGATGCGGACACGCCGATCACGCCGTAGTCGGCGCCGATCGTGCCGACCCAGCGAACCTGGTCCATCGTGTTGCGGGGATAGGCCCCTTGGGCGAGACGCGTAGTCGTGGCCGATGAGGCGGCAACGATGAGATCATTCTCATTGTTGCGCTTCGTCACCACTTCCGCGAACGCCACGCCGCCACCGCCACCCTCGAGATTGGTGACCTGCATCGTCCCGTCAATGAGTCCGAGATCCTGCAGTACCTTACCGGTCTGACGGCAGGTGAAATCCCAGCCTCCGCCCGCACCGGACGGTGCGATGCACGCCGGCTGATGCGGTTCGAATGCGAACGCGGGCGAGCCCGCGCCGACGATCGCAGCGATGACTGCTGCCGAACGGAATGCCTTAAACATGTAGGTCGTCCTCCTCCGGAGCACGCGGGTCCAAGCGTGCGGTTTCACGAGCCCGCGGGCCCTTTTTGTCCTCCCCGCCTTTGCTGCCTTTCGGGACATCGGCGCGAGATTGTCTCTTGTAAATACATACGACATGTCGTAAGTCAATCCTTAATTCAATTCTGCATCAGGCGCCGCATCGAGGGAAGAGCCCGCGGATGCGCACAGACACTCGGAAGGGAGAGGGTAGGATGTCGGGACAAAAGCTCTTGTCGGCCGGAGATTTGCGAGAGTTCGCGCGCTCCGCCTTCAAAAGTGCTGGTCTGTCGGAGTCAGACGCGGGCGTTGTCGGCGACGACCTCGTCAAGGCAAACCTGCGCGGCATCGATTCGCACGGTGTTTCTCGGATTCCGATGTATCTGGAGCGGCTCGACCGTGGCCTGGTGAACCCGCGCCCCGACATGAAGGTCACGAAGGTCGCCGGCGCCGTGGCGCATCTCGACGCGGACAACGCCATGGGGTTCCTGCCGTCGCATCTCGCAATGGACACGGCGATGGAGCTCGCCGCCGACGCCGGCATTGGGATGGTCGGCGTCAACCGCTCAACGCATTTCGGGATGGGAGCGCTCTATGCTCTTCAAGCCATCGAGAAGAACTACGTCTCGATGATCTACACTAACTCCTCTCCGGCTATCGCGATGTGGGGCGGCCGTACGGCGTTCCTTGGCGCAAGTCCGGTCGCAGCCGGTGTGCCGGGCGGGAAGTCCGCCCCCTTCGTTATGGACATGGCCATGACGGTGATTGCACGCGGCAAGATCAGACTTGCGGCGATGCGCGGCGAACCGATCGCCGAGGGGCTCGCCCTCGATGTCGAGGGCAACCCGACGACCGACGCGGCCAAGGCGTTCGAGGGGGTGTGCCTGCCCTTCGGGGGGGTCAAGGGATCCGTCCTCGGCACGATGATGGACCTGATGTCAGGCGTGCTGACCGGCGCCAACTACGGCGGCGACGTCAAGAGCCTCTACTTTGACCACTCCGAACCACAGAACGTCGGTCATCTGTTCTTTGCGATCCGTCCCGATCTGTTCATGGCTATGACGGACTTCGAGGCACGGATGGAGGAATTCAATCGCCGCATCAAGGCGCTGCCCTGCGCCGCAGGTTGCCCCGAGGTCCTGATGCCCGGCGAACCCGAAGCGCGGACCGAGGCGAAGCGGACGGCCGAAGGCATCCCGGTGACCGACAACGTGTTGGCCGATCTCGCTGCGATCGCCCGGGATCGCGGACTGCCGCCCCTTGCGGAGGCCGCCTGATGCCCGGCAACCCGTTCTCCGCGCACCTCGGCTATCTCTTTGCGAAGCTGCCGCTCGAGGACCGTTTCGCCGCGGCGCGCGCGGCTGGGTTCGAGGCGGTCGAACATCCCGCGCCCGTCGCGCTATCGCCTGACAGGATGCGAACCCTGTTGGAAGCGACCGGCCTGAAGTTGGCGCAGATCACCTCGGGGATGGGGGGGGCCGGAGAAAAGGGAATCGCAAGCCTCGCTGGCCGTGAGACCGAGTTCCGCGATGGCTACGCCCGCGCGCTGGACTATGCCGAGGCCGTGGGTTGCCCGTTCGTCCACGCGATGGCGGGGGTCGGTGGTGACGACGCCACATATCGCGGCAACATCGAGGCAGCCGTCCGGCTGAGCGAAGGACGCGCCCCAAAGGTTCTCGTCGAGGCGATCAGCCATGCGGCGGTGCCCGGCTACCACATGGCGCACGTCGACGATCTTCTGGCGCTCGCGCGCTCTCTGCCAGGACAAATCTCCGTCCTCATCGATACATTTCACGCGACGGCGGACGGCCATGATCCCGCGGCAGCAATCCGGGCGGCAGGCTCCGCCCTTGGCCACGTTCACATCGCCGATCATCCAGGCCGGAGCGAGCCCGGAACCGGCTCGGTCGACTTTCCCGCCGTCCTCGGTGCGCTCGGGGCGGCCGGGTACCGCGGCGCCATCGGCTTCGAATACCTGCCCTCGGGGCCAGACCACCTGACCTGGCTGACCGGTTGGCGCGGCATGCGCGACCGGTCTAACCGCCCCTCAGTTTACGGAGAGACCTGATGATACAGTCCGTCAACCCCGCTACCGGCGACGTCATCGAATCGTTCGATGCCCACACCGCGGCCGAGGTCGAGGCTGCACTCGCCGGCGCAGACCGGGCACAACGCATGTGGCGTCGCGTGCCTGTAGAGCGGCGGGTCGAACTCCTTTCGTCGATGGCGCGGAGCCTCAGGGCGAGTGCCGACGCGTACGCGCGGCTGATCACTGAGGAGATTGGCAAGCCGATCTCCGAGTCACGTGCAGAAATCGAAAAGTGCGCCGTCACGTGCGATTTCTATGCCGAGGCCGCACCCCGCTTTCTGGCGGACGAATCGGTCAAATCGAATGCGACAGACTCAAGCGTGGTCTTCGACCCGCTTGGTGTCGTGCTTGCAATCATGCCCTGGAACTATCCGTTCTGGCAGTTCTTCCGCTTCGCCGCGCCGGCACTCGCGGCCGGCAATGGCGCGATTCTCAAGCACGCCAACAACGTTCCGCGCTCCGCACTCGCGATCGAAGCGATGATGAACGAGGCGGGCTGCCCCGACGGGCTGATGCGGACCGTGCTCGTCGAAGCCTCGGAGGTGGCCGGCCTCATCGCCGACGACCGCATTGCGGCCGTCACCCTGACAGGCTCGACGCAGGTCGGACAGATCGTAGCGTCACAAGCGGGTAACGCCCTCAAGAAGCAGGTGCTGGAGCTTGGCGGCTCGGACCCTTTCATCGTCCTTTCCGATGCAGATGTGGCCGCCGCCGCCGCGACTGCTGTGAAGTCGCGGTTCATCAACGTTGGACAGTCTTGCGTCAATGCGAAGCGCTTCATCGTGCAGGAGGAGGTCGCCGAGACGTTCCTCGAGCATTTCCGCCACGGCATCTCGGCGCTGCGGATCGGCGATCCGATGGACCCCCAGACCCAGATCGGTCCAATGGCCCGGTTCAACCTTCGTGCCGAGTTGCATGACCAGGTGACACGGTCGATCCGCGACGGTGCCAAACTCGCGCTGGGTGGCGAAATGCTAGACCGGCCGGGCTGCTACTATGCACCGACGCTCCTCGACCGGGTCCGTCCCGAGCACACTTCGTTCCGCGAGGAGCTGTTCGGCCCGGTCGCCTCGGTCATCCGCTGCGCCAGCGCCGAAGACGCGGTCGCTCTGGCGAACAACACGGAGTTCGGCCTCGGCGCGGCAGTGTGGACATCCGACCTCGACCTCGCCCGCCGCATGACACGAGAGATCGACGCAGGCGCTGTCTTCGTCAACGGCATGGTCGCCTCCGACGCGCGGCTGCCTTTCGGCGGTATCAAGAAGTCGGGCTACGGGCGCGAGCTCGGCAGCTACGGCATCCGCGAGTTCACCAACATCAAGACGGTCTGGATCGGACCTGCCCAGTGAAGGAGACATCGATGACCCACAAGAGCCCCACCATATTCCATCCCGACCAGTTGCCGGTGAATGACCGTGGAAACGGTGCCCGGACGATCCCGCTCGTAACGCGCAAGTGTGGCTCGACGAGCATCATCAATGGAATTACCGCGTTCGACCCTGGCGCGAAGATCGGGCTCCACTTCCACAACTGCGAGGAAAGCGTGATGATCCTCGAAGGTGAGGCCGTCGCCGAGATCGATGGTTCCCGGCATGCGCTCAAGGCCGGCGACACGACGTGGATTCCCGCAAACGTGCCGCACCGCTTTCTGAATGAAAGCAATGCTCCGATGCGCATCCTCTGGACCTACGCCACAGTCGACGCCACCCGGACAATGGTGGAAACCGGCGTGGAGCAAAGCATCGATGCCGAGCACGAGAAGGCGAAGCGGCTTTGATCCGGGAAATCGCAACCCTGACCGTCGCCCCCGAACAGGCTTCCCAGTTCGAAGGGGCCGTCACTGACGCGCGGCGTCTCTTTCTGGCCGCCGCGGGGTGTCATGGAATGCACCTCGAACGGGTTATAGAGGTCCCCGGCAGCTACCGGCTGGTCGTTGCCTGGGAAACGGTCGAACACCACACGGTGACGTTCCGGGGCTCCGCTGCATTTCAGGAGTGGCGCGCACTTGCCGGTCCATTCTTTACCGAGCCGCCGACCGTAGTCCACACCGAGGTCGCCGTCGGCTGATCGCATCTGGGATCAGAAGATTTCCGCGTTCGCCTTCCTCGCCTTGGCCCCGCCGATATGCGCCTCGAGGAGCTCTGCGGCTGTCTCGACCTCTTCGGCCTCGAGGGCATCGATGATTTCGAGGTGTTCGGCATTTTGGCTACGCACCCGGTCACGATCAAGCGTCTGCCGATACTCAACGAGGCGCCTCAGCTGGTTCATTCGCGCTATCGTCGAATGAAGGAATCGGTTGCCGGACATCTGTGCCAGGCCCTCGTGGAAGGCGGAATTTGTCTCGAACAGGTCCATCTGCCCGAGCGTCTTCCAGCCACCGTCGCGAAGCAGCTCCTGCTGGCGCCGGAGGCCGGAAAGCAGCTTCACATCGAGCCTGAAGTCCGCAGAACGCAGGCCCTGTGGCTCAAGCATTCGGCGGAGATCATAACTTTCGCGGTAGGCTTCGAGCGAGTCGATCAGGGATGCAAAAGTCCAGCCCCGGCCCTCGTTGCGCTCAATCCAACCCTCGCCTGCAATCCTGGTCAGTATGCGTCGCAGCTGCAGACGGGATATGTTGTAGCGGCGCATGAGGTCGTTCTCACTGACCTTGTCGGGCAGAATCCTCGCGAGTTTCTCCTCGGCGATCCGCAGGTAGATTGCCTCGTCGGACTGCCCGTTTCCGGGTTGAAGTTCCTCGACATCGACGGCGCTTGGATCGCGCAGGAAGAAGCCCTTGTTTGGAATCCGTTCCAGCACGCCTCGCGTCTCGAGATGCGCAAGAGCCGATCGGATCGGCTGCCGAGAGGTTCCGAGGAGCGCCTGCAGGCTCTGCTCGGTCAGGTGCGCGCCTTCAGGCAGATCCGCGGTGCGGATGTGCCGAAGAATTCTCTCGGAAAGGTTGCGGTGAAGCTCGTTCATCGAAAGGTCGCCGTTTGTCTCTTATCGATACATGAGTCAATGTATGTATGTTCATCACGCTGGTGCAAGATGCGTAAGCGACGGCTACATTACGGCAGCGAAACTGCGTGGTCTTTCTCCTTCACTCCTGCTGATATCCTCTGCGCCGGGCGCGATGGTGTCGAGCCGACCTTTGTCGCGAGACACCATGTCTTCGGGCTTTTGGTCCTGGCGGTGCTTATCCCTGCGCTGTTCGCGCGTAGCCAGCGGCCGGGCTGAAGCTTCGCCGGGCTAGGACCAATGGAGACCCATCATGAAGGTGCACATCCTCGATGACTATTTCGGCACACTTCGCGGGCTGCCAAGCTACTCGCGTTTGGCAGGACACGAGGTGACGGTATGGCAAGACCGGGCGCCCGGCGAGGAGGCGTTGGCTGCCCGGCTCCATGACGCGGAGGCACTCGTTCTTTTTCGAGACAGGACGCAGATCACGGAAAGCTTGGTTGCGCGTCTCCCGAATGTACAGCTGATTGCTATGCGTTCAGCCTATCCCCACGTCGACGTCGCCGCGCTCACCCGTGCCGGAATTCTATTCTGTTCAAACATGCATGCGGGAACTCCGTCGATCGCCGCAGCGGAACTGACGTTCGCACTGATCCTGGCCGCAGCCCGTGATCTGGACGGTCAGATCACCTCGATGCGGGCCGGCAGGTGGCAGTCGGGCGTGGGGCGCAGCGTGAAAGGACGGACACTTGGTCTTTACGGCTACGGAAGCATCGCGCGCGTTGTCGCCGACTACGCTCGCGCGTTCGGCATGCCAGTGGTCTGGTGGGCATCAGAAGAAGGCCGTCGACGGGCCGCCTTTGACGGCCAGACGATTGCGAAGTGCCGCGCAGCGTTCTTCGAGCGAGCTGACTTTGTGAGCATCCATGTGCGCCTCACTGAGTCTACCCGGAGTACAATCACCCGCGACGACCTCATGGCAATGCGCCCCGACGCGGTATTCGTAAACACGGCGCGGGCAGGACTCGTCGCGCCTGGAGCACTGCTCGCGGCATTGAACGCCGGTCGGCCCGGTCGTGCGGCACTGGATGTATGGGACCGAGAACCGATGATCGACCCGGACGACGACCTAGTTTCACATACCCGAGTCATTCCCACACCGCATATCGGCTTCGTCACTGAGGACGAACTCGATCTCCAGTTCGCGGACATCTACGACATCGTCAACGCGAATTGCGCCGGCGATCCGGTCCATATGATCAATCCCGAGGTCTACTCGCCCTATAGGAAGTTGCGATAAGTCAGCGCTGCCGCTCAGTCGCGCATCACTTGTCCGAAGAAGTCAACGAGCCGCGGGCCGTACTGTTCATTGGCAGGGCCTCTAACAGCGTGCTGAAGAAGTCTGTGAGCTGGGACGGTTTCCTTTTGCCAGTAGCTTTCGGGCTTCGGCATCGTGCCCTTCGACGCTGAGGGCAGGCGTGCCTGATGCCGTCTCTCATCGTCATGCCGCGAGCAGCCGGGGCAATCGGGCCAAGTTGTTGGCTGCCATCGTGAGGATGAAGCGGGAGCGCACCCGCTCTACGCCACGATAGACGGCCTGGGCCATGCTGCCGATGGTCTTGGCCCAGCCGAAAGCCTCTTCGATCCGATTGCGGTGCTTGATTGATAGGGCGTATCCCCCGTGCCAGGTGGTCCTGCCGTCGATCACCGAATATCGTGATTTCTGAGCCACATGCGGGGTGACGCAGGCTTGCCGGAGGTCGGCGACGAACTGGGCTGCATCGAACCCCTTGTCCGCACCCAGCGTCAGCCGCCGAGACGATCCGGGGGAGTGGCGGTTGATCATGTCGAGGGCGGCGCGCCGTTCTGCATGGCCGTCTGCCCGGGTCAAATCGCCCTGTACGATCAGGCCGCTGCGGTTCTCCATCAGGGCGTGGCCGATGAAGCACAGCATCGCGCCGGTGCTGGGCGACTTCTTGTAGAGCCGGGCTTCCGGGTCGGTGGTCGAGGCATGGGTGGTGTTCGAGCGTTTCTCGCCCCGAAAGTCGACCTCGGCGTTGCGGTTCTGGCGGCTGGAGTGGGTCATCGGAATGGTCTCGGGTTCAGTCGGCTCGGCATGATCTTCTCTGTAAGTATCGGGTCGGGGCGGACTGCCCGAGCCATCGTCGGGCGGGGTATCGCTTGCCGTCGGCTGAAAGCTCTTCATCGAGGCCCAGGCCTTGACCAGCGTCCCATCGACCGAGAAGTGGTCGTCCGACAAGAGCGGTGCGACCTCGCGATGGTCCAGGATCGCGGCCATCACCTTTCGCGACATCTCTGTCGTCAACAGGCGGTCACGGTTCTTGGTGAACACGGTCGGCACCCAAACTGGGTCATCGATCCCGAGGCCAACGAACCAGCGGAACAGGAGATTGTACTCCATCTGCTCCATCAGCTGGCGTTCGGACCTGACGGAAAACAGGATCTGGATCAGGCTTGCCCGGATCAACCGCTCCGGCGGGATCGAGGGGCGGCCGAAATCGGTGTAGAGTGTCAACGTATGGCCCGCCCCGTCTGCAAGAGGTTTTAGCTTTCCGGCCTTCCAGTCTGCGTCAACGTATCCGGCCTCGGAGCGAGCTCCCTGCCAAGATGGAGATACGCGCGACATGCTCCTCGTAATCGGCTCGGTCTCTCGCGACCGTTGACAACGCTCAGGTTTGCACGCCGCCGTTCGACTGTTTGGCCATCTGCCTCACCTTCCGCGGACTTCGCTGACCGTCATCAGTCTTGCCTTGATGACAGCCGATCTCAGCTCGCTGGCACGACCTCGTGGGCAAAGTCCTGATTGCCGGTGAGCACCGCCCAGCAAATCCGTGCAATCTTGTTCGCCAGCGCCACGACCACCACGTTCTTGTGCTGTCGGATCAGGAGGTTGCGAAGCCAGCGACCGATATGTGTATCCTGCGCGGCAAGTCGTGGCAGGACCGCCCGTGCACCATGGACCAGGTTTTTCGAAGGCAGCGGTTACCTCGTTTGCTGATGCCAAGGAGCCGCGGCTTGCCGCCGGTCGTCGCTTGCCGCGGTACCAGCCCCAGCCAGGCAGAGAGGTCACGCCCTCTGGAGAACGCACGAGCATCGCCTATCGCGGCCACCAGCGCCGTCGCATTGATCGGCCCGATACCTGGCACCGTGGAAAGGCGACGCATCGCAGCGTCGGAACGTGCGATTTCGGCGATTTCCTTATCGAAGGCCTTGATGCGTGCGTCGAGACGAGCCCAGTCCGCGGCAAGGTCCTCTACCAGCAACGAGATCCGTCGGCTGAACTCGACAGGCGGTTCCGCAAGCAGGCCACGAACCTCCCGCCACAGCCTGGCGCGGCCTTTCGCTGCGGTAGTGCCGCGTTCGAGCATTAGCGCCCGAAGGTGGTTGATCAGCGCGGTCCGATCGCCGACGAGCCTTTCTCGGGCGCGGTGCAGGGATTGCAGGTCCGATTGCCCTTGCGTCTTCACCGGCACGAACCGCATCGTCGGCCGGCTCGCCGCCTCGGCAATCGCTTCGGCGTCGCGTTCGTCGTTCTTGTGCGCCTTAACATAGGGAATGACGTATTCGGGCGACATCAGCCGGACCTCGTGCCGCTTTCGGCGAAGACCCGTCCAAGGTGATGGGCGCCGCAGCACGCTTCCATCGCGACGATGCACCCCGGGTGTTTGCGCACGATGTCCATGAGCCCGGAGCGGCTCGCGCGCTTGCGGAAGACAACACACCCATCCGCATCCATTCCAGCAACGCTACATGTGTTCCTGCCCAGGTCGATCCCGATTATGCTGACACGCATGGCTCGTCTCCTTTGCCCTCAGATGCGCCGAGCGTACCCGGCGCCGGTGAGGGGCGGGCCATCCCATAATCGGCATCCAATCGGGGCTCTGTCGCCGATTTGGTGCAGGTATGCGGCCTATGACGCTATATTTTGGTAAACTTTGGAGGAGGTTGCCGATGGCGTCATGGAATTCTCGACAGGGCTTGCTGCCCGCCGGCCTGAATGTCGATCAGATCGAGCTGATTGGAGAGACGATCCTGATCCATGCGCATTCGCCTGAGACCTCGGCGACTTGTCCGTGCTGTGGCACGGCTTCGCGCCATGTCCATAGCTGGTATCGGCGCCGATTGGCGGATTTGCCTGCGCATGGTCGCGTCGTCGAATTGGTGTTGTCGGTTCGACGCTTCCGCTGCCGGTCCGCTCACTGCCGCATCCGGATCTTTGCAGAGCGGCTTCCAGCCAGCATCACGCGACCATACGCGCGACGCACGGCGCGGCTGCAAGGATTGGTTCGGCATCTGGGGCTTGCGCTTGGCGGACGCCCGGCGCAGGCGCTGGCCGGACGCCTCTTGTTGCCGGCGAGCAAAGATACTTTCCTTCGCAGCGTCCGGAACTCGGCAGAGCAGTCGATCGACGAACCCCGCGTTGTGGGGATCGATGACTGGGCCTGGCGGCGCGGCCAGCGCTACGGAACGCTGATCTGCGATCTTGAGAGACGGCGGGTGATCGATCTGCTGCCCGACCGCGAGCCTGCGACGGTGGAAGCCTGGCTCCGTGCCCATCCCCGGATCGAGATTGTCGCTCGTGACCGCAACGGCGGCTACGGTGGCGCCGTCTCCCGTGCATTGCCGGATGCGGTACAGGTTGCGGATCGCTGGCATCTGCTCGAGAACGTCAGCGCAGCTTTCCTTCTGGCGGTCCAACGAAGCATGCCAGCGATCCGCAAGGCCATCGGAGTGGCAACACTGGACCCCGCTTTGCTGACGGCGGCGGAAAGGTTGCAATATGAAGGGTTTCAGCGCCGTCAGGCGACCAACAGGATGGTTCGGACGATGGCCGACGAGGGCGTTCCCATCAAGCGGATCGTCCGTGCAACCGGCTTGAGCCGCGGGCTGGTCCGCCGCATCGTGCGTGGCGAGCGCGAGGATGTGTTTCGGTTTCGCGAGAGCAGCCTGACGCCGTGGCTGCCGCGGCTGGACCAGGAATGGACAGGCGGGTGCCAGAACGGAGCCGAGCTTTGGCGCCGTCTCCGAAGCGAAGGCTTCGGCGGCAGTCTTCGCGTCATAGGGGAATGGGCCACCCGTCAGCGCCGGGCCGAAAGCGCGGGACTCTCCGCAACAGGTAAATCCCCGTCAGCCCGCAAGATCGCCCGCCTCCTCACCACGGCACGAGATCACCTGTCCAGGGCCGACGCGATCCAGGTGGCTCAGGTGGAAGCCGCGATGCCAGCCCTCGCAACTGCCCGCGAGTTGACCGACAGGTTCACGGAAATGGTGCGCACCGATGGCAGGGATGAAACCCTCGCCGCTTGGCTCGACGATGCAGAGGCGAGCATCCTGGCGCCATTCGCCCGCGGGCTACGCAAGGACTATTGCGCGGTCGCGGCTGCGCTTCGAGAGCCGTGGTCGAACGGGCATACGGAGGGACAGATCAATCGCCTGAAGACGCTGAAACGTCAGATGTATGGTCGCGCCAACATCGAGCTGCTCAAAGCCCGCGTTGTAGCCGCGACATGAGAGAGGTTTCGGATAGATGCACCGAGAGTGAGTCAGAGCCCCTTTTGGAAGCCGATCACCCCAATACGGGGTCCTTTTTCCATACGATGAAGTAATTGCTGGCGGCACTTCCCATGACCAGCGGCTTTGCCACGATAGACGAGATAAAACGCCAATCGAGGATACAACAATGAAACAGTATGTCGGACTGGACGTGTCGCAGAAGGAGACAGCCGTCTGTGTCGTGGATGAGACTGGTCGGCCCATCTATCAAGGTCGCGTGGCCTCCGACCCCGGCGCCTTGGCAGCGATGTTGGGCAAGAAGGCACCGCATGCCGCACGCGTCGGCTTTGAGACCGGTGCCATGTCGAGCTGGCTGTGGCACGAACTCCGGCGGATCGGCCTGCCGGTGGTCTGCATCGACGCCCGCCACGCCCATGCCGCGCTCTCGGTGCGGATGAACAAGAGCGACGAGAACGACGCGCGCGGGCTAGCTGACTTGGTTCGGATCGGCTGGTATCGCGAGGTCGCGGTGAAGAGCGAGGCCAGCCAGCAGGCCCGTTCGCTTCTGATCACCCGGTCGCGTCTGGTGCGGATCCGGCGAGACCTCGAAAATCAGATGCGCGCCATGCTCAAGGAGTGCGGACTGATCTTCCCCCGCTCGATCGGCGGGCAGTTCCGGCACCGTGTGGAAGATCTGTCTGGCGAAGGACATAGCCTGTGGCCGGCGCTGCTGCCGCTGCTCTCCATCCACGCACAAGTCTGCGGCGAACTCGATGGGCTCGATCGGAAGGTCCGCCGACTCGCCAGGGACGACGACACCACCCGCCGGCTGATGACGGTGCCGGGGATCGGCGTGGTGACGGCGCTCACCTTCCGCCACACGATCGACGATCCATCGCGCTTCAAGAGTGCGGCGACGGTCGGCGCTCACCTCGGCCTGACCCCGCGCCGGAAGCAGTCCGGCGAGACCGATACGAATGGCCGAGTCTCACGATGGGGCGACCGGCTGCTGAGGACCTATCTGTTCGAGGCGGCCAGCGTCCTGCTGCATCGGACCAAGCGGTGGTGTGCGCTGAAAGCATGGGGCCTGCGCCTTGCCAAGCGCAACGGCATGAAGAAGGCCCAGGTCGCCGTCGCCCGGAAGCTGGCTGTGATCCTTCACTGCATCTGGGTCGACGGGACGGTCTTCGAATGGGGCAACGAACGGCCGGCATGACTGACACGGATCCGACCCAGAGATCGCAGGGCTGACGCCAGACCTGTGATGTTCCTCCGGGACGGTGGTTGCGGTGACCTCGTTGGATCGGCTGCAGACCTATAAGGTACCTGCGCTCCATACCTGCGCTCCATACGCTGAAGGCACCCGACCCGAACATCAACATGAGGCCATGACCTCGAAAAGGACCATGACCCCGGCACAGGACAGAAAAACAGGCTTGACCAAGACCCGCAATTAAAGGGCCGATCCACAGGCATCGGAAATGGAGGGGCCAAGGCCTTCGAGCGCCGCGTGCTCGTCCATCTTGACTCGCGTTCTGATCTCGATGTGATCGTCCGCCCTCTGTTGGAATCCTGGCGCGCGGCAAGAGCACAGGTTGCGCGCCATGAGCAGGCAATCCGCGGCGCGGTGCGCGCCGATCCGAGATGCCAGTTGATGATGACCGCCCCTGGGGTCGGCTATCTGACCGCCTTGAGTTTTGTTGGGGCCATCGGCGATGCGGCGACGTTCCGGTCAGGGCGGACCGCAGCGGCCTGGATTGGCTTGACACCAAGGCGCTACCAGTCGGGCACCATCAATCTTCAGGGCAGGATATCCCGGCAAGGGGACAAGCTGCTGAGATCGTACCTCTATGAAGCGGCCGCCCACATCCTGACGCGGGCACGCGCCGACAGCGCGCTTCGCCGCTGGGGTCTCAGATTGCGCGAGCGGATCGGGTTCAAGCGGGCGAATGTGGCTGTCACGCGCAAACTGGCGGTGGTGTTGCACGCCATGTGGCGGAGCGGGCGGCCTTTCGAGGCAGAGAGGGTCGTGCCAGCATGAAGCAAGACGAGAAGCCGGCTGCCAGACAGTAGGAGGTTGTTGAGGGATCCGCTGCCCACGAGCTGCGGGTGCGTCCACCGGGACGTGAGACAGGACCACCGCGTTACGAGAGGTGCAATCGTCCACCGGCGAATTGCGCTTGGAGACAAAGCGGGGTCCGTCTCGAAATTCATCGTGCGGCAGTGCTTTCACTGACCGCGGAGACAACCCTGACCCCGGCCATGCACTTTGCTCATCTTGGAACGCAGCGGACCGAGAAGTTCCGCGTGCCACGAGACAGAAAGCAGCAGGCTGTTGACGAAGGAGCCGCGATTAGACAACCCGTTCGTAGGCCACCAGGCGCAGTGCCGGGGCGTGAGGGGCGATGGGGTGTGTTTGGCGACTGCGGGCCTCTCCGGCGCCCCGTGTGGCTCTCCGCGTCGCTCCGCCGGTCTGCGCCCGTCTCCGACGATCCGGGGCCGTCTGGACGGCGCTCCGCTTCCCTCCGTGCCGATGTGGGTCCCGTGCCCATGCCGCCCCTCCCCGTACAGACCTGCCAAACCTTCGTTGCGCAGGTCTGTACTTTGGCCG
Organism: Paracoccaceae bacterium; assembly: GCA_020425125.1. Lineage (GTDB taxonomy): Bacteria > Pseudomonadota > Alphaproteobacteria > Rhodobacterales > Rhodobacteraceae > Meridianimarinicoccus. Next base: position 22,576 of record JAGQRV010000014.1, on the reverse strand, counting down.
CGGCCAGTCCGGAGCCCGATGGTTCACGCAGGTGCCGGAACTGGCCTTCGCGGTCCCGGGTCCGCGCGACGCGCGTCCGGGTGACCATGCCTTTTGTCCGGCATGGGGCTGAAGCAAACCGCGCGGCGGCTGCGTGTGAGATCGCTCCCGACTACGCGCCGATCCACAATCCGGGCGCTCTCTTCCGGTGGACTTCGCGGCAGGGAAGAGCGTGTCTGTGGCGGATGCGACGCCGCTTCGGAGGTGGCTGCGTTCCGCCGGTCGAGAACCCGGGCTGCTGGCGGTGACAGGGTGCGGGTTGGCGCCTGCCTGACCTCGAGAGGAGGCCGACATGGATGGAATGAAGCAACGGGCGGACGGGACCCCGGAGCTCGCGCAACGGGACGAGTCGCGGCGCGGTGGCGCGACCGGTGGCGGGACCGGAACGCCGGCTGATGCAGCGACGCGGCCGGATCGCGCGGCGCTGCGCGCGGAGTGGGCGGCGGCGTTCGGCACGCCGCCGCACCCCTACCTGTCGGAGCGGTTCCTGGCGAAGGCGCTGGCCTGGCAGCGCCAGTGCGCCGCCGCGGGTGGCTTTCCGAGGAGCCTCGGGAAGCGCCTCGACCTGATCGGCCCCGGCGGCAGCGGCCGGACGCAGCCGGCCGCATCCCTGGCTCCCGGAACGCTGCTGGCCCGCGAATGGAACGGGCGCATCCATCATGTCGAGGTTCTGGAGGACGGCTTCCGCTTCGACGGCCGCAGCTTCCGCTCGCTCTCGGCGATCGCAAGGCGGATCACCGGCACGCCCTGGTCGGGGCCGCGCTTCTTCGGCCTGCGGCGCCGGAAAGCCGACGGCTGATGCAGAGGACCCGCTGCGCGATCTACACGCGGAAGAGCTCCGAGGACGGGCTGGAGCAGGAGTTCAACTCGCTGCATGCCCAGCGGGAGGCCTGCGCGGCGTTCGTCCTGAGCCAGAAGGCCGAGGGCTGGGTGCTGCTGCCGGACGCCTACGACGATGGCGGGCTCTCGGGCGGCACGCTGGAGCGGCCCGCCCTGCAGCGCCTGCTCGCCGACGTGGATGCCGGCCGGGTCGACCGGATCGTGGTCTACAAGATCGACCGGCTGACCCGCGCGCTGGCCGATTTCGCCCGGATCGTCGACCGGCTCGACGCCGCCGGCGCCTCTTTCGTCTCGGTCACCCAGTCCTTCAACACCGCCACCTCGATGGGCCGGCTGACGCTCAACATGCTGCTCAGCTTCGCCCAGTTCGAACGCGAGGTCACCGCCGAGCGGATCCGCGACAAGATCGCCGCCTCGAAGCGGAAGGGGCTCTGGATGGGCGGCAACGTGCCGCTGGGCTACACGCCCGCGGGCCGCAGCCTGACGATCGTTCCGGCGGAGGCCGAGACGGTCCGGCGGCTCTACGATCTCTACCTGCAGCACGGCACGATCCTGGCGGTCAGGGACCACGCCGACCGGCTCGGCCTCCGCACCCGGCGGCGCACCGCGCCGGATGGCCGCCGCAGCGGCGGCCGGCCGTTCGACCGCGGCCACATCCACCACATCCTGTCAAACCCGATCTATGCCGGCCGAATCCGGCACAAGCGCGCGGTTCATCCGGGCCAGCACCCGGCGATCATCGCGCCCGAGACCTGGGACGAGGTACAGCGGCGGCTGCAGGACGGCGCGGCGCGCCGGCGCAGCGGACGCGGCGGGCTCGACCGGCGCCATGCGCTGACCGCGCCGCTGGTCGGAAAGGTCTTCGACGAAACCAGCGACCGGCTGACGCCGTCGCACACCAGGACGAAGCAGGGCAAGCGGCTGCGCTACTACGTCTCGAGCCGTCTCGTCCGCGGATCCGGGGATCCGCACGGGACCGGCTGGCGCCTGCCGGCCGCGGAGCTCGAGCGCCAGATCGCCGGGCTGATCTGCGACCGCGTCACCGACCGCGCATGGCTTCCGGATGCCACCCGGGATGGCGACGGTACCGGACGCGGTGCCGGCGGCAACCCGGCGGTGCTTCGGACCGCAGGCGAACCAGCCACCGAATGGGAGACCCCCGCCCTCCTCGCCCTGGTCGACCGCGTGGACATCGCACCCGCGAGCATCGCCGTCCGGCTCAGCCCGGTCCGCCTCGCTGTCGCGATCGGGCTCGTCCCCGGCGCGCTCGATGCCGACCGCCTCAGCCTCAGCGCACCGTTCCGCAGCCGCCGCCGCGGCGTCGAGCGCAAGCTGATCCTCGGCGATCCCGCGGCATCGCCGGACGCAACGCTGATCCGCAACCTCGCCCGCGCGCACGCCTGGTTCGCCGAGCTGCGCGCCGGCCGCAGCTATGCCGAGATCGCGGCCCGCGCCGGGACCTCGAAGCGCCGCGTGATGCAGCTGGTCGAACTCGCCTTCCTCGCCCCAGACCTCGCGGCCCGGATCCTCGACGGCCGCCAGCCCGCCGGACTGACCTCGGACCTGCTGATCAAGCAGGGCGTGCCCGAGTCCTGGCCGGACCAGCGCCGGCTCTTCGACACCCTGGGCTGACCGCACCCAGCCCGCCCAGCCAACCGGCTACCGGAACAGAGCGGAACTGAGACACCGGGCCAAACCGGCCGAAACAGCGCGCACCGGAGACCGCCGCGCGCCGCTGCGAGCGCGCCAACCCTCGGAATTCAGGGAGATCCTCGCCCTGCCCGCCGCGTGCTCCAGGAGACGCGGACTGCGTGGCTGGGGTGGTAGGATTCGAACCTACGGTACACGGTACCAAAAACCGCTGCCTTACCACTTGGCTACACCCCAACGGTGCGCGGGGTATTACGATCCGGCGGTGCGAAGCGCAAGAGGCCGGGCGCCAAAAATTCCCTGCGCCTGCCCTGCCCCGACCCGTCGACTCAGACCCGCACCGGGTCGGTCTTGGCCAGCGCGTCGAACGCCATCAGCGACGTCACCAGCGCCCGCATCCGTGCCAGCGGGATCATGTTCGGCCCGTCCGACGGCGCGGTATCCGGCGCCTCGTGGGTCTCGATGAAGACGGCCGCAATTCCCAGGCTCACCGCCGCCCGCGCCATCACCGGCGCGAACTCGCGCTGCCCGCCCGAAGCGCCGCCCAGACCGCCCGGCTGCTGCACCGAATGCGTCGCGTCCATCACCACCGGATAGCCGGTCTTCATCATCGTCGGCAGGCTGCGCATGTCGGCGACCAGCGTGTTGTAGCCGAAGCTGACGCCGCGCTCGGTCAGAAGCAGGCGCCGGTTTCCGGTCGACTCGATCTTCGCGACCACGTTCGCCATGTCCCAGGGCGCCAGGAACTGGCCCTTCTTGACATTGACCGCCGCACCGGTCTCGCCGGCGGCGATCAGCAGGTCGGTCTGCCGGCAGAGGAAGGCCGGAATCTGGATCACGTCCACGACCTCCGCGGCGCGCTGGCACTGCTCGGCGGTGTGCACGTCGGTCAGCACCGGCACGTCGAGCCGAGACCGCACTTCGCCCAGTACGCCGAGACCGGCCTCGATCCCCATCCCGCGCCGGCCTTCGAGCGAGGTCCGGTTCGCCTTGTCGTAGGACGCCTTGAAGATGTAGCCCGCCCCCGCGCCCTCGCAGATCGCCTTCATCTCCTCGGCGATCATCAGCGCGTGGTCGAGGCTTTCCAGCTGGCAGGGCCCGGCGATCACCGTCAGCGGCCGGTCATTGCCGACCGTCACATTCCCGACTTCAACGTCCTTCATGGCCTTCGCCCCTCCGTTCCTGCGGCCGGGCACCTGCCCGCGCGGCTGCCGTGATAGCAGCCGCGCAGCAAATTGCCATGGCCGGCGCGCCGGTCAGGCCGGCAGCGCCCGCTTCTCGACCCGCGTGACCTTCCCGGCGACGATCGACAGGACCGCCGCACCGAAGCTCATCAGCGCGCCCATCTTGGCGGCATCCTGGACATCCCCGGCGGGGAAGGCGACCGAGGCGACGAAGAGCGCAACGGTGAACCCGATCGCCGCCACGCAGCCGAGCACGAAGAGGTCCGAGGTCTTCATGCCCTGTGGCAGGCCCAGCTTCATCGGGTAGGCCGCGAGCCAGCCGAAGGCGAAGATGCCGACGGGCTTGCCGACCACGAGGCCGAGCAGCACCAGCCAGGTCGGCGCGCCGATGGCCGAGAACTCGACCCCTGCATTCATCAGGCCAAACAGCAGCAGCACGATCTCCACCGGGATCTTCAGCGCATGTTCCATCTCGTTCAGAAGGTCGTGCAGATGCTCCTCGGCGGCGGCAAAGATGCCGAACGCGCGGTCGGCATGGGGAATCGCCGGGATCACCGGCAGCAGCCCCAGTGCCGGGTGAAGCCCGGACCGCATGAAGCCATACCAGCTCAGGATGCCGGCCACGATATAGGGCCAGGACCCCAGCTTCAGCCGCATCCAGGTGGAATTGCGGCGCAGCTGATCGCCGCGATCCATTCGCCGCGGCAGCCAGTTGAAGAAGAAAAACGCCGCCAGCGCCGCACCGAACGACAGCAGCAGCCAGGCCGGCGCCAGTTCGCCGGTGGGATAGAAGATCGCCAGGATGATCAGGCCCCCGGCATCGTCGGCGATCGCCAGCAGCAGCAGGAACCGCACCGCCGGGTGTGCCGGGCCGAAGACGATCCGCCCGACCAGGTACGAGAACGCGATATCCGTCGCGGTGGGAATCGCCCAGCCGCGATGGACGGCGCTGAACGTGTCCGAGCCCAGAAACAGCGCCAGCCCGAGGTAGACCGCGATCGGCCCCAGCATCCCGCCCGCGGTCGCGAACAGCGGCGTCGCCGCCTTGGCGCCGCGCAGCGATCCCTCGTTCAGGATCACCGCTTCCCAGACCTCCTTGCCCGCAATGGCGAAGAACAGCGCCATCAGCAGGTCGTTGACCAGGTAATGCAGCGTCAGCGTGCGATGCACGTGCCCCTCGGCATCCATATGGGCGTGCCCGATCGGGGCATTGTCCCACAGCACGTACTCGACGATGTGATGATAGCTGGCTGCATCGACATTGGCCCAGATCAGGGCCAGCAGCGCCCCCCCGATCAGGAGAAGCGAATAGTTCGCGACAAAATTCCAGACCCTATACATCCTGTCCCCCGCGTCATCGACCCCGTTCCGAGCCTACAGACCGAAGCGCCGGTTGCAACCCGCGGATTGGACCCGGCCGGCACAGGACCGTGGCTCGCGGCTGGTTCCGCCGCCGGTCGGCGCCTAATCTGGGGCCATGTCCACCCCCCCGCCCCAACCAGATCCCGCCCCCGACCTCGCCGCCTGCCACCTCTGCGCCGACCGCTTCGCCGCGACCGCGACCGGGCACGCCCCCCGGCCGGTGGTCTGGTTCCGGCCCGCGGCGCGGCTTCTGGTGATCGGGCAGGCGCCGGGAACGCGGGTCCACGCATCGGGGGTGCCGTTCGACGACCGCTCCGGCGACCGGCTCCGCGACTGGATGGGGCTCGGCCGCGCCGCCTTCTACGACCGCGACCGGGTGGCCATCGTCCCCATGGCGTTCTGCTTTCCCGGCTATGACGCGAAGGGCGCCGACCTGCCGCCGCCGCCGGTCTGCGCCCGCACCTGGCATCCCCGTGTGATGGCCGCCCTGCCCGAGGTGCGGCTCACCCTGCTGGTCGGCGGCTATGCCCAGCGGCGCTACCTGAGCGGCGTTGCGAAGGCCGGCGTCACCGCGACGGTCGCGCGCTGGCGCGAGGCGGGACCCGCCGTGATCCCGCTGCCGCATCCGTCATGGCGCAATACCGGCTGGCTGAAACGCAATCCCTGGTTCGAGACCGACCTAGTGCCGCATCTGCGCACCGCCGTGCAGGACGTCCTCGGCCCGGCCTGACGCGGGTCCCGCACCGGACCGCGCCGTCAGGATGCCGGCTTCTGCCCGGCGGCGATCAGGAAGCTGCACTGCCAGTTCCAGTGGCCCGGCGTGTCGAAGAGACGCATCGCCTCGTCAAAATCCGCCTGCGCGACCATGCCGGACGCCAGGATCGGGCCGGAGAGTTCCTCGAAGGTCAGCTTCCAGAAGGCCGAGATCGCCGAGCCGCCCTCGGACAGGATCGTCTCGCCGCGCAGGTCGACCGCCTCGAAGCCGAGTTCCGTCAGCCAGAGCCCGAGCCGCCGGCCGACGAAATAATCGATGCTCTGGTTCGCCGCCCAGGCGACGAACCCTTCCCAGAAGGCGCGCATCGCCAGGTTCTCCTCGGCGAAGACGGAATGGAAATCCGGCTCCTCGACCAGAACGAACCCTCCCGGACGCAGCGCGTCGCGGATCCGCGCCAGGACATCGCGCCGCTGGGGGATATGGTGCAGGAACGCGCGGCCGCAGATCAAGTCGTAGCCCTCGCCCAGGGGATCGCGGGTCGCGTCGATGCGGCGCACATCCAGCCCCGCATCCGCGAGCCGGTCGATGAACTTCGTGTCGATGTCGCTGACCACCACCTCGCCCTCGGGCCCGACCTGACCGGCAAGCCATTCCGAGATGCTGCCATTCCCCGCGCCCAGTTCGAGGCATTTCCAGCCCGGACCGACGCCCAGCTGTTGCAGGCGCAGGCGCAACTGGGGATCGAGCATCCGCGCGAGCCGCGCCAGGCGCTCTTCCTCGTGCGCCACGACATGCGGCAGGATGTATTCGGTCATGGCCCCCTCCCGGAGATTTCCGATGCCTTGTCCAGCCTAGCAGACATTGCCACCCCCGGCCAAAGCCCTTTGGCCGCCATCCGCCGGTCACGCCGCCCTTGCGCCGCGGCACCGGCGCGGATAGCCACGGCGCGACCGCCGGTCCGCTCCGGCCCCGAAAGGCGTGCCGCGCAGATGACTGACCCGACCCCGCCCGATACACCGCTCGACCGCGCCCATGCCGCCATGGCCGCGGCACCGGACGACGACGCGCTGCGGCTGCGCTTCCACGAGCGCCTCGCCGATGCCGAGCTGTTCCTGCTGCTTGCCGCCGAGGCGACCGGCGACGCGATCGACCCGCGCACGTTCGATACCGAAGACGGCCGCTTCCTCGTCGCCTTCGACCGCGAGGAACGATTGGCCGATTTCGCGGGTGGACTCGCGCCCTATGCGGCCCTGCCCGGCCGCGCCCTGGCGCAGATGCTGGCCGGTCAGGATCTCGGTCTTGCCGTCAATCCTGGAGCGGCGTCGGAAACGCTGGTCGCGCCCGAGGCGCTGGCCTGGCTCGCCACCATGCTGGCGGCCGCGCCGGAACCCGCCGAAGCCCGGCCCAGCGCCTTCCATCCGCCCGCAGGTCTGCCCGAAAGCCTCCTCGCCGGTCTCGACGCCAAGTTCGCCGCGATGGCCGGGACGGCGCGTGCCGCCTGGCTCGTCGGGGTCAGGTACGAGAGCGGCGAAGAGGGCCACCTGATCGCCTTCGTCGACGCCCTGCCGGACGCGGAACCGGCGCTGGCCCGGGCGGTGGCCGAGACGCTGCGCTTCAGCGGTCTCGACGGCGGCCGGCTCGACGTTGCCTTCACCGCCGCATCCGATCCGCTCGCCGCGCGTCTCGCCCGCGTCGGGCTGCGCTTCGACCTGCCCGCGCCCGCAATCCCCGCCGCGCGTCCGGCCCCCGGCAGCGACCCCGACAAGCCGCCGATCCTGCGCTGACCGCGCGTCGTGCGATTTGACCTCGGTCAAGGTGACTCGCGACGAAAAGCTGCATCCTCTCCTGATCATTCCGCAGAAGGACGGCAGCCATGCGCCTGACGACACGAACCAACCTCGCCATGCGCGCGCTGATGTTCTGCGCGGTCAATCCGGGACTGACCGTGCGCAAGTCCGATGTCGCCGCCGCCTGCAACGCCTCGGAAAACCACCTCGGGCTGGTCATCAACCAACTCGCGCAGGCCGGTTTCATCCACACCACCCGCGGCCGCCACGGCGGGATGCGGCTCGGCCGGGCGCCGGAAGAGATCAGCGTCGGCGCGGTGTTCCGGCTGCTCGAAAGCGACCTGCCCTTTGCGGAATGCTTCTCTCCCGCCGAGAATACCTGTCCGCTTGCCGGGGTCTGCCGTCTGAACGCCACGCTCTGCAAGGCGCTCAACGCCTTCTATGCCACGCTCGATGCGGTGACGCTTGCGGACCTGACCCGCGACAACACCGCGCTTCAGGCGATCCTCTGCCGGCCTGCCGACGCGGCCTGACGCCTATTCCGCCGCGCGCCGTCCGGCGTCCGGGCTTTGCGCGGGGTGCCGCGCGGACAGTTCGGCCGCCGCCGCGTATTGCGACAGGAACACCCGCCCGGTCATCTCGCTCAGGAAATGGCTGCGCTCCAGCCGATCCATCACCGGCCCCTTCACCTCGCTGAGGTTCAGCGTGATGCCCATGTCGGAGAGACGGTGGTTGATCGCCTCAAGGCTTTCCAGCGCGCTCAGGTCGATGTCGTTGATTGCCGAGCACATCAGCACCACATGCTCGATCCCGCAATCGGGCACCACCCGTTCCTGGATGAAATCCTCCAGGAACCGCGCATTGGCGAAATAGAGGCTCTCGTCGATGCGGACGGTCAGGACGTTCGGCTCGGTCAGGACCTTGTGGCGCCGGATGTTGCGGAAATGCTCGGTCCCGGGCACCTGGCCGACCTCGGCGATATGCGGCCGCGAGGTCTTGTAGAGGTGCAGCGCGACCGACAGTGCCACGCCGGTCGTCACCCCGGCCTCGACCCCCCAGCCCAGCGTCACCAGGATCGTCGCCATCACGGCGGCGAAATCCGCCTTCGAATAGGTCCAGGCGCGGCGCAGGATCGAGAAATCGACCAGGGTCAGCACCGCGACGATGATCGTCGCCGCCAGCGTGGCCTTCGGCAGGAAGTGCAGCAGGGGCGTCAGGAACAGCGTCGCCAGCGCGATGCCGACCGCAGTGAACGCCCCCGCTGCGGGCGTCTCGGCCCCGGCATCGAAATTCACCACCGACCGCGAAAAGCCGCCCGTCACCGGAAACCCGCCGGAGAAGGACGAGGCGATATTCGCCGCGCCCAGCCCGATCAGTTCCTGGTCGGGCGAGATCCGCTGCCGCCGCTTGGCGGCAAAGGTCTGCGCCACCGAAACCGATTCCACGAAGCCGATGATCGAGATCAGCACCGCCGCACCGAAGAGCCGCCCCCAGAGCTCCGGGTCGATTTCGGGCAGCGCCAGCGGCGGCAATCCCCGCGGAATGTCGCCCACGACCGGCACCCCGGCGGCATCGAGCCCGAAGGCCCAGACCGCCAGCGTCGTCGCGACCACCGCCATCACCGGCCCGGTCTTGGCCAGGATCCCGGCCAGCCGTCCGCTCAGCCCCGCGCGCACCAGCAGCGGCTTCAGCCCCGACCGCACCCAGGTCAGGAAGGCAATCGCGGCCACGCCGATCGCCAGCGTCCAGACGTTCGTCTCGCCCAGATGCGTCCAGAGCGCGCCGATCATGTCGATCAGCGTGGCGCCCTCGCCCTTCACGCCCAGGATGTGCCGGACCTGGCTGGCCGCGATCAGGATCCCCGAGGCGGTGACGAAGCCCGAGATCACCGGATGACTGAGGAAATTGGCCACGAAGCCCAGCTTGAGGAACCCGATGCCGGCGAGGAACAGCCCCGACAGCAGCGCCAGCACGATGGCCGCGCCGACATATTCCGGGCTGCCCTGCGCCGCGATCGACCCGGCCGCCGCACCGGTCATCAGCGAGGCGACCGCGACCGGGCCCACCGCCAGCGCCCGCGAGGTGCCGAACAGCGCATAGACCACGATCGGCAGCACCGAGGCATAGAGCCCCATCTCGGGCGGCAATCCCGCCAGCATCGCATAGGCCAGCGATTGCGGGATCAGCATGATCGTCACGATCACCGCCGCGACCAGATCCGAGGTCAGCGTCTCGCGGTCGTACTGGCGTCCCCAGTCGAGGATCGGCAGGTAGCGGGCTAGTCTGGGCATCGGCGGCACTCTTCGGATAGGCGGGACGGCGGCGGCGCCCGGCTCAGACGCGGGACGCCGCGGCGGCAGCGGCGGGACCTCTCAGCCCTCCACCGTCACCTTTTCGGGACTGGCCAGCCATTCCTTGCCCCTCAGCATCGCGCGCCAGTAGACCGGCGGCAGGATCCGCTCCTTCAGAAGCCAGGCGGCGCGGCTCGGCCTCGTGCCGTCGATCAGCCATTTCGGGAAGCTCGGCTTCAGCGCACCGCCATAGCCGAACTCGGCCAGCACGATCCGGCCGCGCTCCACCGTCAGCGGGCAGGAGCCGTAGCCGTCGTACTGCGCCACCGGCGCCTTGCCGCGGATGTCGGCAATCACGTTCTCGGCCACCACCGGCGCCTGCTTGCGCGCCGCGGCGGCGGTCTTGGCATTCGGCGCGTTCATCACGTCGCCCAGGCTCCAGATGTTCTCGAAGGTCCGGTGCCTGAGCGTCGCCTGATCGACATCGACCCAGCCGGCCGCATCGGCAAGCGGCGACACGCGGATGAAATCCGGCGCGGTCTGGGGCGGAACCACGTGGATCATGTCGAAGCCGACCTCGACCGTTTCCGGCGCGGCGTCGGGCTTCGTCACCTCGAACCATGCCGTCCTGCCCGGACCGTCAATCGCCTTGAGGTTCGAGAAGAAGTTCAGACCGGCATGGTAGCGGTCGACATATTCCATCAGCGCCGGGACATAATCCTTCACCCCGAACAGCACGCCGCCGGCATTGCGGAAGTCGATCTCGATCCGGTCCAGCACCCCGGCCCGCCGCCAGTGATCGGCCGACAGGTACAGTGCCTTCTGCGGCGCGCCGGCGCATTTGATCGGCATCGGCGGCTGGGTGAACACCGCCCGTCCGCCCGTCATCCCCTTCACCAGCTCCCAGGTATAGGGCGCCAGGTCGTAGCGGTAGTTCGAGGTGACGCCGTTCTTGCCCAGGGTTTCCACCAGCCCCTCGATGCCGTGCCAGTCGAGCTTCAGCCCCGGACAGACGATCAGGCGCTTGTACTTCACCACCCGGCAGCCATCGAGGATCACCGCATCGGCCGCCGGCTCGAACGCCGCCACCGCCGCCTTGATCCATCGCACGCCGTGGGGGATCAGCGCCGCCATCGTCTTCGCCGTCGTGGCAGCGTCGAAGATGCCACCGCCCACCATGGTCCAGCCCGGCTGGTAGTAATGGATGTCGGCCGGGTCGATGATGGCGATGTCGGCATCGCGCTTGCGCGCCTTCAGGCTCGCCGCGACCGCGATCCCGGCCGCGCCGCCGCCGATGATGACGATGTCGTGGGACACGTCCGCGTGGTCGGTCGGGGTCCGGCCGCCATTGGCGATCCGGCGCACCACCCCGCCCATCTCGTAGCCCGCGCCCTTCGCGGCCGACAGGATATCGGCCACGGGGCGACTGGCCGCCTGCGACAGCGACCAGAGCGTCGCCGAGCGGGTGCCGGTGCGGCAATAGGCGATGGCGGGTTTCGGCAGCGCCGTCATCAGCGCGCCGAACGCCTCCGCATCCTCGTCGCGCACCTTTCCGGCCACGATCGGCAGATAGCGCGCCTCCATCCCCGCCGCCTTCGCCGCCGCCGCGATCTCGTCGAAGCCGGGCTGATCCGCCCCCTCGCCGTCGGGGCGGTTGCAGATCACCGACCGGAAGCCCTGCTCGGCCAGCGCGGCAAGATCGCCCGCGGCGATCTGGGGGCTGACCGACAGTTCTGCGGACAGGGGTTTGGGGTCCATGCGCGTCTCCTCCTCGCGTGAACGCTGGCGCGCACGCGGCGCGCTTCAGTCTGTCTGTGATGGACGGGCGGGCCGTGTCGGCAGCCCGCCCGGAATGTCAGAGCTTGTTGACCGGCACCTTCAGCATCAGGTTGCCGTCCGGATCCTTCGGGATCTCGCCCGCGCGCATGTTGACCTGCAGCGACGGCAGGATCAGCTTCGGCATCCCCAGCGTCGCGTCCCGCTCGGTGCGCATCTTGACGAATTCCGCGCGGGACGTGCCGTGGCCGACATGAATGTTGTCGGCCCGTTCCGCGGCCACCGTCGTCTCCCAGGCGATCTCGCGGCCGTTCGGGGCATAGTCGTGGCACATGAACAGCCGCGTCTCGTCCGGCAGCGCCAGCACCTTCTGGATCGAATCGTACAGCGTGCCGGCATCGCCGCCGGGAAAGTCCGCGCGCGCCGACCCGCCATCAGGCATGAACAGCGTGTCGCCCACGAAGGCGGCATCGCCGATCACATGGGTCATGCAGGCGGGCGTATGGCCGGGCGTGTGGATGACGAAGCCGGTCATGCCGCCGATCGTGTAGGTGTCGCCGTCCGTGAACAGGCGGTCGAACTGCGACCCGTCGCGCTGGAATTCGGTGCCCTCGTTGAAGATCTTGCCGAAGGTGTCCTGCACCACGGTGATCTTCTCGCCGATGCCCAGCTTGCCGCCGAGCTTCTCCTGGATATAGGGCGCCGCCGACAGGTGGTCGGCATGGACATGGGTCTCCAGCAGCCATTCCAGCTTCAGGCCGTTCTCGCGGATATAGGCGATGACCTCGTCGGCATGGTCATAGGTGATCCGGCCCGCGGCATAGTCGATGTCCATCACCGAATCGACCACCGCGCAGGACTGTGACCCCGGATCCTTCACCACATAGGTGATCGTGTTGGTCTGCTGATCGAAGAAGCCCTTGACCTCGGGCTTCAGCGACGTGTCAACGGGATAGTCGAGCATGGGTTCCCTCCTGGCAGCGCCGCCGGCGGACAGTCTTCCGCCCGGCGGCGCAAGGACCGGACCCGGTCCTTACATTTGATGTTTTGAATATATGCGACCCAGACCGTCCCGGCAACCCCGCCTGCACGCTCGACGCAGCGGAAGCGGGCAACCGCTCAAACCTTGCAGGTCGACACGCCGAGCAGCCGGTAGGCCGGGCAGAACCGCATCCCCGCCGTGGCCAGCATCACCACGCCGACGATCCCGCCGATCCAGGCGGCGGTTCCGCTCAAGCTTCCGATCGCGACAAGAAGCAACAGCACGAGTCCGACAGCGAACCGGATGGCGCGGTCGGCAGTTCCGACATTGGCAGTCATGGCAAGTCTCCTGAATGGCAGATGCCGCGACCCTATCCTGCCCGACAGGAGGGATCGGTGATCTTGTCACCAAGCGCTGCGGAATTCCGGCGACGGTCCCGCGCCACGGTCCGGGACCGGGCGTCAGGGACGACAGCGGCGGTGCCGGGTAACCCTCCGGCAACACAAGCGCGCACTCCGCCCTGCCACGCGACGTGTGCCTCCCAGAATAGGCCGCGCGGCCCGAACGGCCAGTCATGACCCCGCCACTTGACGGGCTGGACGCGGCGTCAGTCGCTCGCCGCCAGCGCCTGAAGCCCGGCGCGGTCGCGGATCTCCACCGCCCCGCGCGAGGCCGCGACCAGGCCGCGGCGGCGGAATTCCTGAAGCTGGCGCGACACCACCTCGCGCGCCGTGCCCAGTTCGTCGGCGAGTTGCTGATGGGTCGCCTGCAACGAGTCGCCGTCCCGCGCCAGGTCAAGCAGCTTCTGCGCCAGCCGGGCGTCGATGCGCTGGAACGCGACCTCGTCGAGCAGCAGGAAGAGGTCGGTGATGCGCCGCGAATAGGCGTCGAAGACGAAGCCGCGGAACGACGCCGACGCCGCGACCAGCGCGTCGAAGGCCCGCCTCGGCAGCATCACCGCTTCGACCGCCGTCTCGCTGATCCCTTCGGCGGAATAGGCTTCGTGCGCCATCAGGCAGGCGGTCGTCAGGACGCAGCTTTCCCCGGCATTCACCCGGTAGAGCACGATGCCGCGGCCGCTCTCGGACAGGTGCTGGACCCGCACGACCCCCGACACCACCAGCAGGAAATTGTCGGCCGGCATGCCGGGCGCGAAGATCACCGTCCCGGCCGGCGCGCGCACCACCCGCCCGTCCTCGGCGAGCTGCCGCTTCAGCTCGGGCGACATGTCGGCCAGCGCCGGGAACCGGTCCGTCCAGGCAGGTGTCTCGGTCATCGTCCCCTCCGGCGCTGCGGTGCCCCCGGCGCCGATTCGCGGATGGGCACCGTTCGGCGACAGGGCGCCGCGCCGCGCGAGTCTTGGAATCCGGCGCGCCGAATTTCAATCCGGATCGCCCAGCTCCGCCCCCTCACCCGGCGGCGGGTCCGTCCAGCATCGCGCACGTCGCCGGGTCCCTCTCGCCCCCGAAGAAATGCGCCAGCCCCGCCTCGTACGGCGCCGGGTCGGCCGCCGCTGCGGCGAACAGCGTCAGGCACGACCGCAGCTTCATCGCGTCGAGGCCCCCGAACAGCGCCACCGGATCCCGCTCGCCCGACTCCATCGCCGCGCCAAGCGCCGCGCGCAGCCGCTCCCCCAGCACCGGGTGGGCGTCATAGGCCCGTGCCTCCGCCGCGCCGTCGAGCCCGTAATGCCGCGCCATGGCCGAGCGTCCCAGCCCGGCCAGCTGCGGAAACACGAACCACATCCAGTGCGTCGCCTTCCGCCCGGCACGCAGCTCGGCCATCACCGCCGGCCAGCAGCTCTCCTGCGCCTCCTCGAACCGCTCCAGCCCCACGCCCGCCCCCTCCTCCGGCCCGCCGCCCCTTCCGTTAAATGTAAGTCAAATCCGCGTTTGACCGAAACCGCCGATTCTCCCAGCATCGGGGTGCGCCGCGGCCCCGCACCGCCGGCCGGTCTTCGGTTTCCGGCCGGACGCATGCGGGCCCGCGCGCACGACCCGATTGAAGCGCGCACAGGCCATTGACCCCATGGAAAAATTCTTCTTCAGGAAAGTCGAATTGTGGTTTGTTCTCTTGCTCGTGCTCCTGGGTGCGGTCGGGACCGTCCTGTTCGGCGCCATCGTCCGGAACGAGGCCGAGGGATATGGCCGGTTCGGCCCGATCGGCGAGCTTGTCTTCGCCGTCGCCTCGCTGCCCGCGGACGTGGAGGACGCGCTCAGCTTCGCCGAGGACTCCTGGATGTCGGTGGGCGGCCCGACCTTCTTCGACGGCCGGACGGGCTGGACCTTCGCCGATGCCGGCCCCGGCGACCGCCCTGACGGCTACATCCTGTTCAGCCGCTACGACGGCGACGTCGCCCGCCATGTCTTCGAACTCGTGGACCTCAAGACAGGCAGTGTCGAGCATCGCGTCGTGCTCGATTCCGACCGCTTCTTCAAGGAATGGAAGCCGACCGAAACGAACGACATCGCGACCCCGTGGATTGCCTCGCGGTTCCGCGGCATCCATCCCTACATGCTGCCGGACGGCGACCTTCTGGTGAAGGACCACCATTCGCCGCTGGTGCGGCTCACCGCCTGCGGCGATCCGGTATGGCGCAACGACGAAACCCTGTTCCACCATTCGCTGGAGCCGGGACCGGACGGCGGCTTCTGGATCCCGCTCAAGATGCCGCTTGCGGCCTTCGGCGGCATGACCGCCGATTTCGGCAACATGGGCCTCGGCAAGGTCGATGCCGACGGCAATTTGCTCTATGCGCGGTCCTTCGGCGACGTCCTCGTGGAGCACGGGCTTGAATACCTGATCGTCGACGTGAACGATTTCGACGCCAACCCGATGCACCTGAACGACATCCAGCCGGTCTTCGAGGACGGCCCCCACTGGAAGCGCGGCGATCTGTTCCTGAGCTTCCGCAGCATGTCGGCGGTCGTGCTGTTCCGGCCCTCCACGGACGAAATCGTCTGGATGAAGCAGGGGCCGTGGCGCGCGCAGCACGATGTCGACATCATCGACGACCACACCATCGCGGTCTTCAACAACGACGTCATCAATACCGGCGACCGGGCGCGGGTGCGCGACGCAAATCGCGTCACCTTCTACGATTTCGACACCGGCGAAACCCGCGGCCCCTTCGACAAGGCCCTTGCCGAGGCGAATGTCCGGGCGCTCTTCGGCGGGTTGTTCGAATTGCTGCCCGGCGGCTACCTGATGGTCGAAGAGACCAGCAACGGACGACTGCTGATCCTTGACCGCACCGGCCGCGTGGTGGTCGAGAACGTCAATCGCGCGACGGACGGCAAGGTCTATTTCCTCGGCTGGAGCCGCTACATGGACCGCGCTGCCGGCGACCGCGTGCGCGATGCCGCCCGTGCCGCCGGATGCGCCACCTGAACGGGCGGGGCCGGGACCGTCCCGGCCGGCGCGGCCGCTCTGCCGCGCAGTGTCACCGGCGGTTCTCGTCGTGGCCACCCTGCGGCGGAACCGTCGACGTGCCCCGTACGCTCAGCGTCTCGCCCGCGCCATCGACGAAATCCTCGGCAAAGCGTTCCGAAAAGCCGCACAGGAACCCCAGCGCCCAGGCCAGATAGGGCGCCGCGGGGCCGGTCAGATCAATCCCGCGGATCGAGACCAGCCCCGCCTTCAGCACCGCGAAGATCAGCACCACGAAGGAGGCCGCCAGGAAGGGCTTGCGGATCACCGACACGAAGACCACCGGCGGCGCCGCCGCCGGGTCGGTCAGGAAATCCTGAATCCGGGCCAGGATGCTGACGATCCCGCCCAGGAAGGCTGCATGAATGGCGATGATCAGCAGCGGCACCGACCCGTCCTGCAGCGACTGCATCAGCGTCGAGGTCGCGGCGATCTCGCGCAGCAGCGCCCGGTGGCCGGCCGCCATCAGCGCGATCACCGCGAGCCCCATCAGGAAAACCGTGATCAGCGCCGACACCGCCGCGCTCAGCCGCGAATTCCCGGCCAGAATGGCGAGAACCCGGGTGAACCCCGGCGCGGCGCGGTAATTCGCAGCGGCCAGTCGCGAGCGCAGTGTCCGGGCCGCGATCAGCTTCGGCGGATCGGCGGCCAGCATGTCGCAGGCCAGCTCGAAATGAATCCGGTTCTCCAGCGCGAGGGTCCGCGGCATTTCGGTCAGCAGGCCGATCAGCATCGCGATCTCCGCCTCGACCTCGGGGAGCGCAATGCTGCGCGGACGTCCGTCGAAGCGGCGGACCAGATCCCGCACCATCGCATCGTACTGCTCGACCAGCGACGGCACGGTCTGACCGGGATGCCCGACCGTCACAGATCCGCCCGGGGCGTCATACCTGCCCGCGCGTTCGTCGAACCCCGTCATCTCGCGTCCCTGCCCTTGCAGCGCCCGCGACACCCAGGTCCGGCTCAACCAAACCGAGCGCCTGCGCCGAGGCTACCACAACATCTCGTGCCAAGCCAGACAAGAGGGGCCAGAGGTATGCGCGTCGCCCCGCCGCTGTTTCTGCATACCGGCAGCCATGTCGCCATGGCCGATCTCAGGCCGCCTTGTCGCCGCTCCGCTCCGGCCCCGGATCGGCGCGCGCCGCCTCGGCAGTCTCGGTCGGCTTCGCCTCCTTGCCGGGCGCCCCGTCCCCGGTCTCGTCGGCCAGGCCAAGCTCGGCCAGCTGCGCCTCGTCGAGCCCGCGCTTCAGCGCGCTCTTGCGCACGGCCTCGCGCAGCCCCGCGCTCTTTCGCAGTACCCGGCGGAACCGGTTCTCGTCGAGGACCAGCAGCGTCGACGGCGCGATCGCCTTGACCATGGCCCGCCGCGGCCCCCTGAGCAGCACCCCCATCAGGCCGAAGATCTCGCCCCGGCCCAGAAGCTCGGTCTGGCCGGCGATCTCGATCTCCACCGCGCCCGAGGCGATGAAGAAGACGCTGCGCCCCGGCTCGTCGCGGCGCATGATGATCTCTCCCGCATTCACGTGCCGCGTCACCAGCGCCCGCTGCAGCCGCCGCACCGCCCCCTCGTCGAGATCGCCGAAGAACGGGAACTGGCGCACGAACTCCTTCTTGCCGACCGCGAGGTCGAGCCGCGGCCGCTTCTCCGCCGCCGCCCTGCGCGAGCCCAGATCCTGCATCAGCGCGGTGTAGAGCTCCGCGCCGATCAGCCCGTCGGCCAGCAGCGTCTGGTACTCGCCTTCCTCCAGCCGCAGCGCGGTGCGCCGGATGAAGCGGCGTTCCAGCGCCTCGGCATAGCCGGGATATTGCAGCCGCAACCCGTCGAGCGTCTGCTCAACCTCCTCCAGCCGCCGCTCCAGCAGATCGTTCAGCAGGTCGGCGACCCGGCGGCCATGGATTCGCCGGATCCGCCGCTCGACGAAATCCGGCAGGTCGCGCAGGATCAGCCGCCGCGACAGCATCAGGTCGAACCGCGCCGCGGTCAGCCGCGCCAGCGGTCCCGAGATCCTGAGCCGGTTGTGCAGGAACACCGCCACGCGCATCTGCGGCCCGAATCTCAGGCTGCGGCGGCCGGCGCGCTGATAGCCGAACCGCCCGCCCTGCCGCGCCCCCTCGACCAGCCGGTCGGCATCGGTCAGCATCGCGTCGGCCAGCCGCGACGACAGCGCCCGCTCCCTCAGCCGGTCGACGATCAGGTTGCGCTCCGCCCCGGCCAGCGCGATCAGCCCCAGCGTGACCCGGTCGCGGTCGAGGATCGACTCGCTCTTCTCCGCCGCGACCACCGCGTCGTCCAGCCGCTCGCCGAAGCGCTTGGCCTCGGCGCGCACCGTCTCGTGGGTCAGGTCATAGTTCTCCACCGTCCGGGCGACGTCCTCGCGCACCTCCTGCAGCGCCACCGCGACCACCTGGTTCGACAGCGCCGCGTCGATCGGCGACAGCCGGTCGAGCCCCAGAAGCCGGATCACCCATCTGAGCGTCGTGCCCTGCACGATCAGCGTCCAGAGCGTGAACCCGGTCGCCAGGATGCCCACCATCCGCTTCACGTCCGTCGGCACCCGGAAGCTCTCGGTCACCGCCAGCGCCAGTGCCAGCGTCACCGCGCCCCTCAGCCCGCCCCACAGGATCGCCGCGCGATAGCGCCGCTCCACCGGCGGCGACAGGCGCATCAGCGTCAAGAGCGGCAGCAGCCCGAACAGGATCACCGCCCGCGCCGCCATCGCCGCCAGCACGACGATCGCGATCAGTCCCACATCCGACGGCGTGACCGATTCCAGCAGCCGCGGGATCAGCAGCGCGGCGAGGATGAAGATCATCGCCCCCGCCCAGTGCGCCAGCAGGTCCCAGACCTCGCGCAGGTTCGCCCAGGCCGCCGGCGCGATCCGCCCCGGCCCGGCCAGGTTCAGCGTCAGACCGGCGACCACCACCGCGATCACCCCCGAGGCGCCGATGCTCCGCTCCGCCGCCAGATAGGCGAAATAGGGCAGCGCCACCGACACCGCCATCTGCGCCCGCTCATGCGCCGAGAACCAGCTCATCAGCCGCACCGCCAGCTGCGCCAGCACCCAGCCGACCGCCGCCCCGCCGAGGATCAGCACCGGGAAGGTCAGGAACGTCTCCGAGATCTTCGGGTTCGGCACCCCCGCCATCACGAAGCCCATGAACAGCCCGAAGAGCGCGATCGCCGCCGCGTCGTTCAACAGGCTCTCGCCCTCGATGATCCGCGCCAGCCGCCGCGGCGCCGCGAGCGACCGGAAGATGCTCACCACCGCCGACGGGTCGGTGGTCGACACGATGGAGCCGATCAGCAGGCACGCTAGCAGCGGCAGCGCGCCGGCGAACCACAGCGCATAGCCGACCGCGAAGGTCGCCACCACCACCGCGACCACCGCCATCACCAGGATCGGCACCCAGTCGTCCAGCATCCGGCGCAGGTTCATCCCCAGCGTGACCTGGAACAAGAGCGTCGGCAGCAGCACGTAGAGGAACACGTTCGACCGGATCGGCAGCGCGGTGATCGCCTCGGCGACCGGGTTCAGCGCGTCGGTGATCCCGGTATGGAGGAAGAACGCCGCGCCGGCGCCGATCAGCGTGCCGATCACGGCGAGGATCGCCGAATACGGCAGCCGCAGCCGCGCGGCCAGCGGTTCGGCGCAGCCGATCAGCAGGAACAGGGTGGCGACGAAGGCGACGATGGCGACGATATCCATGCCTTCTATCTACCCGGTTCCCGCAGCGAGGCAAACGCACCACCGCGCGATCTTGCGCCGATCGGCGCCGCAAAACGGGTCCGCCGCCCCGACTTGACAGCCACCCGCTCAGGCAGAACGCTGAGCCATGCGCCAGCCCCTCGCCCTCCGCCGCGCATTGATGCGCAAGCGCCGCTCCGAAGCCTCGGTACGTGATCACGCCGACATCAGCGCGCAAATCTCCCGCATCAACGATCTGACCCGGGCCGGTCGGGCGAACTGGTTCGCGCTACTCGCCTATCTGGCCTTCACCATGGTTACGGTCCTCGGGGTGCGCGATGTCGACTTCTTCGTTCCCTCGCGGCAGACCGACCTGCCGCTGGTCGGCGTCGCCATTCCGACGATCTCGTTCTTCATCTTCGCACCGATCCTGGGCGCCGCACTGCACGTTTACCTGCATCTGCTGGTGCGGAAGGCGACCGAAGCATTGGCACAGGCGCCGGCCTATGCCCACGGCGCCCCACTCGAACGCGCGGTACTGCCCTGGCTTCTGAACGACCTTGTCCTGCGCAGCCGCCGCCCCGACGCCGAGGGCCGCCGCGCCGCCTTGGGGCGGCCGATGGACTGGCTTGCCAAGGTCACCGCGCTGTTCCTGATCTGGTGCGCCGGCCCCCTCGTCCTGGGCTTCATGTGGATCCGCTCCATGCCCGCCCATGACACGGCGCTGACCACCACCATCGCCCTCTGCCTCGCCTTCACCCTCTATGCCAGCCTGTCGAGCTGGGTGAAGATGCGTGCCGACCTGTGTCAACCTTGGCTCGCTGCCCGTCCGACCAGCCTCGCCGTCGTCATTCTTTCGCTCGTCATCTTCCTCGGCCTCGCAATTGTGTCGGTCCTGACCACCGAAGGCGGACTCGACCGGCTGACGTCGCCAACGGACCGCCCGAACTGGGCCAGCCGCCCATCTGCCGCCTCAGCGTTGGCGGCAATTGCGGCACGCGATGTGCCCACGCCCTTTCGGGGTGACCGATTTCTTGTCCGCGCTGATCTCTCCGGTACTCATCTCGCGATACTTCCTCCCGACCTGGCTGACCCTTTCATTTCCCGCCAACGCTTCCGCACCGAATGGTGTGCACGGATGGGTCTCGACCCGAATGTCTGCGGGCGTGAGCGCTCCGGCAGCGTCAGTCCACTCCCCAGTCAGCGCAGCGATCGAAACGATTGGTGCGCCGCGCAAAGAATAGGTGACTGCCTGCAATATTTCGGGGAACTGGACCGCAATTTCCTTGCCGAATGGAACGACCTGCGTTCCCGGACCGTTGCTGCCCTCGCCAAACCCGACTTTGCCCGTCGCGATCTTCGAGGCGCTGGCCTGTACCGTGCTGAACTGACCGGCATCGTTTTCACCGGCGCCGATCTCGAAGGTGTCGACCTCACTGGCGCGCAATTGGAACGTGCCCGCTTCACGTGCAGCGAGAGGGCGTATCAGGCGACAACAGAGCATGGCGCCGACGAAGAGTCCTTTGAGAAGTGTGCCGCTGAGGCAGCCAATCTGCGTTCTGCCGACCTTTCGGATTCGGTCCTGATTGGCGCGAATCTTTCATTTGCGCGGCTGGAAGAATCCCACTTGAACGGAGCAAAGCTCGACGGGGCGGAGTTGCAGGGCGCGCGCCTGGAAGGGGCCCACGCAATTGGGACCGGGCTGGAGCGCACCAACCTCAGCAGGGCCCGGTTGGCGGAGGCTCGGCTTATCGGGGCAAATCTTGAAGCGGCAAATCTGGATGGGGCGGACCTGAGCCGAGCGCAACTCAATCGCGCGAACCTGTTCTTGGCACATTTGCGGTCGGCAGACCTTAGCGGAGCACGACTGATGGAAGCCGACTTCAGCGGAGCATCGCTAACGGGCTCGCTGGCCCACGGTGCTGATTTCAGGGGCGGGCACGATCTGAGCCAACGCAGTCTATCATCGCTGATCGGCGATGCCGCGACCCTGCTGCCCGATACGCCGGATCTAGCAACCGGACAGGCTCTCTTTGTCTGCTCCTGCTGGACCGGCGAGCCGTATTGGATCCGCCGCCTGATTGCGCTCTTTGAACGACGCGGCGTCAGCGCATCCGACTTCCGCGACCCGAAGCGCGGCATCATCTGCGCCGAGGGCGAGGCGCCCCAAAAGACCGGCACGCCCTGGCCGTTCGACCGAATCCCGGCTTGGGACCAGCAGCACGCGGACGAATCCGACGCCGATTACGCCACGCGGGTCGCCGACCGCGAGAGGTTGCAGAACCGCGGCGACTGCCCGGCCCGGTGACCGGCTGCAGCGATCATCGCCGCGAACTCACACCCTCGGCGTCACTCCGCGCCCCCCTCTCGGCTTTACTCCGCGACGACGCGCCCCGGTGTCTCGCCGCAGCTGCAGATCGAATCGACCGGCGCCTCGTCCGTCGAGCAGGTCGTGTCCGGGGTCTGGCAGGTGGTGCCCATGACCTGCGCCAGCAGCCGGCCGATTCGCGCCGACGGCCGCGGGTCCGTCCGCGTCGCTCCCGGCGCCGGATAGGCCGCCGGGACCGTCATCGCCGTCACCGGTCGCACCGGCGGTGTCCCCGCCGGACCCGCCATCGCCGCGCCGGCCAGTCCTGCCGCCAGCATGGCGATCGCCGCCGTACTCCACGTTCTCATCGCGCCTGCTCCCTCCGTCGCTCCATCGCCCGCGGCCCGGCATCGGATGCCGCCGCGCCGCTCCGGATCTCTAGCACGCCCGGCGGCCGCGCCGAACGCTTTCTCGCGCCGTCCGGGCGCCCGTCACCGTTCGCTGTCATGGCGGGAACATTTGGGGGG
>JAGQRV010000076.1 GCA_020425125.1 Paracoccaceae bacterium | reverse complement strand
CGCGCATGAACTTTCCGCTTTCGTCGGCCTTTTCCTCCCATGCGAAGACGCAGGCGGTCATGATGCCGTCGAAGCCGATCTCGGCGAGGGTGCGGTAGAAGTCGTCCCAGGGCACCTCGCCCTGGCCGATGTTGAGGTGCTGGTGCACCCGCGCGCTCGAGCCTGGCGGGTTGACGATGTATCTCAGCCCCGACGAGCCCTTGTGGTTGAACGTGTCGGCGATGTGCACATGCGCCAGCACGTCGGCGCATTCCTTCAGCATCGCCACCGTGTCGTCGCCGAAATAGAAGGTGTGCGGCGTGCAGTAGAGGAACTTCACCCGGGGCGAGTTCACCGTGCGGATCAGGTCGACCGAGGGCTGCAGCGTCTCGGTCCAGTCCTCGGGATGCGGCTCGATATGCAAGGAGATGCCCTCGCGCTCGAAGACCGGCACCAGCTCCTCCATCGAGCGCCACCAGGCATCCTCGCAGGCCTCGACCATGCTGCCGGTATGGCAGCAGTAGCAGGTGCCCTTGTCGGGATGCGGGCCGCGGCCGAATTCCGAGTTCATCGTGTCGACGCCCATCTCGACGGCGATCTCGATGGCGCGCTTCCAGTGCCGCACCGCGGCCTGGCGCTCGGCCTCGTCGTTCGAGGCCCAGCGGTACATCGGCAGCAGCGTGGCGATGCCGACGCCGGCATCCGAGAGCGCCTTCTTGAAGCTCCGGATCCGCTCGGGGAACACCCGCGGCGCCTTGAACCATTCCAGGAAGTCGCCGCGCGGGCTGAGTTCGATCCACTCGTAGCCCAGTTCCGCCACCTTCGACGGCAGGGCCTCCAGCGACAGATGGCGGTGCATGTACGGGTCGAGAGCTATCTTCATCGGCGGGTCTCCTCCTTGGTCGTTTCCTGAGGGCCGGCCCCCGGTGCCGGCCGCATTGTCAAAGTGTGAAGGCGGTGCGGAACGCCGCGAGCGCGGCATCGGAATCCGACGCGGCCCAGGCCTCCATGGCGACAGGACCGCCGTAGCCCATGGCCGCCAATGCGCGCGCGACACCGGCGAAATTCACCTCTCCTGTCCCCGGCTCGCAGCGGCCCGGCACGTCGGCCACCTGGATCTCGCCGATCCAGGGCTGCGCCTTCTTGCAGAGGCCGATCAGGTTCCCTTCGCCGAGTTGTGCATGATAGAGATCGAGGTTCAGCCTGAGGCGCGGATGGTCGATGGACGAGACCAGCGCGATGGTATCCTCGGCCAACGCGAAGGGCGTTCCCGGGTGATCCGTGACGAGGTTGAGGTTCTCCAGCGTGAAGACGACGTCTTCTTCCTCGGCCAGTTCGCAGATCCGCTTCAGCGTGTCCTGCGCCTTGAGCCACATGGCACCGGTAACGTGTTCAACCGGACGGTCCGGAAGGCCCTGCGCGTTCAGGCCCGTGCCATGCAGGTTGAATCGCTGGATGCCGAGGCGCCGGCAGCCATGAACCGTCTGGCGCGCCGTGGCGATCAGTTCCTCGGCTCCCGCGTCATCGCTCAGGCGTCCGCGAAGATAGCCATTGACGATGGTGAAGGTGGCGCCGGTCCTGATCAGCTTGTCATGGTCGTGGGGCTGCCAGTACCAGAGGCCCACGTCGAACCCCATTTCCTTTAGGCGGGACGCGCGCCAGTCGATCGGCTTGTCCAGCCAGAGCATCTCGGCGCACGCGGCGAGTTTGAAGCCGTGGGTCATCGTGTCATTCCAGTTGCGAAGGTGCCGGGTTCGGAGGCGCGCCCCGGCCCGTGGGCCAGGGCGCGGACCGCGCGCGGGAGGGGCGCGCCGTCAGGGCTGGGCCGGTGGCGGATGCCCGTCGTGGCTCTCCATGTAGCTCTCGACCTCGGCGCCGAGATCGGCCAGGGCCTCGCCTCCCGCCATCAGGTCGGTGATCTCTTCGCGGGACTTCTCGCCCTTCATGAAGTTGGCTGCGAGCGCGCCGCGGATCAGCACCGCGAAGTGATCGCCGACGGCCATGGCATGGGTGACCTGGTGGGTGATGAAGATCACCGCCAGCCCGCGCTTCCGGGCTTCCAGCACGATGCGCAGCACGTGGGACGCCTGCTTCACCCCGAGCGCCGCGGTCGGCTCGTCGAGGATCAGCACCCGCGCCCCGAAATAGACCGCACGGGCGATCGCGAGGCTCTGCCGTTCGCCGCCCGACATGCCGCCGACCAGACGGTCGCCGTCGTCGATCCGGGTGATGCCGAAGTCCTGCACGTTCTTCACCGCGATCTCGTTCGCCTTGGCGCGGTCGTAGACCCGGAACGGCCCCCATTTCCTGGTCGGCTCGTTGCCGATGAAGAAACAACGCCCGACCGACATCAGCGGGAAGGTGCCGCCAAACTGGTGCACCGTCGCAATCCCCATCTCCTGGGCCTCGCGCGGGTTGTTGAAGGCCACCTCCTTGCCGTCCATCAGCACGGTGCCCGAGGTGGGCTGGTGCACGCCCGACAGCGTCTTGATGAGCGTGGACTTGCCGGCGCCGTTGTCGCCCAGGAGGCAGAGTACCTCGCCTGCGCCGACCTTCAGCGAGATGTCGTGGAGAACGTCGATCGGTCCGAAGGACTTGTTCACGTTCCTGAGTTCGAGGATCGGAGCAGCCATCACTTCTTCCCCTTCTTCGGGCTGTAGGTGAGCGCCATTTTCCGGAAGGTGTTGTTCATCAGCACCGCGAGCAGAAGCAGGATGCCGATGATCAGGCTCGACCAGTTGGCGTCGAATTGCGTGAAGTAGATGCCCTGGTTGACGATCGCGAAGGTCAGCGTGCCGAAGAAGATGCCGATGACCGAGCCGAAGCCGCCCGTCAGGAGCACCCCGCCGACCACCACCGTGACGATCGAGTTGAAGATGAAGGACATGCCGCCCGAAACCTGGGCCGAATTGTAGAGGATGGTCTGGCACATGCCGACGAAGGCCGCGCTGGTCGAGGAGGCGACGAAGAGCATGATCGTCAGCCGGTCGGTGGGGATGCCGACGTTGCGCGCGCTTTCCTTGTCGCCTCCCATGGCGAAGATCCAGTTGCCGAACCGCGACATGTGGATGACGAAGTAGTAGACAGCCGCCAGCAGGAGCCACCAGAAGATGATCACCTGGAAGCTGTTGGCGATGAAGCGGCCGAAGAAGAACTTGACCCAGTCGGGCGCCGTCAGAGCGACGGAGGTGGTCCCGGTGAGGGCGACCGAGAGACCGAGCACGAGGCCCTGCACCGCGAAGAGCGTGCCGAGCGTGACGATCAGCGACGGCACGGCGGTCCGCACGGTCAGGAAGCCGTTGATCAGGCCGACGAGCACGCCGAAGGCCAGCGAGGCCAGCATGCCGACGAGGATCGGCGCCCCGAAATGGCCCGAGACGATCGCAACGGTCATCGCCCCGGCCGGGATCATCGCGCCGATCGAGATGTCGAGTTCGCCCGCGATCATCAGGAGACCGATCGGCAGCGCCACGATCCCGATATTGGCGGCGACGTTCAGGTAGCTCGCCGCGCCCGCCGGACGGACGAAATTCACATTGCCGAAAATGGCGAAGAAAATGAACACGAAGACGAGGCCCAGGAAGGCGCCGGTTTCGGGGCGGCGGATGAGACTGCCGAAATCGAACCCCGTCCCGGCGGCGCCTGTCGGCTTCGCCGGCTTCACTGCGGATTGAGATGCCATGGGAGTGTCCCTTGCGAGTGCTGTCTGCGCCGAAGCGGTGCGCGCGGAACCCGGTCCCGTCACAGTTCGGCGGTGGGTTCCGGCCTGCGCTCGGCAGGCCGGACATCGTCGATAGGACCTAGCGCGTGCCCAGCTTCGAGCCGGCCAGCGTCTGCTCGACATTCGAGCTGTCAACGATGGCGGGACCGGTCAGGATCGGACGCGTCGGAACGTTCGTGCCGAAGGCGACATGGGAATGCAGCAGCGAGGTCGCGAGGTAGCCTTGCAGGTAGGGCTGCTGGTCGATCGCGAAGAGCTGCGTGCCGCCCTGGATCCGGTCGAGGATGGTCGAGTTCATGTCGAACCCGCCGAGCCTGACACGCCCGTTGCCGCCGGCCTGGGCGATCCCGTTCGCCGCGCTGTCCGCATCGGCCTGGCTGATCGTGATGACGCCGTCGATGGCGGGATCGTTCAAGAGCTTGGCCTTGATGGCCTCGGCCACAGCGGTCGGGTTGCCGAAGCTCGTCGGCGGCAGAGGCAGTTGCACGGCCTCGCCGCCAGCCGCGGTCACGCCGTCGA
Source organism: Paracoccaceae bacterium (assembly GCA_020425125.1). Lineage (GTDB taxonomy): Bacteria > Pseudomonadota > Alphaproteobacteria > Rhodobacterales > Rhodobacteraceae > Meridianimarinicoccus. The sequence continues at coordinate 26,228 of JAGQRV010000076.1, read as the reverse complement.
TGACGCCCGAGCAGCGGGCCTCGAGATTGGCGGCGCCGGGAACGGTGTTGACGCAGATCACGTCCTTTGCGCCGTTCGCGGCAATGTAGTCGCCACCGGCCTTGCCGGCGAGGTATTCGTCCGAGCCGATATAGTTGACCGCGCTCAGTTCGTCGGCCTTGTCGATGCCGCCGGAATTGTAGAGCATCACCGGAATGCCGGCCTCGACCGCGGCCTTGATCGCCGGGTCTTCGGCCTCGGCCACCCAGTCCGGCACCGCGATGCCGTCGGCGCCTTGGTTGATCGCCGTGCGGACGAGGTTCGCCGCATCGGGGCCGATCTGGTCATAGGTCTGCAGTTGCAGGAAGTTGACCGTGCCGCCATAGGCCTCGACCGAACGGGCCGCGTCATCGACGCCCTTCTTGATGACGGCAAAGAACGGATCGTCCGCCTTGCCGCCGACAACGTAGATGTTCTTGCCTTCCTGCGCCATGCCGGCGCCGGCGGCCATTGTGACAGCTGCGGACGCCAACAGGGCCGCAGTGATGCGTTTGAATCGGGTCATGATATCTCCTCCCAATCTCGCTACGCAGCGAGTCTCCTCATTGCGGATTGATTTGTACATTTCTTGATGGGATATTTAAACGATCAATGTTGCATCATGTATCTTTTGTGTCATTCTTTCAATGACACTTTGAGACACGGAGGGCGTTCATGAATCGACCGACCATTGCCGACCTCGCGCAGGCCGCCGGGGTCAGCGTTTCCACCGTGAACCGCATTCTGGCCGGGGCGGCCTCGGTGCGGCAGACGACGATCCAGCGGGTTCGCGATGCCGCGGACGAGATCGGCTTCTACGGCCTGACCACGATCGAGGACCGGAACCGGAACGCGATGCCGCATTACCGGCTCGGGTTCCTGCTGCAGCAGTCGACCCGGGAGCTCTATCGGCTGTTCGCGCACAAGATCCAGGAGGCCTGCGAGCGGCGGCGCGACGAGATCGTCGACCCCGCCATCGAGTTCGTCGACGACCTGGCGCCCGAGAATATCGCCACGCGGCTGCGGCTTCTCGGCGCGACCTGCGACGCGGTGGCCCTGATCGCGGCGGATCATCCGCTGATCGGCCAGGCGATCCAGGACCTGAAATCGGCCGGCACGCCCGTCGTCAGCTACATCACCGACCAGTCCTCGCCGGACCGCGCGGGCTATGTGGGCACCGACAACTGGAAACTCGGCCGGACCGCCGCGTGGTTCATCGGGCAGACCACGCACGGTCCGGGCCGCGTCGCGCTGTTCATCGGCAATCACCGCTATCAGTGCCAGGACATCGCGGATGCAAGCTTCCGATCGTACATCCGAGAGAACGCGCCGCACCTCACCGTCGACGATAGCCGTCCGACCCACGAGGAACCGGAGCAGGCCTATCGGATCGTCTCGACACTGCTCGCCGAGGCCAGGGACCTGGTCGGGATCTATATTGCCGGCGGGGGCATTTCAGGCGTGCTGCGGGCGCTGCGGGAAATCCCCGAGGACAAGCGCCGGACGGTCCGCCTGATCTGCCGGGATATCGGCCCCGAGACGCGCAAGGGTCTGGCCGAAGGCCTGATCACAGCCGCGCTCTGCCACCCGCTGGAAGAGACCTCCGACCAGCTCGTCCAGACCATGCTCGATGCCATCGACCAGCAGGGAAACGGCCTGATCCTGCAGCGCTCGATCCCGTTCGAGATCATCACACCGGAGAACCTCTGATCCGGACCGTACCCGGCGGCCTGCCGCGCCCCCGAGCGCGGCGTGCCGTGAAATGTCATTTCATCTCATTTGATGATCCCGGCGCGGAAACGCCTGCCCGTCCGGTCGCCGCCGCAACCGCGACTGATCCGACCGCCCCGAATCAAGACACCGCGCATCCCACGGTGTCGTGTCACGGGAATGGGCTATCGGAAAATCATCGGACTTTTATCGGACTTCCATCGGACCGGTACCGGACCTTCGGTGCGGCACGCAGACTGCACCGCCCCCTCGCCCCGCCGAGACCGACATCGGCACGCGGCAGGGCGCGCCGCCGTGGAGCGGACGGGGCGGAGGACGCGCGCATGACGCACTCGGGCCGGCCGCGCGTCTCGGCCGCGGAGCGCCGCCTCTGGCCTGTTCTCAGATCTCCACGGACCGGCCTTCGGCGGCGCTCAGCTGCGCCGCGTCGAGGACTTCAAGCACTCGGGTGCCGTCTTCGGCGGTGACCGGCGGCCGGCCGCCATCGCGGACCGCGCGCGCAAAGGCCGCATAATAGTCGTGGTAGCGGCCCTGCTCGGCCGGCACCCGCGCCTCACCGGCCGCGGTGCGCAGCACACCCCAGTTGGCTTCGGGTTCGTAGCCCCAGCCCGCCGGATCCTGGACCGGTCGCTTGCCCGCGAAGATCGCCTGCGCCTGCACGTCCGAGCTGTGCGCGACATAGCTTCCTTTCTCGCCGTATGCGCGAAGCTCGCGGATATCGAGGTGATTGACCTTGCTCGCCGAGACATGGCTGTGCACGCCGCTGTCATGTCTCAGCGTAATGGTGAAGCTGGCATTGGTCGGCCCCTCTGCCATATCGATCTGGTCGAGTTGCGCGTCGACCGTCCTGACCGGACCGAGCAGCCAGAGCATCTGGTCGACGAGGTGGCTGCCGAGATCGCGCAGGAGCCCGCCGGTCGGTCCCGGTTCGAGTGTCGCCGGATCGTCGAAATCCATGCGGCTGTGGATCCGCCAGATCCGTCCGAGGCTGCCGTCGTCGATCAGCTTGCGCAACGTCTGCATGTCCGAATCGAGCCGGCGGTTCTGGTAGACGCCAAGGATCACGCCCTTGGACTTCGCGGCCAGGTCGAGGTCCCGCGCGCCTTGCGCATCCGGTGCGAAGGGCTTGTCGGCGATGACGTGGAGCCCGGCGGCGATCGCCTCCAGCACCAGCGCGCGCCGCGTCTGCGGCGGCGTGGTGATCGTGACCGCGTCGATCCCGCCCGCCGCGATCATCGCGCTCAGGCTGGGATGGATCGCCACGTCCGGAAAATCCGCCCTGACCTTCGCGACCGTTTCCGGTGCGCGCGCCACGATGCCGGACAACTCGACCCCCTCGGCCGCCGCGATGAACGGCGCATGGAAATGCTGCCCGCCGGTTCCGTATCCGACCAATCCGATCTTCATTGTCGTCCTCCTCTGTCTGGCACGCTAATCCTGGCGCGCCGCGCGAAGCGTCCCGCCCCTCCCCCTTACATGCCCAGCCCATCTTGGACAGTGCGATCCGGCGTGTTCTCCCTATCGAGAGCCGGATGGGGCTGGTCGGGTTCCGGGCAATGGCGTGCGCGCTCGTCTCGGGAGGGTCTGGCAACCCCGAACTGGACCGAGCGGCGGCCTTGCCAAAGAGCGGCCCACCGGCAGAGGACACCGCCCTCATTGCCCCGCCGGCAGCGCCGTCACAAGTGGCCGGGCAAGACGACCGACCAGCCATCCTGCGGTGTCCCTGCATCCCCTGCGAATCCCGTGGAGGATTTCCGTGCCGGACTGGCCCGGGCGGGCTGCGACGCCTCCGGCAGCTGCCACTTGTCCGTGATCGTGGAGGGGGCGACGGGCGGCCGGACTCAGATGGCCAGGTGTTCCTGCCGCAGCGCTTCGCTCGCGAGGACCTCTTCTGCGTCGCCGTCGAAAACGACCTGTCCCATCGACAGGATGATCGCCCGGTCGGCCAGCTTGAGGGCGGCAATCGCATTCTGCTCGACGATGATCGTGGTCATGCCGAGCGCCTTGATCTCGGCGAGCGTCCGTTCGATCTCGCGCACGATCACCGGGGCGAGACCTTCATACGGCTCGTCGAGAAGCAGAAGCTTGATGTCACGGGCGAGCGCCCGGCCGATCGCAAGCATCTGCTGCTCTCCCCCGGACAGCGTCACGCCCTCCTGCAGCCGACGTTCGCCGAGGCGCGGGAAGAGATCGAAGATGCGTTCGATGCTCCAGCCGTGCGGCTGCGCGATCTGTGCCAGTTCAAGGTTTTCCTGCACCGTCAGGCCGGGAATGATGCGCCGGTCTTCGGGCACGAGACCGACACCGACCCGCGCCGCCTCGAAGGCGCGCATCTCGTGAAGCGGCCGGTGATCCAGCCAGACCTCGCCACGGCGGAGCTGCGGCACCTCGAGACGCGCAATGGTGCGCAGGGTCGAGGTCTTGCCCGCGCCGTTCCGTCCCAGAAGCGCCACGATCTCGCCTTCGTGCACGTTGAAGGACACGCCCTGGACGATGTAGCTTTCGCCATAATAGGCATGGATGTCGTGGACCGAGAAATACGCGGGGGCGGTCCCGACATTGGCGATGTTGGGCATCCGCCCGGCGCTTGTGCTGTCCTGGTATGTCATGCCGGCGCTGCTCCGAGATAGGCTTCCTGAACGCGCGGGTCACCCTTGATCATGCCGGGGCTCCCCTCGGCGATGGGCGTCCCCTGAGCCATCACCGTGACCCGGTCGGCGAGCGAAAAGACGACATGCATGTCGTGTTCGATCACCACCATCGTGATGCCGGTCTCGCTGATCTCGGAGAGCAGATCGATGGTCGCATTGGTGTCGGCGCGCGACATTCCGGCCGTCGGCTCGTCGAGGAGCAGGAGCTTCGGGCGCTGCACCAAGCACATCGCGAGTTCCAGCCGCCGCTTGTCGCCCCGGCTGAGCGTCTCGGCGGTCACCGATCGGAACTCCGCCATGCCCACATCCTCCAGCGCCTGAAGCGCCTGATCGCGCACATCGCCCTCGCCCTCCAGCGACGCCCAGAGGTTGAGGCGATAGGTCCCGTCCCGATGCGCGAATGCCGGGATCAGGACGTTCTCGAGCAGGGTCAGATCGCCGAAGATCTCGGGTGTCTGGAACACCCGAGACACGCCGGCCTGGTTGATCTGGTAGGGCCTGAGCCCGATCAGCGACCTGCCGTCAAAGGTGATGGACCCGGTTTCCGGCACCAGCCGGCCGACGAAGCAGTTGAGCAGCGTGGACTTGCCGGCGCCGTTCGGGCCGATGATGGCGTGGACGGTGCCCTGCTCGACCTCGAGATTCACGTCGCGCAGCGCGTGGAGGCCCGCGAAGTGCTTGTTGAGGTCCTTGATGACGACAATTCCCATGCGCCGCCCCTATTCTGCCGGACGGCGTGCCGCCGTCTCCTCGGGCTCTCCGCCCGGGCGGCGCCAGAACGCCAGCCGGCGCAGCCCCTCCATCAGGCCGCCGGGCAGGAAGATGACCGCGAGCATGAAGAGGACGCCCAGCGTCAGCTGCCAGCCGTCCCCCACGAAGGCGGCAGTCATCGACGTCATGGCATCGCGCAGCCCGTCGGGAAGGAAGGAATAGAAGCTGCTGATCTCGGCCTTGTTGAACGAGGAGAAGATGTTCTCGGCGTACTTGATCACGATCGCCCCGAGCACCGGACCGAACAGGGTGCCGGCGCCGCCCAGAATGGTCATCAGGACCACCTCGCCGGAGGCGGTCCATTGCATCCGCTCGGCCCCCGCTAGGGGATCGGTGCAGGCAAGCAGCCCGCCGGCGAGGCCCGCATACATGCCTGAGATCACGAAGGCGGTGAGCGCGTAGGGCCGGGTATTGATCCCGGTGTAGTTCAGCCGGTTCTGGTTCGACTTGATCGCTTTCAGCGTCATTCCGAACGGGGAGCGAAAGATCCGCATCGACAGGTAGAACGCGGCGATCAGGAAGGCCGCGCAGACATAGAAGCCGACATTGAGCTGCAGATTGAAGCCGAACAGCGCGACGTCCGTCGTCGTATGCATGTCCACGCCGAAAATCTCGGGCACCGGCAATCCGCCGCCTGCCGGTCCGCCAAAAATGCGGGGGTCGCTGAGTTCGACCTTGAGCCCCGTCTCTCCGTTGGTGATCGGCGTGAGTACCGAATAGGCCAGGTTGTAGCTCATCTGCGCGAAGGCCAGCGTCAGGATCGAGAAGTAGATCCCGCTGCGCCTGAGCGACACGAAGCCGACCAGGAGGGAAAACAGGCCCGCCGCAAGAACGGCGAGCAGGATTGCCGGAATGACGTTCATCGACAGAAGCTTGAACATCCACACAGCCGCGTAGGAACCGACGCCCAGGAAGGCCGCATGACCGAAGGAGAGGTAGCCGGTGAGGCCGAACAGGATGTTGAAGCCGATCGCGAATATCCCATAGATCGCGAAGCGCTGCAGCAGATCGGGATAGCCGGCCCCGAAAGGCGCAAGCAGCAGCGGCGCAAGCAGTGTCGCGATGGCGAACCCGGCAAAGAGCAGCCCGTCATAGCGGCCGGAAGCAGAAGAACCACGCACGCGATCAGGTCTCCATGATACCCGCGCGGCCCATCAGGCCACGCGGCCGCGTCAGAAGCACGACCACGGCAACCAGATAGATGATGACCTGGTCGATGCCGGGAACGAGGTTCTTGACCTCGTTCATCGACGCGAAGCTTTGCAGAATTCCGAGCAGGAAGCCGGCCGCCACCGCGCCAGTGAGAGAGCCCATCCCGCCAACGACCACGACCACGAAACTCAGCACGAGAAATTCCATCCCGACATGATAGTCTGGCGAAACGATCGGCGCGTACATGACCCCGGCGCAGCCGGCGACCACGGCGGCCAGGGCAAACATCCAGGTGAAGTAGCGGTCGATGTCGATCCCGATCAGGCCGACCGTCTCCCGGTCCGCCATGCCGGCCCGGACCACCATGCCGAATGTCGTGAAGCGCAGCAGCGCGAACACCGCCGCAATCACGACGACCGAGAAGCCGAAATTGACGAAGCGCCAGACCGGATAGATGACGCTGCCCGGCTGCAATCCGAGGCCGGCGCCGACATCGATCATCCCCCTCAGGGATTCCGGCGCCGGCGTCGGGATCGGATTGGCCCCGAACCAGGCCTTCACGATCTCCTGCAGTACGATCGCAAGCCCGAACGTCACCAGGATCTGGTCGGCATGTGGCCGGTGGTAGAAATGCCGGATCAGGCCGCGCTCCATCACGATGCCGATGATCACCATGACCGGTATGGCAATGAGGATCGAGATCGGCACCGAATAGTCGATGAGAAACTGGCCGAAATCGCCAAAGATCTGCTCGGCATAGGGGGTCCGGATCTCAAGGGGCGTCCCCCACGCGGTGGTCTCGGTCTGCGAGACCACGACCTTCTCGAGTGTGAGCAGGTGGTTCAGCGTGACGGCGGTGAACGCGCCGAGCATGAACAGGGCGCCATGGGCGAAATTGACGACGCCCAGGGTTCCGAAGATCAGGGTGAGACCGAGAGCGATCAGCGCATAGGCGCTGCCCTTGTCGAGCCCGTTGAGTATCTGAAGCAATACGGCGTTCATGATGTCGCTTTGGTCAGGGTGCGGATGGCACCGGAATCGGCCAGGTCGGCGTCAAGCAAGGAGGAACGTCGTTTCACGCGCCCGCCTTCGGCGAGTCGCCGCGGCCTTTCAGCCGCGGCGGAGGGAATTACGCGCCCGGGTTGCAGGTCCCGAGATTGCCGCCTGCGAACATCGGGTTGTCCGGCGAATACGTGACCTGTTCGGCCGGAACGACCTTCACGATTTCGAGGAGATCGTACTGGTTTTCAGGGTTCTCCTTGCCGCGCACGACCAGAACGCTCTTGAAGCACTGGTGATCGGCGGCGCGGTAGAGCGTCGGACCGTTGCCGAGCCCGTCGAACTCGAAGCCTTCGAGCGCCTCGACGATGCCGCAGGGATTGAAGGTTCCCGCACGCTGCGCGGCATCCGCGTAGAGCAGCGCCTGCACATAGCAGGTCTGGGCCGCCTGGCTCGGCGGGAAGCCGTATTTCTGGCCGAAGGACTTGGTGAAGGCCGCCGTGCCCGCATTGTCGAGCTTCCAGTCCCAGTTTGCCGAACCGAGGATACCCTTGACCGCCTCGCCGGCGCCCTGGGCCATGAGTTCGGAGTAGAGCGGCACGATGATCTCGAAGTTCTTGCCGTTCACCTGCTTGCTCTTCATGCCGAACTGGACCGCCTGGGAGAGCGAGTTCACCATGTCGCGGCCGTAATGGTTCAGCACCAGGACATCGGCGCCGGAATTGATCACCGGCGTGAGGTATTGCGAATAATCCGCCGCGCCGAGGGGCGTGCGGACCTTCGCGACCGTCTCCCAGCCGAGCGCTTCGGTGGCCGCGGCAATGGATTCCTCCTGGGTCCAGCCCCAGGTGTAGTCCGCGGTGAGGTGATACGCGCGGCGGTCGGTGCCGTATTCCTCCTTGAGCACCGGAGCCAGCGCCGCGGCGGACATGTAGGCGTCAAAGAAGTGCCGGAAGCCGTTGGCCTTCTTGTCCTTTCCGGTCGTGTCGTTGGAATGGGTCAGGCCCGCCATGAAGATCACGCCCATCTCCTGGCACAGGCCCTGTACCGCGACGGCGACGCCCGAGGACGACCCGCCGGTGATCATGATCGCGCCGTCCTTTTCGATCATCCGCTTGGCCGAGGCCCGGGCGGCGTCGGATTTTGTCTGCGTGTCGCCGGTCACAAAGACGACCTTCTTGCCGTTGACGCCGTTGCCCTGAAGTTCCTTGGACGAGAAGGTGTTGAGCATGCCGCCATCGCCTTCGCCGTTCAGGTGCTCGACCGCCAGCTGGTAGGCGCGCAATTCGTCCGCGCCCTCGTCCGCGTAGGGACCGGTCTGCGGCACGTTGAAGCCGAGCGTCACCGTGCCGCCCGTCGGGGCATTCAGGTAGTTTTCGGTCTGTGCCCAGCTGGGCCTGACAAAGAAGCTGGGTGCGGCGAGGCCCGCACCGGCGGCGACACCGCCTTTCAGCAGCCCGCGACGATTCATGATCAGTTTGGCCATTTGGACGTCTCCCTGGATTGATCCGCGCCGCACATCCATTTCGGGAATACCGCCGACGCTTGTCTTTTTTCTGTGCATAATCGTCCGGCCGTGATGATAATTTTTCAACAGAAAATTGACATATCGACATTTTTTTGTAAAAACTCCATGTCGCAGCGCAGAACCAGAGTCGATAATCGACGCCTCCGACCGATGGAAGGCCAATGTCACGGACGATTGCCGGGCTGAAGATCCGAGAGAGGCGCCGCGCGCTCGGCCTGCGCCAGAACGAACTGGCACGCCGGGTCGGAATTTCGCCGTCGTATCTGCACCTGATCGAAAGGAACCGCCGCAGCGTCAGCGGAGGACTTCTGACGGCGCTAGGACGGGAACTGGCGCTGTCCCTCGAAGACCTCGACGGATCGGCCGAACGGCGGGTCCGGGACGGCCTGGCCGCGCTGGCCGAGGATCCGGTTCTCGGATCCGCAGGCATGCTGGCCAGCGACGGCGACGCCCTGATCGCGCGCTTCCCGGACTGGGCCGAAGGGACCGTGCGCGCGTATTCCGCCTACCGCACGTCGAAGGCCGAGGTCGAACTCCAGTCCGACCGGCTCGCGCACGACCAGATCCTGGAAGGTCTGGTCCACGCCATGCTGACGGAAATCACGGCACTGCGGTCGATCATCGAGATTCTCCATGACGGCCGCGACGTCTCCGTCGAGCAACGGCATCATTTCGAGGCGATCCTCGACGAGCAGTCCGAGAGCCTTGCCGGGACCGGACGGGCATTGGCGGCACATTTCGACCAGCTGACCAGGGCGCAGCCGCCGGATGCCGCCGAAGAGGCCGAGGAGTTCCTGTTCCGCTCCGGGGCCGGCGACGCGCTGGAGGCGAGCGCGGAACGCATGGTCGGCGCGCTTGTGCCAGCTGGTGCCGATCTCGAACACGCCTTCCGGTCCGCGCTGCCGGCGCCGCCGGCGATCGCGCCCGACTGGGGCCGCAATCGCCGCCTCGCCGACCTGGCGTATGCGCTGGCCAGTATCATGGCCGGATCGGAGATCGCTGGGAGACTTGACGGCTGCCCGGCATCGGCCCGCCCGCATGTGCAGCACGCGCTGACGCGCCGGCTTGCGGACGCGATGCGACTGCCAGCACCGGGCTTCATCGCCTGCGGAAAGCGCCTGGGATGGGATGTCGACGCGCTGGTGCGGTCAGCCGATCACGACGCGCCGCTGGCGTTCCGGCGCATCGCGCATCTGCACCGATCCGGCGCGCCGCGAGCGGGCCTGATCACCGTGGATGCTTCGGGGGCGACGCTGGAACGGTCGGGGGCTCTCGACCTGCTTCCGCGGCGGCGCCGGCTGGATTGTCCGCTCTGGCCGTCTTTCCGCGCCGGTAGCGGCCGCGCAATGCGGACCCGTGTCCGACTGTCGGCCGAAGAGGAGCGGATCGCCATCGCCCTGAGGCGTCCGGACGGCCTGACCATCGACATGCTGGTTCTGGCGGCGGATGCCCTGGACGCGGGGCGCTCCGACCCCGTCCTGGACGTCGGCAACGGCTGCCAGATCTGCGCGCATGGCGCCTGCCCCCAGCGCCGCGAAACCTCTGTCGTGGAGGTGATGACACACCGGCCGGTACACCACGGTCGGTCCTGAGCCTATCGAGGTCCGGAGACAGGCCCGATCGGGCGGCAAGCTGAAGCGGTGCGGACATCGGCCAACCGTCGGCGATGCGAAACCCGTCCTTGCGCCCTGGCCCCCCTATTCCCCGGCCGCCTGCGTGCGGCCGGGATATCTTGCGGCTCGGGTCGACTGGTGCCTGTCTACCGGTAATCGACCCACACGCCTCCCTGGTCGGCGGATCGCACGCAGTTCTCGACCCAGCGGACACCCTCGACGCCTGCGGCGATATCTGGATACCGTATCGATGCCAGCCGCTCGGCATCACCCTGGTCCGTCGCTTCCATCGCCATTGCGAAGCGGTCGTAGAGGTTCGCCCAGGCTTCGAACAGACCCTCGGGGTGGCCTGCGCCGATCCTGTCCTCGGCCACCGCCGGGGCATGCAGGTATCCCATGTTGCGCTCGAGGATCCGGACCGGTTGGTCCTGCACTTCGAAGCGGAGCTGGTTGGGAAATTCGTCCCACCACTCGATGCTGGCCTTCTCTCCGACGATCCGGATCTTCTGTCCGTGCATCGAGCCCGCATTCACTGCGCTGGTCCACAATGTCCCGAACGCGCCGGTGTCGTATTCCATCAGCGTGACAGCGTTGTCCTCAAGCGGAGCGCGGCTCTTCACGAAACTCTGGCGCGCGCACAGAAGCCGCCGGATCTTCATGTGTGGCAGGATCGCTTCGGATATGAAGAGCGGATGGGTTGCGAGATCACCCAGCACATAGCTCGGGCCGGCGAATTTCGGGTCGACCCGCCACTTGATCGCGGGGTTCTGCTCCTCCACCGCTGCGGAGTGGAAGCCGTGGGAGAACTGCATGTTGACCAGCCGGATCTCGCCCAGTTCGCCCGCCGCCACCATCGCCCGCGCCTGCTCGATCATCTGATGGCCGGAATAGCCGTAGGTCACACCGACGATGCGGCCCTGCGCTTCGGCAATCGCCTGCAGCTCCTCGGCCTCTGCGACCGTGAAGGTCAGCGGCTTTTCGCAGACCACGTGCAGGCCGTGCTCCAGCGCCGTCTTGGTGATCTCGTAGTGGGTGTTGTTGGGCGTGGCGATCGAAACCGCCTGGATCCCGTCCGGCCGCGCCGCCTCGCCCGCGAAAAGGGCCCGGTAGTCCGGATAGCAGCGCCCCGCCTCGACGCCCAGTGCGGTCCCGAAATCCCGTCCGCGCACCGGATCGAGATCGAAGGCCCCGGCGACCAGCGCAAAGTTCCGGTCCCTCAGCGCCGCGCAGCGATGGATGTAGCCGATCTGGCTGCCGCGCCCGCCGCCGACCATTGCCCAGCGGATCGGTGCCGCCACTTTGGGTTCGCCGTAAATCATGCCCGTGTCTCCTGTCCGATGGTGAACCCGACGCGCGCCAGATAGTCACGGCTCGCCTTCACGTCGGCAAGGCTGCCGCCGGCATTGCGCGGGTCGCGCTCCTGCTCGATGGTGATGTAGCCCTCGTAGCCCAGACGCGTGAGCAGCGCCCGGATTCCGGGGTAGTCGATCACGCCGCGGCCGATCGGGCACATGACGCCCTGGGCGCAGGCCTCGAAAAAGCGGATGTGCTCGCCCATCACGCGGTCGAAGACGGCGCGGTCGATGTCCTTGAAATGGATGTAGTCGAGCCGGTCGTAATACTGTTCGAGCGACGCCACCGGGTCCATTCCGGAATAGTAGAGATGGCCGGTGTCGAGGCAGAAGCCCGCCGTTTCGCCAGGGATATCGGCCACGGCGCGCGCGATTTCATCCGCGAACTCGATATATCCTCCCGCATGGGGATGGATCGTGGCGCGCACGCCGTATTTGTCCCGGGCAAGCTCCGCGATGGCGCGGATGTTGTCCATCATCCCCGCCCAGGCCTCGTCGGAGAGGCGCGGCGCGCGGTCGGAATGCCCTGCCGCGTAGTCGCGCTCGTCGTGGCCCCAATCCATTACGGTGAGATAGGGAGTGGCATAGCGCTGGCCCGGCCGCTTTGCCGGCTGCGGCAGCTTCGAGACCAGAGCGCAGATCTCGTCGGTCTGGCGCAACAGACTCTCGCGGTTCTCCGGCGCCACGAGATCGTCGAAGATCGTGCCGGCGACGATGAAAAGGTCACGCCGGCCGAGTTCGCGCGCCATCAGGTCCAGGTCCAGCGGCATGTAGCCGTAGGGACCAAGCTCGAGCCCGCCGTAGCCGGCGGCCGCGACCTCGTCGAGCACCCGCTGCCAGGGCGGCAGGTGGGGATTGCGCACGTCGTCGACGCCCCAGCAGCAAGGGGCGGCGGTGATGGTGATACTCATCGCCATATTCCTCCAGATGACCGTTGGCCGCCCTTCTCTGCGGCCTCTTCCCTGCGGTCCGTGGGCACGATTGGTAGAGCGAATCCGTCCCGACACCCAGCCCATTCTTGAAGGGATCCCATCAATTTGCGACACTCCCCAGAGCGCTCCGGGGAGACTGGGCTTGACGAAGATCACCATGACCGACGTCGCACGGGCGGCCGGCGTTTCCCTTGCAACGGTTGACCGCGTGCTCAACGGTCGCGGCGGGGTCGCGCCCGGCAAGGCCAACCGCATCCTTTCCGAGGCCCGCCGCCTCGGTCTCGACCGTGCGCTACGACAGCGTCCCAGCCGGCTTCTCCGGGTTGCGGTGCTGATCCAGCCGCCTTCCAACACGTTTCACGCCGCACTGGCCGAAGGCATCGCACTCGCCAGCCGTCTCCACGCCGATCTCAACATGCAGTTCCACCTGCGCCATGTGGACCCGAACCAGCCCGACCGGATCGCCACCGCCATTCGTGAGGAGGCTGCGCGCCGCGACGGGATGATCGTGACCGCCCCCAACAACCCGCGGATCGCCGCGGCATTGCGCAAGGTCTCCGCGCATCTGCCGGTCGTCACCCTTGCCGACGACCTTGCCACCAGCGGACGGCATGCCTTCGTCGGACCGGATGACCGCCGCGCCGGTCGCGTGGCCGGCGAAATCATCGGCCGGTTCCTGCATCCGAAAGGCGGTCGGCTTGTCGTGATTGTGGGGCGCCGCGACATGGTCGGACATTCCGAGCGCGAAGCGGGATGCCGTCAGGTTCTCGCAGAGCATTATTCCGAGACCGTCCTTACCGACGTTCTGGAAAGCGGCGAGGATCCCGACCGCGCCGGCGCTCTGGTGCACCACGCGCTTCGCACCGACCCTGACATCAGGGCAATCTACCATACCACCGCCGGCGCCCGGGCCATCGTGGACGTGCTGCGCAGGCTTGGGCGCGCACGAGACATCATCTTTGTCACGCACGAGCTCACCGAACACCGCCGCGCGCTACTGCGCGCGCGCGCGATCGACGCGGTGATCGACCAAGATCCGGTCCGTGAGGCCGAACTCGCCGTCGAGACCATGGCCCGCCTGCTGGGACGTCTCGAAGGAGAAGCCGTCACGATCCTGACCAATTTCCATATCTACCTGGCCGAGAATGCCTAGGATGCGCTCCGGTGCACGGAGATCTCTCCGTCTTTGTCGAGGCGCCGCTGCATGGTGCGGCCTGGCATTGTCGGCAGAAGCACTGCAGCCCGGCCATCGAGGTCCATTTTGGCTCGAATGGAGGTCAGGAGCCTGATCTTCAATACCGAGAGACACTCGGCGCACCGCCCGGAACACGCGCGATCCCGGCTTCCCGCTCGACACGCAAGCCCGACCGGAACACTCCGGTTCGTCCCTGCCCTGCGCGCGGGGAAAGGCCAAAGCCGGGCCCGCTGGCTCCACGTCCGAGCGTCCGCAATTCAGCGATCACCGCACCGGCTTTGGACCGGCACGATCCATCGTGCCGGTCGTCCAAGCGACGGCAGCCGGGTTGTCGCCGCGCGCGGCCGTCAGAACTCGTCGAGATCGTTGGCGAGCACGACCTTGCCGTCATACGCCGCCTCGATTTCGGTCTTCGCGGTCTCGATCGGTGCGCCGTAATGCAGGATGTGCGTCAGAACCAGGACACCGGGCTGCGTCTGGTTGGCAATGTCCGCAAGCTCGCTGGTCAGCGTGTGCGCCGAATGGTGGTAGGCCTGCCAGTTCGGCGGCAGCGCCTTCCAGCCTTCTTCGCTGATCACCTCGTGCACCAGCACGTCGGCGCCCTTCGCCTTTTCGATCAGGGTTTCGCTGTAAGTGGTGTCGCCAGAGAAGACGACGGTCTTGTCCGGGGTGGTGATCTTGTAGCCGTAGGCGGGCTTGATGTCGCCGTGGTTGACCGTGAAGGCTTCGACGGTCACGCCGTCATTCTCGAGGATGACGCCGTCCGCGCCGATCTCGCGCACGTCCACCTGGTACATCGAAGGATCCTTAACCGGCTGGTTGCCGCTGGTGCGCAGATGGATATCGGTCGCCTGCATCGCGTAGTAACCGTCAGTCATCGCCTGCAGTCCCACCGGGCCGTAGGCTTGCAGCTTCGCGTCTCTCCGCCACCAGTAGGTCGCCGCCAGCGCGGGGTAGTCGAGCGTGTGATCGCTGTGCAGATGCGAAACGAAGAGATACTTGATCTTGGTGGGATAGAGCCCGTCGATCCCCTTTTCCTGCCAGGCCTCGATGGCCCGCTGGACCATGCCGTCGCCGGCATCGAACACGTAGGCCTCGCCGTCATGGATCACCGCCATGCTCGGACCGGACCGCTCGGCATCGGGCACCGGGGTGCCGGTCCCGAGGATGACGACCCGGGTCTCAGCTTGTGCCGCCTCGGCGACAAGACATCCAGCCGCGGTCAGGGCCATGGCACATGCAATGGCAGTCTTCATCACTTCTCCTCCTTCGTGATTTCTTTCGTGCCGTCCCCGGCGTTCCATTTCCGGCGAGCCGGCACGCTGCCCGTTCAAGGAGGCGCGCCGGCCGGGCGGGATCATCCCAGCAGACGGACGAGCCCAAGGGTGATGACCGGAAAGGCGATCAGGGCAGCGATCCTGATGATGTCGCTGATCAGGAAGGGCAGCACGCCACGGAAGCTTTCGAGCATCGGGACGTCCTTTGCCATTCCGTTGATGACGAAGACGTTCATGCCGACCGGAGGCGTGATCAGGCCGACCTCCACCACGACCACCGCCAGAATGCCGAACCAGATCAGCGTGTCCTCTTGCGGCATACCAAAATCGAGCCCCGCGATGATCGGATAGAAGATCGGAATGGTCAGCAGCAGCATGGACATCGAATCCATCACGCAACCCAGCAGCAAGTAGAGCAGCAGCATCGCCAGCAGCACCATCATCGGCGACATGCCCGAATTCGAGATGGCGCTGGCGGCCAGCATCGGTGTCTGGGTCTGGGCCAGAAAGGCGTTGAAGGTCTCGGCCCCGAGAAGAATCAGAAAGATCATCGCCGAAGTGCTGGCAGTTCCCCGCAGACATTCGAGAAGACCGGCCAGCCGCAAGTTGCCGTGCAGAATGGCCAGCACTCCTGTCCCGAACGCGCCGACGGCGGCAGCCTCGGTCGGCGTGAACCACCCGCGATACATGCCGACGATGACGAGCGCGAAGATCAGGATGATCGACCAGGTCTCCCGCAACGCGGTGATCCGTTCGCCGAAGCTTGCCCGCGGACCGGCCGGCCCGTCTTCGGGGTGGCGGCGCACGAAGATCGCGACGGCAACCATGTAGCCGACGGCGGCAATGACGCCGGGCACCATGGCTGCCACGAACATCTTGGCAATGCTCTGCTCGGCCATCAGGGCATAGAGAACCAAGATCACCGAAGGCGGGATCAGGATCCCCAGGGTTCCACCCGCCGCAAGCGAGCCGGTGGACAGCGCCCCCGAATAGTTGTGGCGCCGCATCTCGGGCAGGGCCACCTGGGCCATCGTCGCTGCCGTGGCAAGCGAACTGCCACAGATCGCGCCGAAGGCGGCGCACCCGCCGATCGAGGCCATCGCAAGGCCACCGCGCCGGTGACCCAGAAAGGCCGCCGCCGTGCGATAGAGTGCCCGGCTCATTCCCGCGTGGGTGGCGAACTCACCCATCAGGACAAACAGGGGAATGACAGACAGCGAGTAGGTCGAGAACTGGTAGTAGGTCGAGGTCTTCAGGAAGGCCAGAAGCGGCGTTACCCCGTTATATAGGCCGTATCCCCCGATACCGACCGCCAGCATGGCGACCCCGATGGGAATGCGGATGGCCATCAGCGCGAGAAGCACGGCAAAACCCGTCAGCCCGGCGGCAATCCCGGTCATTTGCCTGCCGCCCTGAGATGACCGATCATGGTGGCTGCGCAGGTGGCGGTCAGCAAGGCCATGGCCGGGATGATCACGATGAAGCTCCACCAGATCGGAAGGCGCAGCACCATGGACTGCTCGCCATACTCACGCATTTCCATGCCTCCATGGATCAGCCGCCACATCAGCAACGCAGCGATGGCGAAATAGATCAGGTCCCCAAGGGCCTCGAGCAGGTGATTGGTGGCCGGCCCCGCCTTCTGGGTGAAGAAGTCCACCAGCACATTCCCGCCGGAGACCTGGCACCAGGGCAGAAAGCAGAAGATCGCAATCGCGCTGCCCATTTCGACCAGTTCGAAATCACCCGGAATCGGCTGCCCGACGACCCCGCGCAGGGTCACGCTTGCAACCGTTACCAGCATCATCGCCAGAAGTGTCAGGCCGCCGATGCCGGCAAAGACCCGGCAGAGGGCGGAAAGCCATCCCGGCACCGACACAAGGTGCGCGTGTTCGGTCAGAGTTTCCTCTTCGGACATTCCGCCCCCTCCCATGATCAGTTGGATGGCGCCGCTTGCAGCATGGCTTCGGCGTCGTTCAGCATCGCCTGACCATCAAGGCCGGCCTTGTCCATGGACTTGACCCAGGCGTCGATGACCGGCTGGCTCGCCTCTTTCCAGGCCGGAAGATCGGCCTCGGAAACGATCGTCACCGTGCCCCCGGCATCGAGCGCCTTCTGCCGCTCCTCGGCTTCGGCCTGATCGAAGGCCGCACCTGCCATGGCCGCCAGTGCCGCACCGGAATTGTCGTCGATCACCTTCTTCAAGTCGTCCGGCAGCGAGTCGTATTTGCCCTTGTTCATCACCAGCGCCATGACCGAAGTCGACATGCCGCCGTTCTCGTGACCGAACTCGGTGTGATCCTTGGCCATCGCTTCGATCCTGAGCGAGCCGAAGACCTCCCAGGGGATCACCGCGCCGTCGATGACGCCGGTGGTCAAAGCCTGCGGCACTTCCGGCACCGGCATGCCCACGGCGGTGGCGCCGAGCGCGTTCAGTTCATCCGTCATCGTCCGCGAGGGCGCCCGGATCTTCAGTCCGTCCAGATCGGCCATGGTCGCCACGGGCGTGCCACGCGTATGGATCTTGTAGGCGGCGGGCGCGTGGAGTAGCAGCGGATGGACGCTGCGCAGTTCGTCGCCGAGATACTTGGCCTGGAAGTCCTGCAGGGCCATGGTCGTTTCCGTCGCGGACCCGGCGAGGAACGGCAGTTCGAAGACTTCCGAGATCGGGAAACGGCCGGGCGTGTAGCCAAGCAGCGTCCAGCTGATGTCGACAATGCCGTCGCGGGCCTGATCGAACAGTTGCGGCGGCTTCCCGCCAAGCTGCATCGAGGGATAGATCTGGACGTCGATCCGCCCGCCGGACTGGTCCTCGACCTTCTGAGCCCAGGGCTCCAGCACGCCTTTCTGAATCGGCGCATCCGCGGACAGGAAGTGGTGGACACGCAGCGTCACCTCCTGCGCCGATGCGCCTCCGGTGATCGCGACGGCGGCCACGGTGGCCAGCAGCAGCTTCTTCATGTGGGTTCCTCCAATATCGTCTTGCTTGGGCGTGTTTCTTGCCCGTTCGGGTCTTTGGCCCCCGGGGCGTGGTGGATGCGGTCGCCCCTGGTGCAGCACCCTGTCCAACTGTCGCCCCAGACAGCGTGGTTGTGCAAATGCCGCGTTGCCAGGGCCAGCGCATTGCGCCCCGCCCGTCTTCCCTGTCAGGTCTACCGGCATCAGTCCCGCCGCGTGACAGGTGTCGCCCCAGGATTGGCGGCGCTTCAGGAATGCGGCCTAATACGGCAGTCCGACGTAGTTTTCGGCGAACGCCTTCTGTTGCGCCGCGCTGTCTCGGAGATAGTCGAGGTCCGACCGCTGCATCTTCAGATCGAACTCCGACTGGTCCGGATAGCGATGCATCATCGAACTGAACCACCAGGAAAACCGCTCGGCTTTCCAGATCCGCCTGAGCGCCTTTTCCGAGTAGCCGTCGATCCCTTCGGTCTCGCCGGTCTCATAGAACTGGCGCAGGCCATGGTAGAGATAGTGGACATCCGATGCGGCCGTGTTCAGCCCCTTCGCGCCCGTCGGCGGCACGATATGCGCGGCGTCGCCGCACAGGAACAGCCGCCCCCATCGCATCGGTTCGGTGACGAAGGAGCGCAAGGGGGCGATCGACTTCTCGATCGACGGCCCGGTGATCAGGCGCTCCGCGACTTCGGGCGGAATGCGCCGCTTGAGTTCTTCCCAGAACGCCTCGTCGGTCCAGTCGTCCGGGCTCTCGGACAGCGAGCACTGGATGTAGTACCGGCTCAGATTCTCGTTCCGCATCGAACAGAGCGCAAAGCCGCGCTCGGAATTGGAATAGATCAGTTCGTTTCCTACCGGCGGTGTCTCCGACAGGATCCCGAGCCACCCGAAGGGATAGAGCTTTTCATATTCCTTCCGCACATCGAGCGGTATGGTCTGCCGGCTTACGCCATGGAAGCCGTCGCATCCGGCAACGAAATCGCAGTCGATCCGCCGCGGCTCGCCGTTCACGGAGTAGGTCACGTAGGGCGCGTCGCTGTCCGCGTCGTGGATGACCACGTCGTCGACTTCAAAGATGGTCTGTGCTCCGGACGCCTCGCGTGCGTCATAGAGGTCGCGCGTGGCTTCGGTCTGGCCATAGACCACCACGGGCGTTCCGGTATGTTCGGTAAAGTCGATCCTGAATGACTCGCCACCGCACGCGATCACGGTGCCGTCATGGACATGGCCTTCCCGGTGCAGGCGGTCGGCCACACCGGCCTCTTCCATCAACGTGACGAAACCGGTTTCCAGCACTCCCGCACGGATGCGCCCCAGAACGTAGTCCCGCGTCTTCCGCTCGAGCACGACGGCGTCGATTCCGCATCGGTGCAGAAGCTGCCCCAGCAACAGGCCCGACGGACCGCCCCCGATGATGGTCACTTGTGTTCGCATGGCATGAGCCTCCCCGACGCGGAAAATCACATGTGGAAGCTGCGATGTAAAATGAGTTATTCTTCTCCATGATTGCCCATTCTGGTAACTCATGGACCGCCGCATCAAGTTTCGCCATCTGCAGGCCTTCGTGGAGATCGTGCGCCGGCGCAGTCTGAAGCGCGCTGCCGAGCGTCTCTTCCTGACGCAGCCGGCCATTTCGCGGACACTTGCGGAACTCGAGGATATCGTCGGAGTGCCCCTGCTGCTCCGCGGTCGCGGCGGCGTGGCGCTCACGCCGCAGGGCGAGTTCTTTCTCGGATTCGCCCAGGCGAGCCTGGCGGCACTGGAACAGGGGCTCGCCGGCATCAGCGATTTCGGGCGCGAAGCGGGAGCGCAGCTTCGTCTTGGTGCGCTTCCTTCGGTGGCTGCGCGGCTGCTGCCCGACGTGGTCGACGAAATCGCCGCCCTGGCGCCAGACATGCGTGTCACCATCGTGGACGGCTCGCATCTCCATCTGACCAGACTGCTGAACGGCGGCGAACTGGATGTGGTGATCGGTCGGCTCGGCGAACCGGACACGATGCGCGGGCTCAGTTTCACCCAACTCTACCTGGAGGAGGTAGCGATCGTGGTCCGCCCCGGGCACCCGATCCTTGCCGATCCCGATCTGCGCCGGATCGGCGACTGGCCGGTGATTTATCCTCCGTCATCGGCCGCGATCCGGCCATTCGTGAAAAGTCTGCTCGTTGCCGAAGGCCTGCCGCTTCCACGTCGCAGGATCGAAACCGTGTCGAGCGAATTCGGCCGCGCTCGCACGCGCGACAGCGATGCGATCTGGTTTATCTCCGCCGGCGTCGTGGCGCGGGAAATCTCCGAAGGCCGCCTCGTGCGCCTTCCTGTCAACACCGACCTGACACGGGGACCGGTGGGCCTCATGGTTCGCGCCAATGAAAGAGAAACTCTCGAACGGCGCGTTCTGGCTCAGGCCGTCGAACGGGCAGTCAGGCAGCTCGAACTGGGCTGACCATCCTGTTGCTCTGCGATCTGAGATCTGAACGGCCCCCTTCCGCAAGATCGGGATGGTTTGATCGGAAGGAAAGGAGCGGCATGCAGGCGTGCATATTCAGGACGGAATCCCAAGACAGGAATGGAGCGGCTTGGCACCGCGGCCGGACGCCTGAGACGCGGCGTGGCGCAACTCACCAGACTGGTTCCAAGCCTTCGGAACGAACAAAGCACGAATCGTGAAAGTGGCAAAACATGTGGCAAAAACTTCCGCGGCGCCAAGCATGTTCCTGCCAAGTCATTGGTGCGGGTGAAGGGACTTGAACCCCCACGCCTTGCGGCGCCAGAACCTAAATCTGGTGCGTCTACCAATTCCGCCACACCCGCGACGGGTGACGCTCTAACAAACCGCCGCCCTCGGCGCGAGGGGCAAATTGATCTCACAGCCCAAGCCCGCGAAAGACAGCCGGGAGCGCGTCCGGCAAATCCTCGGCAATCAGGCCAGCGCCCGCCTGACGACCCGCGGCGGCATGCATCCAGGCGCCCAGTTCGGCAGCCTGGAACGGCGGGACCCCGCGTGCCAGAAGTCCGGTGATGATCCCGGCCAGGACATCCCCGGATCCGGCCGTTGCCAACCACGGCGCGGCCAGCGCGCCGGTCAGGTCCAGCGACGCCGCCCCGCCACCCGGCTCCGCGATCAGTGTCACGGCACCCTTGAGAAGCACGGTGGCACCGGCACGCTCGGCAGCCGCAAGAACAGCCCTCCGCCGCGCGTCCAGCCCGCTCTCGCCGAAATCGGCTCCGATCCCGGCGCCCAGATCAGGAAACAGTCGGGCGAACTCGCCGGAATGGGGCGTCAGGACGGAGCGCGGGTGAAGTCGGTCGAAAAGCTCGCCTGGCGCCGCCGCGTGAGCGGTCAGGGCATCCGCGTCGAGCACGAGGGCGCGCTCCGCCGCCAGTGCAGCCCGGACCAGGTCGCGCGTCGCCTCCCCGAGGCCGAGCCCCGGGCCGAGGCACAGGCCATTGAACCGGCGGTCGTCGAGAATGCGGGTCAGGTCGGCCGCATCCGCGAGGGGCCGAAGCATCACGGCGTTCAGCTGCGCAGCATTCTCGGCCATTGCCGCGGGTGGACAAGCAACCGTCACCAGCCCCGCCCCGACACGCAAGGCCGCCCGCGCCGCAAGTCGCGCGGCACCACCGCGCCCGGGCCCGCCAGCAAGAATCAATGCGTGGCCATGATCGTATTTGTGCTGATCGACGCGCTTTGCGAGCCGTGCGACCTGATCCGGAGACAATGCCGTCAGGCTCGATCGGTTCACAGGCCGATATCCGCAACAATGACCGCGACGCCTTCGGCCGCAAGCACCGAATGCACCGGCTTTCGGGCATGGAAGGTGACGACCAGATCGGCCGCGAAAGCGCAGTCGCCAAGAACCTCCCCGGTATCGGTGTCCCGACCGCTGGGCACGTCGATGGCCACGCGACAGGCCGTCTGAGGCACCGCGGCAAGGACCGCGCAGATCTCGGGCGCGAGCCCCCGGGCCAGGCCGATCCCGAACAGGGCATCGACCACAAGTTCCGCATCCGGCAGGCCTCCCGCCGCGTCTGCGAGCGGTGCCACCGGTCCGACCGACGTCCAGAGATCGTGGTTGGCCCGAGCGTCAGGCGGAAGCCGCGCCGGATCGCCGAGGGAATGAAGACCGACGCTCCACCCACGCGCGCTCAGAAGGCGGGCGACCACATAGCCATCGCCGCCGTTGTTTCCCGGCCCGCACAATACCACCGCGCGGCCGGGCGTATCGGCAAGGTCCGGCCAGGTCTCCAGAATCGCCGTCAGGACCCCCTGCCCGGCCCGCTCCATCAGGGTCCGGCCGGTGACCCGCCCGCTGCCGATCGCATCTGCCTCAAGACTACGCATTTGCTCTGCAGTGAGCAAATCTGCCGCATCTTCGGGACGCCCAGTTTTCATTCTGTCCATTTCTTAGGCGGATCGCCTGAATTATGACACCCAAGGTGGGAATCGCGCTGCTGTTCGCGAGACCTTCAGCCTAGCCAATTGTGGCTGCCCGGCGAAAGTGGTCTGACCCTCAAACCAAGGGTCACGGGGGAGACGTGCGGATGAAGAAGATCGAGGCCATCATCAAGCCGTTCAAGCTGGACGAAGTCAAAGAAGCGCTCCAGGAAATCGGCGTACAGGGTCTCTCCGTTGTCGAGGTCAAAGGGTTCGGCCGGCAGAAGGGCCATACCGAACTCTACCGGGGTGCTGAATACGTGGTGGATTTTCTTCCCAAGGTGAAGATCGAGGTCGTGCTTCCGGACGATCAGGTCGAAACCGCCATCGACGCCATCCTCGAAGCCGCCAAGACCGACAAGATCGGCGATGGAAAGATCTTCGTCTCCACCGTCGACCAGGCAATCCGCATCCGAACCGGCGAAGAAGGCGACGCGGCACTGTGAGCCGGCGCCGCCATCGCGATGCACCTGTCCGGAAATATCCAACGCAGCTAGAGGGATCTCACGTCACATGAGCAAAGATGCAGTTCTCAAGTTGATCAAGGACGAGGAAGTCGAATACGTCGACATCCGCTTCTGCGACCCGCGCGGCAGGCTCCAGCACGTCACTGTCCTGTCGGACCAGGTCGATGAAGACTTCCTTGAGGAAGGGTTCATGTTCGACGGCTCCTCGATCGCCGGCTGGAAGGGCATCGAAGAATCCGACATGAAGCTGATGCCGGATACCGAAAGCGCATATATCGACCCGTTCTACGCCGAGAAGACGCTGGCCATCCACAACACCGTGGTCGAGCCCGATACCGGCGAGCCCTATTCGCGCGACCCGCGCGGCACCGCGCAGAAGGCCGAAGCCTACCTGAAGTCCTCGGGCATCGGCGACGCGTCCTATTTCGGTCCCGAAGCCGAATTCTTCATGTTTGACGACGTCCGCTTTCAGGTCGCGATGAACAAGGTGTCGTACCAGGTCGACGCGATCGACGGCGCCTGGAACACCGACACGGAATACGAGATGGGCAACATGGGGCACCGCCCCGGCATCAAGGGCGGCTACTTCCCGGTCAACCCGGTCGACGACGCGCAGGACATCCGGTCGGAAATGCTGTCGACCATGAAGCGCATGGGGATGAAGGTCGACAAGCACCACCACGAGGTGGCCTCGTGCCAGCACGAACTGGGCCTGATCTTCGGGACCCTGACCAAGCAGGCCGACGAGATCCTGAAGTACAAGTATGTCGTGCAGAACGTGGCTCAGGCCTATGGCAAGACCGTGACGTTCATGCCGAAGCCGATCAAGGGCGACAACGGGACCGGCATGCATGTCAACATGTCGATCTGGAAGGACGGCAAGCCGCTCTTCGCGGGCGACAAGTATGCCGATCTGTCGGACGAGGCACTTTACTTCATCGGCGGCATCCTGAAGCATGCCAAGACGCTGAACGCGTTCACCAACCCGGGCACCAACAGCTACAAGCGTCTGATCCCCGGCTTCGAGGCACCCGTTCTGCGCGCATATTCGGCCTCGAACCGGTCGGGTTGCGTGCGCATTCCCTGGTCGGAGAGCCCGAAGGCCAAGCGCGTCGAGGCCCGTTTCCCCGATCCGTCGGCGAACCCCTATCTGGCCTTCTCGGCCCTGCTCATGGCCGGCCTCGACGGGATCAAGAACAAGCTCCATCCCGGCGAACCGAGCGACAAGGATCTCTACGATCTTCCGCCCGAAGAACTGGCCGAGATTCCGACCGTCTGTGCGAGCCTGCGCGAAGCGCTGGACTGCCTCGCCGCGGACCATGACTTCCTCCTGGCCGGCGACGTCTTCACCAAGGACCAGATCGAAGGCTACATGGATCTCAAGTGGGAAGAGGTCTACAACTTCGAGCATACGCCGCACCCGGTGGAATACCAGATGTACTACAGCTGCTGACCGGTCGACCGGGACAGTCACGACATCGGAGGGCGCCAGACGGCGCCCTTCTTTGCATTCACCCCGACGGGATGGATGCGTCCGTGGCGCCACCGGACCGGGATCGGTGCCGGTGCCGAAATGCGGCACGCCCACGCGCCTTCTGTGCGGTCTCACGGTCCCGAATGGCAACTCTCACCCTTGTGTGACAGCGGTGTAGTGATCATTGCCCGGCAGGACCTGTCGCCGCATCTTGGACGAGCAAGGCGACGTGGGGGACCTGCAGGCAATGGCGACGGAGCGGTTCACTTTCAAGGGTCACGGCGGCGACGTGCTGGCCGCACGGCTCGACAGTCCGGACGGGCCGGTTCTGGCGACCGCCCTCTTCGCGCACTGCTTTACCTGCGGCAAGGACATCGCCGCCGCCCGCCGGATCGCCGGACGGCTTTCTGCAATGGGCTTTGCCGTTCTCAGGTTCGATTTCACCGGACTAGGCCATAGCGGCGGCGAATTCGCCAACACCACGTTCACCTCGAACGTGGAGGACCTGGTCGCCGCGGCTGCGGCCCTGTCCGCGCAGGGCCTGCCCCCGGCATTGCTGATCGGACACTCGCTCGGCGGCGCGGCCGTGCTGCGCGCCGCGGCGCAGATACCCTCGGTTCGCGCCGTGGCGACCATCGGTGCACCGGCCGATCCATCCCACGTCGCCCGCAATCTCGCAGATGCGTTCGACCGGATCATTCGCGACGGCTCGGCCGAGGTCAGCCTTGGCGGCGCACCGGTCCGGATCGGCCGGGACTTCATCGAAGATATTGCCGCGGCCAAGCTCGCGCCGGCCATTGCCGGATTGCATCGCGCCCTGCTCATCCTGCACGCCCCGCGCGACGAGATCGTCGGCATCGACAATGCCACCGAGATTTTCCGCGCCGCGAAGCACCCCAAGAGCTTCGTGACACTTGACGATGCCGATCACCTGCTCAGCCGGCGGGACGACGCCGAATATGCCGCCGAGGTGATCGCGACCTGGGCCAGCCGATACCTGGACCTGCGGCCACCCGCGCCCCCGCCCGGTGCGCCCGAAGGTGTGGTGCGTGTTTCCGAGGCCGGTCCGGACGGATTTCTGCAGGATATCGACGCCGGGCCGTATCATCATGCGTTTGCCGACGAGCCCCGGGCCTATGGCGGCTCGGACCGAGGCATGTCTCCTTATGGGTTCCTTGCCGCCGCGCTTGGCGCCTGCACCTCGATGACGATCCGGATGTACGCACGGCGGAAGGAATGGGCGCTCGACCACGTGTCGGTCGACGTCACCCACGACAAGATGCACGCCCAGGATGCAGCGGTCGGGATCGAGCCCCGGATCGACCGGTTTCTGCGAACCATCCGGCTGACCGGCGATCTTAGCGGCGCTCAACGCGACCGCCTGCGCGAGATCGCCGACAAGTGCCCGGTGCACCGGACCCTGGAAACCGGTGCCAAAGTGGAAACGGTCCTGATCGAGCCCGGGCAGTCTGGCTGAGGACGACGTCCGGGGCCTGCGATCCGCCCGCCGCGCCCCGGCTATTCTGCGGCGACGCGCCGGGACGCCAGCATCGGCTTGAGGTAGCGACCGGTATGGCTTCCGGCCACCTTCGCCACCGCTTCGGGCGTGCCGGTCGCCACGATGCGACCGCCGCCATCGCCCCCTTCCGGGCCGATATCGATGATCCAGTCGGCGGTCTTG
>JAGQRV010000013.1:28777-34063 GCA_020425125.1 Paracoccaceae bacterium | reverse complement strand
CTGCAGGACCAGGCGATGGCCTACGGGATCGATTTCTCGCGATATCGCGAACCGAAGCGTGCGGCCGACGACCTGGATCTGGGCCCGCTGGTCGAAACCCACATGACCCGCTGCATCTCGTGCACCAGATGCGTGCGGTTCACCACCGAAGTGGCGGGCATCACCCAGATGGGTCAGACCGGGCGCGGCGAGGATTCCGAGATCACCTCGTATCTGGGCCAGACGCTCGATTCGAACATGCAGGGCAACATCATCGACCTCTGCCCGGTCGGCGCGCTGGTGTCGAAGCCCTATTCCTTCACGGCCCGGCCTTGGGAGCTCACGAAGACCGAGTCGATCGACGTGATGGACGCGCTCGGCTCGAACATCCGGGTCGATGCCAAGGGGCGCGAGGTGATGCGCTTCCTGCCGCGCAACCACGACGGCGTAAATGAGGAGTGGCTTGGCGACAGATCGCGGTTCGTCTGGGACGGCCTGCGCCGCCAGCGTCTCGACAAGCCTTATATCCGCGAGAACGGCCGTCTGCGCACGGCCGGCTGGCAGGAGGCGCTGACCGCCGCAGCGGCCGCGATGAAGGGCAAGAAGGTTGCCGGCCTCGTCGGGGATCTGGCGCCGACCGAGGCTGCTTTTGCGCTGAAGCAACTGGTCGAAGGCATGGACGGCAAGGTCGAATGCCGCACCGATGGCGCGGCCCTGCCGGCGGGCAATCGCTCGGCCTATGTCGGGACGGCGGCGATCGAGGATATCGATCACGCGAGGTTCATCCTGCTCGTCGGCACCAACCCGCGAGAGGAAGCGCCGGTCCTGAACGCACGGATCCGCAAGGCCTGGCTTGCCGGCGCGCAGGTCGGTCTGATCGGGGCCCCGGTCGATCTCACCTACGATTACGATCACTTGGGAGCCGACCGCGCGGCACTGGCCGGGCATTTCGACAAGAGCTTCGACAAGGTGCGCGACGTCCCCTCACTGGTCATCGTGGGGCAGGGCGCGCTGCTGGACGGAGACGGGGCCGCGGTTCTGGCGGGCGCCATGAGGATCGCGGCGGAGTCGCAATCCGGGCTCTTGGTGCTGCACACCGCAGCCGGGCGGGTTGGTGCGATGGATGTCGGTGCGGTGACCGAAGGCGGACTTGCCGCTGCGCTCGACGGGGCCGAGGTGGTCTACAATCTGGGTGCGGACGAGATTGATCTGCCGGACGGCGCCTTCGTGATCTACCAGGGCAGCCATGGCGACCGGGGTGCACACCGGGCGGATGTCATCCTTCCCGGAGCGGCCTGGACCGAGGAATCCGGGCTCTTCGTCAATACCGAGGGTCGGCCGCAGCTGGCGCAGCGGGCCGGTTTCCCGCCGGGAGAGGCCAAGGAGAACTGGGCCATCCTGCGCGCACTCAGCGCGCGTCTGGACCAGACGTTGCCCTTCGACTCGCTCGCCCAGTTGCGTCAGGCGATGGTCGCGGCCGTGCCCCACCTGGCGCAGGTCGACCAGGTCGCAGAGAACGAGTGGCAGATGCTGGAGGCGGGCGAGCTTGGCTCGGGCGATTTCCGCGCCGCGGTGTCGGACCAGTATCTCACCAATCCGATTGCCCGCGCCTCGACCCTGATGGCCGAGCTGAGCCGCCGCGCCAAGGCGCGCGGCGAAACCGCGATCGCTGCGGAGTAGGGGGAGAGATGCCGCGACATCTTCGCACAAGTCCGGCCCTGACCGTTGGCATGGCGCGGCCACTTGCTGTTTACCAGCACCCATCCGAGCGCCGCTTCGGCCCCCTGGCCGGGGCCGGCGCCCAGACCGCGGGAGACGTCGATGGCTGAGTTCTTCTCCTCCAATCTGGGGATCTTCGTGATCATCCTGGCCCAGTGCGTGGCGGTGGTTGCCTTCGTGATGATCTCGCTGCTGTTCCTGGTTTACGGCGACCGCAAGATCTGGGCCGCAGTGCAGATGCGCAAGGGCCCGAATGTGGTCGGCGCCTTCGGCCTGCTGCAGTCTGTGGCGGACGCCCTCAAATACGTGGTCAAGGAGGTCGTCGTTCCGTCCGGGTCGGACAAGACCGTCTTCCTGATGGCGCCGATGACCTCGTTCGTTCTGGCGGTGATCGCCTGGGCGGTGATCCCGTTCTCGGACGGCTGGGTACTCTCGGACATCAACGTGGCAATTCTTTACGTCTTTGCCATGTCGTCGCTCGAAGTCTACGGCGTGATCATGGGCGGCTGGGCGTCGAACTCGAAATACCCGTTCCTGGGAAGCCTCCGTTCGGCCGCACAGATGATCTCGTACGAGGTGTCGCTGGGCCTGATCATCGTCGGCGTGGTGATTTCCACGGGATCGCTGAACTTCGGCGACATCGTGCGGGCGCAGGACGGGGCCTTCGGGTTCTTCAACTGGTACTGGCTGCCGCATCTGCCAATGGTGGTGCTGTTCTTCGTCTCGGCACTGGCCGAAACCAACCGCCCGCCCTTCGACCTGCCCGAGGCCGAGTCCGAACTGGTCGCGGGCTACCAGGTGGAATACTCGTCGACGCCGTTCCTCCTGTTCATGGCCGGAGAATACATCGCGATCTTCCTGATGTGCGCGCTGACCTCGCTGCTGTTCTTCGGCGGCTGGCTGTCGCCGATCCCGGGCCTGCCCGACGGGGCGATCTGGATGATCGGGAAGATGGCCTTCTTCTTCTTCCTCTTCGCCATGGTGAAGGCGATCGTGCCGCGCTATCGCTACGATCAGTTGATGCGGCTGGGCTGGAAGGTGTTCCTGCCGATGTCGATCGGCTGGGTGGTGATCGTCGCGTTCCTGGCGAAATACGAAGTGCTCGGCGGCTTCTGGGCCCGCTGGACCGTGGGAGGCTGATCCATGACCGCAATCGACTGGACCCGTGCCCGCCGCTACTTCTTCCTCGCCGACATGATGACGGGGATGCGGCTGGGGCTGAAGTACTTCTTCGCGCCCAAGGCGACGGTGAACTACCCCCACGAGAAGGGACCGCTCAGCCCGCGCTTCCGGGGCGAGCATGCGCTGAGGCGTTATCCCAACGGCGAGGAGCGCTGCATNNTGCAAGCTCTGCGAGGCGATCTGTCCGGCGCAGGCGATCACTATCGACGCGGAACCGCGCGAGGACGGCTCGCGCCGGACCACGCGCTACGACATCGACATGACGAAGTGCATCTACTGCGGATTCTGCCAGGAGGCCTGTCCGGTCGATGCCATCGTCGAGGGGCCGAACTTCGAGTTTTCCGCCGAGACCCGCGAGGAGCTCTACTTCACCAAGGAGAAGCTTCTCGACAACGGCGAACGGTGGGAGGCGGAGATCGCCCGCAATCTCGAAATCGACGCGCCCTACCGCTGAGCGCAGGGGAAGGAACCGACCGATGACGCCAGCCATATTCGCCTTCTATCTCTTCGCTCTCGGCGTGCTTGCGGGGGGATTGTTCACCGTGATCTCGCGCAATCCCGTGCATTCGGTCCTGTGGTTGATCCTGGCCTTCCTTTCGGCGGCCGGGTTCTTCGTGCTGCTGGGGGCCGAATTCGTCGCGATGCTGCTGATCATCGTCTATGTTGGCGCGGTCGCGGTGCTGTTCCTCTTCGTGGTCATGATGCTCGACGTGGATTTCGCCGAACTCAAGGCGGAGATGGCGAAATACGTGCCGCTCGCGCTTCTGATCGGGATCGTGATCCTGATGCAGCTGTCGATCGCGCTGGGGGTCTGGGTCTTTGCGCCGGACGCCGAGGCGCTCAGGGCGAATGTGGCGCCGGCGGCGACCGAGATGACGAACACCGCGGCGCTCGGCCACGTGCTGTATGACAAGTACCTGATCCTGTTCCAGCTTGCCGCGATGGTGCTGCTGGTGGCCATGGTCGGGGCAATCATCCTGACGCTGCGCCATCGGACCAACGTCAAGCGGCAGGACATCCTGGCACAAATCTACCGCGACCCGGCCACCGCGCTGGAGTTGAGGGACATCGAACCGGGGCAGGGCCTCTAGGCCCCGCGCGGCAGGGCTGCCGGGCACAGGAATGGACGGGCACGAGACCCGGAGGGACATGGATGGTTGGACTTGAACACTACCTCGCCGTTGCGGCCACGCTGTTCGTGATCGGCATCTTCGGGCTGTTCCTGAACCGCAAGAACGTCATCATCCTGCTGATGTCGATCGAGCTGATGCTGCTGTCGGTCAACATCAACCTGGTCGCGTTCTCCAGCTTTCTGGGCGATCTGACGGGCCAGATCTTCACGATGTTCGTGCTCACCGTCGCCGCCGCCGAGGCCGCCATCGGCCTTGCGATCCTTGTCTGCTTCTTCCGCAACCGCGGCACGATCGCGGTGGAAGACGTCAACAACATGAAGGGCTGAGCGCATGGAATCTGTCATCCTCTTCGCTCCGCTCGTCGGCGCCCTGATCTGCGGCTTCGGCTGGCGGATCATCGGCGAGAAGGCGGCGATGTGGACCGCCACGGGGCTTCTGTTCTACGCGTGTGCCGTGTCTTGGGCGTCGTTCCTGGGATTCAACGGTGTCACCCAGGAGGTCGAGTTCTTTCGCTGGATCGAGTCCGGCAGCCTGTCGACCAGCTGGGGTCTGCGCCTCGACCGCCTGACCGAGATCATGCTGATCGTGGTCACCACGGTGTCGAGCCTCGTTCACCTCTACAGCTTCGGCTACATGGACCATGACCCGCAGTGGCGCGAGGGAGAGGTCTACAAGCCGCGCTTCTTCGCTTATCTGTCTTTCTTCACCTTCGCCATGCTGATGCTGGTGACGTCGAACAACCTGGTGCAGATGTTCTTCGGCTGGGAAGGCGTCGGCGTCGCCTCCTACCTGTTGATCGGCTTCTACTACCGCAAGCCGTCGGCCAATGCCGCGGCGATCAAGGCCTTCATTGTCAACCGGGTCGGCGATTTCGGTTTCGCGCTGGGGATCTTCGGGCTGTTCTTCCTGACCGACAGCATCAATTTCGACGTGGTCTTCGCGAAGGCACCCGAACTCGCACAGACGCAGATCTCGTTCCTCTGGACCGACTGGAATGCGGCCGAACTGACCGCGTTCCTGCTGTTCGTCGGTGCGATGGGCAAGTCGGCGCAGCTCTTCCTGCACACCTGGCTTCCGGACGCGATGGAAGGTCCGACCCCGGTGTCCGCACTGATCCATGCAGCGACCATGGTGACGGCAGGCGTGTTCCTGGTGTGCCGGATGTCGCCGCTGATCGAGTACGCCCCGCACACGGCGGCCTTCATCACCTTTATCGGCGCCGCAACGGCCTTCTTCGCCGCGACGATCGGCCTGGTGCAGAACGACATCAAGC
>JAGQRV010000013.1:0-28759 GCA_020425125.1 Paracoccaceae bacterium | reverse complement strand
GTTCGCAGCTCGGCTACATGTTCGCTGCAGCGGGGGTCGGGGTCTACTCCGCGGCGATGTTCCACTTGCTGACCCATGCCTTCTTCAAGGCGCTCCTGTTCCTTTGCGCGGGGTCCGTGATCCACGCAATGCATCACGAACAGGACATGCGTCACTATGGCGGGCTCCGGAAGAAGATCCCCTTCACCTTCTGGACGATGATGATCGGGACGCTGGCAATCACCGGCGTGGGAATACCATTCACCGGAATCGGCTTTGCAGGGTTCCTGTCGAAGGACGCGATCATCGAAAGCACTTGGGCCGGGCAAAACTCGATGGCGGGCTTTGCCTTCTGGGCCCTGGTGGTCGCCGCCGCGTTCACCAGCTTCTATTCCTGGCGGCTCATCTTCATGACCTTCTTCGGCGCGCCGAAGCCGGACCATCACAACAGCCTGCACACCTACGAGCACGCGCATGAGAGCCCGCGGGTCATGCTGATCCCGCTTGGCGTGCTGGCGGTCGGCGCGGTCCTTTCGGGGATGATCTGGTACAAGCCGTTCTTCGGCGACCACACCGCCATGACGACCTTCTTCGGCATGCCGCACCATGAGGTCGCCGCCGCAGCGGGCGAGGGCGGCACGGCCGACCACGCGGTGGCGCCGGCCGGCGACCATGCCGCGGCTGCGGAGGAGGGCCACGGTGCCGCCATGTCCGAAGAGGGACATGGAGAGGCGGCCGGCGATGGGCATGGCGCGGCGCAGCCCATCGGAGCGATCTACATGGCCGAAGACAGCACGGTGCTCGACGACGCGCACCACGCGCCGAGCTGGGTGAAGGTCTCGCCCTTTGTGGCGATGCTGCTCGGCTTCGGACTCGCCTGGCTGATGTACATCCGCCGGCCGGAGCTTCCGGGCCAGATCGCCCGGGCGAACTGGCCGCTCTACCGGTTCCTGCTCAACAAGTGGTACTTCGACGAGATCTATGACGCCGTCTTCGTGCGGCCCGCGAAGGCGATCGGTCGCTTCCTCTGGAAATACGGCGACGGCGGAGTCATCGACGGCGGGATCAACGGCCTCGCCATGGGAGTGATCCCATACTTTACCCGCCTCGCCGGCCGGTTGCAGTCGGGGTACATCTTCAGCTACGCGTTCGCGATGGTTCTGGGCATCGCCGTCCTGATCACCCTGATGAGCCTCTTCGGAGGGGCGGTGCAATGAACAACCTGCTTTCCATCGTCACCTTCCTGCCGGCCGTCGCGGCGCTGATCCTGGCGCTGTTCCTGCGCGGCGACGACGCGGATGCGCAGCGCAATGCGCGCTGGGTAGCCCTGGCGGCGACAACGCTGACCTTCGCGCTGTCGCTCTTCATCCTGGCCGGGTTCGATCCCGCGAATACCGGCTTCCAGTTCGTCGAGGAGCACGACTGGATCCTCGGCCTGAAGTACAAGATGGGTGTCGACGGGATCTCGGTCCTGTTCGTTCTGCTCACGACCTTCCTGATGCCGCTGACCATCGGTGCCTGCTGGAGCGTCGAGACGCGCGTGAAGGAATACATGATCGCCTTCCTCGTGCTCGAGACGCTGATGCTCGGAGTGTTCTGCGCGCTCGACCTGATCCTGTTCTACCTGTTCTTCGAGGGTGGCCTGATCCCGATGTTCCTGATCATCGGGATCTGGGGCGGCAAGGACCGGATCTACGCGGCCTTCAAGTTCTTCCTCTATACCTTCCTCGGCTCGGTCCTGATGCTGGTTGCCATGGTCGCCATGGCCCTCAATGCAGGCACCACGGACATCCCGACGCTGCTCCACCACCAGTTCGCGTCAGAGCCGTTCAACCTTCTCGGCTTCCACGTTCTCGGCGGCATGCAGACCTTGCTCTGGCTCGCCTTCTTTGCGTCCTTTGCGGTCAAGATGCCGATGTGGCCGGTGCATACATGGCTTCCGGATGCGCACGTGCAGGCCCCGACCGCCGGATCGGTCATTCTGGCCGCAATCCTGCTGAAAATGGGCGGCTACGGGTTCTTGCGCTTCTCGCTGCCGATGTTTCCCGTAGCGTCCGACATCCTGGCACCGCTGGTCTTCTGGATGTCGGCGATCGCCATCGTCTACACCTCGCTCGTTGCGCTGGTGCAGGAGGACATGAAGAAGCTGATCGCCTATTCTTCGGTCGCGCATATGGGCTACGTGACCGCTGGCATCTTCGCGGCGAACCAGCAGGGCGTAGACGGCGCCATCTTCCAGATGATCAGCCACGGCTTCGTGTCCGGCGCACTGTTCCTCTGTGTCGGCGTGATCTATGACCGGATGCACACGCGCGACATCGACGCCTACGGCGGTCTCGTGAACCGGATGCCGGTCTACGCGCTGGTCTTCATGCTCTTCACCATGGCGAACGTGGGCCTGCCGGGCACATCGGGCTTCGTGGGCGAGTTCCTGACGCTGATGGGCATCTTCCAGGCCAACACCTGGGTCGCTGCCGTGGCCACGTCCGGGGTGATCCTCTCGGCCGGCTACGCGCTCTGGCTTTATCGCCGGGTCGTGTTCGGCGATCTGATCAAGGAGAGCCTGAAGACGATCCGGGACATGACGGTGCGCGAGCGCGCGATCTTCGCACCGCTCGTGGTGATGACCATTCTGCTCGGGGTCTACCCGAGCCTCGTGACCGACCGCATCGGACCAACGGTCTCGGCGCTTCTGTCGACCTATCAGACCGCACTCCTGGAACAGGCTCCGGCCACCCAGGTTGCGGCAGAGCATTGAGGGCGCTTTCATGACCGTCGCCGACCTCTCCGTCATCCTGCCCGAGATCGTGCTGTGCTGCTATGCGATGGTGGCGCTTCTGGTCGCGGCCTATACCGGCAAGGACGAGACCGCGCCGCTGCTGGTCTGGACCACCACGGGCATCTTCTTCCTGACCGCGATCTGGATCGGACTCGGCCCCTCGGGCGGCACCCATGTCGTCCAGGAGGGCCTGTTCATCGACGACGGGTTCGCGCGGTTCGCCAAAGTGGCGATCCTGCTCTCGGCGGCGGCGGTCCTGCTGATGGGCGAAGGCTACATGGCGCGGCGCGACCTGCTGCGTTTTGAATATCCGCTCCTCGTCACTCTGGCGGTGGTCGGCATGATGGTGATGGTGTCGGCCGGCAACCTGATGTCGCTCTACATGGGGCTGGAGCTGCAATCGCTGTCGCTCTACGTCGTGGCCGCGCTGCGCCGCGACAGTGTCCGGTCGACGGAGGCCGGCCTGAAGTACTTCGTGCTCGGCGCGCTCAGTTCCGGACTTCTGCTCTACGGTGCGTCGCTGACCTACGGCTTCGCCGGCACCACCGATTTCGCCGGGATCGTCACAGTGGCGACCGAAGGCCATGTGCCGCTGGGGCTTCTGTTCGGTCTTGTCTTCCTGGTGTCGGGGCTGGCATTCAAGGTGTCCGCTGCGCCCTTCCACATGTGGACGCCGGACGTCTACGAGGGCTCGCCGACGCCGGTCACCGCGTTCTTCGCCACCGCGCCCAAGATGGCCGCCATGGCGCTGTTTGCCCGGCTGGTCCATGGCGCCTTCGGGGGCGTGGTCGGCGACTGGCAGCAAGTACTGGCGCTGCTCAGCGTGATCTCGATGTTCCTCGGCTCGATCGCCGCGATCGGGCAGACCAACATCAAGCGGCTGATGGCCTATTCCTCCATCACCCATATGGGCTATGCGCTGATGGGACTTGCCGCAGGCACCGCGTTCGGCGTTCAGGCGATGCTGGTCTACATGGCGATCTACGTCACGATGAATGTCGGGACCTTCGCCTTCATCCTCTCGATGGGCCGGGACGGCCAGCCGGTGACCGACATCTCGTCGCTGAACAATTACGCCAACCGTGAGCCGATGAAGGCGCTGGCCATGCTTGTGCTGCTGTTCAGCCTCGCGGGTGTGCCGCCGCTCGTCGGCTTCTTCGGGAAGTACTACGTGCTGCGCGCGGCGTATGATGGCGGGCTGGCCTGGCTGGCCGTCGCCGGTGTCATCGCCTCGGTGATCGGGGCCTTCTATTATCTCCGGATCGTCTACTACTTGTATTTCGGACAGGAGAAAGAGGTGCTCGACCACGATACCTCGCCGGTCCTGGGCGTCATGCTGGTGGTGTCGGCGGCGGCGATGGTCGTGGGGGTCGTGAACCTGTTCGGTGTGGACACGATGGCGGCAGCGGCGGCAGCGGCGCTTGTCCCGTAATCCGGTCGCCTGGCCGGATGGCGTCGGGCGGGTGGTGCTGGAAGAGACCGACAGCACCAATGCCGAAGGCGCGCGCATCGCCGGGACTCTTGCCGTTCCGACTTGGATTCTCGCGCTGCGCCAGACGGCCGGCCGCGGTCGACGCGGGCGGGCCTGGGCGGATCCCGGCGGGAATTTCGCCGCGACTCTGGTGATGCGCCCGGAGGGCAGCGCGGCGGATGCCGCTCTGCGCAGCTTCGTGGCGGCGCTGGCGCTCCACGATGCCCTGGCCACCGCGACCGGCCGTCCCGAAAGCCTGTCGCTGAAATGGCCCAACGATGTTCTGCTCAACGGGGCGAAGGTGGCGGGCATCCTTCTGGAAAGCGCCGGACAAGGCGGCCGGATGAGCCCGCTCTGCATCGGGATCGGCGTCAACCTGGTCGCGGCACCGTCGCGCGCGTCGCTCGAACCGGATGCGCTGGAACCGACATCTGTTCTCTCGGCTACCGGTGCGCGGATCACGCCCGAGGAATTCCTCGGCATTCTCGCGCCTGCTTTCGCAGTCTGGGAGTGGCGGCTGACCGATCACGGGTTCGAGCCGCTGCGAACCGCCTTTCTCGACCGGGCCGCGCGGCGCGGAGAGGTGATCCGCGCGCGAACCGGAACCGAAACCCTGTCCGGAACATTCGCGGATATCGATGCCACCGGTGCGCTGGTCCTTGTGACCGCCAAGGGTCGGGTCGCGGTTCCCGCCGCTGAAATCTACTTCTGAGCCCGAAGGCTAAGGGGAGTCCCCGCATGCTGCTTGCCATCGACTGCGGCAACACCAATACCGTGTTCTCGATCTGGGATGGCCGGTCCTTCATCTCGACCTGGCGAATCTCGACCGAGCAGAGCCGGACGGCAGACGAATATTATGTCTGGCTCAGCACCCTGATGACGGCACAGAAGATCGACGCGAAGATCTCGGAAGTGATCGTGTCCTCGACGGTGCCACGGGTGGTCTTCAACCTCCGAGTTCTGAGCAACCGCTACTTCAATTGTCGCCCGCTCGTCGTCGGTCGGCCGGAATGCCAGTTGCCGGTCCCCGTGCGGGTCGATCCCGGCGCACAGGTCGGTCCCGACCGGCTGGTCAACACGGTGGGCGCGTTCGATCTCTTCGGAGGCGATCTCGTCGTGGTCGATTTCGGAACGGCGACCACGTTTGACGTCGTCGATGTGGACGGGGCCTATATCGGTGGCGTGATCTCGCCGGGCGTGAATCTCAGTCTCCAGGCGCTGCACCTTGCGGCTGCCGCATTGCCCCATATCGACATTACCACGCCGCATCAGGTGATCGGCAAGAACACGGTCGACTGCATGCAGTCCGGCATCTTCTGGGGATACGTGGGTCTGGTGAAGGAGATCTGCACCCGTATCCGTGGCGAGCATGCCCGCCCGATGAAGGTGATTGCCACCGGGGGGCTTGCGCCGCTCTTCCAACAGGGCGAGACACTCTTCGACCATTTCGAGGACAACCTGACCATGCACGGGCTGACCATCATCAATGCGTATAACAAGGAGAACGGCAGCCAATGAGCGCTGACCGATTGATCTACCTCCCGCTCGGCGGGGCCGGTGAGATCGGAATGAATTGCTATGTCTACGGTTACGGCCCGGCGGGTGACGAGCGGCTGATCGTGGTTGATCTGGGGGTGACCTTTCCCGACATGGACACGACCCCCGGGGTCGATCTGATCCTGCCCGACATCGCCTGGCTCGCCGAACGCCGGGACCGGATCGAGGCGATCTTCGTCACCCATGCTCACGAGGATCACGTGGGCGCTGTCGGGCATCTGTGGCGCCGCCTTCGCGTTCCCGTCTTTGCCCGCCCCTTCACGGCCGAGATCGCCCGACGCAAGATGGAGGAGCAGGACCAGCCCGATGACGCCGTCACCACGGTGGAACCCTGGCCGCATCAGGTTCAGGCCGGGCCGTTCAAGGTGGCGTTCCTGCCGATGTCGCATTCGATCCCGGAAAGCTCTGCGCTGGTCATCGATACGCCGGCAGGGCGCGTGATCCATACCGGTGATTTCAAGCTCGACCCGACGCCGCTAGTGGGCGAGCCGTTCGATCCCGAGCTCTGGGCGGAGGTGGCGCGGCCGGGTGTCCGCGCGCTGATCTGCGATTCCACCAATGTCTTCACCGACCATCCCGGTCGCTCCGAAGCGGTGCTGGGCCCGGAAGTCGAGAAATTCGTTGCCAGCCAGCCCGGCATGGTTGTGGCCACGACCTTCGCATCCAACATCGCCCGCGTGCGGACTCTGGCCCTCGCGGGCATGGCGGCGGGCCGGTCGGTTGTCCTTCTGGGCCGGGCGATGCGGCGGATGGTGCAGACCGCCGTCGAGACCGGCGTGCTGACCGATTTCCCCCATACCGTGCCAGTCGAGGATGCGGGGCTGATCCCCCGCGAAAGCCTGATGCTGATCGTGACCGGCAGCCAGGGCGAACGACGCGCCGCTTCCGCGCAGCTTGCCCGCGGCAAGTATCTGGGGCTGGAACTGGGCGAGGGCGATACCTTCCTGTTCTCGTCGAAGACCATTCCCGGCAACGAGAAGGCGGTGATCGGGATCATGAACGCCTTTTCCGAGAAGGGCGTGGAGGTCGTGGACGACCGGGGCGGGCTCTATCATGTTTCGGGTCACGCCAATCGGCCCGACCTCAAGCTGATCCACGGGATTGTCCGGCCGCATTTCCTGGTGCCGATGCATGGCGAGCACCGGCATCTTCGGGCGCATGTGCGGCTGGCCGCCGAAAGCGGCATCAGCGGCGTTCTGGCGCCCAACGGAACGATGCTGGATCTGAGCGGGGATCTTGCCCAGGTGGTGGAGCACGTCGAAACCGGCCGGACCTATGTCGACGGCAGTGTCCTGATCGGTGCCTTCGATGGCGTGGTCCGCGAACGGATCCGCATGGCCCTCAATGGCCATGTGATGGTGACCCTGATCATGGACGAGGAAGACGAACCGGTTGGCGATCCCTGGTGCGAGACCATGGGCCTGCCCGAAACCGGTTCCTCGCGGACGCCGCTTGTGGACGTGCTGGAGCACGACCTGGACCAGTTCCTGCGCCGGGCCGATGACGATGTGCTGGTCGACGACGAGAAGCTGTCCGAAGCGCTGCGGCGGACGGTCCGCAACACCGCGCAGAGCGAGATCGGGCGCAAGCCGGAAGTGACCGTGGTGGTCTCCCGCCTCAGCGCCTAGGGCGGTGCTCAGGCGCCGCCGATTGCGCCCCGCGCGCCGCCGGTCTGACCGCGATCCAGAAGCAGGTGGTCGAGCAGGACGCAGGCCATCATCGCCTCGCCGACCGGCACGGCGCGAATTCCGACGCAGGGATCGTGCCGCCCCTTGGTAACGATCTCGGTCTCGGCGCCTGCCTTGGTGATCGTCCGGCGGGGTGTGAGGATCGAAGACGTCGGCTTGACGGCGAAGCGCACGACCACCGGCTGTCCGGTGGAAATCCCGCCGAGGATCCCGCCCGCGTGATTTGAGGAATAGACCGGCCCGTTCGGGCCCATCCGGATCTCGTCGGCATTGGCGCTGCCGGTCAGCGCGGCGGCGGCCATGCCTTCGCCGATCTCCACGCCCTTGACCGCGTTGATCGACATCATGGCGGCCGCGAGGTCGGTATCGAGCTTGCCGTAGACCGGAGCGCCGAGCCCCGGCGGCACGCCGTCGGCGGTCACTTCGACGATTGCGCCAACACTGTCGCCGGACTTCCTGAGTTCGTCCAGATACGCCGCCCAGGCGTGCGCGACCTCTGCGTCCGGACACCAGAACGGGTTGCGGTCGATCTCGTCCCGGTCGAACCGCTCCCGGTCTATACCGTGAGGCCCGACGGCGACCATGTAGCCGGAGATCGCGAGCTCGGGCACGAGCGCCGCGAGCGCCGCGCGGGCGATCCCGCCTGCGGCCACGCGCGCAGCGGTTTCGCGTGCCGAGGAGCGTCCGCCGCCGCGGTAGTCGCGGATACCGTATTTCTGCCAATAGGTGATGTCGGCGTGGCCCGGACGGAATTTTTCGGCAATGTCGCCGTAATCCTTCGACCGTTGGTCAGTATTGCGGATCAGCAGCTGGATCGGCGTCCCGGTGGTCACGCCCTCGAAGACACCCGAGAGTATCTCGACCGCGTCGGCCTCGCGCCGCTGGGTGGTGTACTTGCTCTGGCCCGGCTTGCGGCGGTCGAGCCAGACCTGCAGCGCCTCTTCCGAGACGGCGATGCCAGGCGGGCACCCGTCCACCACCGCCCCGAGAGCCGGACCGTGACTTTCGCCCCAGGTGGTGACACGGAAGAGTTGGCCGAAGGTATTCAGCGACATGGTATCCCCTCTCCAGTGGGAGAGGGGATGCCAGAACCGTCGGGCGCGATCAATGGCAAGACCGCGTCCTTCGGCAGTCAGATTGGCTCCAGCGACAGTACGACGTTGTCCTTGTCGACCACGCACCGATAACTCTGGCCTGCCGCGGTCACGTTGTAGTTCCCGGTGCCGAAGGCATCCCGGTTGATTGGTGTCGAAGCGGTGTGGCTGAAATCAACCTTTGCCTTGATCGTTGCCTGTTCGCGGCAGGCGAACGCTCCGGGGTCCTCGAAGGCGGCTTCGGTTTCTTCAGCGGTGCAATTGGCCATGAGCGCGACGCTGGCGAGAGCGATGCTTGCGGTCGTAATGGATTTCATGGCGGTCCCTCTCTGTTGTCATGTGAAGCGATAGCAGATCGCGTGACCTGCCGCGCCCCTCGATATAACCATGTTCGGCAAGGACTGTTCCGCAGAAGCTGCGGCCACGGAGTGGTGTGGATCAAGCTCGCCCGGGTTCGGGCAGCCCTGCGCTCAGATCGACCCGGCTTCGACCATGTAGTTGTTCGCCGTGCACATGGCGGCGTCGTCCGACGCCAGAAAGACTACCATGCGTGCCACGTAGACCGGGTCGATCAGGTCGGGCAGGCACTGGCGTGTCCGGTGCCGGTCCAGCGCCTCCGGCGTCGCCCAGAGCGTCTTCTGTCGATCGGTCATGATCCAGCCCGGCACCACGGTGTTGACGCGAATCCGGTGCGGGCCCAGCTCGCGTGCCATGGTCCGCGTGAGCCCATGGACCGCGGCCTTGGCCGTTGCGTAGGCCGGGAAGCCCGCGCCCGCTTCCCACCAGGAATTGGAGCCCATGTTGATGATCGAACCGCCGCCCGCCGCGATCATGCCGGGTGCGACGGCCTGAATGGCGAAGAACATG
Organism: Paracoccaceae bacterium; assembly: GCA_020425125.1. Lineage (GTDB taxonomy): Bacteria > Pseudomonadota > Alphaproteobacteria > Rhodobacterales > Rhodobacteraceae > Meridianimarinicoccus. The sequence continues at coordinate 19,324 of JAGQRV010000013.1, read as the reverse complement.
TGGCGCAGGTTGGTCGCCATGCGCTCGTCCCAGTACTCAGGCGTGGTCTGCGTCCAGTCGTGGCGGTCGTCCCGCGCTGCGTTGTTGACGAGTATCGTCGCCGGCCCGAGCGATGCCTGAAGTGACGCGATCCCCCTTTGCAGGGCGGGAATGTCCCGCAAGTCGCAGGTCGCGAACGCGACCTCGCCGGGGCACCTGTCGGCAAGCGCGGCGCTGGTTTTGGCGTCTAGGTCGAGAAATCCGACCCTCGCGCCCTGTCGCGCGAAGGCCGTGACGATTTCCGCACCGATCCCCGAAGCACCGCCGGAGACCAACACCGTCCGTCCCGCAAGGCTCGGATAGATCGCAAAACGGTCAGTCATGTGCAGTCCTCCCCTCGATGCCCGGGCTGGTGCATCCCGCTGTTTCCCGCGCACGGGCCCAGAATGCATCGGCGGTCGACCGTTTCAACCCCGCGGGCCGGGCGGACGCGCGGAAACGAAAAGCGCGCCCCGTGGGGCGCGCCTTATCGGTCCTTCGATGACGGACCTCAGGCCTGCTTGGCCTTCTTCTTGATCGGCATCCACAGCCGTTTGTTGGTCAGGTAGAGCAGCACGGTCAGGACGGTCAGGAACAGGACCGCAGTCAGACCGGCCTCTTTCCGGGCCATCATCTTCGGCTCGGCCGCCCACATCAGGAAGGCCGCGACATCCTGCGCCTCGGATTCGAGATCATTGGGAGAACCGTCGCGGAAATCCACGTCCTCGCCTGCCAGAGGCGGCGGCATGGCGATCCAGCCGCCGGCGAAGGCGTGGTTTTCATAGAAGGTCGCGCCGGCCTGTTCCTTGGTCTCGCCGGTATAGCCGGTCAGCACCGAAACGATATGCTCGGGCCCGCCGATCCCGTTGAAGAGCTGGCTCAGACCGGTCCCGTAAGGACCGTGGAACCCTGCGCGCGCCTTTGCCATCAGGCTCAGATCCGGCGCATTGGGAAGCTGGCTGGGCGGGTAGTGGTCGGTGATCTCCGCGGTCCGAAAATCGCGCAGCTGAGTGTCCCAGACTTCGAAATTCTTGGCGTAGAGCCGCACCTGCTCTTCCGGCAGATGTGGGCCGCCTTCGTCGGCGAGCGTGCGGATCGGCACGAACTTGAGGCCGTGGCAGGACGAGCAGACCTCGGTATAGACCTGCAGGCCGCGCTGAAGCTGCATCTGGTCGAATTTTCCGAACGGCCCCTCGAACGAGAAGGCGACGTCGTGCGTGTGCGCCTCTCCTGCCGCGAAGGCCGCGCCGGTGCCCAGTGCCAGAATGGCGGCGCCGGCCAGGGTAAGGTTCTTCAACATGACTGACATCGTCCCTCTCATTCGGCCGGGCTGGTCGCGGCGCCGGAAGCCCCATGCGCCTTGCCGTAATGGTCGTTGAAGTCGTCCTCGATCGTGGCGACGGCGGGCAGCGGCTTCTCGATCACGCCCAGAAGCGGCAGGACAACCAGGAAGTAGAAGAACCAGTAGGCCGCCCCCATCAGCGCGATGTAGGGATAGATCCCTTCGGGCGGCTGCGCGCCGACCCACATCAGGATCATGAAGTCGAAGCAGAGCAGGTAGAACCACCACTTGAACATCGGCCGGTAGCGGCCCGAGCGGACCGACGAGGTGTCGAGCCAGGGAGCCAGGGCCATGACCACGATGGCGCCGAACATTGCCAGCACGCCGAAGAACTTGGCGTCGACGATGCCGAAGCTGACGAAGCTGGCGAACTGCACCACCCAGACCTCGCTGTCGAACGCCCGAAGGATTGCGTAGAACGGCAGGAAGTACCATTCCGGAACGATGTGCGCCGGGGTCTGCAGCGGGTTGGCTTCGACGTAGTTGTCGGGGTGTCCGAGGTAGTTCGGCATGAAGCCGACAACGGCGAAGAAGATGATCAGCACGAAGGCCAGCGCGAACAGGTCCTTGATCACGAAGTAGGGCCAGAACGGCAGGGTGTCCTTCTCGGCCTCGGCCTTCGATCCGCGGCGGACGTCGACACCCGACGGGTTGTTGTTGCCGGTCGAATGGAACGCCCAGATATGGACGATCACGAGGCCCGCAATCAGGAACGGCAGCAGGTAGTGAAGCGAGAAGAACCGGTTCAGAGTCGGATCACCAACGGCCGGTCCGCCCAGGAGCCATTCCTGGATCGACGGGCCGATGAACGGGATGGCACCGAAAAGGCCGGTGATCACCGTGGCACCCCAGAACGACATCTGCCCCCACGGCAGAACGTAGCCCATGAAGGCAGTCGCCATCATCGCAAGGTAGATCAGCATCCCGATGATCCAGGTGATCTCGCGGGGGGCCTTGTAGGAGCCGTAGAAGAGGCCCCGGAAGATGTGCAGGTACACGGCGACAAAGAACAGCGACGCGCCGTTGGCATGCAGATAGCGCAGCATGTGGCCTGCGTTCACGTCGCGCATGATGTGCTCGACGCTGGCAAAGGCGATGTCGACGCCGGCCTTGTAATGCATCGCGAGGACGATCCCGGTCGCGATCTGGAGCGCCAGACAGAAGGCCAGGACGATGCCCCAGATCCACATCCAGTTCAGGTTCTTGGGCGTCGGAATGAAGAGCGTGTCATAGATCAGGCCGATCACCGGCAGGCGGGATTCAACCCACTTCTCGAGGCCCGTCTTGGGCTCGTAATGGTCGTGCGGAATTCCGGACATGGGCTTCCCCCTCAGCCAAGCTGGATCGTCGAGTCGTCAAGAAACTTGGCGACCGGAACCTCGAGGTTCCGCGGCGCCGGGCCCTTCCGGATGCGGCCGGCCGAGTCGTAGTGCGAGCCGTGGCAGGGGCAGAACCAGCCGTGGAAGTCGCCGGCTTCGCCGAGCGGCACGCATCCCAGGTGGGTGCAGACCCCCATCATCACCAGCCACTGGCCGTCCTCGCTCAGCGCGCGATTCTCGTCGGTGGCCGGAGAGTCAGCCGCGATGTTCTCGTTCTCGGCATGCGGATCGACAAGATCGCTGAGCGGCACGCCGCGGGCGTAATCGATTTCATCCTCGGTGCGGCGGCGGATGAAGACGGGCTTGCCCAGCCACTTGACGGTCAGCTGCGTGCCGATGTCGACCCCGCTGACATCGACCCGAATCGAGGACAGGGCCTGCACATCCGCGCTTGGATTCATCTGGTTCGCCAGGGGCCAGATGGCGGCACCGGCGGCGACGGCACCGGCGCCCGCGGTCGCGTAGAACAGGAAATCGCGGCGCGAACCCTCATGATCTTCTGCGTGGGACACGGATTTCTCTCCATTTCTTGTGTCGTCGCCAACACGAAAGCCAGGCCGCAAGGCAGGGCTGCGACCGCTCTGCGTGGTGTCGTAGACCGGCATCCGCAAGGCGTCCAGCGGACAATCTAACGCATCACGGGCGAAATGCCGCAGTTTTTTCTGGCCTTATCCACGGCCGCAGGCTGCGGTGGGCATCCCGAAATCGCGGCTGTGCCCCCACGGCAACGAACCGATCTTGCATATGCAGCATGTCTGCGCGAAACCTTGTGTAAACCATGCGCCATCTATATCTCCGATGTACTTGAATTGACTCTCCTCTGGATGACTTCGATGATCCGCCTGGCGGTCCTTTCCCTCGTTGCGATGCTTGCCGCGGCACTGCCGGCGGCGGCAGAATTCGAGTTGGGTCTGTACAGCGGTTACCAGACCGCAACCGACAGCAAGGTCAAGGGCGACGACCCGAGCGGGATCGGCGAGTTCGACTTCAATGCCGGCTGGGAAGGCAAGTCGATGTCGATGCCGCCCTATTGGGGTGTGCGCGGCACCTGGTGGCAGCCGAACAATTTCGGCTTCGGGCTCGATTACAACCACGCCAAGGTTTATGCGGACGGCTCGACCAAGAGCGACGAGGGCTTCAACATCCTCGAGTTCACCGACGGTCTGAACATCCTGACGGCCACGGTCTTCAAGCGGTTCCCAGACCAGGGGCGGACGTGGACGCCCTATGTGGGCGGTGGGGTCGGTGTGTCGATCCCGCATGTCGAGGTCCAGACCTCGGGCGAAAAGACGTTCAACTACCAGCTTGGCGGCCCGGCCGTTCAGTGGGTTGCGGGCGTCAGCTATCCGGTTTCGCCGTCATGGACGATCTTCGGTGAGTACAAGGGCACGTATTCGAAGAACGACGTCGACCTGAAGGGCGGCGGCGATCTTCAGACCAACATCGTGACCAACGCGATCAACCTTGGGGTCAGCTTCAACTTCTGATCCTTTGCAGACGCCCAGAACGACACGGCCGCCCCGCGCGTGCCGCGCAGAGCGTCCGTTTCGTCTGCTGGATCTGTCGTTGCTGCCCTGGCGCCGCAATCAGGCCTGCGGGAGCGTTGCCTGCATCGACGGACGCGCGCTGAACCGGGCGTACCAGTCCGCCAGGGCCGCGGCCCGGCCACGCCAGTTTCGCGCATCATGGCGAAGGTCGAGATAGCCGAGCGCGGCGCCCACGGCGATCTGTCCGGCGTCCAGGCGTCCCGACAGGTGACCCATCCACCGGGATTCGAGCGCGTCGATGGCGCGTTCGATCTTCGCCCAGTAGCCTTCGACCAGATCCGCGATCTGCCGGTCAGGCGGGCGAAGGCGGTGTTCGTAGACCATCGCCAGCGCCGCGTCGAGAATGCCGTCGCCGGTCGCTTCCAGCGTCAGGGTCGACCAGAGCGCAGGCGGCGCGGGGTAGAGCGCCGCCCCGGCGCGATGGGACAGGTACTGGCAGATCACCCGGCTGTCATAGAGCGCCGGTCCATCGGGCCGTTCGAGTACGGGGACCTTGCCCAGCGGGTTCTGCGCCAGCGGCATCTTGGAGCTGTCGAGCGGCGTCCCGCTGGCGGACACCAGTTCGACCTCTCCGATCTGGCCGGTTTCGTGCAGGACCAGCATCACCTTGCGCACATAGGGCGAAGTTGCGCTGAAGAAGAGCCTCACGTCACACCTTGCGCAGGCGCAGGCGAGCAAGCCCGGCAAAATCGACGGCAACGCCCGGTCCGTTCGCGCCGGCACGGACCACCCGGTGGAGCCGGAACCCGCCGCGCCAGCCATCCCCGTCGCGGCGCAGTGCCGCCCCTTCGGGCAGGTCGTCGAGCGCGTCTTCGGTTCGCTGGTCGTGCCCCAGCCGCTCCCGAGCTTGCAGAAGCAGATAGAAGGCCAGCGTCATCAGGACGTAGCGGGCGGCGTAACCGGCGATCGGAGCAATGAAGGGCATCAGGGTCTCTCCTGCGCAGGAGTGTCTGCCTCAACTCAAGCAGCGGCGGAGTGCCATGGCAAGGGGCCTCGGGCCCGGACCCGCCCCGATGGCGCGAACGTGAGCGGGATCAGGCCGCCAGCCGCGTTCCGTCGTGACCTGTGATCCGCGCGGCGACGATCCGGCCCACCGGCTGCGGCTCGGCGAAGCGGACCTCGGTGAAATGGGGCGTGCGGCCCAGATCCGCGGCCTCCATGAGGACCGGGTGGTTCTGTCCCACCTGCGCCTCGAGATGGCGGCGCACGGCGGCATCGCCTGCCGCCCGCAGCCGCGCCGCGCGCTCGCGGATGCGGTTGCCGTCGACCTGCGGCATCCGCGCCGCCGGCGTGCCGGGGCGCGGCGAATAGGGGAAGACATGCAGCCAGGTCAGGCCGCAGGCCGCCACGAGGTCGAGGGTGTTGTCGAACATGCCCTCGGTTTCCGTCGGAAAGCCCGCAATCAGGTCAGCGCCGAAGGTGATGTCCGGGCGCAGGCGCCGCGCCTCGTCACAGAAGCGGATCGCGTCGGCCCGCAGATGCCGCCGCTTCATCCGCTTCAGGATCATGTCGTCGCCGGCCTGCAGGCTCAGATGGAGATGCGGCATCAGCCGCTCCTCGTCCGCGATCGCGGCCATCAGGTCGGGATCGGCCTCCACGGAATCGATCGACGACAGCCTGAGCCGGGAAAGCGCGGGTACCAGCCGCAGGATCCGGCGCACCAGATTGCCAAGCCGCGGCGCGCCCGGAAGATCGGCGCCCCAACTGGTCAGATCAACGCCCGTCAGCACCACTTCGTTGTATCCTTGCGCCACCAGGCGCCGGATCTGCTCCACCACCACACCGGCCGGGACCGACCGGGAATTTCCCCGGCCGAAGGGGATGATGCAGAATGTGCAGCGGTGGTCGCAGCCGTTCTGGATCTGGACATAGGCGCGGGCGCGGGTGCCGAAGCCGTCGATCAGGTGCTGTGCCGTTTCGGTCACAGACATGATGTCGTCGACCTGCACCCGCTCGGATCCGTCGGTCCAGTCGGTCACCGCCAGGGTCTTCCAGGTCGCCGGTTCCATCTTGGCGGCGTTGCCGATGATCCGGTCGACCTCCGGCATGGCGGCGAAGCCGTCCGGATCGGTCTGGGCGGCGCAGCCGGTGACGATGATGCGCGCGGCGGGGTTTTCGCGGCGCGCACGGCGGATATCCTGACGTGCCTTGCGCACCGCCTCGGCTGTCACGGCGCAGGTGTTCACGATCACCGCGTCGGTCAGGCCCGAGGCTTCGGCCAGCGCCTTCATCGCCTCGGTCTCGAAGGCGTTCAGGCGGCAGCCATGGGTGGCGAAGACCGGCGCGCTCACACCAACGCCTCAAGGAAGGCCGGACTCAGCACCCCGTCGAAGACATGTGCGGTTGCACCGGCCATCCAGACACCGTCCTCGCGCCAGTCGAGCCTGAGCCAGCCGCCGTCCAGTTCGATATCGGCCGCGCGCCCGGTCAGGCCGCGCCGAGATGCCGCGACGATCGTGGCGCAGGCGCCCGATCCGCAAGCCAGCGTGATCCCGGTCCCGCGTTCCCAGACCCGCAGCCGGATCGTTCCGTCTGCGCGAAGTTCGGCGAACTCGACATTCGTGCGCTCGGGAAAGAGCGCGTCATGCTCCAGTTGCGGACCGACAACCGCAAGCTCGACCGACGCGACATCGTCCACGAAGGTCACGCAATGGGGATTGCCCATGCCCACGGCGACCGGTTCGCCGGGCAGGGGCAGTGCAAGCGTGTCCAACGCGCGCGCCAGCGGTACGCCCTCCCAGTCGAGCCGCGGCGGACCCATGTTCACCCGCACCGCTCCGTCCGCGTCGCGTTCGGCACGCAGGACCCCGTTGGCGGTCTCGATGGAAATCCCATCCCGGCTGAGCCGGTCCATCTCGTGGACCGCAACGCAGCGCGTGGCGTTTCCGCAGGTCCCGGACGGGGTCCCATCGGCATTCCAGAACTCCAGCAGAAGATCGGCCCGATCGCTGTCGCGGATTTCGGCGAGCTGGTCGAAACCGACCCCGCGATGGCGGTCCGCGACCGCACGCACCAGCGCCGGATTTGCGCGCGCCGCCCCGCCCCGTGACTCGAGGATCACGAAGTCATTGCCGAGCCCGTGCATCTTCACGAACGGCAGGCTGTCGGTGGGGCCGCTGTCTTTCATGAGGGGCCTATAATCCTGGCCGAAGCCGGAATCCAGAGTGAGCCGATAAATCGCCGCAATCGCTCTTGACCCCTGAGGGCGGGCTGGGTAGACGGGCGTCCTGAACAGCGGCGCGGACATTCGATCGAGCGTTTGCCGCCGCGGGCGAGACCGTCCGGATCATCGGTCGGAACCGCTGGATGGGCCGTTAGCTCAGCTGGTAGAGCAACTGACTTTTAATCAGTAGGTCACAGGTTCGAACCCTGTACGGCTCACCATCCAGATCAATGACTTGCGTAGGCTTGGTGACCGCCTGTCGATTGGCGTGGATGCTGTCCTTCGAAAGCCTGTCGTATCCGCTCGGGTCATTCCGCTGAATCTGTCCCGCCCGTGGGGGCCGGTCCAGACTCCGGCTGAAGCGGGCACGAGGAGGCGGTGGCTGCAGGCCGCCGCGCTCAGACGGCCGGGATTGCGGTCGGCGGCGCCTTGGCCGCATGCGGAGCCCGCTCGGCTTTCGCAACATGCTGCTTGACGGCGAGAAAGCTGTCCGGCGTGACCGAGATGGAATCGATCCCTGCGTCGACGAGAAGTTGCGCGAAGGCCGGATCGTTGCTGGGCGCCTGGCCGCAGAATCCGACTTTCGCTCCAGAGACATGCGCGCGTTCGATCACCGTCCGGATCATCCACAGGACGGCGGGGTCGCGTTCATCGAAAAGCGCGGCCAACGCGCCGGAATCGCGATCAACGCCCAGCGTCAGCTGGGTCAGATCGTTCGACCCGATGGAAAAGCCGTCGAAGCGCTTTGCGAATTCTTGCGCGAGGATCACGTTCGACGGGATTTCGCACATCACGTAGACTTCCAGCCCGTTTCGGCCGCGCTCAAGCCCGTTCTCCGCCATGACCGCGAGAACGCGGTCGGCTTCGGCCGGCGAGCGGCAGAACGGGATCATCACGACGACATTGTCGAAACCCATCGTCTCGCGCAGACGCCGGATTGCCCGGCATTCCAGCGCAAATCCCTCCCGGTAAGCGTCCGAATAATAGCGCGACGCACCGCGGAACCCGATCATCGGGTTCTCCTCATGCGGCTCGAACTGGCGTCCGCCCAGAAGCGCAGCGTATTCGTTGGTCTTGAAATCGCTCATTCGCACGATGACCGGCCTGGGGTGGCAGACGGCGGCAATTCGGGACAGGCCCCGCGAGAGGGTCTCGACGAAATACTCGGTCCGGTCCGTGTAGCCGCGAGTCAGCGCCAGGATTTCATCCCGCGCCGCCTCGTCCTGCAGATCGTCGAAGCGTACCAGCGCCATCGGATGCACCTTGACGGCGTTGGACACCACGAACTCCATGCGGGCGAGACCGACGCCGTCCGTCGGCAGCCGCCACCAGCGGAACGCCGCGGCAGGATTGGCGAGGTTCAGCATGACCTGAGTGCGCGTTTGCGGTGTGGCTCCGAGGTCCAGATCCTCCACCGTGAAATCCGCAGTCCCGGAATAGACGAAGCCTTCATCGCCCTCGGCGCACGACACGGTAATTTCCTGCTCGTCGTGCAGCACATGCGTCGCGGTGCCGGTGCCGACGATGGCTGGCAGGCCAAGCTCGCGGCTGACGATCGCCGCGTGGCTGGTCCGCCCGCCATGGTCGGTCACGATCGCCGCGGCTCGCTTCATGATCGGCACCCAATCGGGATCGGTGATCGACGTGACAAGGACAGAGCCGTCGACGAACTGATCGATGTCAGCCGCGCTGTCGATCAGGCAGACCCGGCCGGCGACCACTGCGTCGCCGACGCTGAGCCCCGTGAGAAGCTTCGGGCCGGCAGAGCGAAGGCGGTAGGATCTCAGCGCGCTGCCTGCGGCTCTGGACTGGACCGTCTCGGGCCGCGCCTGGACGATGAATATCTCGCCTGTCTCGCCGTCCTTGGCCCATTCCATGTCCATCGGCTGGCCGTAATGCCGCTCGATGACCAAGGCCTGCCGGGCAAGCTCGAGGATTTCGGCGTCCGACAGAACAAAGGCCGACCGTTCGGCTCTGGACGTCGGCACATTGCGGGTGGTGTCGCCGTCGGCACCCGTGTAGACGACCTTGCGCTCCTTTGCCCCAAGCCGCTTCTCCAGCACCGGAACAAGGTCGGGATCTGCGAGCAGGGGCTTGAATACGGCGTATTCGTCAGGATCCACAGCGCCCTGCACCACGTTCTCACCCAGTCCCCAGGCGGCGTTGATAAGCACTGCCTTGTCAAAGCCGGTTTCGGTATCGATCGAGAACATCACCCCGGCGCCGGCAAGATCGGCGCGCACCATCTGCTGAACGCCGACTGACAGGGCGACCTTCGTGTGGTCGAACCCCTTCAAGCGCCGATAGGTGATCGCGCGGTCCGTGAACAACGAGGCGTAGCAACGCCGGCAGGCCTCAAGAAGCGCGGCCTCGCCCCGAACGTTCAGGAACGTTTCCTGTTGCCCGGCGAAGCTCGCATCCGGCAGATCCTCGGCGGTCGCGCTGGATCTGACGGCGACCGAAGGGGCTTCGGCGCCGGTGCGCTGCCCGAGGACGCGATAGGCTGCGGCGATCTCCGCGGCAATCTCCACCGGCCAGTCGCCCGCGAGGATGGCAGCCCGGATGGCTGATCCGGCTTCGTGCAGCGTCAGCTTTCCGGCCTCGAACTGCCCCAGCGTCCGCGTGATTGCCGCGTTCAGTTCGTTGTCAGCAAGAAAGGCGCGAAAGGCGTCTGCAGTGGTGGCAAAGCCCGGCGGAACGCGGATGCCCGCGCTCGCGAGGTTGTGCACCATCTCGCCGAGCGAGGCATTCTTGCCGCCGACCAAGCCAACGTCACCGCGTTTGAGATCTTCGAACCAGATCACGCTCCGCAAGTCTCCGGGCATCGCTCTCCCCCACGGTTTGGTCCGGGCTGTCCGGCATCTGGCCATGCCGCTTTTCTGGGCGCATTGATTTCTGTCAATTCCCGCGTGCTCCCATTGCGGCATCATCCACCACGAGCCCGCAGTGCCGGGCGGTGGCGTGGGGGGGAACAGATGAAACAGGATCGCTTTCAGGACCTGATCGGCTCGATCGAGTCGGCTTCAAAGCTCGATATCGACCTTGCAGCGGCGGCACTGGCCGGGTTGCGAACGGCATTGCCAGAAGCATCGTCGGATCTGAGGCCGAGCGTGATCGATTCAACGGACGCAGCGCTTGATCTCGTGGCCCGCACGCTCCCGGGCTGGCTGATCACCCTTGACGGGAATGCAGGGGAGCCGGGCCACTGGAGCTGTACGCTGAGGCAATCCGGCGTGCGGGACGACGACGAAGTGATCGGCACGGGCCGCGCGCCAACGTCGGCGCTGGCCCTTGTTTCCGCCCTGATCCGTGTCTCGGTTGCGCGCAAGATGGGGTATGACTGACGGGCGACGTCTAGCGTGACGGGGACCGGCGCCCGGAGGGTATGCGACCAGGCCACTGGCACTGATTGATACCTGAAAGAGAGATGTTCGCGACGGTCAACGCGGCGCCCTCTACTGTGCCGGGCGGTGGGCATCGAAGTGATGCACAGAGCGCCGTCGCGACGAAGATACGGAGCCGGAACGGAAGTTTGCGTGTCCTCGGGACGAAGCCGAGGCGGCGCAGCACCTCTGTCCGTTTCGCCTCCGAACGTCCGTGCTTCGGTGGGATCTTCCGATTCTGCGAGTTTGCTGACATTTGGAACGGCGGACCTCCGTTCCAAATTGACCTGCGTTCGAAGGTGCCCGCGATCGAAATCAGTACCGCTGAAGGGGTATCCGGACACCGATGCTGACGACCTGGCTCGTCACGTCGAAGCGCACCGGTTCGGTGGGGCGCGAGCTTCCGTTGCCGGGGAGCGGTGCTGCGCCCCCCTCGGCGCTGCCGAAGTCGTAATACCTGTACGCAGCCTCAAGAATGATCGGCCACTTCCCCGGCCGGGTGACTTGAAGCGCAGCGCCGAACCCGACCGACCACGCAAAACTGTCTGTGCTGGCGCCGTCGAAGCTTCGCTCGGGGCGTGCCGCATCGTCGTTGATTCTGGTCCAATCCCCGACGCTGTTGTGTGCGAGCCCGACACCGGCGACGAGGAACGGCTGGAAGATCGAGTTCGAGCCGCGCTGTTCGAGGGGGGCGTAGAAGACGTTGACCATCAGCGCCTTCGTGTTCAGCGTCGTGCTGATCGAGTCGACATGGTCCGCGCAGGGCGTGCCGTCGGACGTGCTGGAACAGGTCCCCTTGATCGAGCCGTTTCCGGTCGACAGGAATGTCAGGTCCGCACGGAAGCCGTTCATCCAGTCATACCCGAAGCCCAGGGCCCCGAAATTGACGTCGTCCGTAGAGAAATCGAGCGATACCGTGGGGTCGGAGGCGCCTGCAGGCTGCCAACGGCCGTCATCGGGCGAAAGTCTGGCCCCGCCGACTTCGGCACGCACGTACGGGCCGTAGGTGACGCTGGCCGTTCGTCCCGCGAAGAAACCGGGCCCGTCCTGCGCCGTTGCGGGCAGCGCGGCAAGGGCAAGCGCAAAGCCCGCGGCTACGGGGCGGGGGCCGGGGGCGCTCATCCGTGGCCTGCCAGAATGGCAATGCGGATCCGTTCGGCATCGGCGGCGAGCGAGGCGGCATCTTCGGGCGACAGCGGACGATCGAGGATAGTTGACACGGCGAGCGCAGTGTCCGGTGTGATCGGGATCGTCTTGTCGGAGGCGGTTCCCAGGAACACAGCCATCAGAGTCTGCGTCGGGGTCCGAACTCCGACGCTGCGCAGGGCCGAGTCTCCATCGAGGGCGTCGCGCAGCAGCGCAAGGTTCTGAAGCGGCGAATCGATGAATGTCACGTTGTCCCAGTTCAGCGAGAGGTCTGCGATCATGTCGTCGAGAGACTGGTTGTAGAACCTTACATTTCCCTCGGTCAAGCTCGCGAGCGCCTCGGTATAGGCGCGGTTCAGGACCCGGTCGGGCGAACGGGCGACGTTCAGGCGTCCGAGTTCGATTTCCGGTATCCCTTCCTTCGCCCAGGGGGGCCGGCCTCCGGGCCGATCTGCCCGGTCCTTTCCGGCGCCGCCGTTCCCACCGCCATTCCCGCTGCCGGTCGCGGTGTCCGGATTTCCGGCGTCGGTGCTGTGGCGTCCGCCGGCGGAGTTACCGTGATCGGCCGCTTGGCCACCGGAATGGCTGCTCCCGTCCGAACCGGATTGGTGATTGCCGCCGCGGCCTGCAGAACCGGGCCCATGCCCCTCTGTCCGGTCGCTGCCGCCGTCTGCATGGTCATCGGCCCGAGCCGCTCCAAAGTCCTTCGGCCCGAGACTGCTCCAAGGGGTGCCGACCGCGATTGCTGCCAGTAATGCCCATGCGGCAATTGTGGACACGCGTCCGTTCATCGCTGTGCTCATGTATGATCGAGATCCAGGAGTGCCGCCCCGCCAGAGGAGGGGCGGCGATTCCGTCCGTTGTTCAGCCGTGTCCTGCGAGGATCGCGATGCGAACCGCTTCGGCATCTGCGGCGAGCGCGTCGGCTTCCGAACCGACGATGGGATCGCCGAGGATCGTCGTGACGGCGATCACAGTCTCGGACGAGATCGGCACCGTCTTGTCGGAGGCGGTCCCGAGGAAGATGGCCATCAGGGTGTCGGTGTCATTGGTGACGCCCAAACTCGTGAGAGCCGACGTGCCATCGAGCGAATCCTTCAGAAGAGCGAGATTCTGAAGCGGCGAGTCGATGAATTCGACATTGTCGAAGTCCGTGCTGAGGACGAGGATCGCTTCCTGGAGCGAAAGATTGTAGAAGTCGATCATGCCATCAGTATTCGCCAGCGTGGCAAGCGCTTCCGAATAGGCACGATCAAGAACCTGATCGGGAGAGCGTGCCACGCTCAGGCGGCCAAGTTCGACTTCCGGTATACCTTCCTGTGCCCAGGCAGGCTTTCCGCCACCAGCCCCGGACGAGGACGGTCCCCCCGCCTGCGGGCCCTTGGAGTCGGAGTCGGAGCCAGGTCCCCCCTGACCGGTACCCTGGCCGCCCTGGTTGCCCTGACCGGACTGGGAGCCCTTGCTGCCCTGTCCCTGACCGCCCTGGTTGCCCTGTCCGCGGTCTTGGCCGCCGCTCTCCTCTGCCGCGGCGGAGCCGACCGGCAGGGGAAGGTTGAAGGCGGCCGCGCCGGCCAGAAGTGCGGTGACCGCGGCTGCCGCGACAGTCAGAGTTCTTGCGGATGTGTGAGTCATAATCTTGTCTCTGGTTGGTGCAGTTGTTGTGTCAGGTGATTGGGGTCAGTTTCCCCGGCCGGAACTCGCTCCGGAGCCGCCGGAGCTGCCCCCGTCAGGAGCGTCCACGCGGTCGCGATCCTGATCGCGGTCACGATCGGGCACGCCGTCGCCATCGCCATCCATGTCCCTCAACTGATCTCGATCCTGCAGTGGCACGACTTCGTCTGACAGAAGCTTGCCGGTCTTGGGATCATAGACGAGTTGCCGAAATTCACCGCCGCGTTGCGCCCTGATCTGAAACTGATTGGTTGCGCGCACGGTCTCTATGTTGGTGTACCCCTGCTGTTCCAGATCCTTCACGACCTGATCAAAGCTGGCTTGCGCGAACGCTGTGCCAGAGAGAAGCAGAAGGGCTGCGGTTGTCGTTGCGAGTCGTCTCATCTGTTCCTCCATCTGGTGAGCCCGACAGTCGACATATATATGCGTGAAGCGGAATGTGAATATGTGTCCGGCGCGTATTCTTGGTTTGACTCAATTTTAACGAATCTGCGGGTCGGCCAACACGGTTCCCTTGAGGCAGGGCCGCAGGCAGGTGCAACGGTGCGAATACGGCGGGGCGGCGTTCGCTTGTCCGTTCTGGCGCAACCCAGCAGAAGAAGACCGTTCTACCACCGATGCGCATGGTAATGCGGACACTAGGGCAGCACAGAACGGACCTGGCTCCCAGGCGCAGGGCGATTTCGGACCCGCGCAGAGTATGCGACCTGATGTCGATGCCCGTGTGGGCGAGCGCAACGGCTTGGTTGTCGCGAACGCCAAGCGGGCGACCTGGCCGCCTTGCCGGTCGCGCCTTCGCTACGGTCCGCGAAGACCAGAGGCCTGCACGGTGTCGTCACGGTTCGGACTAACCGAGACTGGCGGTACCTGTCAGGCCGGGCACGGTTCCATCTTCGCCCCGCCTCCGATTCGGGCGGGCGCCGGTGCGATGCGCCGCCCGGTCGGACCCGGCGGCGTGCGTGGCAATCCCGGGGCTTGCGTTGCGTGACAGGGCTGCGATCATGGGGATGCCTGGTTCGCGTGGCGGGTGAGCGGATCCATCGGCCCCCACAGCTGCTCGGCCGCTGAAGGGCCTCGTGGGCGGTTCGGTACCCGTGATCGGCGCGCACCGGAGCAGCAGGAAAGGGGACCGCACCGCCATGGCGTGGCTGGTGCGGCGCCGGAGCGGCGGGAAAGCCGCTCGGACAGCGGGGGAAGACATGAAGGTTGTTGTTTTGGGAGCCGGCGTCATCGGGGTCACGACGGCGTACTATCTAGCACGCGGCGGCGCCGAAGTTCTGGTCATCGACCGACAGCGCGAGCCGGGGATGGAAACGAGCTTTGCCAATGCGGGCGAACTGTCCTACGGCATGACCTCGCCCTGGGCGGCGCCCGGGATCCCGAAGAAGGCGCTGAAATGGCTTTTCATGCACCACCGGCCGCTTTTCATCTGGCCGATGATCAGCCCACGGATGTGGTCCTGGGGCCTGCAGATGCTGCGGAACTGCAACGAGACCTCCTATCGGATCAACAAGAGCCGGATGGTGCGGGTCTCGAACTACAGCCGTGACGCCCTGACCGACCTCATGGCCGAAGTGCCGCTGGAATTCGACAAGCGCGAGCAGGGGACCTTGCAGCTGTTCCGCGAAGAGAAACAGCTCAAGGCGTCCAAGGCGGACCAGGACGTGCTGGCCGAGTTCGACTCGCCGTTCGAGGTGCTGGACCGCGACGGCTGCATCGCCGCCGAGCCGGGACTGGTACATGTCGCCGACAAGTTCGTGGGCGGCTTGCGGCTTCTCGCGGACCGCACCGGCGATTGCCGGATGTTCACCCAGGGGCTGGCGAAGAAGGCCGCCGAGATGGGGGTCAAGTTCCGCTACGGCGCCACGATCAAGGAATTCGAGCGCAAGGGCAACGCGATCAGCGGGGTCATCACCGATCAGGGGCGGGCGACGGCCGACGCCTATATCTGCTGCATGGGGCCCTATGCGCCGATCATTCTCGAGACGATCGGCATCCGCGTGCCGGTCTACCCGATCAAGGGCTTCTCGATCACGCTTCCGGTGACCGATCCCGATGCCGCGCCGCAATCGACGCTGATGGACGAAACGCACAAGGTGGCGATCACCCGCCTCGGCGACCGCATCCGTGTCGCCGGACAGGCGATCATCATGGGATACAACAAGCGCCTGACCAGCAGGGCGACCGAAACCGTGCGCTACGTCGTCAGCGACCTGTTCCCGAAGGGCGGCGATGTGTCGAAGGCGGAGGGCTGGACCGGTCTGCGCCCGATGACGCCGGACGGGACACCGATCCTGGGTCCGACCAAGTACCCGAACCTGTTCCTGAACACCGGCCATGGGACGCTTGGCTGGACGATGGCCTGCGGGTCCAGTCGCGCCGTGGCGGATCTGGTGATGGGGCGTGAGCCGGAGATCTCGTTCGACGGCCTGACCGCAGCACGCTACGGGCAGTAGGACGGCAGCCCTATCTGGCGGCCGGAATGTCGAAGTCCGGCGGCGCAAGGGTGAATCCCTCGAAGACGAAGCCGGGCGAGACGACGCAAGAGACCAGCGACCAGTCGCCGGTCGTTGCGGCGGCCTGCCAGTGTCCGGCCTCCACGAGGGCCTGGGGCCGCGCCCCAGTGACCAGGTCCGGGCCGAGCGTCACCCGCCGTGTCGGTCCTTCATCCGTCGGCGACAGCCACAGATGCAGCGGTGCTCCGGCATGGTGCAGCCAGATCTCCACGGCGTCCACGCGATGCCAATGGCTCCGCTCTCCGCGCCGCAGCAGGAAATAGATTGCCGTTCCGGTGGGCCGTGCGCCTTCAGCGGCGTCGGCGCGCCAGGTTTCCCGGTAATGCCCGCCTTCCGGATGCGGCTGCAGCCGCAATGCGGCGATGATCTCGTCGGCCGTCATGCCGCGAGCCTGACACGGGGTTTGCCGGAAGCGCAAGCGGGGCCTGACCGGTTCGGGGAACCGAACTCCCGAACGCGCGTTGTGAGGGCCATACGCCTGTATCACGACGAAAGGAGTTCAAGATGACACGCTTTGCCAAGACCACGCTTGTTGCCGCCTTGCTTGCAGGGGCCGCGCTTGCCGTTCCCGCCTGGGCGCAATCCGGGGCGCCGATCGACCCGTCCAACCTGATTCTCGCCGGCGATCTCGAAGGAGGGAAGATCTATTCCGACCCAGCCGGTACCTGGGATGCCACGACGCCGCCGGCGGATCTGAAGGCGGATTGGCCCAAGATCGGCGAAATCGAGGACGTGGTGCTGGATTCGTCCGGCCAGATGGTCGGGGTGGTCGCAGATGTGGGCGGCTTCCTCGGTATCGGAGACAAACATGTCCTGCTACCGATCGTCAGCACCGTCATCCTGCCGCACCGCGGCGATGACGGCGAGTATCTGCTGGTCAGCCGGGAGACCAAGGACTCGCTGAAGGCCATGCCCGAGGTCGAAAAGGGCCTTTGGGACTGACTCCCCGGCCCTGAACCAGCGACGCAGTTTTGTCGCATCGCGCGGGGAGGGGAGCCGACAGGGCTCCCCTTTTCGGTTCCGGGTGCACCCGCTCCGATGCGGATGCGCGGCCTGGCAGATCAGTTGGACAGCGACTTGGTGGCATTGCCCGGGACGATCATCGGACGGAACGTGAAGACGTCGCGGCTGGCGGCGTCCACGTCGACCTTGATCCAGTGGATGTTCGGACTGCCGAAGGTCTGCACCCGGGTGAAGTTCGGAATCATGTGGGTGGCGTTGGGCAGCGGCTTGTCCATCTTGAAGTAGTGGGTGTCGCCGTGCACCAGCACGACCTGGCCGTCATAGGCCTCGGTCTCGGCCATCAGCGCATCGAGGAATGCGGCGTAACCTTCTTTTCCTGGCAGGCGACTTTCGTCATCGTCCTCGGTTTCGGGAATATCGAAGCCCGGATCGGCCTGGATGACGATCATGATCCCCTTGTCGCCATCGGCCTTGACCTCGGCAAAGCTGTCCTTGAGCCATTTGATGTTGGCGGCGTCGCGGGCTTCGTATTCGGCGTTGTCCGCGGCGCATTGTTCTGGCGTGCGGGCGCTCTTCTTGGTGCAGGCCGCGTCGTCATTTACCTTGTTGTTGTTGCTCCCCGGCACGTTCAGGCCGACGAACATCGCACCGTTGTGGGACAGGCGGGTGTTCTCGGCATAGGCTTCGCCCGGCTTGCCCTGGTGTTCGGGCGTGACCTTCTTCTGGCCGAACGATTCGACGTCGGCGAACAGAACCTTGCGCAAATGGTCGAGGCGTTCGAGATTGTCCCAGCCGCCATTGTTGGTGCGATGGCAATCGGTCCATTCGTTGTCGCCGGGGACATAGATTACCGGCGCCGCGAGACTGTCGAACATCTTCTTCGCGTCGTCATAGCTCGCGTCGGTGCATTCCGAGCTGCCGTCCTTGGTATCGCCGTCATAAATGGAGAAGGCCAGATCGGCGGCGTTCATGTCGGCAATCAGGGCCGGAATGTATTTCGCGTCGTCGGCCTTGGCGTAGGGCATGTCGCCCCAGATCCCGATGGAGAACGGCGCGTCCTCGGACTGGGCGGCGGCTCCGCACAGCGATGCGGCAAGGGCCACGGCGGCGACGAGGCCGCGGGCGGCAAATTGGTCGATGGATTTCATGGGATTGCTCCGAAAAGGGTCTCCGGCACGTGGCCGGACGGGCAATCCTTTGGCGGGCTTCGATGACGCCCGGACGACTGTTCGATGACAGAAGCTTGACGAGTAACGGGTGCAGTCGGCCAAATTGCCGCGCCCCGGTGGGCTGTCCCGCACCAAGCGGGACAGCAGTCTTCGGTCTCAGCCTTTCAGGATCGACCTGCCGGCATATTCGGCCACGTCGCCCAGCATTTCCTCGATCCGGATCAGCTGGTTGTATTTGGCCAGCCGGTCCGACCGCGCCAGCGAACCGGTCTTGATCTGGCCGCAATTTGTGGCCACGGCGAGGTCGGCGATGGTGGAATCCTCGGTCTCGCCCGAGCGGTGGCTCATCACGTTCGTGTAGCCGGCGCGGTGCGCCATCTCGACCGCCTTCAGCGTCTCGCTCAGCGTGCCGATCTGGTTGACCTTGACCAGCATCGAATTCGCGATGCCCTTCTGGATACCTTCGGCCAGACGTGCCGGGTTGGTCACGAAGAGGTCGTCGCCCACCAACTGGATCTTGCCGCCCAGCTTGTCGGTCAGGATTTTCCAGCCGTCCCAGTCGTCCTCGGCGCAGCCGTCTTCGACGGAGATGATCGGATAGGCGTCGCACAGTTCGGCCAGGTAGTCGACGTTCTCGGCCGAAGTCAGGGACTTGCCTTCGCCCTTCATCTCGTACTTGCCGTCCTTGAAATACTCGGTCGAGGCACAATCCATCGCCAGGTAGATGTCCTCGCCCGGCTTGTAGCCCGCCTTCTCGATCGCCTTCAGGATGAAGTCGAGCGCCTCGCGGGTCGACTGGAGTTCGGGGGCGAAGCCGCCCTCGTCGCCGAGGCCGGTATTCATGCCGGCCGCTGACAGCTCTTTCTTCAGCGTGTGAAAGACTTCCGAGCCCATCCGCACCGCGTCGGCCACGGTATCTGCGGCCACCGGCATGATCATGAATTCCTGGATGTCGACCGGGTTGTCGGCGTGGGCGCCGCCGTTGAGGATGTTCATCAGCGGGATCGGCAGCACGTGGGCTCCGGCG
>JAGQRV010000012.1 GCA_020425125.1 Paracoccaceae bacterium | reverse complement strand
GGCCCCCTCCGCGCCACACGCCCCCACGCAGCGCCTGGTGGCGTATGAAAGAGTCTCCACGGCCCGCCAGGGACGCTCGGGGCTCGGGCTGGAGGCGCAGCGGCAGGCAATCGACACCTTCGCCCGATCCCGGGATGCCACGATCCTCGCCCGCTTCACCGAGATCGAGAGCGGCAGGCTCGCCACCCGCCCGGAACTGGAGAACGCCCTGCAGCTCGCCCGGCTCACCGGCGCCACCCTGGTCATCGCCAAGCTCGACCGGCTCTCCCGCAACGCCGCCTTCCTGCTCACCCTGCGCGACAGCGGCGTGCGGTTCCTCGCCGTCGACATGCTGGATGCCAACGACCTCACCGTCGGCATCATGGCGCTGGTCGCGCAACAGGAGCGCGAGGCGATCTCGAGACGCACGACGGAGGCTCTGGCAGCCGCAAAGGCCCGCGGGGTGAAACTCGGCAACCCCAACGGCGCCGCCGCCCTCCGACGCGCCGGCATGGGCGGTGCGGCGCTCCGGGAGGCGGTCAGCCGCAATGCCGACGCTCATGCGGAAGCGCTGGCACCGATCGTCGCCGACCTCCGCGCCGCGGGCCACACCACCCTTCGCAGCTTCGCCACTGAACTCAACGCCCGCGGCATGCAGACCCGGCGGGGCGGCAAGTGGCATGTGTCGAGCGTGCGGAACCTGCTGAGGCGGATCGGGCCGTGACGGGGGGGGCGAGCGCCCTGGTCGCGGAACGTGCGGGAACGCTGCCGCCGCTTGTGCCTGGGTTGACAAGATGTAAAGGCAGAACGTTGACTCGCCCTCCGCGCCAAATTCATGAATGACCGAGCTGCCGCTCTTGCGGGCTCGTGCAGTGTTCCGGCGCGCAAGGTCAGGGACGCCCCTCGAACAGGGGTCCAGGCCGAAGCTTTCAGATGGAACCGCTGCAGCCAGTCGGCGTCCATTTGCGTCTTCACATGACGGTACCCGAAGCAGTCCCCTGATCACCGATCGCGTCTCGGTCCGGCATCCGTGGATGTCCCCGACGATGGGAGATATGCGCGCGGCGCGACCGAGCGTAGAAAAGACGTCAGACGCTTCCGGCGGCGGACCTTCTGCGTCTGTCCGGCCGAAATCTCGCGGTGCAGACCACATGTGCAATGGACTCGAGAAGACACATCCCGCCGGCCGGCCACTTCTCGGGATCGCCCTCCTCGTCGCGGCACTGCAGCTCCTGCCGATCTCGGATGCGGGCGCCAAGTGGGCCAGTGTCTCGCTTCCGCTCCTGCAGGTGATCTGGGCGCGGTTCTTCTTCCACTGCGTCCTCACCGGAGCCTATTCTGCATATCGCTACGGCCCAAAGGTCCTTGTCCCGCGACTTGCCAGCGTGGTCTTTCTGCGCGGGGCCGCACTCTTCGCCACGGTCGGGTTGTTCTATGTCACCCTGCGCGGCCTGCCGATGACGACGACCCTCACATTGTGGTTCGTGTCGCCATTCGTCCTCACGCTCCTGGCGGTCCTCGTCTTCAGGGAGATGGTCTCGCCGGTCGGGTGGTGCGCGGTTGGAGTCGGTTTCTCCGGTATCCTGATCGCCAATCCGCCGGATCTCGTCGCCTTGCAATGGGCCTACCTGACCGGAGCCGCCGCGGGCTGCAGCTATGCGGTTTTCCTTCTGATGACCCGCATTCTCGACGAAGATCTTCCACCCGCAGTGTCGGTCTACCAGACCGGACTCGTTGGATGCATCGCCTCGACGGCCATCGTCATCACGCTCTGGGTCTCACCGACCCCGCGGCAATGGATCATTCTTGTGGCCATTGGCCTGATTGCCGCCCTGGCGCATCTCCTCATCATCCGCGCCTTCCAGCAGGCGGAGGCAAGCTTGCTGGCGCCCTTCACCTATTCCGAGGTGATCGCCGCGGCTGTCCTGGACTTCGCCGTATTCGGCAATGTCCCGACGAACAGGACCGTACTCGGCCTCGCGCTGATCGTGGCCAGCGCCATCGTGATCGCGGTGCGGACGAAACCGAAAGGCGCCGCTCCGACCGAAATCTGAGTGAAGCAAGCCACTTGGCGTGGTCAAATGCGCGGCGCGCTCATGCGCCGGTCGAAAGTCGATGGTCGAGGGATGTCTCACGCGCCTGGCATCAGCGCCCATAGCGATCGAGTTTCGGGCTTGAAGACGCAGAACTCGAGAGCAAGACGTTCCTGACCCTGGCAGCGATCGGATCGCTCTGTGGAGGTCGGTGACTTCCGCCTCCGCGGATGCCCGCAGGTGGCACTGGATTGAACGTGCGGAGTCCTTTCCGGAGATCGAACGCATGCGATGCACGGGAGGCCGGTCTACCGCATGATGAATGGATTGGTGGGGGCGCTTGCGGCAAAGGACAGGAAGACGCTTTTGGTCTCCAGATATTCGTCGATTGCCTCGATCCCGCTCTCGCGCCCGATACCGGAGTGCTTCATGCCCCCGAACGGCATCATGTAGCTGATCGCCCGATAGGTGTTGACCCACACGGTGCCGGCTTTCAGCGCCGACGACATCCGTATGGCGCGGCCGATGTCGCGGGTCCACACGCCCGCCGCAAGCCCGTAGATCGTGTCGTTGGCAATGCGCACGGCATCCGTCTCGTCGTCGAAGCCGATAATCGACAGTACCGGTCCGAACACCTCTTCTCGTGCGATCCGCATCTCGGGCAGTACGTCGACGAAGATCGTCGGCTCGACAAATTGTCCGCCGGGCAATTCAGGCGATGTTGCGGGGCCGCCGCCGAGGATGCAGCGCGCGCCTTCAGCCTTGGCGACATCGATGTAGTCCAGGATCTTCCGGTATTGGGGCGCCGTGGTCACCGGTCCGATATTGGTTTCGGGAAGCATCGGATTGCCCTTGCGTGCGGATGCCGCAAGCTTGGCCACGCGCTCGGTGAACGCCTCACGGATCGAATTCTGCACCAGGAGTCGCGAACCTGCGATGCAGGTCTGCCCGGTCGCCGCGAAAATGCCGGAAATCGCGCCGGCGGCGGCCTGTTGCAGATCACAATCGTCGAAGACGATGTTCGCCGACTTGCCGCCGAGTTCAAGCGACACGCGTTTCAAGTTCCTGGCCGCCTGGGCATAGATTCGCGCGCCGGTCGCGTCAGATCCTGTGAAGGTAATCTTGGCAACGTCCGGATGATCAACCAGAGCTGCCCCCGCCTCTTCGCCAAGGCCGGTCACAACATTGAAGACGCCGTCGGGGAAGCCGGCCTCGCGCGTCAGCCGGGCATATTCGAGCGTCGATACGGAGGCAAACTCGGACGGTTTCACCACCACGGTGCAGCCCGCAGCCAGGGCCGGCGCGCATTTCCAGGCGATGAACAGAAGGGGCGAGTTCCATGCGGTGAGCGCCGCGACGACGCCGACCGGCTCGCGGCGGGAGAAGGCCATCATGTCCGGCTTGTCGATCGGCATCACCGCGCCTTCGATCTTGTCGGCGAGGCCGCCGAAATAGCGCCACCATTCGGGATGGTAGGCCACCTGGCCGCTCATCTCGGCCAGAAGCTTGCCGTTGTCGCGAACCTCGATCTCCGCCAGCCGCCCGGCATTCTTCTCCACGAGATCGGCCAGACGCACCATGAGCTTGCCGCGCTCACTGGCCGTCATCTTGGCCCAGGGGCCCTCGTACATCGCGCGCTTGGCGGCAGTCACGGCAAGATCGGTGTCCGCGGCCGTGCCTCTGGCGATGCGTGCCCAGGGCTTGCCGAGATAGGGATCGATGCTGTCCAGCCACATCCCGCCCGACGGCTCGACATCTTCGCCATTGATGAAGTGACGGTGAGTCTTCACGACGTTTCTCCGCCTACCTGGCCGTTGGTTTCAAGCCCGGATCGCCCTGCTTGGGAAGGGCCGAAACTCCCTCCTTGCGATCTTCGGTCGGGCCGGCGAGGGCATTCTCTTGAACGTCCGGTCGGCACATGATGATCCGCGCGCGCTGGCCCATCCGGTCGGGTCGTTCCAAATCAATCCTAGGACATGTCGGGGCAGCGCGCCATGACAGGTTTGGCCGGCGCGGCGGTACCTCGCGGCAAATCGGCCCCTCCGCGACAGCGGCGTGAGGTTCCTCGCCGTCGACATGCTGGACGCCAACGACCTTACCGTCGGCATCATGGCCCTCGTCGCCCAGCAGGAGCGCGAGGCGATCTCCCGCCGCACGAGGGAGGCTCTCGCCGCCGCCAGGGCCCGCGGGGTGAGGCTCGGCAACCCCAACGGCGCCGCCGCCGTCAGACGCTCCGGCAAGGGCGGCGCGGCGCTCCGGAAGGCGGTCAGTCGCAACGCGGAGGCCCATGCCCGGGCGCTGGTCATCGCCAAGCGAAGCGTCGCGGACTCTCGATCCTGCGTTGATCACAGTGTCTAATTTATATAGAACGATCCAATATCCAATATCATTCGAAGGTGATCGGATGCCAGAAGGACATCAACGGAGTGGACGCGTAACGTTGCTCGACGTTGCTCAGGCTGCGGGCGTGTCGCGTGCGACTGCGTCGCTCGTGATCCGCAAGAGCCCCCTGGTTGCGAACGAAACCCGCCGCAAGGTCGAAGAGGTCATGGACCGCCTCGGCTATGTCTACAACATGGGCGCGGCAAGCATGCGCGCGGCGCGCAGCAACACGGTCGGCGTGATCGTTCCCAATCTCACCAATCCGTTCTTTGCCGAGATGCTTGCCGGAATAGAGCAGGCGCTCGACGATGCGGGAATGATCGTCGTGTTGGCCAACAACCGTGAATCCGCGGCCAACCAGAAGACGATCCTCCAGCGCATGCGTGAGCGTGGCGTGGACGGTGTCATCGTCTGTCCCGCCAGGGACGTGCGGACTTCGCTGCTCTCAAAGGCGGACGAATGGCAGCTTCCACTGGTGCAGGTTCTTAGGCATATATCGGAAAATAAAGGAGATTATGCCGGAACGGATTATGCTGGCGGGATGCGGCAGGCGGTCGAGCATCTGGTGTCTCTCGGCCATCGGTCGATCGCCTTTGCGACCGGTGGACCGGTGCATTCGGCCTATCGCGAGCGTCTTGCCGGGTTCTTGTCGGCCATGGCAGATCATGCGCTCGATCCGGAGATCAGGATCGAAGTGCCGCTCGGTCCATTTGGCTCACCTGCCTCAGCGGAGAGCCTGTTGCACCATTCTGCGCGCCCGTCGGCCGTTATCTGCTTCAACGACATCATGGCTGCCGGTCTCGCGAACGGCATGACCGACCTCGGTGTCCGCGTGGGGCAGGACTTCTCTATTGTCGGCTTCGACGATCTGGCTGAGGCGGAACTCGTGCGGCCGCGTCTGACGTCAATCGCGACCTTCCCGGGCGAGATTGGTGCTAACGCCGCGCGGCTTTTGCTGTCCCGCTTGCAGACGCCGGGTCGGGCCGACCAGCGGATCGTCAGTCTGACGCGACTTGTGGTGCGCCAGTCCACCGGCGCTGCGGCGCCGGGGGATTGACTCGCAATGCCGATTCGAATTAGATCGATCCAATAACAAGACCATGACGTCGTCGGAACGGAGGAATCATCCCGATGTACGATTTCAACTTCGCGCCGGTATTCGCCGCGATGGACCAGCTCCTGATTGGAGCCTGGGTCACGGTGAAGCTCTCGGCAGCGGCCATGGCCATCGGTCTCGTCGTCTCGATCATCTGCGCCGTCGCCAAGGCTTCGGGCCCCCGCCCGGTGCGATTTCTCGTCGACGGATACATCGAGGTGATCCGCAACACCCCGTTTCTGGTGCAGATCTTCTTCCTGTACTTCGGGCTGCCGACCATAGGTCTCCGGCTCGACCCGAACTCGGCGGCGCTGCTCGCCCTCGTCGTGAACTTCGGTGCCTACGGAACGGAGATCATCCGGGCGGGCATCGAGTCGATAACGAAAGGCCAGATCGAGGCCGGCACCGCTCTCGGCCTCTCGCGCCTGCAGATCTATCGGTACGTCGTGATGAAACCGGCGCTCCGCACCGTGTACCCGTCACTGACCAGCCAGTTCATCTACCTGATGCTGACCTCGAGCGTCGTCTCGGTGATCTCGGCGACCGACCTCGCCGCCGCCGGCAACGACCTGCAGTCCCAGACCTTTGCCAGCTTCGAAGTCTACCTCGTCGTCACAGCCATTTATCTGGCGCTCGCAGTCGGCTTTTCCGTGATCTTCGCGGCGATTGAGCGGGCCGCCTTCACCTATCCAATGAGCCGCTGAGGAGCCGTGCCATGATCCGTCCCTTCGGTTTCAACGACATCATCCTGATCGCAGAAGCGATCCGCTGGACGCTTGCCCTTTCGGCCATCGCCTTCGCCGGCGGCGCTGTCGGCGGCCTGCTGATCGCGCTTGCCCGCACCTCGGATACTCGCTGGCTCCGCACGGCGTCGATGCTTTTCATCCGGCTCTTCCAGGGAACACCGCTCCTGATGCAGCTCTTCCTGGTCTTCTTCGGCATGAACATCTTCGGCCTGCCAATCAATCCGTGGCTCGCCGCGTCGCTGGCGCTCACGTTGCACGCCAGCGCCTTCCTGGGAGAGATCTGGCGGGGCTGCATCGAGGCGGTGCCGTTAGGGCAGCGCGAGGCCGCAACCGCGCTCGGGCTCCACTACTACGACCGCATGACCTCGGTCATCCTGCCACAGGCCGCCCGGATTTCCGTCGCACCCACGGTCGGCTTTCTCGTGCAGCTGATCAAGGGCACCTCGCTCGCCTCGATCATCGGCTTTACCGAACTCACCCGCACCGGGCAGATCGTCAACAATGCGACCTTCTCCCCGTTCCAGGTCTTCGGCACCGTTGCCGTCTTCTATTTCATCCTGTGCTGGCCGCTCTCACTGACGGCTCGCCGAATGGAAATCCGCTTCTCCCGTGCCACCACCCGTTGAACACTCCAACCCAGAGGAAACCTCGAAGATGACCTTCACACGCCGTGCCGCCATCGCCCTTCTGACCGCTGCCGTCGTCGCCGCGACCCCGCTCGCTGCCCAGACGCTTGATGACATCAAGGCCAAGGGCGCCATCACCGTCGGCATGCTCGTCGACTTCCCGCCCTTCGGCATCATGAACACCGACAACCAGCCTGACGGCTACGATGCCGACGTGGCAAAGCTTCTCGCCGAGGATCTCGGGGTGGATCTGACCATTCTGCCCGTTACCGGCCCGAACCGGATCCCCTATCTGCTCAGTGGCCAGGTCGATGTCCTGGTGGCCTCGCTTGGCATCACGCCGGAGCGCGCCGAGCGCGTGGCGTTTTCCGATCCCTATGCCGGGATTGCCATCGCGGTCTACGGCGACACCGGCGTCGACCTTTCTTCACCTGAGAAGCTGTCTGGCCACACCATCGGTGTCACCCGTGCCAGCACTCAGGACACCGCCGTCACAAAAGTTGCGCCGGACGACGCCACCATCCAGCGCTTCGACGACGACTCGAGCGCGGTGCAGGCCCTTCTCTCCGGCCAGGTCGAGGCAATCGGTGTCTCGAACATCATCAGTAACCAGATTGAGGCGATGGCGCCGGGCCGGTTCGAAGTGAAGTTCGACCTCAGCCAGCAGGTTCAGGGCATCGCCGTGCGCCCGGGCTCGGATGCGCTCCTCGCCGAGATCAACGCCTTCGTGGAGCAGGCTAAGGCCGATGGCAAGCTGAACGAGATCCACGAGAAGTGGCTCGGCTCGCCGCTGCCCGACTTCGTCGCCGCCGCCAATTGAGGACGCACGAATGACCACCGCAACCGCACCCGAGACTTCCATCGTGATGCAGGACATCAACAAGTGGTACGGCGCCTACCACGCCCTTCGGAACGTCAATCTGAACGTGCGCCGTGGCGAGCGGATCGTCATCTGCGGCCCGTCTGGCTCCGGCAAGTCGACGTTGATACGAACGATCAACCAGCTCGAGCCCATTCAGGAAGGCAAGATCGTCGTTGACGGTATCGAGCTCACCGCCGGCGGCCACAACGTCGACGAGGTGCGTCGCGACGTCGGTATGGTGTTCCAGCAGTTCAATCTCTTCCCCCATCTCACCATCCTGCAGAATTGCATGCTCGCGCCACTCAAGGTCCGGAAGATCCCGAAGGCCGAGGCTGAGGCGACGGCACGCAAGTTCCTTACCCGCGTCCGCATTCCGGAGCAGGCCGACAAGTATCCGGCCCAGCTTTCCGGGGGCCAGCAGCAGCGTGTCGCTATCGCGCGTGCGCTCTGCATGCAGCCACGGATCATGCTCTTTGACGAGCCGACCTCGGCGCTCGACCCGGAAATGGTGAAAGAGGTGCTCGACACCATGGTCGATCTCGCCAAGGAGGGAATGACCATGCTCTGTGTCACCCACGAAATGGGATTTGCCCGCGCGGTGGCCGACCGGGTCATCTTCATGGACCAGGGGCAGATCATCGAGGAGGGCTCGCCGGAGGCATTTTTCGGCAATCCGCAGAACGAGCGCACCCGCGCCTTCCTGAAACAGATCCATTGAGTGACCAGATGAGCAAACCCGAGATCATCCTCGTCGAACCGATGATGCCCGCCATCGAGGCGCGGCTCGATGCCGCCTACACGGTCCACCGTCTGTTCGAGCCCGGGGGGCGCGACACCGCGCTCGCCGCGCGCCCGAAAATCCGCGCCGTCGTGACGGGCGGCGGATCCGGCATTGGCAGCGACTGGATCGAGGCGATGCCGGACCTCGGCATCGTGGCGATCAACGGCGTCGGTACCGATCGCGTCAACCTGGCTCTCGCAAGATCCCGGGGCGTCGACGTGACCACCACTCCCGGCACTCTGACCGAGGACGTGGCCGACATGGGGATGGCATTGATGCTTGCCGTCCTGCGCCGGATCGTCGAGGGCGACGGTTTTGTCCGGCAAGGTCGCTGGGCCGCGCGGGAGCCCTTCCCTTTGGGCGGGAGCCTGAAGGGGCGCCGGCTCGGCATCCTCGGCCTGGGCCAGATCGGCAGGGCGCTCGCACGCCGCGCCGAGGTGTTCGGCATGAGCGTGCGCTACTGGGACCGCGCGCCGATCCCGGGCAACGCCTGGGCTTTCCATGAAGACCCGCACGCGCTGGCCGCCGACAGCGACGTTCTGGCCGTCTGCGTCGCTGCCACGCCCGAGACGAGGGGCATGGTGGATGCCGGTCTGCTGGCATCGCTCGGACGCACTGGCGTTGTCGTCAACATCTCCCGCGGCAGCGTCGTGGACGAACCGGCGCTGATCGACGCCTTGCGTTCGGGGGCCATCGCCGCCGCCGGCCTCGACGTCTTCGCCAGCGAACCTGAGATCGACCCTGCCTTCCTGTCGCTCGCAAACACCGTCATCACCCCACACCAGGCCAGCGCCACGGTCGAGACGCGCATCGCCATGGGCGAGGCGGTGCTGGCGAACCTTTCCGCGCATTTCGCCGGCGCGCGTCCGCCGGCAGTCGTCAACTGAGGGATCCCGCCATGATCGTGCGTCAGGCCCTGTTCGAGGGCAGCATCCATCCCGGGCGCGAAGACGACTTCCGCGCCTATGTCGAAACCGCGCTCTTGCCCCTGTGGCGACGCTTTCCCGGCGTCCGCGAGGTCCGCGTCCTGCACGAGGTCGCGCGCGACGACGGCCTGCCGCAAGTCGTGATGATTCTGTCGATGGTCTTCGAGGATGCCGATGCGCTGCAGGCTGCGCTCGACTCGTCGGTCCGCTACGACAGCCGGGAAGTCACCAAGGGGCTTCTCGCCATGTTCGACGGCCGCGTGCGCCATCATGTCTTCGAGCTCGCCCATGCCGAGGCCGCCGATGTCTGAGGCTGGCCATGCGATCGTCGTCATGGGCGTGTCCGGCTGCGGCAAGACTTCGGTCGGTGCCGGACTTGCCGCCCGACTCAAGGCGCCGTTCGTCGAGGGCGACGAACTCCATCCCGAGGCGAACGTTGCGAAGATGGCGGCCGGCCTGCCGCTGACCGATCACGACCGGAGGCCCTGGCTCCAGACGATCGCGGCGCGCATCGCCGCCGAGCCGGCGCCGGTCATCGTCGTGTCGTGCTCGGCGCTCCGCCGAGCCTACCGCGACCTGCTGCGCACCGAGTCCGCGCGGCCGGTCGCCTTCGTCTACCTGCACGGCTCCGAAGCCCTGCTGGCCAGCCGCATGAACGCCCGGAGGGATCACTTCATGCCCTCCGCTCTCCTGGCCAGTCAGCTGGCCACCCTCGAGAGCCCGCAGGGCGAGCCCGGCGTCGTTACCGTGGACGTCGGGGGGACGATCGCCGAAATCATTGCAGCCGCCGCGGCACCGTTCGTGTCGACGATCCTGCCCGACTGAGATGGACCTCCAATGAAACCGAATTGTCGCGGCGCCCGCGCGCCCGGGTCTGCGAGACCTCGATGACCTTTCCGCTCTTTGACCTGAGGGGCCGCCGTGCCCTCGTCACCGGCTCAAGCCAGGGCATCGGCCTCGCCCTGGCCGAGGGCCTTGCCGCCCACGGCGCCGGCGTGATCCTGAACGGCCGGGTCCTCGACCGCCTTGCCGCGGCAGCCGCCGCCCTTGGCGCCGGCGCCGCCGCATTCGACGTGACCGACCCCGATGCCGTCGCCCGAGCCGTTGCCGAGATCGAGGCGGAAGGCCCGATCGACATCCTCATCAACAACGCAGGCATACAGTACCGCGCGCCGCTCGAGGACTTTCCCGTCGACCGCTGGCTGGCATTGATGGAGACCAACGTATCGAGCCTGTTCTATGTCGGTCAGGCGGTCGCCCGGGGCATGATCGCCCGCGGCCGCGGCAAGATCATCAACATCGCCTCGGTCCAGAGCGAACTCGCCCGCCCCGGCATCGCTCCCTACACCGCCGCGAAGGGCGCGGTCCGCAACCTGACCCGTGGCATGGCGACCGACTGGGCGAAGCACGGGCTGCAGATCAACGCGATCGCGCCGGGGTATTTCCGGACGCCGCTGAACCGCGCCCTTGTCGAGGACACGGCTTTTTCGGCCTGGCTTGCCAACCGGACTCCTGCCGGCCGCTGGGGCGAGGTGGGCGAACTGATCGGCGCCGCGGTGTTCCTCGCCTCCGACGCCTCCTCCTTCGTCAACGGCCACACGCTGTTCGTCGACGGCGGCATCACCGCGAGCTTGTGAGGCGCCTCATCCGCGTTCTACAACTGGGCCCCGCGCGCGTGATGGCGCTTCGCCGCTCCGCAGCATTTCGCCGCAAAAATCCGCTTGGCGGCAATATTGCCGGAGGATGGCTCAAGTGGATCAGGGTGGTCGGGCGCGGCGTGCCGACGGCCGCCAGTCGATACCTGCATGCTCCTCCAGCTTGACGGCCGCGACCGGCTTGTGAGTGCACCAAACACCCTACCAGTCTTTACCCGCCGGCGGGACCGGCCCAACGTTTCGTCACCGACTGCCTGCGGTCCTGCGGCGCGACCCTGAAGGAGCTTGGAGCCTCGGAACTGCAGCGAACCTGGCGCCGGCTGAACAATGGAGCGGAGAATTCACACCGGCTGTTCCGACGAAGCGAACGGGCGATGCAGCGGTTCCGGCGGATGCGAAGTCTGCAGAAGTTCGCCGCCGTCCACGCCTCGGACTGCAACCATTTCAATCTGGACCGTAGTCTCTCCAGCCGGGCCATCTTCAAGACAAACCACGCCGCCGCACTCGCCGAGCGGCGAGGCCTTCTGGCAGCATGGGAGGAGCCGCCGTTTCGGGAAGTCGAAACCGTTTCGAAATTGTCTGATACCACCAAGGAACTATCCTGAGGGCATGATCAGGCGGCTTGGGTCGATGTGTGGAGGCAGCGCTTTCCGGCAGCCGCCAGTTGCTGGGACGACACGATTAGCGGGTTGGGTCAGAGCTCCGCAGTTTCCGAAGCACCTCCACCACCAAGGATTGAACTGGTGGCCCTATGTCGACAACCAAGACGTTCTCGTCCTCGCTTGGCGGTTCCAGCGTCGCGAATTGGCTGTCCAGCAATGCCGGTGGCATGAAGTGGTCGGATCGGTTTTTCAGACGGGTGGTTATGACGTCTTTCGTGCCCCTGAGGTAGATGAAGACGACGGGTTCGCCCGTCGCCGCGGCAAGCCGGTCGCGATAGGCGCGACGCAGCGCCGAGCACGCCGCAACCGCCCGGCCGTCCGCAAGCTCCGCCATCGACCGGCCCACGGCGTCGAGCCAGGGCCAGCGGTCATCGTCCTGCAACGGCTTGCCCTTCGACATCTTGGCGATGTTGGCCGGGGGATGAAAGTCGTCGGCATCGAGAAAGCGGGCGCCCAGCCGTGCCGCCAGCGCGCGGCCGACGCTGGACTTTCCACAGCCAGAGACGCCCATGACCACGACCAGACGTGGCGGTGGTCCCGCCGGGCTCACGGCCGCGCCCTCCGACGGGGAAGCGCTTCGCCTACCATTCCGCCACACTTCCGTCTTCGTGGCGCCACAGCGGATTGTGCCAGTCGTGACCGCCACGCGCGCGCTCGACGACGACGTCCTCGTTGATCTCGACCCCGAGGCCGGGCCGATCCAGCACCGGCAGGTAGCCATCGACGATCCGGAGCGGCGCGGGATCGACCAGATAGTCGAGGATCTCGCTGCCGACGTTGTAGTGGATGCCCATGCTCTGCTCCTGGATGAACGCGTTGTGCGACAGGAAATCCAGATGCAGCGACGCCGCCAGCGTCAGCGGCCCCAGCGGGCAGTGCGGCGCCAGCGCGACATCGTAGGCCTCGGCCATCACCGCGATCTTACGGGCCTCGGTCAGGCCGCCGCAATGGCTGATGTCCGGCTGGACGATATCGACGAGCCGCGCCTCGAGGATATCGCGAAACTCAAAGCGGGTGTAGAGTCGCTCGCCGGTGGCGATGGGATAGCCGAGCCCGCCGGCGATCTGCGGCAGGCAGTTCAGATGCTCCGGCAGGACCGGTTCCTCGACGAACATCGGATGGAACGGTTCGAGTTCGCGCAGGAGCGCCTTCGCCATCGGCCGGTGTACGCGACCATGGAAGTCGACCGCAATGCCGACGTCGCCCCCCACGGCGGCACGCGCCTCGGCGACGCGCCCGACCGCCGCGTCGATCTTGGCATGGTTGTCCACGATCGCCAGTTCGGGCGTGCCATTCATCTTGAACGCGCTGAACCCCGCCGCGACCGCGTCGTGCGCCTGGGCCGCGATCGCGCCCGGCCGGTCACCGCCGATCCAGGAATAGAGGCGCATCCTGTCGCGCACCGGGCCCCCGAGAAGCTCGTGCACGGGCACTCCTAGCGCCTTGCCCTTGATGTCCCACAGCGCCTGATCGATGCCGGCGATCGCCGACATCAGGATCGGTCCGCCACGGTAGAAGCCGCCGCGATAAAGCATCTGCCAGATGTCCTCGACGCGGCGAGGATCGAGGCCGACGAGCGTCTCGGCCATCTCGGCCACGGCTGCTGCGACCGTCGCGGCCCGCCCCTCGACCACCGGCTCGCCCCAGCCGGCGACGCCCTCATCGGTTTCGATCTTCAGGAACAGCCAGCGCGGCGGCACCTTCCAGGTTGTGAGCTTGGTGATCTTCATATCCAGAGGCCCCTATCGACCGGTGATGCCTGGGAAGGCGATCAGCAGTCCGACCGCGAAGATCTGGATGCAGATGAACGGCAGCAGCGAGCGGAAGATGTCGCCCAGCGAAATCTCGGGCGGGGCGACGC
Source organism: Paracoccaceae bacterium (assembly GCA_020425125.1). Classification (GTDB taxonomy): domain Bacteria; phylum Pseudomonadota; class Alphaproteobacteria; order Rhodobacterales; family Rhodobacteraceae; genus Meridianimarinicoccus. The sequence goes on along the minus strand of JAGQRV010000012.1, from coordinate 23,031 downwards.
TCTTCAGGTAGAAGGCGGCCGGCCCGAACGGCGGCGACAGGAAGCTGACCTGCATGTTCATCGCAAACACGACGCCGAACCAGACCGGATCGTAGCCGAGGCTTTTGATGATCGGCACGAATATCGGCATGGTCAGCAAGGCAATTCCGACCCAGTCCAGGAACATTCCGAGCACGAACAGGATGAGCATCATGAACAGGACGATGACGGTCGGGTTTTCGGAAATTCCGGTGATCAGTGCGGAGACGAACTTGATTCCGCCCATCAGGTTGAAGACGCCGACCAGTGCGCTTGCGCCGATACCGATCCAGACGATCATGCCGACCGTCGCCAGGGTCTGAAGCGCCGCATCTTTGAGCATGGTCAACGAGAATTCTCGCCGGATGATCGTCGACAGGATGACGCCGAGCACGCCGATAGCCGAGGCCTCGGTTACCGACGCAATTCCTCCATAAATTGATCCGAGGACGAAGACGACCACCAGAACCGGCAGGATGATGCCGCGGAGAAGACGCCATTTCTCGGCTGCCGTCCTGGTGTCGGTTGCCGGGTCCGGGGCGAGCGAGGGGTTCATGTAGCACCGGAAAAGCACGTAGGCGACGTAGAACCCTGCGAGCATGAATCCGGGGATGAATGCCGACAGGAACAGATCGCCGATCGAGACATTCGCGGTCAGTCCGTAGATGATGAGAACGATCGACGGCGGCACCATGGTGCCGAGCGAGCCGCCCGCGCAGATGACGCCGATCGCAAGGTTCCTGTCATAGCCCTGACGCAGCATCTGTGGCAGGGCCAGAAGCCCGAGAAGCACGATCTCGCCCCCGATGATCCCCGACATCGCCGCCAGAACCACCGCAACGAAGATCGTCTGGACCGCCACCGACCCGCGCAGCCGGCCGCCGACCAGTTTCATCGCGTCGAAGAGGTCGCGGGCGATGCCCGAGCGATCAAGCAGGGCTGCCATCAGCACGAACATCGGCACCGATACGAATACGAAGGATGAGACGAAGGAATAGACACGGCTGGTGATAAGCGGAACCGACGTCGGGCCGAACCAGCCCAGAGCAAAGATCAGCGCCACGAGAAGGGTGACGAAGGCCAGCGGCATCCCGGTCAGCAGCAGAACCAGCATCATCGCGAACATGACGCCGGTGGCGGTTTCGACCCCCATGGCCTGGAAGTCGGGCAGGAATGCAAAGCCGTCCATCATGCGTCTCCTTCCCCGGGTGTGGACGGAAGCACCCCTGCCTTTCCACGGGCATAGTTGAATGCCAGCACGAGGAACTGGATCGCCAACAGCAACATCGTCACGAACAGAAACGTCTTCAGCAGCGCCGGAATTGGCGGATTCCAGGCGCTGCCCGAGGTTTCCAGGCGGACGGCGCCGTCGGGGGTGAACAGCGCCTTCTGCACCATCAGCCATGATGCCCAGGCGAAGAAGCACGCCGAGAATGCGCAGGACAGCGAGATCACAACGTCAAGAACGCGGCGCACCGGCCGAGGCACGATGTCGTAGAGGATGACGACGCGGATGTGCGAGTTCCGCGCCGCGCAATAGAGGCCCCCATAGATAAAGGCGATGGCGCACAAGAAGATCGTCGTCTCGTGCGCCCAGATCGTCGGCGCGTTCAGCACGTAGCGCAGGAACACTTCCTGCGCCAGGATCAGCATCGATACGACGATCCCGATGGCGAAGACGATGCCGCCCTGGTTGATCAGCCGTCCGAGAAGCCCGGCCTCGGGAGCGGACAGTTTCTTTTCGCCATGGTCCTCAATTCCATGCTCGACCGAGCGATCGTCGACGTTGTTCGTCATCGCGCGTCGTCCTCCCCCTTGTGCGGCCGCTGGTCAGTTCAGAAGACCGTTGCTCTTCAGATAGGCGGTCAGCGTGTCATAGACTTTGCGCGCGTTTTCGCTTCGTTCGGCGACCGTCTCCCATTCCCCCATCGCAATGGTCCGGAACTTGGCCCGTTCCTCGGGAGACCAGTTGTGGACAGTAATCTTCCCGCCGGCTTCGGCCGCTGCGACGGCCTCGGCATCGAGCGCAGCAAGCGCCGCGACCTGTTGGCGGGAGAAGTCGTGTACGGATTCGGTGAACGCCGTCTGAATATCCTCGGGCAAGGCATCCCATTCCGCCTTGTTCATCGAGACCTCGACCAGGGGCATCGAGTGGAAGCCCGGATAGATCGGGTTCGGAGCGATGTCGTTCAGACCCTGGGCCTGGTTGGTCGAAAACACCGTATAGTCGGCGGCATCGATGACGCCCTTGTCGAGCGCCGTGAAGACTTCCGAACTTGGCAGATTGACCGGCGCCGCGCCGGCAGCCGCAAAGACCTGTTGAACGAGTCCCTCCGGCGCCCGCAGTTTCACGCCCTTCAGATCTGCGACCGAGTCGATCGGCACCTTGGAGACGAACGCTTCCAGACCGGGTGTGGTCGCTCCGATGAATTGCAGGCCGTAAGGATTCAGAAGCTCGTTCATGAGCTCCTTTCCGCCGCCATTCTCCATGAAGTCGAACATCTGCTCGGGATCCGACCAGGCGCCGACCGGATTGGCGATTAGACCGAAGGCCGCGTCCTTGCCGGTGAAATAGGACGTATCGGTGATGTGTCCGTCGAGGATGCCGGCCGCGATCGCGTCCTGCGTCTCGTTGTGTTCGACGATGGAACCGACCGGCAGAAGTTCCACGGAAACGCGGCCTCCGGTGCGTTCGGCCAGATCCTTTGTCCAGCCTTGTTGCAGCTCGAAGTTGGGATTTCCGGCCGGGTCGCTGGACTGGAACTTGAACGAGTATTCCTGTGCTGCCGCAGCACCGCAACCAAGGGCGATTCCCACGGCCAATCCCAAAAGCAGGCCGGTTCTGTCTTTCGTCATCCTCTCCTCCTCCTCTTCTTCTTCTGATGTTGTCCCCTGGCACCTGCCGACGATGTCGAACCGCCCCTCAGCGCCGGGGGGAACGAATATTTGGCGGGCCAGCCAGCCGGTCAGTCGAGATGGTCTCGACCCCAATGTCGATCGCCGTTCGAGACAGGACCCGCACGGCCGCGTCGAACGCGTCCTCTGGTCGCCTCATCCGAATGCACTCGAACACCTGCAAGTGGTTGTCGAAACTCTCGCGCAACTGCTCGGCGGTTGCGTTGGATGTCCGGATCACGAGATCGATTGCCGGCGCCAGAACATGGGACAGTTGCGCCCAGACCAGATTGTGAGTGGCTCCGTAGATGGCAGAGTGAAATTCAATATCGTGCCGGCTGAAGTCTGCGTGTTCGGCTGTATTGGCAGCCCGTTCCATCGCCAGAAGCGAGACCTCGATACGCGCGAGGTCGTTTGCGGTCGCTTCGAGCGCGGCGACGGCAGAGACGTATGGCTCAACCGAGAACCGGAAGTCGAATATCTGCTTGAGCAGGTCCGGATTGGGGGCGCCGTAGTTCGACATCCATTGGCTTACGAGCGGATTGAGCAGGTTCCACTCCCGAAACTGTTCGACGACGGTTCCGACCCGGGCACGGCGCAAAATCATCCCGGCCGCCGCAAGCACCTGTAGGCCACTGCGCACGGATGCGCGGCTCACGCCCAGATCCTTGATCAGAGCGATTTCGGTCGGCAACGCGTCTCCGGGCTTGAAATTTCCCAAGAAGATCTCCCTCGCGAGCGCCTCGGCGACCCTGTTGCCAAGATCCGGAGCCCCTCTTGACCTAGGATCAAGGGCAGCTCCCGTTCCCGCGCCTCGCGTTCTCATGATTGATTCGGCTCCCTGCCAAGGTGCATATCATATGTCTGACAAATTAAACATATCGTCAGACATGATTCAGGCCTACGTCCTGCGGTGGCGCTACTCTACCCGCTCGCTGACGGATTTTTCGAGCGCAGCGAAGTGTCCACCGTCGAGACCGTCAGGGAGGGATTTCAGTCCATCTTACGGACAGGAAGTCGAGGTCGCGAGCAAGGTTGCGGCAAAGAGACAACGAAACCTAAGCTTGGGAGAGCCTCCGCCTTCAAGATTGTTGCTCCCTCCAGCGGTCCCGACGTGGACCGATACATTCAGAAGGACTGCACTTGATGCGTTCCAGACGCGCGCAGAATACTTGGGGAGCCGCTATTTCACCGCATTCGGAGCTCACAACCTGTCCGAAGGTCGTCCGCCCGGCGGCCAATCCGCGGACCAGCAGACACGGGCCCTCGCGTTCCGTTCGCGCGAGTAACTGGTGAAGCAATGCACCGAGGCGGTGACTACTCTTCGGTCTCATATGTAGGAGTTCGGCCGTGTTACCCCCGATGGCATCAACTGGTCGCCTGAGCGGAGCAGATTGCGCTCGGTCGGCACACAGCGCGGATGTCAGGTCATCTCTGGCCCTCTTCCCTGAGAGCACGATTACTGGTCATGTCAGAGCGACGCGGCTTGAGGCGGGGCAGGGCGGTCGCTAGCGTCCAACCATGACCAAGCGCTCACCTTTCAAGTGCTTCAAGGGGTCGCCCGAAATCATCCGTCTGGCGGTGATGCTCTACATCCGCTTCCCGCTCTCGCTGCGGAATGTCGAGGACCTGCTGCACGAGCGCGGCATCGAGATCAGCCACGAAACGGTGCGGTCCTGGTGGCAGCGTTTCGGCCCGTTGATCGTTCCATTGCTCCGGGCGCGGCGGATCGAAGGTGAGCAGTCGAGCAACAGGCCGGTTCGGTCGGATCCCAGTTCCAATCGATGCGCTTGGGACTCGAACTCAAGTATCTCCTTATGTTGATCAATGGCTTAGGCGGCGGAGAACGTTCGATCCCGGTCGCGTCCGCTCCGCCAGCGACAAATCTCCTTTTTCCCGATGTCGGTCTGGCGCGGAATTCCCGGCGGAGTTCCGGCATTTGGGCGGGGGCATGTCGCGGAGAGACGGCACGTTCGGCGCAGCGGTGGCGCGGATTGGGCCGGCGTCTCTGGCGGGCCGGAACCGGGGTGCGGTTTTTGCGGATTACCCTGATCGGGGCGGATTTACGGCGTATTCCGCGCGTTTGGCGCCGAATTCGGTGGAATCACTCCCGGACGAGGACGTCAGATCGATGGTTTGGCGTGCAATTCCCTGCGGGGGCGATCAGGGAAAGATTTCGGGCGTTCAGGGAACGCGCGCAGCCGGATCAGGGAATTTTTCTCGGCGTCCAGGGAATGCCCGCGTGAGCGGCGTTTCGGGGTGTCGATCCGTCCGGGACGGGGCCTTCCGCGCCCGGGGTCGGGCCTCTGGCGCGATGGCGCAAACACCGGCTGAACGACCTGGAGGCTACGGGTGCAGGGCCGAGCAGGGCCAGCGCGACCGCTCGGTGACCGGGAACGAATATCGTGAGGCGTCCGGGTTGGCGCTGCGGCGGGTCCGGGCCAGCCGCCGGCCCGTGCACCCGGGTGCACCGGGGGGCGCCGAGGTTCGCTCGGAGGTAGTCCGCGCGCAGGCGCGGTCCTTCTTCGACGAGTCGGGCCGATTTTCGCCGCGGAGATCCGGAAGCGCCGCATAGGGGGCATGAAATCCGGCCAATGGCGGTGGCATCTCGACGAGATGTTCGTGAAGATCAACGGCGAGTGGCACTATTTGTGGCGCGCAGTTGATCACGAGGGTGAGGTCCCGGAAAGCTTCGTCACGGGGACCCGGGACAAGAAAGCGGCGTTGAAATTCCTCAAGAAAGCAATGAAGAAGCACGGCTGGGCCGAGCGCTTCGTCACCGACAAGCTTCCGTCCTACGGTGCCGCTCTCAGGGAGGTTGGCGCGGCTGAGCGGCAGGGAACCGGCCGCTGGCTGAACAACCGGGCGGAGAACTCGCATGTCCCGTTCCGACGACGCGAGCGGGCGATGCTCCGCTTCAGGCGGATGCGAAGTCTGCAGAAGTTCGCCTCCGTCACCAACCACTTCAACAGCGAGCGCAACCTCTCCAGCAGACCGCTCTTCAAGGCCAACCGTGCCGCCGCTCTCGCCGAGTGGCGTGAACTCGGATCGGCATAGGGACAGCATCATTGTCCCAGTTGAGAGTGGTTCGAATTAGTTTGCCAGCACCCAGCCGACGCCATGCGTCCCCGCTCGGTCTCCAGGCTCGCTCGGCAACCGATGGAAGATCCCGCCGCCATCCCTCTTTCATCATACACGCGCCCAGCCCCCGCGGCTTCCTGCTTGGGAAGTCTGCCAACGCGGGCCGACGTCGCTTCCAGACCCTGCCATCACGCCGCGGCCCGCATCGGAAAACCTTCACCTGAGCGGACGTTCCCACCGGTGTGTCTCGTTGCAGCGCAGCCCCGTTGCGCCGCCATTCGTGCAAGGCGCAGCAATATATGAGGCCAGAGTTCGGCAATGTGGACCTTACGGCCATCTGTGCCATCCCAATCGACGACCGCAGCCGGCAAACATCCGGCTTCACGGACGCGCTGGAATATCGGCGATACGGCGCGCGGTCTCGATCCCTTTCGCAACAGCCGCGACGATCTCCTCGGTTCCACCGTGGTGGCGAACATACTGCTCGGCGTCCCATCCGGGAGGTATGCGTGAAAGCGCAGCGGTGGCAGCTTCGCGGTCGCCAAGTGCACCGGCGGCAATCGCGAGCAGCGTCTCGGCTATCGGACGACCGGATAATGCCGCGCGTTCAGCCTCCCGGTACATCGCCGCGTAGTCTTCGTTCATCATGTAATGCGCCGCGATCATATGGTAGTACCAGTCGGGTGGGTTCACCGACCGGTCGATCGCCTCCTGCAGGAACGGAACCCCTTCGTCGAAGTTCCCCCGCATCGCGAGACGCCAGCCGAGCTGCGCCAACGTGTCGGGGTCGTAGGGGTTCAACGCCACAGCGCGCCGGGCAAGCCGTTCGCTTTCCTCGTAGCGGCCGCGGTAGTGCTGGATCGATGACAGCGCCTTGAGCGCCAGCACGCTGTCGGGGGCCAGCGACTGCGCGTGCCGCGCGGCCTCCAGGGCCTGGGCGTATTCCTCCTCGATCGGCGCCGCGCCGGGGTATTCGAAGCGGCCCGCATCGAGATGAAGCCAGCCGAGCATGGCCCAGGCATCGCTGTATTTCGGGTCGCGCGCCACGGCTGCTTCGAGACAGGCCAGCGTCGGCGCATAGGTTGCTGCGGCGAAATTTCGCCGGTGCTCGTAGGCCCGCAGGACACACAGGTAGCTGTCGACACTCGTGGGCTCGGTGTCTGGAATTGTGCGCACCAGATCCGCGCCAATCGGCCCGTAGGGCTGCCCGAGGGCCGTCGCAATGCGGCCCGCGACGGTTCCGCGCAACTCGGTGAGCCGGGCGGGTTCCAGTGCGATATCGTGGGCGTCGCTCCAGATCACCTCGTCGGTCCGAAGGTTCCGCAAGTTCGTGTCGATCTGCACCCGCGTGTCCCCGGCACTTATCTTTCCTTGAACGACATAGAGCGCCCCCGGTTCGTCACGCAATCTGTCCGCGATCCGGCCCGGATCGGACCCTTCAGGCGGTGTATAGATGCGCAGCCCGTTGAACCGCTGCAGGTCATCGACCAGCGCGATCCCGAGACCGGCGGCGAGCACGCGGGCCTCCGAGGAGGGGGTAATCGCGGTGAAGGGCATGATCACGACGCGCGGATAGCCGCGGATGGCCGACGGCGTCGCCGGCGGTGTGCCACCGCGCGGCAGCCAGAGCAGTGCCAGCATGACTGCCAGCGCCACGGCTGCGCCCACTGCAGCGACGATGCGCCATCGCCGTCCCCGGCTGCGCACCCGCGGTTCGGGAGTGGCGGGCGCGGGCCCGGCGGATCGGGGGGGCATCTCCGGCGTGGAGGACACCGACAGCTCATCTTGCGCCGGGGAAATCGGCTCCTCGTCGCGGACATCGAATACGGGGACGTACCCGCCCTTAGGGATCGAGATCCGAATTGGGTCGCCGGCGCCGGGGCCGACATAATAGCTGTCGAGGTCCCGCCGCAGACGCCCCGCATCCAGCCGTACCACCGGGTCGGACTTGCCGCTGAACTCGGAATCGCGCTCGTAGACTTCCCGGGCGATGACGCTGCCCTTCAGCCCGTGCGCCCTTCCGGCAAGCGCTTCCTCGACGATGAAGCGGAGAAAATCCCGACGACGGGTGCTTGCGGTGAATTCCGGGCTCGCCAAAATGCGTTCGAGAGCCTCCCGAATCGCGTCGTCGGACGGGATGATCTCCGTGCAGGCGGTGTCGTATCGAACCGTACCAGGCATGGGATCTCCACAAACGCATCGAGACACTATTTCGAACTGCACCCGATGTCCCATCACTTCTGCTCGGAGCGACAGTTTCCGCCCCGACGCGCCGGATTGCCGCGACGGCTGTCGTTCCGTTGGGCGCCGCAACCGCGGAACCGGGGGGGTACGTACCCGTAGGCAACTCCCTTAGGCCGGCGGAATTCGGTAGGGGAGGACAACCGCCCGCTGCGCCCCTAGCCAGAGGACCGCCATGACTGCGTTGCATTTCACAATGGAACGTTGGCCCGAACGTGCTTTCTCGATCCGTCGACGCATGCAGGACGATGCGCGACTTCGCGAAATCATCGGCGAATACGAAGTCGCCCGATCCGCACTGGCATACTGGCGCACAGTGGATGCGCCCGGAACGCGGCGGCTCGGCGACTATGAGTCGATCGTTCAGGACCTCGAGAACGAGATCGAAGCGAACCTTGAACCATCGATGCCCGACGTTTCCCGCAGTAGTCCGTCCCGACCCCTCTCCACGATTGCGCGCGGCCCTCAATTCACCCCTCTGGAAACCAAGGAGCAATTTCCATGAGACCAACCAGGTTTTCTCAACCCCGAACCCAGGCGAGCGGCATGCGCCTGCTCGGGCTCGGGATCTCGGTGCTCGCTGCAAACTGGGTCGCGACAGCCTCGCTCGCCCAGGACCAGTCCACTGCAGGTAGCAAGCCTAACATCGTCCTGATCGTGACCGACGACTACGGTTACGGGGATGCCGGCGTCTATGGCGGCGGTGAAAACCGCGGCATGCCGACGCCCGGCCTCGACAAGATGGCCGCCGAAGGCATGCAGATGCTGTCGTTCTATGCCCAGCCGAGTTGCACCCCCGGTCGGGCCGCCATGCAGACGGGCCGGATGCCGTTACGCAGCGGCATGACCACGGTGGCCTTCCAGGGTCAGGGCGGCGGGTTGCCGAAGGCGGAATGGACCCTGGCCTCCGTGCTGAAGCAGGCAGGCTACAAGACCTATTTCACTGGCAAGTGGCACCTGGGCGAAAGCGACTATGCGCTGCCGAACGCCCAGGGCTATGACGTGATGAAACACGCCTTTCTCTATCATCTGAACGCCTATACCTATGCCGATCCCAAGTGGTTCCCCGAGATGCCGCAGGAACTGCGCGACGAGTTCGCCAAGGCGACCACAGGCTCGCTGAGCGGGAACGCCGGCGAGAAGGCCAAGGAGGACTGGAAGGTCAACGGCGAATATGTCGACACGCCGGAGAAGGGCATCGTGGGCATTCCGTTCCTTGACGCCTATGTCGAGAAGGACGCCCTGGAGTTCCTGGAAGATGGCGCCAAGGACAAGGGCACGCCATTCTTCATCAATATCAACTTCATGAAGGTTCACCAGCCGAACCTTCCGCACCCGGACTTCATCGGCAAGTCGATGGCGAAGAGCAAATATGCCGACTCTCTGGTCGAGCTTGATACCCGCATCGGTAACGTCATGGACAAGATCCGCGAGCTTGGCCTGGATGACGGCAACACGCTGGTCTTCTTCACCACCGACAACGGCGCGTGGCAGGATGTCTATCCCGATGCCGGCTACACCCCGTTCCGCGGCACAAAGGGCACCGACCGTGAAGGTGGCAACCGGGTTCCGGCCGTCGCCTGGATGCCGGGCAAGATCGAAGCCGGCTCGAGGAATTCCGACATCGTCGGCGGTCTTGATTTCATGGCGACATTCGCCGCCCTGGCGGGCGTAGACCTGCCGACGAAGGACCGCGAGGATCAGCCGATGATCTTCGACAGCTACGACATCTCGCCGGTTCTATTCGGCACCGGGCCGGATCCGCGCGATACCTGGTACTACATGACCGAGGACGAGCTCCTGCCCGGCGCCATCCGCTACCACCAGTACAAGTTCGTGTTCAACATGCGCGGCGACAACGGTGCGGCCACCGGAGCCGGGTCGGTGGACAGCAACTACGGCTGGAAGGGCCAGTCCAAATACGTCGCCACCGTTCCGCAGACCTACGACCTCTGGCAGGATCCGCAGGAGCGCTACGACATCTTCATGAACAACTACACCGAGCACACCTGGATGGGCCCGATCATGTCCGAGCAGCTCAACAAGGTGATGAAGACCTTCATCGAGTACCCGCCGCGCAAGCTGCAATCCTATGGCTATACTGGTCCGATCAGCATTTCGGAGTTTCAGCGGTTCGGCTGGCTGCGCGACCAGCTCAAGAAGGACGGCGTCAACATCTCGATTCCGTCCGGGTACTGAAGCTTTCACAACAACGACAGTTCGCTCCGCTTCCTGGCGGGGCGAACCGCATGATCCGGCATTCATTTCCCGCCGCAGAAAGAGCCACGGCTTGCTCCGGCAGTCGGCGTGACTTCAGCGTGGAACACCAAGACAGGCCAAAGGACCAAAGGGTTTCCAAGTGCGAGTTTCGGGAGGGTCTGTGCGCTCCCCCCGGAAATCGGACGGTGACGGAAGCTGCGATCTGACGTTTGCCGGTGTCCCAGGGGAGGAGATCAGGAATGCGGAAGCGCAGGAACCACGACGCGGACTTCAAGGCGCGCGTGGCGTTGGATGCTGTGAATGGCGGGCGCACGGTGTCGGACTGGCGGCCGAATACGTCTTGCATCCGACGATGATCCACCAATGGAAGAAAGCCCCGTTCGATGGAGCGGCGGACGTCTTCGAGCGCGGCGGCAAGAAGCCGGCGGCGCAAGTTGACGATGAGGCGCTCCGGTCGCTTCATGCCAAGATCGGAGAGCTGGCTGTCGCCCACGAGTTTTTCGCGAAAGCTCAAGCCGTGGACCGGCGAGCCAGGCGCCGAATGATCGAGCGGGACCATCCGGCGCTGTCGGTCGGCATTCAGTGCCGCCTGCTGCCGATCTCGCGGTCGTCGTTCTACCACGGGCCTGCGGGCAAGACCGAGCTAAACCTCGACCCTATGCGGCTCAATATCCGACAGTTCCTGGACACACCATTCTACGGTGTCCGGCAGATGACCTTGCACCTGCAGAACGAGGGTCATGCCGTGAACCGCCAGCTTCTCCGGCGGCTGATGCGGCTCATGAGGTTGATGCCGATCTACCAGAAGCCCAACATCAGCAAGCCACGAAAAGGGCACAAGACTTACGGCTATCAGCTGTGCGAGTTGCGTGTGGTTCGCCCCGTCCGGGTCTGGTGCGCTGACATCACCTACCTGCCGATGCGACGCGGCTTTCTCGATCTCGTGGCCATCATGGACTGGTTCACCCGCAAGGTGCTGGCATAGCGGATTGAGCCATTCAGCCGGCGTTCCGATTGCCTGGGTCTGCTTGGGTCCGCGTTGACCCATGCAGTCTGACCACGTCCGGCGCGCTGTCGCCCGCGAGGTACTGCCCCCAAGCCGCCATCATCTGCCGCCGCTTTTCGAGCATGTCGCTGCGGCGATAGGCGCGCTCCACCTCGGTGCCCACAATGTGGGCGAGCGCGGTCTCGGCCATGTCGCGCGGGTACTCGGTGCGCTCGGCGGCCCAGTCGCGGAAGGTCGAGCGGAGCCCGTGCGGCACTGCCGGCCGGCGCGTTCGGCGATCGAGATAGGCGCCGTCTTCTCTCGCCTCGTGCACCCGCTTCATGCAGGCCGAGAGCGCGGCGTCCGACAGCATCCCGCCGCGCAGGGCCGGAAACACGAACGGGCTGTCCGCGATAGGGTCGAGGTTCTGCAGCAGGGTCATGGCGTCCTGCGCGAGCGGAATGCGGTGCTCCTTCCGCGCCTTCATCCGGTCGGCCGGGATCGTCCAGAGGCGGGCCTCGAGATCGAGTTCCGCCCATTGCGCCCCGCGGACCTCCCCGGACCGCGCCGCGGTCAGGGCCATGAATTCCAGCGCCCGCGTGGCGAAGCCGCTGCGCGCCCGCACGTCGGCGAACCAGTCGGGCGCCTCGTCGAGCGCGAGCGCCGGAAAGTGCTGCACCCGCGCCAGCCGCCCCGGCTTCGGCAGGACCGCATCGAGATTGCCTTTCCAGCGGGCCGGATTGTCGCCCGCGCGGTGGCCCGCAACCGTCGCCCAGGCGAGCACCGCCTCGATGCGCCCGCGCAGCCGCGACGCGGTCTCGACCTTGCTCGACCAGATCGGCTCCAGAATGCGCAGCACGTCGGCAATGCCAATTTCGGCCACCGGAAGGTCACCCACTTCCGGCACGGCGTACCTGTCGAGGGTCGCGCGCCACTGCTTGCGGTGCTTCTCGTTGTGGAATTCGGCGAGCTTGCCGGCGAGGGCGGCGCTGATCTCCCTTCGGCGTTCGACCGGGTCGATACCCTGACGGATCATCTCCCGTGCCTCCCGCGCCCGCTCCCGTTCGGCCGCGAGGCTCACATCCGGATAGCCGCCCAGTTTGATCTCCCGGCGCTTCTCGCCGACCTTGCAGCGCAGCAGCCAGGATCGCGCACCGCTCGGAAACCTGCGTGTCGCGGGCGAGGCGGCGCAGCGCGGTGCCGGATTTGAGCGCCTCGGTCCAGTGATGCGCGGCGGAGTGCGCGCAGCAAAGCCGTGTCGTGGCGGCGCGCGGGCCGGTCCGCGACGGTGCGCATCTCGTCGCCGCGGCAGCGGCAGGCGAAGGGCGCCTCGACATCGAGAATCGCCGCAGCGAGACAGTCGGCTGGCAGGGTGCCGGCTTCGGCCAGCGCGGGCAGGCGCCAGCTGGTCGGGTCGGGGCCGCCGGCGAGCAGCCGGCGGGAGACGTATAGCGCAGCCTGTGGCCGCGGCGGCGCCGGGCGCTGGCCGCCCGCAGCCGGGCCTGGACCCGGTCCCAGAGTTCGGCCTCGACGATCGCCGGATGGGTGCCGGCTCGCGACATCGGCGGCTCAGGCTTCGAACTGGGCATCGAGGGAGTTGACGTCCTGCTCGAACTCCTCCCCCGAGGACTTGCGGGTATAGGACGCGCAGCGGAAGGGGCGATGGGCGGTTCCGGCGCATTCGAAGATTGCAGAAATCTGCCGCCGTCCACGCTTCGGTCTGTACCCATCTCAATTCGAAACGCAGCTTCTCCTTCTGAGCCGAACTCAAGCAGAACCGCGTCGTCTCTCTCGCCGAATGGCGCGCTCTTCTGGCGGCCTAGGGGGAGGTTGAAGCCAGCGAACCGAACCGGTTCGAAATTGTCTTGGATCTCCGCCTACGGCCCTCACCGACGCGACCAGATTGGCAGCGACCGGTTCGAAATCAACGGACCTCCCCCGCAACGAGGATCACGTGCACAAAGCCCGGGCCGTGCGCGCCTCGGACGTAGCTGCCCTCGATGTCGGTGGTGCCGCTTGGCCCGGTGATCAGCACGGCATTCCGGGGTACGGCGCCGCCTTCGGATAGGGTGGCGGCATAGTCTTCCAGATGTGGAAGGATGCGGTCCGTGTGCAGCACCACGATGTGATGGACCGGCAGGAAGGCCAGGAGGATAGGGCTGTCCGGCGCGGAGTGGATGACGATCGACCCGCCCTCGGCGATGCCCCAGCCGGCCAAGCCGACAGCGGCCGCCTCGTCGGGCGCGATGGCGGCATGGGTGGCGACGCCCTCCCACCCGAGTCCGGTGAGCGCCGGGTCAGGCTGGACTGCGACCGATGGTGGCAGGCCCTGGGCCGCCAGATACCTTTCGACAGCGGCGGGCACTGCGTCGAGGTCGGTGACCCGGTCAATCGTGGTTCCGACAGCGCCTGCCTTGGTGCAGAACGCCTCGACCAGCGTGGTGTCGACAGGGCGCGGTCGGATCTCGTCCGGCTCGGCAAGCAGCGACGCTGCTTCGGCCTCGATGTCCGAAGGTGCCTGCGGACGGCTGCCGAGACCTGCGCGCACGGCGGCGAGGATGCGGTCGCGGGCGCTCATTTCGCGGCCTCCTTCCCGCGCTCGGCCTTGTAGCGCGCCATGAATGTCCCGCCGGAAGGTGCCGGGAGATCACGGTATTTGGTCCAGCCGCCAACGAAGGGCAGCGATTTGATCCAGCCCGTGGTGCCGATCAGGCGGAGGATGCCGACTCCTGCTCCGCTTACAAGGCGGTAAAGGCCCGGACGGCGGGCGACAGCCGCCCAGGCGCCGACAGCGGCGCTCGCCACGCCCTTCTCGAGGCCGTCGTTCCAGCTCCGAACCCGCCAGGCGCGGAGGAGCGTCGGAAGCGGGATCTTGACCGGGCAGACTTCGGCGCAGCGGCCGTTCATCGTGCAGGCAAAGGCCAGATCACGGGACCGGGCGAGCCCGTCGAGGACCGGGGTCAGCGCCGCGCCCATCGGGCCTGGGTACGTGCCGCCATAGGCGTGGCCGCCGATCTGGCGATAGACGACGCAATGATTCATGCAAGCGCCGCAGCGGATACACCGGAGCATCTCGCGGAATTCGTCGGCGATCATCGTCGAGCGGCCGTTGTCGACGAGGACGATATGCATCTCCTCGGGTCCGTCAGCATCGCCCGAACGCTTCGGCCCGCAGTGGAAGGTGGTGTACTGGGTGAGTTCGCCGCCAGTCGCCGAACGCACGAGAAGTCGCAGGAGTGCAAACGCGTGTGCGGTCGAGGGCACCAGCTTTTCGATGCCGGCGGTAACGATATGGACGCGCGGCGGCGTCGTCGTGAGTTCGGCGTTGCCTTCGTTGGTTACGGTGCAGGTCGCGCCGGTGTCGGCGATCAGGAAGTTCGCGCCCGAAATGCCGACATCGGCCGAGAGGAACTTTTCCCGCAGCACGCGGCGGGCGCTTTGCACCATCGAGGCCGGATCCTCGGCGTCTGGCGCCGGGACGTGGTCGGCCTTGAAGAGCTCGGCGACCTGCTCTCGGGTGCGGTGCATCGCTGGCCAGATGATGTGAGAAGGATGCTCGCCCGCCAACTGGATGATGTGCTCGGCGAGATCGGTCTCGACCCGCTCGATCCCTGCGTCTGCGAGAGCCTGGGGCAGGCCGATCTCCTCGCCAAGCATGGATTTCGATCGGGTGACGCGCTTCGCCCCCGCTTCGATGCACAGGCGCACGACGATATCGCGGGCCTCCTCGTCCGTCGCGGCCCAGTGGACCCTGGCGCCGGAGGCGACGGCGTTGCGCTCGAAGGTCTCGAGATAGTGGTCGAGGTTGGCGATGACATGGTCCTTGATCGCCTTGCCGCGGCTCCGGGCGGCCTCGAATTCTGGGAATGTGGAGAGCGCCGCGGCGCGCTTCCTCTCGGCGGTGCCGGTGGTGCGCTCGATTGCGGTCTTCAGCGTCCGGTCGGCCAGTGCGGCGTCTGCGCGGGCCTTGAAACTCGGCTGGTCGGCGACTGTCATTGCGGCTCTCCGATGGCTGGGCCGTCGCCGCCCCCGGCAAGGATTTCGACGGTGTGGAAGCAGCGCACCTTTGATCCGTTGCGGTTCAGTTTGCCGGCCATGTTCATCAGGCAGCCGAGGTCGCCGGCGAGCAGCAGGTCGGCGCCGGTCGCCTCGATGGCGGCGGCCTTCTCGCCGACGATGGCGTTCGAAATCGCCGGGTACTTGATGCAGAAGGTGCCGCCGAAGCCGCAGCAGACATTGTCACCCTCGAGCGGTCGCAGTTCCAGGCCGTCGACCGCGGCGAGCAACCGTCGCGGCTGGTCGTGAACGCCGAGTTCGCGCAGGCCGGAGCAGCTGTCGTGGTATGTGGCGCTCGCCTCGAGGCGCTGTCCCGTCGGCACATGGCCGAGGACGTCGACGAGGAAGCTCAGCACCTCGTGGGTCTTCGCGGCAAGCGCGCTGGCGCGGGGACCCCAGACGGGGTCCTCGCCGAGAAGCTCCGGATAGTGCGCGATGGTACCCGCGCAGGAGCCAGAGGGGGCGACGAGGTAATCGTAGGGCTCGAAGGCCGCGATCACCTGGCGCGCCAGGGCGGCGGCGTCCCTGTTGTCGCCGCTGTTCCAGGCCGGCTGGCCGCAGCAGGTCTGCTTCTGCGGCACCTCGACGATGCATCCGGCCTCTTCGAGCAGGTGCAGCGTGGCGAAGGCTATCTGCGGGCGCATCGCGTCGACCAGGCAGGTGACGAAAAGGCCGACTCGGGGACCGGATGCAGGGCTCATGGCGTCACCTGGCCGTAGCGGCGGCGCCAGTCGGGCGACCGCGGTTCATCATCATTGCGGCAAGCACGCCTGCGGCCCAGACAATCGCGGCGATCCACCACAGATTGAACCCGCCGGCGATCAGTGCGGAACCGATCAGGCCGCCCTGGACGACATAGTAGCCCATGGGTATCAGCGTCTTGCGGATGATCTCGCCCTCCCGGTCCACGAGTCCCACCGTAGCAGAAGCCGCGACGACATTGTGCACGCAAATCATGTTGCCGGCCGCGCCGCCGATCGCCTGCAGCGCCACCACCAGCGCCGCTCCGCTGGCCCCGAGGCCGATCTGGTCGGCGGTCGAGAACTGGAACAGCGAGAACATCATGTTGGAGATGGTGTTCGATCCGGCGACGAAGGCGCCCATTGCCCCGATCAGCGGTGCGAAGAGCGGCCAGGCCTTGCCGGTGACGGCGGAGACGCCCTCTGCGAGCACGATCGGCATCGATGCGAAGTGCTCGGAGGCAGAGTTCAGGAAGACTTGCACCATCGGCACGGCAAGGAGCAGCGCCGGAGCGGCGGCAAGCATCGTGATCCCCGACGAGCGCAGGGCGCGGCCGTAGTCCTTCGCCGACATCCGGTGCAGGACGAAGGTGAAGAGAGAGGCGAGGATCAGGACCGTGCCTGGCAGGTAGAGCAGCTGAACGCGCGAGTTGATGCCCGATCCGAAGAGGTTGTTGAGGGCGATCGTCACGTCCGGCGAGGTCAGCCATGCCTTTACGGGCGCGATCGTGCGGGTGATGACTAGAAGAGCCACGACGAAGACATAGGGCGCCCAGGCCTTGGCGAGCGACATCAGTGGCGCGTCGGCACGGTGGTCCTCAAGGTCGTCGAGCTTGCCGACCCAATGCGATTCCCACTCCTTGCGCGGCGGGAAGACAAAGGTGTCCTTCGGCACCAGGAAGCCGCGCCGGGCCGCCGGGATCACGATGGCGAGGCCGATAATGCCGCCGAGCAGCGACGGGAATTCCGGTCCAAGTGTCGCGGCGATCAGGTAGTAGGGCACGGTGAAGGCAAGGCCGGCGAACAGCGCGAACTTCCAGATGCGGAAGCCCTCGGCGAACGAGCGGTTGGCGCCGAAGAAGCGGGTCAGCATGCCGATCATGATCAGCGGGATCAGGAAGCCGATCAGACCATGGATCATCGCGACCTTGGTGGCGATGTGCATCAGGTACTCGAAGAAGGGCATCGGCGCGATCGTCGAGTCCACGAGTTCCTGACCCGACAGCCCGGTATTGACGCCGACGAGGATGGGCGTTCCGACGGCGCCGAACGAGACGGGCGTCGACTGGATGATCAGCGTTACCATGACAGCCGCCATCGCCGGGAATCCGATCGCGACGAGGAGCGGTGCCGCGATTGCCGCCGGAGTGCCGAAGCCGGAGGCGCCCTCGATCAGCGAGCCGAACAGCCAGGCGATGATGATCGCCTGCACCCGCCGGTCGGGCGAGATGCGGGTGAACCCGTTCCGGATCGACCGGATGCCACCGCTCTCCTCAAGCGCGTAAAGCATCAGGATCGCGCCGAACACGATGTAAAGGAGGCTCGCGGCGGTGACGACGCCGTTGACGGTGGCGCCGAGCACCTTGGCAGGCTCGGTGCCCCAGACGAAGAGCGCGGTCAGCGCCGTGACGATATACGCGACGAACATGGAGAACTTGGCCGAGCGTGCCAGCACGACGAGCAGCACGAAGACCGTCGCGATGGGCAGCAACGCCAAGAGAAATATCAGGAAGGCAGGCATGTTTTCCTCCAGTGGTGGCCGCAATGGCCGGATCGATTTTTATGGATGCAGCGGGGGCCGCGGCCGCTCAGTGCCAGTGGGCGCACTTCGAGGTATGGCCGAGGCCGGGATTGAGGCTGTTGGTGGGGTCGAGCGCACGGTAGAATTCGGCCAGCGCCGGCTTCGCCTCGTAGAGGTGGCCGACATTGTGTTCGGCCGGGTATTCGGCCCCGCGCGCATCGAGGAGGTTCCACATGGAATGCTCGAGCGCGAGGCAGTCGCGGCCCTTCTTCACAACGTAGTCCTGATGGAACACGTGGCAGAAGAAGTGGCCGTAATAGAGCCTCTTCTCGATCTGTCCCTCGATCTCCGGCGGGAGCCGCTCGACCCAGTCGCAGTCGTTGCGCCGCAGCGCGATGTCGAGGGCGACGATGTCTTCGACGTCGCGCGGATGGACGGCGCGATAGCGTACCGCCGCCCCGGCAACGGCAAAACGATGCAGGAAGGCGGCCTTGCCTTCATCGGGCGTGCATTCGAAAACGTCGCCGCTCGTCGAGGGGAAGATCGTGGCCAGGTAGGCGCGGGCCTCGGCGATACCGGCGCCGCCCATGCGGAGCAGAAGGTGGTGCTCGTACCGATCGCGGAAGTCGTTCATTCGTTGCGGCAGGTGTTGCGGCGCGAGCGAGGCCATGCCCTGGGCCACGCGGTCGGTGACGGCCGCGCCGAGGCCGAGCCGTTCGGTCAGCGCGTCGACCTTCGCCTTCGCGGCGAAGAGCGCCGGCATCCGGTCGGTGCCCGCCTTCTGGATGAAGAGGAAGGTATCCTTGCCGTATTTCGCCGCCACGTCGTAGGCGTCGCGGTGGATGTATTCCCCGGCGATCGGCAGCTCCTCGAAGCTCGCGAGAATATGCCGGCGGATCTTGGTCAGCTCGTCCGGATCGTTGGTGCCGATGTAGAAGACCGCCGTCTCGGTCTCGGCTTCGAATGTGTCGAGCCGCACTGCGAAGACGGCAAGCTTGCCGGCGCAGCCTGCGGCTTCGCGCAGACGCCGCGGGTCGGCGTTGAAGCGGGCGGGGGTGGCGGCATCTACGTCACGGATGTGGGTGACGTAGGCGCGGTCCGACGCCCATGCCTCGGTCGGCTCGGGCTCGGGTAGATCGCCGCGCTCGACTCGGGCGAGTATCTCTTCGGGGTCGTTGCCGAGCGGCAGACCAAGGTGGTTGACAAGCTCCACCGAGCCGTCCTCGCGTACCGCGGCGAAGAGGCTCATCTCGGTATAGGCCGGGCCACGCTGGATCAGCGCCCCGCCCGAATTGTTGCAGATGCCGCCGAGTACGGAGGCTCCAATGCAGGACGACCCGATGACCGAATGCGGCTCGCGCCCAAGCGGACGAAGTGCCTTCTCGAGGGCATCAAGGGTGGCGCCGGGCAAGCACACGGCCTGGCGCCCGCCGTCGATCAGATGAATGCCCTTGAGGCGGCGCAGGCTGACGAGGACAATTTCGCGGTCGTAGTCGTCACCCCATGGGGTCGACCCGCCGGTGAGGCCGGTATTGGCCGCCTGAAAGATCACGATGCGCCCGCACGCGATGGCGGACTTCAGGACACGCCATTGTTCGACAAGGGTACCGGGACGGACGACTGCGGCAACCGCGCCGCTGCCGTACCGGAATCCGCGCGTGTAGCCGCGCGTGTCGCGGTCGGATGTCAGGACATGCTTGGCGCCGACAATGCCAACGAGGTCGCTGATCAGCATCGCACGGGACGCCATCCTCTTCGGCCTGTCGCGGACCGGAAGACTTGGCTCGGATACGGATGCCTGATCTGAGATCGTCATTGATGCCCCTCCACATGCGACGACAAGCCGGCGGTCGCCGGATTTTCCAGTCTCTCCCTCTTCGGATCACTTAGAATACCGAAGAAATATTTTATCAATTACAAGTAACCTGTGACTTAAGCGTGGTATAAAAAAATTACCAAGACTGTCAACAAGGAAAATCGGCTTTATCCGCATGGCGGGTCCGGGTACGGTGACGCGGTCAGCAAACCGAGCCGGGCTGCCGGGTTGAGGGGTGAAAAAGGTATGGAGCGGGACAACATCAAAGGCGGCAGCGCCGCGGAATCGATCGCACGACACATCGAGGAACTGATCCTGGAAGGCTCGCTTCGCCCGGGCGAGCCACTGCTGCCCGAACGCGAGATGGCGCTGCGGCTGAACGTGTCGCGTCCGACGCTGCGCCAGGGAATGAAGTTGCTCGAGGACAAGGGGTTGCTGGTTGCAGGACCTGGTGGATCCCGGGTTGTCGCCCAACTTGCGACGAGTATCACCGACCCGCTGATCGAGCTGCTCTCGACGCGCAGCGATGTGGTCGATGACTATCTGGAGCTGCGCCAGTCGCTCGAAGCGATGGCCGCGACTCTTGCGGCGACACGGGCGAACGACGTGGATCGGGCGACGCTGCAGCGCTGCATGGAGCGAATTGACGCGGCCCACAAGGACGCCAATCCGCACGACGAAGCAGAGAGGGACGTCGACCTGCACCTCGCGATCTACGAGGCAAGCCACAATATCGTGCTGCTACAGGTGATGCGGGCGCTGTCGGGGATGCTGCGCAAGGGCGTATTCCATAATCGGGAGAAGCTCTATGCACGCCCCGAGGTGCGGGAAATCCTGCGCGATCAGCACCGGGCGATCTTCGAGGCGGTGATGTCCCGGGACCCGGAGGCCGCCGGCCGCGCCGCGGAGGACCACATGAACTACACGCGGCGCGTCCTCAATGAAATTGCTGCGGCCGAAGCACGGCTCGAGATCTCGCTTCGACGGATTGACGGCGGCAGCCTCAGTTCGCGTGCGCGCTCCGGCACGACGCCCAAGGTCGGCTGAGCGCGTTCCCTGGCTCCGAAGGTGCATCTGGGGCCTGCGCCGAACGCCTGCATTCCGGACCTCCCTGGCAATTGCCCCTCAACGATCTGTTCGTGAAGGTCAACGGCGAACGGCACCGCATCCAGCGTGCTGACGAGCGTGAGGGGGCGGCCCCGGAAAGCCTGGTAGTCAAGACGCGAGACAGGAAGGGGGCGCTGAAACTTTCGGAGAAATCGATGAAGCGCTGCGATCGGCTGCACAACTTCCAAGCGGACGAGCTTCCGTTTCTTGGCGCCGCGTTGAGGGAGGTCGATGCGGCTGGCCGGCAGGCGACCGCACGCTCGTTCAACAGGCGGGCAGGGAATTCACATGTCCATTCCGACGACGAAAGCGCGCAAGGGACGATTCCGGGGGGTGCGAAGTCTGCAGAGAGTCGCGTCCGCTCATGACGCCGTCATCAATCACCTCAACCATGTCAACCTGGCGCATTGCGCGCCGATCTCTTCCGGTCGCGCGTCATCAGTTTCGCATGCTCGAGACACAGGCGCTGCCTCCGCAGGGACTGCGCTGTCCAGAGGCCGTGGATTTCGAGAAACCACTTGGGCAGCCAGCCGCGCCCGAGTCCACGCGCCTTGCGGAGATCGCGGGATTTGAGGCTGCGTGTCCTGCATGCGGAGATCCGCCGGAGGGACGTTCACATCATCAATGGTGATCGGATGCCTCCGATCAGCCTAACGGGGCAAGCCAACAGCATGCAGGCGCCGCCATTCGGAGGGCGTGGTTCCGGACCAGCGACGGAATGCGTTGCTGAAGGCGCCGGTGTGGGCGTAGTTCAACGCCAGCGCGATGTCGCTGACGTGGAGCGTCGTGAGGGACAAGAGTTCGCGTGCGACCGTGTGGAGCACCTCGTCCCGCAACGCCGCGAAGGTCGTACCTTCCCTTTCGAGCGCTCTGCGCAGGGTGCGCGGATGTAGCTGAAGTCGCACGGCAATCTCCGGCATGTCGCTGCGTCCGCTCACGATCGAGGCCCGCAAGGCATGGCGGACCCGGGCCGCCATCCCCCAGGGTCCCGGTGCCGTACGAGCGGCGAGCTGTGCCAGCGCCGCGGCATGAGCGGTGCGGTCGGCGCGCGGCAGCGGGGCGTCCACTTCCGTCAGCGGCAGGAAGATGCAGCTTCGGTCCTGACGGTAGCGAACCGGGCATCCGGCCAGACACTCGAGGAGGGCCGGCTTCGACGGCCGCGGCCCCATCGACCAGATCTCGACCGGCTGCACCTTCTTGCCGGTCAGTTTCAGCAGCAGCATGCAGCCGGCTGCCAGCACCAGATTGTGGATCTGGACGGCGCCCGGTCCGGCGGGATCGTAGATCCCGTAGCCGAAGACGACGTCCAGAGGCGTCCGATACACGTAGGCCGCCGCCCCCGTGGAATTCCACATATGGAACTGGCTGTAGTCGTTCAGCGCCTCGCCAACTGTCGCGGCGAGGGTCATGACCTGGCCGGCGGGCCCCAGCGATGCGAGTGTCTGGCGCTCTCCGAGGAGGACGCCCAAGTCGTCCCGACCCGACAGCGCCGCGGCACGGTCGAGGATCATCAGCATCCCCGCATAGGGGATATAGGCGCCAGGCACGAGTTGGTCGGCCGAAACCCCGGTGCCTTCCAGTACCGGCGCGAGGGACACGCCGAACTCGGCCAGCAGCGGCGGAAGGTGGGTCAGCAGCGTGGCGCGCTGGCGGTACGGAGATTCGAGGTCCGTCATGTGGCGATTGTGTCCTCAATTCGCAAACAAGTTGAAGCGCGTTGCCATAGGATCGGCAGCGAATCCCGGAGGTCTTCGGCAGACGCCAGAGAAATGCAGGAGGGTGGGCAACCTTTTTCGCCGGCTTGATGGCTTCGCCTCCGTCATTCCCTGGACCGATCCGGACGACCGGTGGGCTGGTCGCGTTTGTGGCCGTCGCCCCGGCCCGTCTCGAAACGATAGCAGAAACGACCAGAGCCACGACCGGCGGCTGTAGGGCTGCATGGGATGGACGCAACAGGAGCAACGACCGATGTCACGCCATGCAAATCCGGCGCCCGATGGAAGCCACGCGCGACCGACGCACCAATTCCTTTCAGTGGTGGCCCTCGTCTTCGCGACATTGGCGCTTCCATTCATCCCAGAGCCGTCGTTTGCGCAGACTGCACCGCCGCCGCCCCACAAGCCGCTGGAGA
>JAGQRV010000075.1:183-10970 GCA_020425125.1 Paracoccaceae bacterium | reverse complement strand
TCTTCCACAAGAAGTTCGACCTGCCGCTCGCCCAGGTGATCCATACCGAGGCGCCCTACTACTTCCGCCGCGCCGACCTCGCCCAGTCCGAGGCCGAGTTCGTCGCCCATTGCGCGGCCGAGCTGGAAGCGCTGATCGAGCGCGAAGGCGCAGACACCGTCGCCGCCTTCATCGGTGAGCCGGCGCTTGGCACCGGCGGGCTTGTACCGCCGCCGGCGGGCTACTGGGACGCGATCCAGGCGGTGCTGAAGAAGCACGACATCCTGCTGATCGCGGACGAGGTGGTGACGGGGTTCGGCCGCCTCGGCACGATGTTCGGTTCGGACCACTACGGAATGACGCCCGACATCATCACCACGGCCAAGGGGCTGACCTCGGCCTATGCGCCGCTGTCGGGCTCGATCGTGGGTGACCGGGTGTGGAAGGTGCTGGAACAGGGCACCGACGAGTTCGGCGTGATCGGTCATGGCTGGACCTATTCGGCCCACCCGATCGGCGCCGCGGCCGGCATCGCCAACCTGGAACTGGTGGACAAGCTGGGCCTCGTCAAGAATGCGGGCGAGACCGGCGCCTACCTGAAGGCGGCACTGAAGGATGCCGTCGGCGACCACCCGAATGTCGGCGAAATCCGCGGCGAAGGGTTGCTCTGCGCCGTCGAGTTCGTCGCCGACAGGGACGGACGGAAATTCTTCGACGCCTCCGAGAAGGTTGGTGCGCGGGCCGTTGCGGCGATGCTGGGCGAGAACGTCATCGCCCGCGCGATGCCCCAGGGCGACATCATCGGCATCGCGCCGCCGCTCTGCCTGAGCCGGGCCGAAGCCGACCAGATCGCGGCTGCGGTCGCTGCGGCCGTGAAGGACGTGCTGGGCTGACGCCCGGCCGATCCCTGGATGCCCGAAAGACCGGAAACCGGAACGGCAGGCCTAGCCGTTCCGGCCTACGGGGATCGGCGACCGGTTGACGAAAATCACACCCCGCATTGCCACGTAGTTGATCGCCATGGACACGGCGATGGACAGGATCTTTGCCGCCAGTGTCGGCAGGCCCGCCCGGATCAGCACGTAGAGCACGCCCGTGGCCACCCCGGCGGCCAGAGTGTTGAGCGCAAAGAAGAGCACGATCCGCCCCGCCCCCATTGATGCCGGCGCATCATGGCGGAAGGTCCAGTAGCGGTTCATCAGATAGCTGTTGGTGACCGCCGCGAGGTAGGCGATGACGTTCGCCACGACCGGCGCGAGCCCGAGGCCGAACGTGAACAGGCTGAATGTCGCCACGTCGACCGCCGTGTTGGCCACTCCGGTCAGGGAAAACTTGCCCAGCTTGCGGATCTCGCCGCGCAGCCGCGCCGCACGTCCGGTCACGACGCGCGCTCCCGCATCTCGTCATCCGCGCTGTCGTCCCCGACGAGGCGGCGCGCGGGAACGACGCTCTCGACGAAGTAGAGCGGCCGGCGCTTGGTCTCGTTGAACACCCGCCCCAGATATTCGCCGATGATCCCCAGTGCGAGAAGCTGGGTCCCTCCAAGCAGCAGGATGGTCACGTATAGCGTCGGGAAACCGCGCACCGGATCGCCATAAAGCAGCGACCGGACGAAGAAATAGACGCCGGCGACGAAGGCCAGCACGGCGATCGCCAGACCGAGGAACGACGTGACGCGCAACGGAAAGGTGCTGAACGAGGTGATCCCCTCGATCGAGAGGCCGATCAGCTTGCGGTAGTTCCATTTCGTCGTGCCGTGGAAGCGTGGATGCCGGCGATACGGGATTTCACGCGACGGGAAGCCGATCCAGGCGAACAGACCCTTCATGAAGCGGTGGGTCTCGGGCATCTGCATCAGCGCATCCACCGCCCGCCGGCTCATCAGGCGGAAATCGCCCACATCCTCGGGCAGGCGCACCGGACCCAGATTCTGCATCACCCTGTAGAAACTGTGCGCGGTCGCCTTCTTCATCCAGGTCTCGCCCTCGCGCTCGGTCCGCCGGCCGTAGACCACGTCGTAGCCTTCGCAATAGGCGGCGATGAAGTCGGGGATCACCTCGGGCGGATCCTGCAGATCCGCGTCGATCACGACGACGGCGTCGCCGCTGGCCTCGCCAAGCCCGGCAGTCATGGCGATTTCCTTGCCGAAGTTCCGCGACAGGTTGACCACCGTGACGAAATCGTGGGCCAGCGCCAGAGCCCGCATGTCGGCCAGGGTTCCGTCCGTACTGCCATCATTGACGAAGACGATCTCGAAGGCCTGCCCCGCAGGCTCAAAGACCGCAGAGATCCGGCGGACAAATTCGCCAAGTCCGCCGACCTCGTTGTAGCAGGGGCACACGATGGAGATCAGCCGCGGCGGCGGGTTCGGGGTCAGGTCTGGCATGGGCGGAACGGGGCGTGATCCCTGGAAATGGCGTGCTCCCGAGATTGGCCTGTCTCGCCGCGCCGGTCTAGGGCCCCTCCCGACAATTCTGCGGCCGAGGTAAGGCGCGCGGCCGATTGCAGGTCTGCCGCCTGAATCCGGCTGTCCCAAAAGCCATCCTCCGGCCGGCACAGGCAGGATGTCCGCATGGGACGCAATTTGCTGTATCGTGCATTGCAGACGATGCCGGAAACGGGACCGCCCATGGCCAGGCAGACGGACACACATTCGGCGGATGACGCGCGCACCGGGACACCGCGGCTGCTTTCCGGTGGCAACCCGCAGATCCCGAAGGGCGACGGCGACGCCCCGGTACAGGCCTACATCGCTGCGATGCCAGGCTGGAAATCCGCCGCGGGGCGCCGCCTCGACGCGCTCATCACGCAGACGGTGCCCGGCCTGCGCAAGGCGGTGAAATGGAACCAGCCTCTCTACGGGGCCGGAAGCGACGGCTGGTTCCTGAGTTTCCGGTGCTTTACCAGGTACATCAAGGTGACCTTCTTCAGGGGCGCACAGCTCGATCCGCCGCCGCCGGGCATATCCAGACACCCTGACGTGCGGTATCTCGACATGAGCGAGGGTGACCGGATCGATGAGGCACAGTTTGCTGACTGGGTGCTGCAGGCCAGCCGGCTCCCCGGCGAACGGCTCTGATACCTCGCAGGTGGCTGCGCGGCACGACCGATGCATGCCAGAAACAGGAAGGCGACCCGCAGCATGACCGACCCGACCGAACATCCCGACGGCTTCACCCCGTCGCAGCGCATCGATGCCCGGATACGCGATCTCGGCGACTGGCGGGGCGACACCCTTGCGCAGGTCCGCGCCCTGATTCACGAGGCCCAGCCGGACGTGATCGAGGAATGGAAGTGGCGGGGCGTTCCGGTCTGGTCGCATGACGGCATTCTCTGCACGGGCGAGACCTACAAGAGCGTCGTGAAGTTGACCTTCGCCAAGGGCGCATCGCTCGACGATCCCACGGGCCTCTTCAACGCGAGCCTCGACGGCAATACCCGGCGGGCCATCGACATCCGGGAGGACGACGCGATCGACGCGGACGCGCTGAAGGCGCTGATCCGCGCCGCCGCAGCCCTCAACGCGACGTCGCGCAAACGCAAGGCACCTGCACGCGGGCCGCGCTCCACGTCGTCCCGCTAGCCGTTCATGGCCGCAGAGCCACGGGGCCGGCTTCCGGACGTGTCGCTCGCCTCTGTCCGTCTCGCGCGCCCCGCGTCCAGACCATCGTCGAAGCGCCGGCTACATAGACGGTCAGCAGGCGAGACGCGTACGACATTCCCAGCTGGTGCCCGCGGCCGGACTCGAACCGGCACGCCGTGCGGCTAGGGATTTTAAGTCCCCTGTGTCTACCATTCCACCACGCGGGCCGGGATGCGCGGGGACAATAGACGACCCGTCGAAGCTGTAAAGCCGCGCGGCGGCCGGGTTACATGATGATTCCGGGCGGCTTCTGCGCGAAGCGGCGCTCAGGCAGCCAGGGATTGATCGCGAGCGCCTCGCCCAGCGCCGCGCGGGCCGGTGCAAAGCGGCCGAGTTGCATCAGGACGAGTGCCTTCGTGCCCCAGGCCCGGGCATGATCCGGCGCCATCGCGGTGGCACGCTCCAGATCCCGCAATGCGCCGTCGGGGTCGCCGGCGCGGAACCGGGTCTGGCCGCGCTGGCTGTAGCCCTCGGCAAAGTCCGGACAATAGGCGACGAGCGCATCGAAGGCGGCCTCGGACTCGGCCAGGCGGCTTTCCCCGCGGAGCGCGACGCCGCGGTCCAGCATGTCCTGAGCATCGCGGTCGGGCGCAGTGGCCCAGATCTCGTCGAATTCGCGGGTCAGGAACTGCCCGGCATTCTCGTTCCGGGTTGCGTGAAGCAGCTCGCTGAGCTCGGCCTTGCGGTCGGCGAAGGCGAGCGGTGGCGGACAATTGCCGGCACTGGCAGATGTTGCCAGCGCCGCAATCAGGAAAGCGGTGACACTGGTGATCTTCATGGAACCAGGATTCTGCGCTGCAGCATTTCCGTCAAGAAAACGTCACAATGCACGCCATGCGAGACTCGAACTGCCTGCGCAATGACCGCTCCGGCTTGACCGATGCTGCGCGGAAGCGCACTTCGCGGAGATGTTCCCGATCCGCGACCACAACCCGTCGGCCCGTACACCGGTGGTCACCTATGCCCTGATCGCGGCGAATATCCTCGTCTATCTGGCGCTCCTGCCCCGGTACGGCGACCCGCGCGCACTGTCGGTCCTGCTCGACGGCTATGCGCTGATCCCGGCCCGCATCGCGGCGGGCCGGGACGCCTGGACCCTGGTCAGCTCCATGTTCCTTCATGCCGGTCTGCTGCATCTCGCGGGAAACATGCTGTTCCTGCATGTCTTCGGCGACAATCTGGAGGATCAGCTCGGCCATCTGGGCTTTCTCGCCTTCTATCTTGCCGTCGGGATCGGTGCCGGCATCGTCCAGGTGGCGGCCGCACCCCTTTCGCCGGTGCCGGTCGTTGGCGCTTCGGGCGCCATTGCGGGGGTGATGGGCGGCTACCTGCTGATGTTTCCCCGCGCCCGGATCGACCTGCTCCTGTTCCTGGTCGTCTTCATCCGTATCTTCACCGTGCGCGCCTGGCTGCTTCTGGTCGTCTGGTTTGCGATGCAACTCGCGGGGGGCGCCGCCACCCCGGCCGATGCCGGCGGCGTCGCCTACTGGGCGCATAGCGGCGGCTTCGTCCTGGGCGCGGCGCTGATGCTGCCGGTCTGGATCGCACGGGGCGGACCGGGCTTCTGGTCCCGGACCGCAGGCCGTCCGGCACATCCCGAAGCCCGCTACCGCTTCGTTCGCAGCCCTGTTCCGGACGTCGCACGCCGGCCGCGCCGGCCAAGCGACATCCCCATAGTGCCAAGGAGACGCCGATGACCCTGCCCGACGGCGACAATCACCGCCTGACCTGCCATTGCGGCGCCGTGGAACTTCGCGTGCGGCTGAAGGACGGCTTCCGGACGGCCGGACGCTGCGACTGCTCGTTCTGCCGCCGCCGGGGCGCGATCACGGTCTCGGTGCCGCTCGACGGGCTGACCATCGTCCGCGGCGCCGCGGATCTGACGCTCTACACCTTCGGGACGCATACGGCGCAGCATCATTTCTGCCGCCATTGCGGCATCTACACTCATCACCGGCGGCGCAGCGACCCGACCGAATACGGCGTCAACGCCGCCGCCATCGATGACGTCAACCCGCGCGACCTGGGTCCGGTGCCGTGGGCCGACGGGGTGAACCATCCCTGCGACCGGCCGAATGGCGGGACCTGACCGAGCGCTTCGGCCATCCGATCAGGCCTGAAGGTCGCGGATCGTCTTGCCGAAGGGCTCGGCGAGGTGGCTGTTGCTGGCGATCAGCCCGGCGCCCGACAGCAGCGGATCGCCGTCGGCGATCGGCTTCACGAACCCGCCGGCCTCGCGCACGATGATGATGCCCGCCGCCACGTCCCAGGGTTTGATGCCGCGCTCCCAATAGCCGTCGAACCGGCCCGCCGCGACATAGGCAAGATCCAGCGCCGCCGCCCCCCAGCGCCGGACGCCCGCGCATTGCGGCATCAGCCGCGCCAGATCCTTCAGCGATTCGGGCAGGTCCTGCATAGTTCCGAACGGCACTCCGGTGGCGAATAGGCCCTCGATCATCCGCGACCGCCCCGAGACCCGCAGTCGCTGGCTCTGGTTCATCCAGGCGCCCTGCCCCTTCTCGGCAAAGAACATCTCGTCCTTGGCGGCGTCGAAGATCACGCCTGCGACGATCTCGCCCTTGTGCTCCAGCGCGATCGAGACCGCCCAGTGCGGCAGCCCGTGCAGGAAATTCGTGGTGCCGTCGAGCGGATCGACAATCCAGCGCCGCGTCGGATCCTCGCCCGGCGCCGCGCCGCTTTCCTCGCCGAGCCAGCCATAGGTCGGCCGCGCGCCGGTCAGTTCCTCGCGCAGGATCGCCTCCGACGCGATGTCGGCCTTCGAGACGAAATCGCCCGCGCCCTTCATCGTCACCTGCAGGTTCTCCACCTCGCGGAAATCCTTGACGAGCGACCGCCCCGCTTTCCGCGCGGCCTTCATCATGATGTTGAGATTGGCACTGCCCTGCATCGCGACGCTCCTGAAGCCCGAGCGCGCCTATACGCGCCGGGGGACGGGAAGCCAAGGCGCCGGCGCCGCACCGGCCTTTCCGGTGGCGTCAGACGCAGAACAGCACCGTTCCCAGCAACAGGGTGCAGGCCAGCAGGGACAGCACGATCGACAGATTCAGCAGGATCGCGCGCTGGCAGCAATGCAGGACGGTCGAGTCGATTTCGTCGGCCAGCGTCCTGGTCTCGCCGGGCTCTTCCACCTCCCAGACGACATAGAAGGCAACGAGATTGAACAGCGCCGACAGAATCGCGAGGCAGAACGCGATCTGCGCCGCCAGTTCGGCCTGCTCCAGCAAGAGTTTCGAGATGCCGGCGAGGATCGCATTGAACGAAATCATGCCCCGCGCCTTGTTGATGATCCGGTCGTTGATCTTCAAAAGGTTGTCGAGCGCCTTCTCCTCGTTCCTGCCGTACCGCGCGAGAACGCCGTCCTTGAACAGCGACCGCCCCGCATTCCGAAACGGCGCGCCGAGCAGATAATAGGCCACCCCGCCGATACGCACCGTCATGCCCGAGACGTCGAAACCCATCGCACTCTCCGTTCCTCATTCCCTCATTCTGTGTCCGCAAGCGCGTTCACGCGCGCTGCAGCTTGACCGGCTCGCTCCGCGCGAGGCGCAGGAAATGGGCAAGGTAGGGCCGGGACAAATCCTCGGTCCGCGTCGCCGCATAGAGCCGCCGGGTCACCCCCGCGTCGGTCAGCGGCAGGGTAACGTAATCGGGATTGCCGCGCACCGCCCGGACCACCCAGTCCGGCAGCACCGCCACACCGCGGTTCGACGCCACCAGCATCAGGATCACCGCGGTCAATTCCACCTGCCGCACCGCGCGCGGCACCACGCCCGCCGGGATCAGAAGCTGACTGAACACGTCCAGCCGCTCGCGCTCCACCGGATAGGTGATCAGGGTCTGCTCCGCGAAATCCGCCGCCTCGACGAATGACTTCGCGGCCAGCGGATTCGCCCGCGCGGCGACGAAGACCGCCTCGTAGTCGAACAGCGGCGAAAAGCTGACGCCGTCGATCTTCTCCGGATCCGAGGACACCACCAGGTCGACCTCCTCGCGCTCGAGCGCGGGCAGCGCATCGAAGGAAAGGCCCGGACGGATGTCCACATCGACATCGGGCCAGGTCTTGCGGAACACTTCGAGCACCGGAAGCAGCCAGTCGAAGCAGGCATGGCATTCGATCGCAATGTGGAGCCGCCCGCTGCGGCCCACCTCGTCGCCCTTCAGCTCGTCCTCGACCGCGGCGATCTCGGGCAGCACCCGCTCGGCCAGCCGCAACAGCCGTTCGCCCGCGGGCGACAGCCGCATCGGCTTCGACCGGCGCACGAACAGGTCGATCCCGGCCATGGTTTCCAGTCCCTTGATCTGGTGCGACAATGCGGATTGCGTCAGGTTCAGCCGCTCGGCCGCACGGGCCAGACCCCCGGCGTCGTGGATCGCCTTGACCGCCCTCAGGTGGCGCAACTCCAGATACATCCATCGAATCCTTCATAACCTTCTTGAGGATTATGAATTTGTCTCACGACCGAATCCATGGGATACCCATCAAAATTCCTGAGGGTTTCCGATGTCACAGCCGCGCGTCTCGTTCGAATTCTTCCCCCCGAAGTCGCTCGACGGCTCGTTCCGCCTGTGGGAGACGGTGCAGGTCCTGCAGCACCTGAACCCCAGCTTCGTGTCGGTCACCTACGGCGCCGGCGGCACCACCCGCAAGCTCACCCACGAGGCGGTCGAAACCATCCACCGCCATTACGGGCTCAACGTCGCGGCGCACCTGACCTGCGTCGACGCCACCCGCGCCGAGACGCTGGAGATCGCCAGGGGCTATGCCGAGGTCGGCGTGACCGAGATCGTCGCGCTGCGCGGCGACCCGCCCAAGGGATCGGGCCGCTTCGCGCCGCATCCCGACGGCTTCCGCGACAGTGCCGAACTGGTTGCGGCGCTGGCCGAAACCGGCAAGTTCAAGCTCCGCGTCGGCGCCTATCCCGACCGCCATCCCGAAGCCGCCGACGGCGACGCCGACATCCGCTGGCTCAAGCGCAAGATCGAGGCCGGGGCGCATTCCGCGATCACCCAGTTCTTCTTCGAGGCCGACACCTTCCTGCGCTTCCGCGACCGCTGCGCCGCCGCCGGGATCGACGCGCCGATCATCCCCGGCATCCTGCCGATCGAGAACTGGAAGGGTGTGCGCAAGTTCGCCGAGAATTGCGGCACGGTGGTCCCGGCCTGGGTCGACGAGGCCTTCGAGAAGGCGGAGCGGGACGGCCGCACCGATATCCTCGCCCGCGCGCTCTGCACCGAGCTCTGCTCGACCCTGATCGACGAGGGCGTCGAGGACCTCCACTTCTACACGCTCAACAAGCCGCACCTGACCCGCGACATCTGCCACGCCCTTGGCATCGCGCCGGACGTCAATCTCGAAAAGGTCGCCTGAGCGCGCGGTTTCCCGGACCGGACGGCCGAAGCGGCAACTGCGGGCGCCGGGTCGCACGGCGCACCGTCCGACTAGACCACCATGCCGCGCGGCCTATCCGGGCGCCGCAGTCCCTGGCGGAGTGAAGTCGTCCCCCGGATCCCACTCGACCAGCGGCAGGGCCGCGGCCGAAGCCGGGGCCCGCGCCAGCGCCGAGGGATGCAGCCGCTCGGACGGGTCGCGCCCGACCCGGCGGCGGCGGCGATGCGCGAACAGCATCCCCCAGCCGCGCCAGCCGCCGCAGCTCGGCGCCGTGGCGTCCTGCGGAAAGCGGTCCCGCCAGCCGTCCGGCAGCGGCAGGCCGCAGGCCTCCGCATTCTCCAGCATCCAGACCAGCGGGATGTTCGACAGCGGCCGCGCCTTGTTGAACCCGGTCAGCTGCCCGCCGACATCGCTGTGATTGCCGCGGAACCAGACCTGCTCCACATGGCCGTGCCAGTCCGGCCGGCTTTCCCACATCACCGGCTCGAAGGCGACGCGGGTCTCGTTCAGCGCCAGCGCGTGAAAGCCGCGGCGGACCCGGTTGCCCAGGTGGTGCGAATGGAACGCGTGCTCCTTCTCGCTCATCGCCCTGAGCCCCGGCAGCCGCCACCCGAGCGCCTTCACCGTGTCGAACACGCCCACCATCTGGATGGTCAGATCGGTCTGGCAGAACTTGCGCGCGAAGACCTTGGCATGTTCGCCGTGCGGATCGGTGCGGTAGCGCTTCCAGACCTGCTGGATCATCGGCTCCCTGGCAAAGCGCGGCTTGATCAGCCCGATCCGGTCGATCAGGCCGGCCAGCGACCGCACTGCGAAGGCGCCGCGCGAATAGCCGAAGAAGAAAACCCGGTCACCCGGGCGATAATGGGAGGCAAGGAACCCGTAGGCGCGCCGGATCTGGGGGTTGATGCCGCGTCCGGTGATCACGTCGCGCACGTCGCGCCAGTTCGTCCACTGGATGCCTTCCTCATAGAAGACCGAAGGCCGCAGAACCGGAGGCAGATCGAGGAGCAGCCGGAAGATCCGCCCGGCATTGGTCGACCGCCCCGGATCGAGCGAGCCCAGAGTCCCGTCAAGGATCACCACGAGGGTGCGCGCACCCGGCCCAGCGCCGCCGTCCAGCAGCCGGTCGTGGATTCCGTTCGATTGCTCCGTGCCCCCGGAACCGCCCATCGTTCCTCCTCCTGTCTGGAAAGATAGGGACGAAATCGTTAACGCGCGATGGCCAGCAGGCTCGCACCCGCGCACGATCGGTCCAGAATCATGTCGTCCCGGCGCCCCTTCACCTTCGCCGCGCCATTCGCTATGCGAAGCCGGACCAATGCGAAGTCGGGACTGCACCATGGCGATGGACAAGACATTCGACGAGACGGAAGCCGAGACGCGCCTTTACGCCGCGTGGGAGGATGCCGGTGCCTTCGCCGCCGGCGCCAACGCAAGGCCGGGCGCCGGGACGTTCTCGATCGTGATCCCGCCGCCGAACGTGACCGGCTCGCTCCACATGGGGCACGCCTTCAACAACACGCTCCAGGACATCCTGGTCCGCTGGCACCGGATGCGGGGCGACGACACGCTCTGGCAGCCGGGCACCGACCATGCCGGGATCGCCACGCAGATGGTGGTGGAGCGGGAACTGGCCAGGACGAACCGCCGCCGCACCGACATGAGCCGCGAGGAATTCGTCGATCTCGTCTGGGAGCAGAAGCGGAACTCCCGCGGCAACATCATCGGCCAGCTCAAGCGGCTCGGCGCCTC
>JAGQRV010000075.1:0-176 GCA_020425125.1 Paracoccaceae bacterium | reverse complement strand
CGCCTCCTGCGACTGGTCGCGCGAGGCCTTCACCATGGGCGGCGCACCGGGCGACCCGGAGGCCGGCTCGGGCGCGCCGAACTTCCACGATGCCGTCATCCGGGTCTTCGTCGAGATGTACAACCGCGGGCACATCTACCGCGGCAAGCGGCTGGTGAACTGGGACCCGCATTTCG
>JAGQRV010000074.1:53097-65825 GCA_020425125.1 Paracoccaceae bacterium | reverse complement strand
CTGGTGAACTGGGACCCGCATTTCGAAACCGCGATCTCCGACCTCGAAGTCGAGAACATCGAGGTCGCGGGACATATGTGGCACTTCAAGTATCCGCTGGCCGGCGGCGAGACCTACGAATACGTCGAGAAGGACGAAGACGGCACCGTCACCCTGCGCGAAATCCGCGACTACATCTCCATCGCCACGACACGTCCCGAGACCATGCTCGGCGACGGCGCGGTCGCGGTCCATCCCTCGGATGCCCGCTACGCCCCGATCGTCGGCAAGCTCTGCGAGATCCCGGTCGGCCCCAGGGAACACCGGCGACTGATCCCGATCATTACCGACGACTACCCGGATCCCGATTTCGGATCGGGCGCGGTGAAGATCACCGGCGCACACGACTTCAACGACTACGGCGTGGCCAGCCGCAACGGCATCCCGATGTACCGGCTGATGGACACGAAGGGGCATATGCGCGACGACGGCGCGCCTTACGCCGACGCGGCAGCTTTGGCGCAGCAGATCGTCGCCGGGCGCAGCCTGAGCGAGGACGAAGTCGATGCGATCAACCTCGTCCCCGACGACCTGCGCGGGCTCGACCGCTATGCCGCCCGCAAGCGCGTGATCGACCAGATCACCGCCGAAGGGCTTGCCGTGACCGTGCCCAATCCCGACCGCGACCCCGGTGACCCGACCAGTCCCGAGCGGATCCCCTTCGTCGAGGAAAAGCCGATCACCCAGCCCTTCGGCGACCGCTCCAAGGTGGTGATCGAGCCGATGCTGACCGACCAGTGGTTCGTCGACGCCGCCAAGATCGTCGGCCCCGCCATCGACGCGGTGCGGACCGGCGAGGTGCGGATCCTGCCCGAGCAGCACGAGAAGGTGTACTTCCACTGGCTCGAGAACATCGAGCCGTGGTGCATCTCGCGGCAGCTCTGGTGGGGGCACCAGATTCCGGTCTGGTACGGCCCGGCCAAGGCCGAGGACGGCTCCACGATCCCGCTGGTCGACACCACCGTGCCGGAGGCGCGGTTCTGCGCCGCGAGCGAGGAAGAGGCAATCGCGCGGGCCGAGGTGTTCTACGGCAAGACCGTCACCGTGGTACGCAACAAGACCGAGGCGATGTTCGGCAATCCCTCCGACCCGCGCCGGAAGACCCCGACGGTCTGCATCTGGCGCGACCCGGACGTGCTCGACACCTGGTTCTCCTCGGGGCTCTGGCCGATCGGCACGCTGGGCTGGCCCGAGGACACGCCCGAATTGCGGCGCTACTTCCCGACGTCTGTGCTGATCACCGGGTTCGACATCCTGTTCTTCTGGGTCGCCCGGATGATGATGATGCAATACGCCGTCGTCGGCGAACGCCCGTTCGACACCGTCTATGTCCACGCCCTTGTCCGCGACGAGAAGGGCAAGAAGATGTCGAAGTCGCTCGGCAACGTGCTCGAC
The DNA here is from genome assembly GCA_020425125.1 of Paracoccaceae bacterium. Lineage (GTDB taxonomy): Bacteria > Pseudomonadota > Alphaproteobacteria > Rhodobacterales > Rhodobacteraceae > Meridianimarinicoccus. The sequence goes on along the minus strand of JAGQRV010000074.1, from coordinate 64,391 downwards.
CCGCTGGACCTGATCGACGAATACGGCGCCGATGCGGTCCGCTTCACCCTCGCGGCGATGGCCGGGATGGGACGCGACCTGAAGCTGTCGAAGGACCGGATCAACGGCTACCGCAACTTCAGCACGAAGCTCTGGAACGCGGTGCGCTTCGCCGAGATGAACGGCGTTTACGGGTCCGATGAAAGTCCGATGGAATTCCGATCGGTTTCCGATGCCTCCCAGACCGCAAACCGCTGGATTCTGGGCGAAACCGCGCGCATCCGCGAAGAGGTCGACGAGGCGCTGACGGCGTTCCGCTTCAATGATGCCGCGAATGCGCTCTACGCCTTCGTCTGGGGCCGGGTCTGCGACTGGTACGTCGAATTTGCCAAGCCGCTTCTGGCAAGCGACGACCCGGCGATCGTCGGGGAAACCCGCGGCACCATGGGCTTCGTGCTGGATCAGTGCCTGATCCTTCTGCACCCGTTCATGCCCTTCATCACCGAAGAGCTGTGGGACCTGACCGCGAAGCGCCCCAAGATGCTCGTCCATGCCGACTGGCCGGATCTGCAAGCCTCTGACATTGCAGATGAAAGCGCCGACCGCGAAATGCGCTGGGTGATCGCCCTGATCGAGGAGATTCGCTCGGTCCGGGCGCAGATGGGGGTGCCCGTAGGGCTGCGTCTGCCGCTTCTGCAGCTTGACCTCGACGCCGCCGGCCAGGCCGCATGGGACCGCAACGCGGCCCTGATCCAGCGCCTCGCCCGGATCGACTCCGTCCGGCCGGCCAGCGATTTGCCCAAGGGCGCGGTGACCGTCCCGGTCGAGGGCGGCACCTTCGCCCTGCCCTTGGCGGATGTCATCGACGTCGCCGGCGAACAGTCCCGGCTGGAGAAGACACTGAGCAAATTGGCCAAGGATCTCGGCGGCTTGCGCGGCCGCCTTGGAAACCCCAAATTCGTGTCGAGCGCGCCCGAGGAGGTGATCGAGGAGACCCGCGATCTGCTCGCCCAGAAGGAAGACGAGGAGGCCCGAGTGACCGCAGCCCTGAAACGCCTGGCGGAGCTTGCCTGATGGACAAGCCCGTCGAGATCCGCCACGGCCCCTACACGATCAAGGCCGGGATTCTGCACGGCGCCGCCACGGCACGCGCCTTCGTAACCGGCGGCAAAGCCGGCGTGGTGGCCCAGACAACGGGTGACTCGCTCGAAGAGGCGATTGGCACACTGAAATCCGACCTCGACGGTCGCGACGCGGCCGAGCGCTCCCATCGGCGGCATGATCCCGCACTCGGCTTCGACGTGCCCACCGAGAAGGAATATCTTCAGGCACTGCAGATCGTTAAGCCGCATGACGGGCATCTCAGGATGCTCCGCGCACAGGCCCTCGCCGGCGAAAAGGGGCTGACCGCGAAGGAATTGGCCTTCGACGCCGGATACCACGACGCGGCCGCAGCCAACCTGCAATACGGCCTTGTCGGACGCGAGATCGCCGCGGCGATCGGCTGTGGGCTGCCCAAGACTGGCATCCAGGGCGATCTGGACCTGGCCACGGGCGTCCTCGGCAGCGCGGGCCCGGCCCGGCCGGACGGCCAGTGGCCCTGGGTCATGCACCCCGAGTTGCGCGCCGCGGTCGTAGGCTACGTCGCGTGACCGGCGTGGCCAGGCCGCCTTGCCCTGCGCGCCGGGTGATCTAGCCTAGGAACATGGCTCGCGACCCCCGTCTGACCCGCCTCGTCTCCGACCTGCCCGCTACGGTTCCCTTCGTCGGCCCCGAGGCGCAGGAGCGCGAACGCGGCAAGCGCTTCACCGCCCGGCTCGGCGCCAACGAGAGCGTCTTCGGTCCTTCGCCCCGCGCGGTGGCCGCGATCGAAGCCGCCGCCAGGGACGTCTGGATGTACGGCGACCCGGAAACGCACGATCTGCGCCACGCTCTGGCCGCACATCATGGCATCGAACCCGAGGCGATCGTGATCGGCGAAGGCATCGACGGGCTTCTGGGCACGCTGGCGCGGCTTCTGGTGGAACCCGGCGATCCCGTCGTCACCTCGCTCGGCGCATATCCGACCTTCGCCTATCATGTCCGCGCCGTGGGCGGCGCGCTAACCTGCGTGCCCTACCGGGACGACCACGAAGACCCCGATGCGCTGGCCGCGGCGGCGCGCGAAAACGGCGCGAAGCTTGTCTACCTGGCCAACCCCGACAACCCGATGGGGACCTGCCTGAGTGCAGGGACAATCCAGACCCTGATCGAGGCACTGCCTGACGACTGTCTGCTGGCACTCGACGAGGCGTACGCCGACTTCGCACCCGCCGGCGCGGTGCCCCTGATGGATACCGGCGAGGCCCGGGTGATCCGGTTGCGAACCTTCTCCAAGGCGCACGGCCTTGCCGGACTTCGCGTCGGATATGCCATTGGCGAGCCGATACTGATCCGTGCCTTCGAACGCATCCGCAACCATTTCGGGGTCGGACGGCTGGCGCAGGCCGCAGCGCTGGCGGCGCTCAAGGACACCGAATGGATGGCGCACGTTCAAGGCGAGGTCGCGCAGGCGCGCGACCGGATCGCCGCGATTGCCGAGGCCGTCGGGCTGACCCCGCTGCCATCCGCAACCAACTTCGTCGCGATCGATTGCGGCGGCGACGGTGACCGGGCACGTGCGGTGCTGGAGGGGCTCCTGTCGCGGGGCATCTTCGTGCGGATGCCTGGCGTACCGCCGCTGGACCGCTGCATCCGGGTCACCGCCGGGCGCCCCGGCGACCTGGACCGCTTTGCCGACGCGCTGACGGCCACGCTCGCGGAACTCTGACGCCGAAGGGTCAGGACCCAGCGCAGACCGCGGCGGCCGCGTCCAGCCCGCCGGCCCCGTGGGGTATGCCGAGCGCCACCATGCCGGCCTGAAGGCTGCCGAGGACGCCGAGGAGCATATGGGCGTTGAGATGGCCCATATGGCCGATCCGGAAGAGACGGTGCCAGTCCGGGGTATCTGGCGGCGCATTTCCGAGACCGATCCCAAGCGTGACACCGGCATGCGCCGCCAGCCACTCCCTCAGACGCGTCCCGTGGTCCCCTTCGGTGCGGAATGCGGTTACCGAATGGCTGCGCCGCGACGGATCCGCGACGGCGATCTCCAGCGCTCCGGCGCGGCTCCAGATTTCTGCCGCCGCCCAGAGCGCTCGCGCGAGTACTGCATGACGTGCCAAGGCGGATTCGATGCCTTCCTCGTGGACCAGCATCGTGAGCGCTTCGCGCAGCGCGTAAAGATGATGGGTCGGCGCGGTGCCGCCGAAAAGCTGATAGAACATCTCGGGCGCGGCGCGCGGCTGCCAATCCCAGTAGGGCGTCACCCGATCCGCCCGCAGCCGCGCCTCGGCCGCACGCGCCCCGAAGAAGACGAAGCCCAGCCCCGGCGGCGTCATCAACCCCTTCTGGGACGCGGCCAGCATCACGTCGACACCCCAATCGGCCATCTCGAACCGCTCGCAGCCCAAGGACGCGATGCAATCGACCATCAGAAGCGCCGGATGACCGGTCGCATCCATCGCCGCCCGGACGGCGGCGACGTCGTTGCGCACGCCGTTCGAGGTATCCACATGTACGCACAGAATCGCCCGGATGGCACCGTGCCGGTCCTCGCGCAGCCGCGCCTCGAGGCGATCCAGCGGAAGCGCGCCACCGGGCCCCGCGTCGATGACCTCGACCTGCGCGCCAAGCGCCCGCGCGACCCCTGCCCAGCCGCGGGCGAAATGCCCCGACGATAGCACCAGCACCCGATCGCCCTGCGCCAGCACGTTGATCAGTGCCGCCTCCCAAGCGCCATGGCCGTTGGCGATGTAGATTGCGACGTTCGCTTCCGTGTCCCGCGCGACCGCAAGCAGGTCAGGATAGAGGCCATGAACCATCTCGGCGAACTCCGCCGAGTAGATGTCGGGCGCCGGACGGTGCATCGCGCGCAGCACCCGGTCGGGCATCACCGAGGGTCCGGGGATCGCCACGTGGTGTCGTCCGGCGGCAAGGGGCATCGCATGTGCTCCGATACATGTGCGGCGCCACTCGGACACGATGCCGTGCGTTGCACAAGCCCCGCGGATTGAATGACGCCCCGCGCGACACTAAACAATGTCGGAATGACAGGAACCTCAAGGGCGCGCGAATTGCTGATCGGTCTCAAATCCCGCTTCCGAGGACTGGAGCGCGCCCTTCGCGACCGGTTTGGCCGCGATATCTCCACACCTCGGGCACGGCGGCACGCGTTCTGGCATTTCCAGCTTCTGGACCATGCCTTCCTGCGGATCGTCTGGTGGAACCTGGCCGAGATCGCGCCCGATGTCTGGCGGTCGAACCAGCCTTCACCGTCGCGGCTGAAGCGGTACAAGCGGATGGGCATTCGCAGTGTCATAAACCTGCGGGGCGAAGCCAGGCAGAGCCCCTTCCTGTTCGAGCAGGAGGCCTGCCGCGAATTGGGCCTGACCCTGCACAACATCACTTTGAGCGCCCGCAAGCTGGTGCCGCGGGAGAACATCCTGCAGCTCATCGAGCTGATGCGCACGGCAGAGCGCCCTTTCGTGCTGCATTGCAAGTCGGGCTCGGACCGGGCCGGATTTGCCTCGGCGATCTATCTGGCGGTGATCGAGGGAAAGCCGGTCTCTGTCGCACGGCGCCAGCTACACTGGCGCTTCCTGCATCTGGCGTCGACCGATACCGGAATTCTGGATCACGTCTTCGACGTGTACGAGGCCGACACCCATACGGCGCCGATGGATTTCGAAACCTGGGTCAAGACCCGGTACGACCACGAGGCGCTGACCCAAAGCTGGAACGCCAAGCGCGCCGGATGAGCCGCGCGCCTCTTACGGCCGCACACCGGATGATTATATCTGTCGCGTCCCCGTCGCGAGAATCGGAGTATGGGAATGAGTCACGACCGCCGGATATTCCGGATCAGCGGAACCGACCGGACCCGATTTCTGCAAGGTCTGGTGACCAATGATGTCGGTGCGCTGAAGGACGGGCTGGTCTATGCGGCCCTGCTGACACCCCAGGGCAAGTACCTGGCGGATTTCTTTCTGGTTCCCGAGGCGGACAGCGTGCTGCTCGACGTCAAGGCAGATCTCGCCGACGCGCTCGTCCGCCGGCTCGGGATGTACCGGCTGCGCTCGGACGTGACGATCGAAGAAACCCCGCTGACGGTCAGCCGGGGCCTCGGCACCGCTCCGGACGGCGCCTTTGCCGATCCGCGCCACCCCGCGCTCGGCTGGCGAGCCTATGGCGAATCCGTCACCGGCGAGATCGACCCCGAGGTCTGGACGGCGCTCAGGATCGAACACCGCATCCCCGAGTCGGGCGTCGAACTCATTCCGGACGAAAGCTACATCCTCGAAGCCGGATTCGACCGGATTGCCGGCGTGAACTTCCGCAAGGGCTGCTATGTCGGCCAGGAAGTGACCGCGCGGATGCATCACAAGACCAAGCTTCGCAAGGGACTGGTTCAGGTCCGGGTCGAAGGCGCCGCCCCGGTCGGCACCGAAATCGAGGCCGATGGCAAGTCTGTCGGCACGCTCTACTCCCAGGCCGCGGGTCGCGGGCTCGCGCATCTGCGCTACGATCTCGCGCAGGACCGGATGCAGGCCGGGTCGGCCGAGATCCGGGCCGGACAAATGCCCGCTTGACCGGAGGCGCCCCTCGGATCTAACGAGGGCTCGGTCGCGATGGCGTCACGGCCCCGGCACGTTCTGGTGACCGGTCCCGATCCGTCCTGTACGCCCGGATGCCCGTTGCCGGGCGCCCGCCCGGCCGAAAGGGGACGAACGCCATGACCCAAGTTTCCATCTCTGACACCGCGGTTCGGCCGCAATTCTTCTCCCGCCAGGACGGCGGCAAGGCACCGCTGCCCTTTCCTGCCGGCGAATACGACAGGCGCCTCGCCGCGCTCCGCGCCGCGATGGCCGCACGCGACATCCCGGCGGTTCTGCTGACCTCGATGCACAACATCGCTTATTTCTCGGGCTTCCTCTATTGCAGCTTCGGTCGCCCCTATGGCTGCGTCGTGACGCAGGAGCGCTGCACCACCGTCAGCGCCAATATCGACGGCTCCCAGCCGTGGCGGCGGTCGGTCGGCGACAATGTGATCTACACCGACTGGGAACGGGACAATTTCTGGCGCGCCGTCCGCACCTTGCTGCATGGCGCCCGGCGGATCGGGATCGAAGCCGATCACCTGACCCTGTCGCAGGCCGGCAAGCTCGCTGATTTCCTGGACATCACCGACACGCCCGACATCGCGTCTGATGCCATGGCGATCCGGATGCGGAAATCGGACGCCGAAGTCGTGCTGATCCGGGAGGGCGCGCGGATCGCCGATCTGGGCGGCGCCGCGATCCGCGACGCGATCCGTCCCGGCGCGCGAGAGATCGACGTCGCAATGGCCGGACGCGATGCGATGGAGACCGAGATCGCCCGCTGCTTTCCCGACAGCGAGATGCGCGACAGCTGGGTCTGGTTCCAGTCCGGCCTCAATACCGATGGCGCGCACAACCCGGTGACTATGCGGGCATTGCAGCCCGGCGACATCCTGAGCCTCAACACCTTCCCGATGATCTCGGGCTATTATACGGCGCTGGAGCGTACGCTGTTCCTGGGCGAGCCCGATCCGGCGTCGTTGAAGATCTGGCAAGCCAACGTGGCGATCCACGAACTTGGCCTTTCACTGATCCGGCCCGGCGCCACCTGTTCGGGCATCACCGCCGAGCTCAACCGCGCCCTCGCCGAGATGGGTCTGCTGCAATACCGGTCATTCGGCTATGGCCATTCCTTCGGCGTGCTGTCGCACTATTACGGCCGGGAAGCCGGGCTGGAGCTGCGCGAAGACATCGACACGGTCCTGGAGCCCGGCATGGTGGTGTCGATGGAGCCGATGCTCTGGATACCCCGGGACCAGCCCGGCGCCGGCGGCTATCGCGAGCACGACATCCTGATCGTGACCGAAGGCGGCGCCGAGAACATCACGCATTTCCCCTACGGACCGTCCAAGAACGTGATCGCAGCCTGACATCCGGACCACCCGCACGGGCGGGTCGCCCCCCGAGGTTCATCTTTCCCGGCGGGCGTCATGATGCAAAGTTGAGGCCGGGCGCGACAACGCGCTCGGCCGACCCGTTCACAAGGTTCTGGCAGCGTATGCCCCCGGCACGACAGCGAAAACGATGCCCGCCGGGCCGCGGAAATCTGTGGCTGGCGTCTACTGAACTTTCGCGTGCCAGGTCTTCTCACGATGCCGGCGACTGCGGACAAGTTCGTCAGCGCCTGTCTCGGAGACCCGGTTGCCGGAAGCGTTCGTCCGCGGTCCAGGGCAGAAATTCACGTCAAACGACCGCCCTATCTGATTCGCAGTGGGAAATTCCCGCGGAGAGTGTGTTTTGCCCTCGTCGACTGCGCCTCCGGTTGCTCAGACTCCGTGCGTCTGCCCTTCCTGAGGCGGATTTGACCGGAAAGCGTCGCTATCTAGTTGCGGAAGAATCGCCATCTGGGTTTGATGGACTCGACTTTTGGCCGTGCCGAAGGGCACCGAAATCGGGGAGCCGTCCTTGGCGAGAGATCAATCTAACGCCGCCTTCGTGGAATTCCAGCACGTCCAGAAAAGCTATGACGGCGAGACGCTGGTTGTGAAAGACCTCAACCTCGCCCTGCCCAAGGGCGAGTTCCTGACCATGCTGGGACCGTCCGGGTCCGGCAAGACCACCTGCCTGATGATGCTTGCAGGGTTCGAGACCGCCACACATGGCGAGATCCTTCTCGACGGCAAGCCGATCAACAACATCCCCCCTCACAAGCGCGGCATCGGAATGGTGTTCCAGAACTACGCGCTGTTCCCGCACATGACGGTGGCCGAGAATCTCTCGTTCCCGCTCGAAGTGCGCAAGATGCCCAAGGCCGAGCGGGACACAAAGATCAAGCGTGCCCTCGACATGGTGCAGATGGGCAAGTTCGGCGGACGCCGCCCCGCACAATTGTCGGGCGGCCAGCAGCAGCGCGTGGCACTTGCTCGCGCCCTGGTGTTCGAACCGGAACTGGTCCTGATGGATGAACCGCTCGGCGCGCTCGACAAGCAGCTTCGCGAACACATGCAGTTCGAGATCAAGCGGATCGCCGACGGCCTGGGCATCACCGTGGTTTACGTCACCCACGACCAGACCGAAGCGCTGACAATGTCGGACCGGGTCGCGGTGTTCAACGACGGCAAGATCCAGCAGCTCGCGCCGCCCGACGAACTCTATGAAAGCCCGCAGAACAGCTTCGTCGCGCAGTTCATCGGCGAGAACAACACGCTGGAAGGCACGGTGCGCGAGCTGCACGAAGGCCGCGCCGTGGTGCAGCTCGACGACGGCGAGCTGATCGACTGCAAGCCCGTCAATGTCTCGGCGACCGGCGAGCGCACACGGGTGTCCATCCGCCCCGAGCGGGTCGAGACCAACCCCGCGCGCCTGCATCCCGACGCGCATCTCCTCGACGCGGAGGTGCTGGAATTCATCTACATGGGCGACATCTTCCGCACCCGGCTGCGGGTCGCCGGCAATGACGAGTTCATCGTCAAGGCGCGCAACGCGCCCGATCAGGTCCGGTTGCAGCCCGGCCAGAACATCCGCATCGGCTGGCTGCCCGAGGATTGCCGCGCACTCGATGCCTGAATGCGGCGCAGGAAAACGCCGGGACGGCACAATCCCGGCGCCTTGGCCCGGTGGCACCGCTCCAAGCGTCTGCCGGCCAACCATCTCGAAAACCAAAGTGCAACCAACAGGAGTATAGTATGTATGCAAGAACTCCAGTCCTGACCGCCATCGCGATCGCCGCCCTTGCGGGCGGCGCGATGGCCCAGGACATGGCCAATTCGATGACCCTCGTATCCTGGGGCGGTGCCTACCAACACAGCCAGGACGAAGCCTACGCCAAACCCTACATGCAGATGCACCCCGAGGTGAGCGTCACCTGGGATGAGTCCTCCAACGAAGCCGTGGCCAAGCTGCGCGCGCAGGCCGAAGCCGGCAACATCACCTGGGATCTGGTCGATGTCGAGGGCCCGGACAGCCAGCGGCTCTGCGACGAGGGCCTCGCCATGGAGGTCAATTTCGACGAAGTGCTCGCGAAGGGCGATGACGGCTCCAGCGTCGAGGACGATTTCGGCGATTCGCTGATCAACGACTGCTTCATCCCGCAGATCGTGTTCTCGACCACCTTCGGCTATCGCACCGACGTCGCCGCCTGGAACGGCAAGGAGCCGCAGGATCTCTGCGCCATTTTCGACCTCGAGAACTTCCCCGGCAAGCGCAGCCTCGAAAAGCGCCCGAAGAAGAACCTTGAATGGGCTCTGATCTGCGACGGCGTGCCGAAGGATCAGCTCTACGAGGTGCTGGACAGCCCGGAGGGTGTGGACCGGGCGCTCAAGAAGCTCGGCACGATCAAGGATCAGGTCGTCTGGTGGTCGTCGGGCGCCGATACGCCGCAGCTTCTCGCCGACGGCGAAGTGGTGATGGGCTCGACCTATAACGGCCGCCTGTTCAGCCTGATCGAAGAGCAGCACCAGCCCGTGAAGATGCTCTGGGACTGGCAGGTCTTCGACTTTGACGGCTGGATCATTCCTGCCGACCTTCCCGAAGACCGGCTTGCCCGGGTCGAGGACTTCGTGCGCTTCGCCACCGACACCAAGCGCCTCGCCGACCAGGCCAAGTACATCTCCTACGGACCGGCACGCGCGTCGTCGCAGCCGCTCGTCTCGACCCATGCCGTGCTCGGCATCGAGATGGGGCCGCACATGCCGACGAATCCCGCCAACCAGAAGAACTATCTGGTGAACAACATCGAATGGTGGGCCGACAACCAGGACGACGTGGAAGCGCGCTTCCAGGCCTGGCTGGCACAGTAGCCGCCCAACCGTTTCGGCAGGTCCCCGAGGGGGCCTGCCGTCCGGCCATGCCGGCCGGGCCGCCGCTTGCCACCGCACCGCCGAGGCGGAGAGGAATCCATGACAGATACCGCACGACCGGGACCCATGCTCGCCGCTGACGGCACGCCCCTGAAGACAAGCCTCAACCGGGCTCTGCGTCGGCAGAAGCTGCGGGCGCTGCTTCTGATCTCACCGCTGCTCCTGTTCGTGCTGATCACGTTCATCGCACCGATCGCCGACATGCTGTTCCGGTCGGTCGAGAACGACATCGTCGCCAACACGCTCCCGCGGACGGTCGTCGCGCTGCACAAATGGGACGCCGATACCGGCGATCTGCCGGACGACGCGACCTATGAGGCGCTCTACGAAGACCTCTTCATCGCTCAGGAATACAAGACCCACACCCGTCTCGGTTCGCGCCTCAACTACGAGAATGTCGGCATGTCGTCGCTGTTCCGGAAGGCCGGACGCGAGGTTCAGGACATGGGCGAGCTCTACCAGGACCAGTTCGAGGGCCTCGACAAGGCCTGGGGCAAAGCCGCGACATGGGCGTCGCTGATGGCAAGCCCCGACTACCTTGCCTCGGTCGACGAATGGCAGGCCGACAAGAAGGCCGAGGGCAGCGGCTTCAGCCGCCTTCCGCCGAAATTCGAGGCAAATCCGGATATCGCCGACCTGCTGCCCCAGACCACGGAAGCCTACGGCCAGTACGCCAAGTTCATGCGGACCGACAAGGACAAGCCGGCCACCACGAGCGAGCCCTGGTCGCTGGTCTATACCAAATTCTACGAGGACCTTGCGGCCAATCCGGCGGGCCTGTCGGCCTATTCCGGCCCGGAAGCCGAGCTTCTGAAGACCGCCGCCGCCGCGGTGCCGGGCTTCAAGACCGAAACCCGCAAGCAACAGTTCATCGATGGCGACAAGGACTGGGCCGATCACGAGGTCTGGGCCACCATCAAGCTCTACTCGTCCAGATATACGCCCGGCTACTTCCTGAATGCGGTCGACCTGCGCCTGACCCCGGAAGGCATCCAGTCGCAGCCCGAGACCCAGCGCATCTACCTGATGCTGTTCCGGCGCACGCTCTTCATGTCGATGGCCATCACCATCAGCTGCATCCTGCTCGGCTACCCGGTCGCATGGATCCTGGCGAACCTTCCGGCCCGGCAGGCCAACCTTCTGATGATCCTGGTCCTGCTGCCGTTCTGGACGTCGCTTCTGGTCCGGACGTCCGCCTGGAAGGTGCTGCTGCAGCAGCAGGGGGTGATCAACGACGTGCTTGTCTGGCTGGGTGTCGTCGACGACGCCCACCGGCTTGTCATGATCAACAACCAGTTCGGCACGATCGTGGCCATGACGCACATCCTGCTGCCCTTCA
>JAGQRV010000074.1:0-53089 GCA_020425125.1 Paracoccaceae bacterium | reverse complement strand
TGCCGCTCTATTCGGTGATGAAGACAATTCCGCCCAGCTACCTGCGCGCGGCGAAATCGCTCGGCGCGACCAACTTCACCGCATTCTGGCGGGTCTACTTCCCGCAATCGGTGCCGGGCATCGGCGCCGGGTCGATCCTCGTCTTCATTCTCGCGATCGGCTACTACATCACGCCCGAGATCGTCGGCGGCACGACCGGCACGTTCATCTCGAACCGGATCGCCTACCACATCTCGAGCTCGCTGAACTGGGGCCTCGCCGCCGCGCTTGGCGCGATCCTGCTCGGCGCCGTCCTCATCCTCTACTGGGCCTATGACCGGATCGTGGGCATCGACAACGTCAAGCTGGGAGGCTGACCATGGCCCAAATCGTCCTGCTCAAGCCCCAGCCCTTTTCCTTCTACGGGCCTGTCGTCGCCGCGGCGGGCGCCCTGGCGGGGCTGTTCGTCGGCACCGCCCAGGGCTCCGGACTGGCGGGCATCGTCCTGGGAGCCGTACTGGCTGCCGGGATCGCCTGGGGTCTGACCCATCTGTCGCTGCCGCGCCGCGCGGCACGCTGGGGACTGGCTGCCATCTTTGCCGTCCTGGGTTTCGTCGGCGGCGGAGTGATGGGGCTGATCGTCGGCGCCGCGTTCGGGGCCTTCTTCGGCTGGTTTCCCTACTGGCTCGCCGACGGTCGCTACCGCGCCGGCCTGCCGCCGTACCTGACCGCCGGGCAGGTACTATGGGAGTATTCGTTCCTGGTGATCTGCGGGTTCATCTTCTTCTTCCTGATCGCACCGATCATCGTGGTGATGCCGCTCAGCTTCAATGCAGAGAACTTCTTCACCTTCACACCGGCGATGCTCCACCTCGACCCCTCGGGCTATTCGCTGAAGCACTATCGCGAATTCTTCACCAGCTCGGACTGGCAGCACGCGCTCAGGAACTCTCTGGCCATCGCTCCCGTTGCGACGGCCCTGGCCGTCAGCTTCGGCACCCTGGCCGCGATCGGGCTCAGCCAGCCGCATGTGCCGTTCCGGCAGGCGATCATGGCGATCCTGATTTCGCCGATGATCGTGCCGCTGATCATTTCCGCGGCCGGGATGTACTTCTTCTATTCCCGGATCGGACTTCAGGGCACCTATGTCGGCGTCGTTCTGGCCCATGCCGCGCTTGGCATTCCCTTCGTCATCATCACCGTGACCGCGACCCTGGTCGGCTTTGACCGGTCCCTGACCCGCGCGGCATCCAGCATGGGGGCCGGGCCGGTCACGACCTTCTTCCGGGTCCAGATGCCGCTGATCCTTCCCGGCGTGATCTCGGGCGCACTGTTCGCCTTCATCACGTCATTCGACGAGGTCGTCGTCGTTCTCTTCGTCGGCTCTGCGAAGCAGCAGACGCTGCCATGGCAGATGTTCACCGGCCTGCGCGAGCAGATCAGCCCGACGATCCTCGCGGTCGCCACCATCCTTGTCGGGATCTCGGTGGCGCTCCTCGCCACACTGGAGATTCTGCGCCGCAGGTCGGAACGCCTGCGCGGCATGTCGCCGGGCTGACCCTGCTTCGCGCCGGCCGGTCCTCAACGGGACCGGCCGGCGCACCATCGCCGTCTCAGCCGAAAAGTTCCACCCACCATTCCCGGAAACGCTCGCGCCGCCCGCGGAACCGCGTCCGCGCCGCAGACATCCGCGCTTCCGCCCGATCGTCGGCGGTCTCGAATGCCGACGCCACGTCATCGACGATGGGATCGACGCGATTGCGCCAGAACCATTTCAGCGACCAGCGCACGAACAGCACCAGCGCGACGAGCGCCGCGACGATTCCGATCTTCGTATAGGGCACGATCGTCACATCGGGACCGGCGACCTTCTTCATGCTCAGCACGTTGGGATAGATCGAGAACAGGTTCGAGCGGATCCCGTAGTAGCGCACCTGCACCCAGACCGGCGCCGACTGGTTCGACGTCAGGTTCGCGGCCTGCGCCTGCACATCCGCCGAATCGAACTTGAAATAGGGCGGCCAGCCCCAGCCGGTATCCTCGTTGCGATAGACCCGCGTGCGCCCGCTCTCATAGACCGCGCTGATGAACTTGATGTCGCGATTCTGCGCGTTCTTGTCGGTCGGCTCCGCGCCCGCCCAGAAGATGGCATTGGGGCCGATCTCGACCCGCCGCACCTCGCTGCCGACGATGCGCACGACATCGTTCGAGGGCAGCGTATAGATCAGGAACCCGCCGACGATTGCGAGGACGAGTATCCGGAAGGTCCATTTCACATAGCGCATTGCGATTCCACGTCCATTGCCGCCAAGGTCTGTCATCGTGATCCGGGACCGGCGTGCCGTCGAGCAATGGCGACCTGCCTCTCCCGACCTTCAACATAGTCGGCTGACCACTGCAGGACAAACTGCGGCCGTATCCATGCGGCAACGTCACCGCGTGTCGGCTTCGTTGACGGGACGGCGAACAGGCGACAGTCTGACCGCAGTGAATGGGCAAGGGCGATGCAGCCGGGACCACGAAACCTGATTACGGACGTGCCCGGCGTGTTGGTCGGCCAGGCAAGCCACGCCGGAATGAAAAGCGGCACAACCGTGTTGACCGCCGACGCACCCTTCACCGCGGCGGTCCATGTCATGGGCGGGGCACCCGGAACGGTGGAGACCGATCTCCTTGCGCCGGACAAGCTGGTCCAGCAGGTCGATGCGCTTGTCCTGTCGGGCGGCTCGGCTTTCGGGCTGGCCGCCGCCGAGGGCGTTCGTGCAGCCCTGCGTGCGGCGGGACGCGGTTTCGATGTGGGTGGCCAGCGGGTGCCGATCGTGTCGGGGGCGATCCTGTTCGACCTCCTGAACGGCGGGGACAAGTCGCCGGTCGGCAACGCCTATCGCGATCTCGGCGCCGCAGCCCTGAACGCAGCCTCCAGCGATTTCGCGCTTGGCAGCCATGGCGCCGGCACCGGAGCTACCGCCGGACCGATCAAGGGCGGGCTCGGCTCTGCCTCGCTGATGGTGGGAGAAATCACCGTGGGCGCGCTCGTGGCGGTGAACGCGCTGGGTTCGGCAATTGTCGGCGAAGGACCGCATTTCTGGGCCGCGCCGTTCGAGATAGGCGGCGAATTCGGCAGCCGCGGCCCCTGCCCTGCGCCGCCACCGCCGGACATCCCGAAACTGAACATCGGCCCGGGGCAGGCCACGACCATCGCCATTGTCGCCACCGACGCGGCCCTCACAAAGGCCGAGGCGACCCGAATGGCGGTGGCCGCGCATGACGGGCTCGCCCGCGCGCTGGTGCCCTCGCACACGCTGCTTGACGGCGATCTCGTCTTCGCGGCAGCGACCGGCGCGCGTCCGCTGCCGGATCCGCTCGAAACGCCGTACCAGTTGGGCCACGCGGCGGCGATCTGCCTTGCACGGGCTGTCGCACGCGGTGTCTTCCTCGCCGAACCCGCGCCCGGCGATCTGAAGCCGTGCTGGCAGAGCCTGTACGGCGGCGCCTGACGCCGCCTCAGCCTTGGCGGATGGGCTGGCTCGACACACCGCACCCACCGACCCCGGAGGATGCGCGCGACGGTTGAGTGTCCGGACACGAAAAGGCCCGCGCAGAGGCGCGGGCCGTCGTCCTGGGATCTGGCTGGATCAGTTCACCGGTTTGGCGTCAGTCGCGACTTCCGCAGTCCGGGCCGAACCCTTGGTAATGGCAATCTGCCGCGGCTTCAGTGCCTCGGGCACTTCGCGGGCAAGCTCGATGTGCAGCATCCCGTCCACATGGGTGGCGCCAGTGACCCGCACATGCTCGGCCAGATGGAAGCGGCGCTCGAAGGCGCGGGTGGCGATGCCACGGTGCAGATAGGTGCGTTGCGTGTCGTCCTGCGCCTTGCGGCCGGTCACGATCAGCGCGTTCTCGCGAACCTCGACGGTCAGATCCTGCTCCGAGAACCCGGCGACGGCGATGGATACGCGCCACGCATCATCCGCGAGCTTCTCGATATTGTACGGGGGATAGGAGGGCTGGCTGACATCGCTGGTCAGAAGCCGGTCCATCAGTTCGGCCACCTGGTCGAAACCGACAGTGGCACGGTGAAGGGGTGCAAGGTCGAAATGGCGCATGGTCATCCTCCAGTGAGCGACAACGAACGCGGCTTCCCACGGGACAGCCGCCTGATGAGTCCAGGTCCCGATGCGGCGACCTGTGGAGGGAAAATGGGTACGAGCGGCCTCAGTTCAAGGGCGTGGCCCGCAACGCGGAATATAGCGCGAGCGTTTCCGGCGTGCCTGGCAGACGGCCCAGGAGCGACACGCGGGACCGGGTCGCCTCCACCGCCAGGACGGCGCCGCGGGCGAGACCGCCGCGCTTCGGCGTGATCACGGCCGAGGCGACGCCGATTGCCGTCAGGTGCCCGTCGATCTTCTGCAGCAGGGGGGCGCCCGAAACGCCTGGTACGCCTTCGCAATCGGTAAAGAGGATCGTGCCGGATCGGGCCTCGTACCGGCAGCCACGCTCCATCGAGGCGATCTGCGACCGGTCGATGCCGTAGGAGACCAGCTGAAGCGGAACGTCCGGCCGCACGCCGGACCCTAGGGGAATCGGGCGGATACCATTGCCGATCGGCTGACTCAGGCGGACCAGCGCCAGATCGCGCGCCACGTCCCGCGCCGCGCGGTCGAAGCCCGGTACCACCGTCACCGAATGCGCCCGGCCATGCGCGGCATAGCCGCCCAGACGGAAACCTGCCAGAAAATGGATCCGCGTGGCATCGACGGGTGCGCCGCTTCGCCGGTCCACCACGCAATGCGCCGCGGTCATCACCAGATCGGGCGCGATCAGCGTCGCGGTGCAATAGCCTTGCCCGCTCACATTGAGCCGGCCGACCGCCAGCCAGTTTGCCTGTTCGGTCTCCGTCACCATCTGGCGCGGTTCCGCTCGCGCGGTCGTGACCGGGCCGGCTGCGGCAAGCGCAAGCGCGAAAGTGAGGATGCGTGGCAAGAATCCCATGATCCGTTTATGCCACGCCGCGCCGCCCGCGTCCCGCACGGCGGATTCTCTCCGTTAAGAATTGGTAAGAATCGGCTAATGCGTGCATCGTTCGCAGGCACCGCCCTCACCTTTCCGGCCCCTCCAGACCCCATGGTCAGAGTGCCGGACGCGCGCTAGGGTCTTGCACCATGTCCACCACCACTATTTCCGAGACCCTTGCCTTTCTGTCGCCGCTCGACGCGGTGGCGCTGGCCCTCCTCGTATTGGCCTGGTTCGTGCTCGGAAAGGCCTTCGAGAGCCAAAACCGCAAGATGCCCTCGGTCTCGGTGCTGATGGCGCATTATCGGCGGGAATGGATGCACCATTCCGTGACGCGCGAGCCGCGCGTCTATGACGCGATTGTCGTCACGTCGCTCAGGCAGGGCACCGCCTTCTTCGCCTCGACCGTGATGATCGCGCTGGGAAGCGGCCTCGCGCTCCTGCCCAATGTCGACCGCCTGACGACCGTGGCCAGCGGGATCGCACTGGCCGGAGCCTCCCGCGGTGCGCTGGAGATCAAGCTGATCGTGGCGC
The DNA here is from genome assembly GCA_020425125.1 of Paracoccaceae bacterium. Taxonomy (GTDB): domain Bacteria; phylum Pseudomonadota; class Alphaproteobacteria; order Rhodobacterales; family Rhodobacteraceae; genus Meridianimarinicoccus. The sequence continues at coordinate 47,563 of JAGQRV010000074.1, read as the reverse complement.
TTGCCTTCGTCGCCAACGCGTTCTTCAAGTTTGTCTGGTCGCACCGCGTCTTCGGCTACTGTTCGATCGTCATGGCGGCGGTGCCGAACGATCCCGCCGATCCGGTGGCATTGCAGCGCGCGGATCAGGCAGCGGAGTTGAACATCTCGGCCGCGCTCGCGTTCAACCGCGGCCTCAGGTCGGTCTATTTCGCGCTTGGCGCACTGGCTTGGCTTCTGGGCGCAGTGCCGCTGATCGTGGCGACGGTAGTGACCGTCGCGGTGCTGTGGCGCCGGGAATTCGGCTCGCAGACCCACCGCACGCTCGCGCGCGAGTTTCCCTTCCCGGAGCGCCCGGGCCGGACGAACTGACGGCATCGTGTTCCCCACACGACCCACACCATGGCAAGGTCAGGACATGGTCCGCCTCGTCGTCTCTGCACTTCTCTGCCTGTACCCCCTCGCCGCCGCGGCGGATCCACCGGAGATCGTCGGCGCGAAGGCCACGCCGACGGGTGCGGTCTGGCGCGTGGAGGTCACGCTTTCCCACCCGGATACCGGCTGGGAGCACTATGCCGACGGCTGGGAGATCCTCGCGCCGGACGGCAGCCGCCTCGGCTTCCGCGAGCTTCTTCATCCCCATGTCGACGAACAGCCCTTCACCCGTGCGCTCAGCGGCGTGGCCATACCCGACGGCGTCAACAAGGTGACCATCCGCGCCCGGTGCAGCCGGGACGGATGGAGCGACGACACGTACACCCTGCCGCTGACACGCTGAATCGCCGCCTCAGCGCTGACGGCGACCTTCCCAGACCCAGGCGCAAAGGGCGAAACCTGCCGCCAGCAGCAGATACGCCCAGGGCGGCAGCAGCGGACGGATCGTCACGTCGGTGGTCTGGTAGGCCTGGCGCGGCGTGATCCCGAGCCATCCGCGCCCGGCCGCAGGCCGGCCTTCCCGCACCGCACGCAGGTCGACCGCGCCATCCGAGACCTTCCAGACCCCGCCATGCGTCGGCGTGATCACCGGCATCAGTGCCGAACTGCTCGCAACGGTCTCCTCGAATTCCTTCGGGGCGGACGGCCCCAGAACGGCAACCGCGCGCTTGTCCCCTTCGGTCACACGATAGAGCCCGATCGGCAGACCCTGAAGCACGGCCTGGAAGCGTCCCGGCGCGACCTCCTCCGGCGTGACCACGGTCTCGGCGCCGTCCGGGCCGGTGACGGTGATGTCGTCCACATTGTCGGATAGTGTCCGCCGGGTGACGGTCAAAGTCTGGCCGTCGCTCTCTGCCACCAGCGCCTCTTCCTCCAGTTCCGGCTCCTTCATCATCCAGTGCGCCAGGCGGCGCAGCAATTCGAGCTGCGGTCCGCCCCCTTCGTAGCCGCGGGTCCAGAGCCACGCCTGGTCCGAGGCCAGAAGGGCGACGCGCCCTTCGCCGATCCGGTCCAGGACCAGGAGCGGCCGTCCGCCGGCACCGGACATCACCGTCTCGGACTCGGGCGTCGGCCGCACGTCGATGGTGCGGAACCACCGGCCCCATGGGGGCTCGGCAGTGCCATCCCCGGCGGCTGCATCCTTCTTTCCGTCAAGCTCGTGAGTGACCGGATGCCGGCGTCCGATCTCGGTGATCTCCGGGCGGAAGCCGGTCTCGATCACCTGAGAAGTGGGCTCGGCCGGGATCACCGCGGAAAGCGGCGACCGATAGAGACTGTCCGCGGCAGCGAAATCGGGTCCCGCCGCAACGAGCAGCGCGCCGCCGTTCTCGACATACTGGCGGATGTTGTCGAGGTAGAGCGATGGCAGGATGCCGCGGCGCCGGTAGCGGTCGAAGATGATCAGGTCGAACTGGTCGATCTTCTCGATGAACAACTCCCGGGTCGGGAAGGCGATCAGGCTCAGTTCGTTCACCGGCACGCCGTCCTGCTTTTCGGGCGGCCGCAGGATGGTGAAATGGACCAGATCGACGCTGGAATCCGATTTCAGCAGGTTGCGCCAGGTGCGCTCGCCGGCATGCGGCTCTCCCGAAACCAGCAGCACGCGGAGCCGGTCGCGCACGCCGTTGATCCGAACCACGGCGGTGTTGTTGCGATCGGTCAGCTCGCCGGGAACGGCCGGCACGGTGAACTGGATCACGTTCATCCCGCCATGGGGCAGCGTGACCGGCAGGTGCAGATCCTCGCCCACGGGCACTTGCACCTCGCGCATGTCGCCGCCGTCGATCGAGACCTGAAGCCGCGCCGTCCTGCCCTCGGTCGCCGGCACCGCGCCCTGGTTCTCGAGCCTGAGCGTCAGCGCCACCTCCTCGCCCATGATAGCGAACGCGGGCGCATTGGTCACCACGAGACGGCGGTCCCAGTCCTGCGGCTCACCGGTTTCAAGCAGGTGCAGCGGCGCAGGAAGGTCGGGCGCATGGGCGGCATCGTGGATCTGCCCGTCGGAGAGAAGGATCATCCCCGCCACGCGCGCCCGTGGTTCGTCCGCAAGCGCCTCGGTCAGCGCCTCCATCCCGAGCGACCCGGCGTTGTCTGGCGCATCGCCCATGCGCGCCACCCGGAGCTCGGTATTGGGCAGTTTCGCGACCTCGGCCTCGATGTTCGCGATGGCGGCCGCGTTCTGCTCGGGTCGCCCGGCGATCTTCTGGCTCGCGCTCTCGTCCACCACAAGGATGACGATGTCCGAAAGCGGCGTGCGATCCTCGTTCTGGATCGACGGATTGGCGAGTGCCACCAGCGCGACCGCGGCGCCAAGGCCGCGCAGCCACCAGCCGGACAGCCCGCGCCACAGGGCAATGCCGACCATCGCTGCCAGAACCGTACCCAGCACGACCAGAAGCGCGGGATCGAGAAGCGGCGCGTAGACCAGTTCCTGCGCCATCATTGCCCCAACCGCTCCAGCAGTGCCGGCACATGGACCTGGTCGGATTTGTAGTTCCCGGTCAGCACATGCATGATCAGATTGACCCCGAAGCGGTAGGCCAGCTCGCGCTGCCGCTCGCCCGCATAGCCGCGGCCGACCGGGTAGAGCGGCGCGCCGTGGGTGTCGAGCGCCCAGGCTGCCGCCCAGTCGTTGCCGCCGACCACGACCGGGGTCACCCCGTCATTGAGGTTCCGGAACGGCATGCCCTCGACGCTTTCCGCGTCGGCCGGCGCCGCTTCGACCCACAACTCGCGCCCGTCATAGCGGCCGGGAAAGTCCTGGAGCAGATAGAAGGTCCTTGTCAGCACGTGGTCGGGCGGGATCGGTTCGAGCGGCGGGATATCGAGCGCACGGGCAAGCTGCTGAAGCTTGCGCCGGTTCGGCGTTTCGGCCCCGAAGCTGCCCATATCCGCATCGCGGGTATCGAACAGGATCATCCCGCCATTGCGCAGATAGGTGTTGAGCTTTGCATAAGCTTCGGACGACGGAAGCGGCTGATCGGTGGTGATCGGCCAGTAGAGAAACGGAAAGAAGGCCAGTTCGTCGGTTTCGAGATCGACCTCCATCGGCTCGCCAGGCTCGACCGAGGTGCGGCTGTAGAGGATCTGCGACAACCCACCCAGCCCCGCCTGCGCCATGGTGTCCACGTCCGCGTTGCCGGTGTGGATGTGTCCGAGAGCAACCTCGCTGGTGGCGCGTATCGCGAAGTCGTCCGCGGCGCCGGCCGCTTCCTTCTGGATTTCCTGCGCCTGCGCACCATGAGGGGCAGCTGCGGCGATCCCGACCGCCAGCACAATCGACGCCATCCGTGCCGCCCGTCCGAAGGAGAGCTTTCCCGAGATCATGAGGGAAGCAAGGATATCGGCTGCCGCCAGCGCCAGCGCGATGGCAAGAAGCGCCCCCGTGAGCTGGGTCTCACGGGCGACGGACAGACCCTCGACCGGAATGCGGTCCGGCCATGCGGCCGGGGCGAGGACGGTCTGGGCGCCGATCACATTGACGGCCAGACGCCGGTCTTCGCTGACATAGAGGCCCGGCGGCATCGTCGGTCCGAGCGTCCCTTCGGCAAGGTCTCTCCCCGGCACGCCCGGCAATGCATCGGCTTCACCGAGCCGCCCGAACCCATCCAGAACCTCGGCCGCGGTCCAGGTCGTGCCGTCGAGCGCCTCCGCCGACGGCATGGCCGCCCCCGACGACACCGCAAGGCGATCGAGCATCTGCACGAACAGCCCCGAAAGCGGCAGCGTCGACCACTCGGCGTTCGCGGTGACATGGAACAGCACCACCTGCCCTTCACCGATCCGCTTCCGGGTGACCAGAGGCGTGCCGTCGGCCAGCGATGCGATGGTGCGGGAGGACAGTTCCGGATCGGGCTGAGCGAGCACCTGGGCCGAGACCCGTACCTCGTCGGGAACGCTCAAGCCGTAGAAGGGCGACCCGTCCTCGAACGGGCGGAGCGCCTTGGGCTCGCCCCAGCTCATCGCACCGCCTACGCTGCGGCCGCCCGCGCGCAGCCGCACCGGCATCAGCGGGTCTTCTTCGGTCACGCTCACGTCGCTGGCAGCAAGCCGCGGCCCGGCAAAGCGCAAGAGCAGCCCGCCGGATTCGATCCACCGGGTCAGCGCCTCGCGTTCGCTGTCGGTAACCCGCGCCACATCGGCAAGGACGATCACGTCCGGATTGGCCGGAAGGATCTCGGACAGCGCACCGTGGATGAGGTCGGCCGTCGGAGCCAGCGCCTGTTCGATGTAGTGAAGCGGCGAGAGCAGTTCGAGCCCCTCGCGGTCCTCGCTGCCGGCGATCAGTGCCACTTCACGGCGCCTCAGCGCATCGTCGGTCAGGCTGACCGCCCCGGCAGAGCGGACGCCGGCAATCTCGAACCGTGCGACTCGGTTGCGGATCTCGGGCGGCAGGTCGAGTTCCGCCTTGGCCTCGGTGTCCTGGCTGCCGAACGTGGCGGTCGCGCGTGCCAGATCGCGTTCCACGCCCGCGGGATCGGGTCCGCGGGCAACCACGGTCGCTTCGGCGGGTTGCCCGCTGCGGGCCCGGACCACGCTCAGTTCCAGCAGGCTGCCTTCGGCCACCGCCGGACGCAGACCGAAGACAGGCCGCGGGCTTTCGAACACGGTCACTGCGCCATGGCGCTCCAGCGCCGATAGCGCCGGCTGACGGTCGCCCCGTGCAAGGCCGTCCGACAGCCAGTAGGTGTCGAAGCCGCCGGTCTGTGCCTCGACCCACGCAGTCAGCGTGTCGCCTGCGGGCGCCCAGGGGGCCGGCGCCAGGCCGGCGAGTCGCGGCGCCCAGGTATCTGCCGACTGGAACTGTACAGATCCGGCAGGAAGGTCCGTCGACGTGACGACGGCCACCGGCCTCCCGGCACGCTCGGCTTCGGTCAGCAGCGCCGAAACCCGATCAATCCGCGGCTGCCAGTCGCGTGCATCCGCCCAGGTTCCGTCGACCAGCACCAGCAGCGGCCCGCGTCCGGGCTCCGCCTTCTGCGGATGCAGCACCGGGCCGGCGAAGGCGAGGATCAGCGCCGCCACGGCAAGCGTGCGCAGGAGCAGGAGCCACCAGGGGGTCTTGTCGCTTTGCGTTTCGTCGTCGCGAAGGCCCAGAAGCAACACGACACCCGGAAAACGACGACGGATCGGCGCCGGCGGCACGACCCGCAGCAGGAGCCACAGAACCGGCAGCGCAGCCAGTCCGACCAGCAGCCAGGGCGCGGTAAATGCCAGGGGCCCCAGCGTCAGCATCAGCGCCTCCGCTCCAGCGCCCCGAAGAGCCAGAGCAGCGCCGCCTGCGCGCTGTCGCCGGTATGGTGGCACGTCACCTGCCAGCCGGTGATCCGGGCCAGATCGGCCAGCCGGTCCTTGCGGTCGGCCAGGCGCTTCAGATAGCGGTCGCGCAGCGCCGCAGCTTCGAGCGTCTCGTGCCGCATGCCCCCGCCCATCGATTCGAAGACCGTCCGCCCGTCAAAGGGGAAGGCCTCCTCGGCCGGGTCGAGCACCTGCAGGAGCGCACCGCGTACCCCGAGATCGGCGGCCTCGGTCAGGGCCGCCTCTACCTCGACGAGCGGACCCATGAAGTCGGAGACGAACAGCGCACGGGACTTGGGCAGGATCCCGGTGACGTCCGGGGCGCCAAAGTCCTCGCGCTCGCCGTCGGTCGAAAACAGGCCCTGCGCGATTCGCAGCAGCTGAACTTCGCCCCGCCGCGGCGGAACCATGTTGCCGGTCAGGCCGACGCGCTCGCCCCCCCGGAGCAGCAGGATCGCGATCGCCATCGCCAGAAGCCGGGCCCGGTCGCCCTTGGTCTGGCGCCCCTGGGAGGCGAAATCCATCGATTGGCTGCCATCGACCCAGATCACCACCGACTGCGCGGCCTGCCATTCCTTCTCGCGGATATAATGCGTGTCGGACCGGGCGGAGCGGCGCCAGTCGATCAGCCGGGCACCGTCGCTGGCCATTGCGGGACGGTACTGCCAGAACTCCTCGCCGATGCCCGGCCGCCGCCGCCCGTGTTCGCCGAGAAGCATGTTCGACGCCAGATGTTCGGCATCGGCCAGCAGTGCAGGAAGCGGCGCGGCCAGCGCCTCGCCGTCTTGCCGCAGATCGGCATGTTGTGCCGCCATGCGCGCCCGTTCGCTCAAGCCGCGGCCTCGACCCGTGTGACCTGCGCCGCGATTCTCTGGATCAGAGGCGCCAGACCCTCGCCCCGCGCGCGCGCCGCGAACGACAGCTGCATCCGGTGCACCAGAACCGGCACCGCCATGCGCGCGACGTCGTCCGCGTTCGGGACCAGCCGGTTTTCAAGAAGCGCCTGGGCGCGCACCGTCATCATCAGCGCCTGCGCCGCACGCGGCCCCGGCCCCCAGATCACCGAATCCCGCACCAGCGGAGATGCGGCCGGATCTTCGGGGCGGCAGGCCCGGACAAGGTCGAGGATCGTCTCCACGACGCTGTCGCCCACCGGCATCCGGCGCAGCAGCGTCTGGGCGGCGATCAGGCTCGCGGGATCGAAGACCTGCGTGGACTCCGCCTCGCCGACACCGGTCGTGGCCAGCAGGATCTCGCGCTCGGTATCCCGGTCCGGGTTGTGAACGTCGATCTGCACCAGAAACCGGTCGAGCTGCGCCTCGGGCAACGGATAGGTGCCCTCCTGTTCGATCGGGTTCTGGGTCGCCAGCACATGGAAGGGCGGCGTCAGCGCGTGCGGCTGGCCGGCGACGGTCACCGCCTTCTCCTGCATTGCCTGCAGCAGCGCCGACTGGGTCCGGGGGCTGGCACGGTTGATCTCGTCCGCCATCAGAAGCTGGGTGAAGACCGGCCCCTGCAGGAACCGGAACGAGCGCGAGCCGTCCTGCGCCGTCTCGAGCACTTCGGAGCCCAGGATGTCGGCCGGCATCAGGTCGGGCGTGAACTGGATGCGCGCGCTGGCAAGCCCCATCACCGTCGACAGCGTTTCCACAAGGCGCGTCTTTCCAAGGCCGGGAAGACCGATCAGCAGTCCATGGCCACCGCAGAGGAGCGCGGCAAGGGTCAGGTCCACCACCCGCGCCTGCCCGATGAAGCGCTGCGTGATGCTTTCCTTCGCAGCGGCAAGCTTCTCTCCGAGCGCCTCGATCCCGGCGACAAGATCTTCGGTTTCCGCGGTGACGCCGGTCATGACATACTCCCGATGACGGATATCCGGGGCATCAAGCCATAGAAGAGAGGCAACTCAAATGGCAAAAATGGGATCGCAAGACATCGTGACCCCGTCCGCCGACAGCCTCGCGGCCACGGCGCGGACCGCAACCAGAAGGGGTCCTGCCCCGGTTCATCTCTGGAATCCGCCGTTCTGCGGGGATCTTGACATGGAGATCCGGCGGGACGGCACCTGGTTCTATCTGGGCACGCCGATCGGCCGTCCGGCGCTGGTCCGGCTGTTCTCCTCCATTCTCAAGAAAGAGGGTGATGCCTATTTTCTGGTCACGCCTGTCGAAAAGGTAGGCATAAAAGTACAAGACGCGCCCTTCGTTGCCACCGATTTCACCGTGTCTGCAGATGGTGCTGCCCAAAGCCTGACCTTCACGACCCAGGTGGGGGACGAGGTGACGGCAGACTCCGAGCACCCGATCCGGGTGATCCGCGATCCCGAGACCGGCGAGCCCAGGCCTTATGTCCTGGTTCGCGCCAATCTCGAAGCGCTGATCGACCGCAAGAGCTTCTACCGGCTGGTCGATCTGGGCGAAGAGGCGGACCACGACGGCGCGCGCTGGTTCGGCGTCTGGTCGGCGGGGCGGTTCTTTCCGATCATCCCGGCCGCAGAACTCGCCGGACTGTGAGGGAGTAGCGCGTGGCCCGGCCGAGGTCCCCCCGATCGCGAAGTCACCACGGGCCGCAAGCGGGAGTCTGCAGCCGCGGCGTGCAGACGAGGTGCCGAATTCCACCGTCCACGACAGGCGCCGCCGCGGGATGATCCTCCATGGCGGCATCCGCCCGCAGTCCGTCCTGCGCGGCTCCTGGCAGTTTCTCCTGGGCGTCACGGCCTGGAATCTCGTGATCGTCTATCTCGACGAAGTGCTGCAATTCCATTTCATCGCGCATCCGACGCCACCCGTCACCACGCTGGGCGTGGCCGTGTCGTTCTACCTCGGGTTCAAGAATACCTCTGCGTTCGGGCGCTGGTGGGAGGCGCGAAAGCTGTGGGGCGAAATCGTCAATGGCAGCCGCGACTGGGGTAACGCGGTCGCAAACCTGATGACCTCGGACGGGCCGGAAATCGATCCGGTGGTCCGGCGCCTGCTCGTCGAGCGCCACATCGCCTGGCTCAACATGCTGGCGTTCCAGCTCCGCGCGACATCGCCGTTGGGCCGGAAGCGGCGCCGGTGGAGGTTCGGGCACATGCCGGTCACCGGCCAGACCGATCTGCACCAGACGCCGGACAGCTGGCAGCGCCACATCCCCCCAGAGGACGCCGAAGCGCTCGACGGAAAGGCCAACCGCGCCGCGCTCCTTCTGTTCCGGCAGGGAACCACGCTGCGCGGCCTGGCCGAAGCCGGATCCCTCGATTCCATCCGCCACGCGGCGATGATGGACCGCCTGCGCGCCTTTGCCGACGCGCAGGGGAAGTGCGAGCGGATCAAGAATACGCCCTTTCCCCGCCAGATCGCGGATATCGGCGAGATCTTCACATGGCTCTTCATCACCATGCTGCCGCTCGCCTTCGTCGATCTCTATTCGGCCCCCGAGGAACTGGAAGGCTGGGCCCGCTGGGCATTCGTCGACTACACCGCCGCCATGGTGCCGTTCAGCGTGCTCGTCTGCTGGGTCTTCTTCGTCACTGAAAAGGTCAGCGCCTCGATGGAAGACCCGTTCGACGGCGAGGTGACGGACGTGCCGATCTCGGCGATCTGCCGGACGATCGAGATCGACCTGCGGCAGATGACGGGATTCGGCGAACCGCCCCCACCCCTGGCACCGATCGACGCGGTCCTCTACTGAGGAACCGCGAGGACAGATGCCCATGCGCCGCCCGCCAGCCCCGGCGCGCGGCGCATAGCAGATGTGCAGAATGGGCGTTTGACGCTGCGGGAGCGGCTTGCAACCTTGAGCGTGGGAGGACTGACCGATGACTCGACCACTCGCGCTCATCCTGGGCGTCGGCAACGGGCTCTCCGCGGCGCTGGCACGCAAGCTGTCCGAGGATTATCGTCTCGTTCTGGCCGCGCGCAACGTCGCGAAACTGGCGCCTCTGGCCGCCGAGACGGGGGCGCAGAGCGTTCCGGTCGATGCGCGCGACCCCGAAGCGATGTCAGCGCTGTTCGATGGACTGCCTCGGGCGCCACGGGTGGCGATCTACAATCCGTCCTACCGGGTGCGTGCACCGATCGCCGAACTCGACCCCGAGGAGGTCAGACGCGCCTTCGACATCACCGCTTTCGGGGCGTTTCTCATGGGCAAGCACGCGGCCCGGACGATGCTGGCTGCCGATCCGGTCGATGGCGTGCGGGGCACGATCCTGTTCACCGGCGCATCCGCAGGCGTGAAGGGCTTCGCCAATTCGGCCAGTTTCGCGATGGGCAAGTTCGCTCAGCGCGGCCTCGCGCAGAGCATGGCGCGCGAGCTGCACCCCAAGGGCATCCACGTGGCCTGGATCAACATCGACGGCATGATCCGCAACCCCGGCAGGACCGAGCCGCCCGATGCGCCGGATTCGATGCTCGACCCCTTCGCCATTGCCGAGACCTATCTGAACCTGATCAACCAGGACCGCTCGGCATGGTCGATCGAGATCGCGCTGCGGCCGTGGACCGAATCCTTCTGAAACCTTGGGTCCCGGCCGTCCGGCGCCGGCGCCGCTAACGCCGGAACGGGGCCGGCCGCCGTCCCTCGCCAGCGGCCGATGCCGCTTCGGCGATCCGGCGCGCCCGGGTCGGCGCGGTCTTGGCGAGCTTGATCCATTCCAGCGTGCCGCGCTGCACACTGCGCGGCCAGGTATCCCAGGCCGCCCGGCCGCCCGAACGCACCAGCGCCGCGGTCAGGTCGTCCGGCAACTGAAGCTGGTCCACGTCGTCGAGAAAGTCCCACATGCCGGACTCGACCGCGACCGCAACCTTCGCTTCGCCCGCCGGGGTCATCGCGCCACTGGCGCGCGCGCGCTCCACATGCGCCTTGTTCAGCGCCGACCAGGCGGAGTCGGGCCGGCGCGCCGATATCAGCAGCATCGTCCGGTCGTCGTCGAGCTTGCGTGTCAGACTGTCGATCCAGCCCCAGCAGATCAGTTCCTCGACGATCGGCTCGTAAGGAAGATAGCTGGGGTGGCTCTTCTTGTAGGTCACCAGCCAGACCGGCTCGCCGCGGCCGTGGTTCCGGGCCAGCCAGTCGCGCAGTTCAGCCCGTGACCGCACCTCGACACGTTCGGCAGTATCCGCAGCAGCCATGGTTCAATGCGCCTCCGCCCAGTTCGCGCCGCGGCCCGCTTCAACGATCAGCGGCACGCTGATCTCGACTGCCGGCAGCGCAGCACCTTCCATCACCTCGCGCACCCGCGCAATCGTCTCGTCCGCCGCGGCTTCCTCGACCTCGAAGAGAAGTTCGTCATGGACCTGCAGCAGCATGGTCGCCGGCAGGCCCCTGATCGCGTCGGGCATCCGCACCATGGCGCGCCGGATCACATCGGCCGCCGTTCCCTGAATCGGCGCGTTGATCGCCGCGCGGCGCGCGAATCCGGCCTTGGGGCCCTTTGCGTCGATCTGGGGGGTGTGGATCTTGCGCCCGAACAGGGTCTGCACGAAGCCGTGCTCCTTCGCGAAGCGGGTGGTGTCGTCCATGTAGTCGCGGATGCCCGGAAAGCGTTCGAAATATCGGTCGATGAACCCCTGCGCCTCGGCCCGCGGAATCCGGAGGTTCCGGGCGAGCCCGAACCCGGAGATGCCGTAGATCACCCCGAAATTGATCGCCTTCGCCTGGCGGCGGACATAGGGGTCCATCCCCTCGACCGGCACGCCGAACATCTCGGAGGCGGTCATGGCGTGGATATCGAGTCCATCCCGGAACGCCTGCTTCAGTGCGTCGATCCCGGCGATATGGGCGAGGATCCGAAGCTCGATCTGCGAATAGTCGAGGCTGACCAGCACGCGCCCCTCGGGTGCGACGAAGGCCTCGCGGATCCGCCGTCCTTCCTCGCTGCGGACAGGAATGTTCTGCAGGTTCGGATCGGTCGAGGCGAGGCGCCCGGTCGCCGCGCCGGCGATCATGTACGAGGTGTGCACCCGTCCCGTCTCGGGATTGATGTGGTCCTGCAGCGCGTCGGTATAGGTCGACTTCAGCTTCGATACCTGGCGCCAATCCAGTACCCGCGCCGGCAGTTCGTGCTCGGTCGCGAGATCCTCCAGCGTGTCGGCATCGGTGACGTAGGCGCCGGTCTTGCCCTTCTTGCCGCCCTCGATGCCCATCTTGTCATAGAGGATCTCGCCCAGCTGTTTCGGGCTGCCGACATTGAACTTCTCGCCTGCAAGCTCGTGAATCTCGGCCTCGAGCGCGGCCATCTTCTGGGCGAAGGCCGACGACAGACGGCTCAGCCTGTCGCGGTCCACCTTGATGCCGGCCATCTCCATCGCCGCAAGCACCGGGACCAGCGGGCGCTCCAGCGTCTCGTAGACGGTGGTTACCCGCGCGCGGTGAAGCCGCGGTTTCAGTGTGTGCCAGAGCCTGAGCGTGATGTCGGCATCCTCGGCGGCATATTCGGTCGCCTTGTCGATCGGCACGCGGTCGAAGGTGACGGCCGATTTTCCGGCCCCAAGCAGCGGCTTGATCGGGATCGGCGCATGGCCGAGATAGCGGTCGCTCAGCAGGTCCATGCCATGACCATGCAGCCCCGCATGCTGGGCATAGGAGATCAGCATGGTGTCGTCGATCGGTGCCACCTCGACGCCCAGCCGGGCGAAGATCTTGGCATCGTACTTCATGTTCTGCCCGATCTTCAGGATCGCGGGATCCTCGAGAACCGGCTTCAGCGCCGCCAGCACGTCATCGCGTGGCAGCTGCCCTTCGGCCAGATCATTCGATCCGAAAAGGTCGTCGGTCGCCGCCGCGCGGTGGCCGACGGGAATGTAGCAGGCCGATCCCGCCTCGACCGCCAGGCTGATGCCGACAAGCTCCGCCTGCATCTCGTCGAGGCTCGTCGTCTCGGTGTCCACGGCGACCCAGCCCCGCTCGCCGATCAGGTGGAGCCAGCGGGTCAGCGCCGCCGCATCCCGCACCGTCTCGTAACCGGAGGGGTCGAAAGGGATGGCGTCCGCCGGCTTCGGATCCGCCACCGGCGCAGCCTCGGCCGGTGCCGAAACGCCCAGCTTTTCCGACACGCGCCGCGTGATCGTTCGGAATTCCATCGACGTCAGAAAGCCCAGCAGCGCCTCGGGATCGGGCGCCTTCACTTCCAGATCGTCAAGCGTGAAGTCGAGCGGCACGGTGCAATCGAGCGTCACGAGCTGCCGCGACAGACGGATCTGGTCGGCCTTCTCGATCAGCGTCTGGCGCCGCTTCGGCTGCTTGATCTCGTCGGCCCGCGCAAGAAGCGTGTCGAGATCGCCGTATTCGTTGATCAGCTGCGCCGCCGTCTTCACGCCGATCCCCGGTGCGCCGGGAACATTATCGACACTGTCCCCCGCCAGCGCCTGCACGTCGATGACACGATCCGGCTTCACGCCGAACTTTTCCTCGACCGCCTCGACGCCGATCCGGGCATTCTTCATCGCATCGAACATCTCGACGCCGTCACCGACCAGCTGCATCAGATCCTTGTCCGAGCTGATGATCGTCACCTGTCCGCCCGCCTTTCGTGCCTGGCATGCGAGCGTCGCGATGATATCGTCGGCCTCGTAGCCTTCCAGTTCCTCGCAGGCGATGTTGAAGGCCCGGGTCGCCTCCCGCGTCAGCGGCATCTGCGGTCGCAAGTCTTCGGGCATTTCCGGCCGGTTGCCCTTGTAGCCGTCGAACAGGTCGTTGCGGAAGGTGTGCGAGCCCTTGTCGAAGATGACCGCGGCATGGGTGGGGGCGTCGTCGCCGGTATTCTCCTGCACCATCTTCCAGATCATGTTGCAGAAACCCGCAACCGCGCCGACCGGCAGCCCGTCGGATTTCCGCGAGAGCGGCGGCAGCGCATGATACGCCCTGAAGATGAAGGCCGAACCGTCGATCAGATGCAGATGGTGGCCCTTGCCGAAGGACATGTCGCAACCTCCCCTTCACCGCCGGACACCTAACCCGGCGCCACCGCAGGGTCCATGGCAAAGCGCCCTGCCCCGGCGCAGCCGCCGCTGCCTGGCACCAGCGCAAGAACCATCAGAGGTAGAAATGACCGCCATGGCGCGATACGCTTGCCGGGTCGGCCAGCGACGTATTCGCGCATTTCCGCTTTTTTCCGGGCGCCCTTCAACCGTAAGATGACGTTGATGCGTGTCACTCGATTGAACGACCGCCTGAAAATGCCTGCGGACCTTTTCCGTCTGGGCGACCAGGAAGTCCGTGTCCTGAAGCGCATCTCGGCAGATGGTGTGTGGGAGCGCAAGATGCGCTTCGCCTGCCTGGCTCCGATGGCGGTAGCAGTCTGGGCGCTGAGCGGCCTCTGGCTCCCGATCCTGTGGTTGCCGGTCTATTTCACCGTGCTCCAGATGAACGCCCGGCTGACCGAAGGTCTGCCGCCGACCGTCGCGGGGCGACGGATGGCGCTCCTTGCGGTCGCGCTTCTGGCGGATTCGCTTCTGTTCTTCGCCGCGGTCGTCTACATCGCCCACCAGCCGGATCTGCTGTTCCAGGGGCTCGCTCTGTTCATGTTGTCCGGCTACATGCTCAATGCCACGACCGAGCATTCCGAAGCGCCGCTGCTTGTCGCGGTGGACATCGTTGCGGTGGCGGTCGCGCTCGTCGGCATCACGGTTGTGCTCTCGCCCGCGCTCGGCATTGGCGGAACGGCTGTCCTTGGCGTGGGCGCGGCGATCCTGTGGCTCTACTTCACGCTCAGCGTGATCAACACGATGCAGGCGCGGCGCCGGCTCCGCACCTCGCTCGGGGCGCTCTCCGAGAGCAAGGTTGTCGAAACGGTCGGGCGCCTCACCGGCGGCCTGGCGCGGGATTTCGGCGGCCACATGACCGCCGTCCTGGGCAATCTGGAACTGGCGATGCATGCCGATGATCCCAAGGCCCAACGCGTACTCCTGCACGAAGCGCATGACTCCGCCCAGGCGGCGGCCGAACTCACGACACAGCTCGTGGCCTTTTCGGGACGGGCGCATCTTCGGCCCGTCGCGGTCGATCTCGTCACCTTCCTCGAAGAGATCAGACCCCGGATGCGCCGTCTCCTGCCAGCGACGGTCGCGCTCGAGATCGAGCCCTACTCGACCGCCCGGATGGTCTTCGTAGACCGCCGACAACTGGAAACCGTTATGGCCGAACTGGTCGAGAATGCACGGGACGCGGTCGGAACCTCGGGCAGCGTGCGACTGGTCACCCGCGATCTGCAACGCGACGAGCCGCTCAAACGACCGGGCCGCGTCGCGCTCCCGCCGGGGCGGTACATCCGCCTTGAGGTCATCGACACCGGCAGCGGCATTCCGGAATCGCTTCTGCAGCAGGTACACGAGCCCTTCTTCACCACCAAGCGCGCCGTCCGTGCGCCGGGGCTGGGCCTGTCCATGGCCAAGGGATTTGCCGAGCAGTCCGGCGGGGCGCTGCTGATCCACAGCGTGCCCGATGAGGGCACCGAGATTACCATGCTGTTTCCGGTGCACGTCCATAACCGACCCTGAAGCCGAGGTCTTGGACATGACGGCCCGGACGTGGCACGAAAGCGCCATCGGCAGCGGCATGAGGGAAGTCGGGAATGTCTGGCGCGAACCGCGCGGCGGCGCTGCGCGTGCTGCTGATCTGGGTTGCCGGACTGACTGCAGCAGGCGAATTCGCCAAGATATCGGTGATCTTCCCCGACCTTGCGGCGATCTACCCGGAAGCCGGGGCGCGGCTGGGCTTTCTTCTGTCACTGATCAGTCTGATGGGGGTGATCTTCGGCCTTGGTGCCGGGCTTGCGGTCGCCCGCCTGGGCGGCCGGCGGCAGCTGCTCGGCGCGCTTGCGCTCGGCGCGCTCGTTTCCGCCTTCCAGGCGACCTTGCCCGCTTTCCCGCTGATGCTCGCCAGCCGCGTCGTCGAAGGCATGGCCCATCTGGCCATCGTCGTCGCCGCACCGACCCTGATCGCGGAAATCGCCGCGCCACGGTTCCGCGGCCTCGCGCTGTCGCTCTGGAGCACGTTCTTTGCTGTCGCCTATGCGCTGGCAGGATTGCTGGGTCCGCCTCTCGCTGCCGCGCAGGGTCCGGCCGCCGTCCTTGCCGTCCACGGGGCGCTGATGGCAGGCTGCGCGCTGGCGCTGGCCGCCGCGCTTCCAGCCCGGACCGGCGCGGCTCCGGTGCCGCCTGCATTCTCCTTGCTGTCGCCCGCAGCGCTCTGGCGCAGCCATGCCGCCGTCTACGGCGATCCCGGCGCCGCTGCCCCGGCGGCCGGCTGGTTCTTCTACACCCTCGCCTTCGTCTCGCTGCTGACGGTTCTGCCCGCAACGCTCGACCCGGCCGAACGCCTGCGCGCCGCCACCGTGATGCCGCTTGGCGCCATCGCGGTCTCGATGATCCTCGGGGTCACCCTGATGCGCCGGATCCCCGCCGTCCGCGTGGTGATGCTGGGCTTTGCAAGCGCCTTGGTTCTAAGCTTCGGGCTCGCCGCGGCGCCGGGCTCGGCGCTTCCGGCCATCGTCCTCTTCGCCGCGCTCGGTCTCGTCCAGGGTCCCAGTTTCGCCGCCGTCGCCCAGCTCAATCCCGACCCGGCGGCGCGGGCCCGGGCCAACGGCGCGCTGGCCCAGACCGGCAATCTGGGAAACCTCCTCGGCACCCCGCTTCTGCTTGCGATGATCGAAACCATGGGCGACGCGGGAATCGTCGTCTTTGCCGCGGGTGCCTTCGCCGCCGGGCTCGCCACGCATTTCGCCTTCGCGCTGCGGCGCAGAGCCGCCGCAGACATGCAGGGTTAGACGCGTCGTCCGACGCCGGGTATAACCGCCGCGACGCAAGTGCAGGGGAATCGCACGTTGTTCGAGGCATTCGCGGCTGACGGCCGGTTCTGGCGTGGCAACCTGCACGGCCATTCGACCGGGTCGGACGGCGCCTATTCCCCGGACGAGGTCTGCGCGCGCTACCGCGCCGCCGGGTATGACTTCATCTGCGTGTCCGATCATTTCCTCGCCCGCTATGGCCACCCGGTCACCGATACGCGACCCGCACGCGGATCCGGCTTCACGACCCTTCTCGGCGCCGAACTTCACGCCCCCGCCACCGGACAGGGCGAACTTTGGCACATCGTGGCTGCCGGGCTGCCCGCCGATTTCGCCGCTACCGGACCGGACGAGACCGGCCCGGACCTGGCCCGCCGCGCCACCGCCGCCGGGGCCTTCGTCGCCCTCGCCCACCCGCACTGGTCGCAACTGACGCTCGCGGACGGGCAGTCGGTGGAGGTTGCGCATGCGGTCGAGGTCTACAATCACAAATCCGCAGTCGAGGTCGACCGGGGCGACGGCCTGGTGCTTTATGACGCGCTTCTCCACGCCGGGCGCCGGATCGGCGCAATTGCCTCGGACGACAGCCACCACCACGAATACGATCTGTTCGGCGGCTGGGTCATGGTCAAGGCTGCCGAGAACACGCCCGAAGCGCTGCTGGCCGCGCTGAAGTCCGGCGCCTATTACGCCAGCCAGGGCCCCGAGATCCGGGACGTCGCGCGCGACGGCGACGATCTGGTCATCGCCTGTTCGCCGGCGCAATCCATCGTGCTGGCCGGTCCGCTCACCTGGCGGCAGCGGGTGCTTGGCGACGGTCTGACCGGCGCGCGCTTCGCACTGGAACCGGAGCAGGGCGGCTGGCGCCGGCTCATCGTGCGCGACGCCGCAGGTCGGCGGGCCTGGTCGAACCCGCTCTGGCTCGACGCATGACGCGGGACTGGCTCAAAATCGCGGCCCTCGCGCTTGCCGCAGGACTTGCCGCATCTCCCGCAGGTGCCGGAACCGAAGGCCAGCCGCCGGACGACGGTGGATCGCCGTCTGTCGAAGACGCCGCGCCGGACGTCTCCGCCGGCAGCGATACCGGTCTGACGACCACGGCGGCAATGAACATGCCCGCCTGGGTCGAGATCAGCGACGCACCGCGGCCGCGCCGCCGGGTGCCGCCGACCTGCAGCGACGACGGCCGGTATTGCATCGCTCCGATTGCCTATACCCGCGATGTCTGCCGCACGATCGAGGCATCGGCGAGCGAAGCGGGGCTCGATCCCGGCTTCTTTGCGCGCCTGATCTGGCAGGAAAGCCTGTTCGACGCCTATGCGATCAGCCCGGCGGGGGCGCTCGGGATCGCCCAGTTCATCCCGTCCACCGCAAAGCTGAGGGGGTTGAAGGACCCGTTCAATCCGGCGGCGGCGCTGCAGGCCTCGGCCCAGTATCTCGACTATCTGCGCGACACGTTCGGCAGCCTGGGCATGGCCGCCATCGCCTATAACGGAGGCGAACAGCGCGCCGCCAACTTTGCCGCCCACCACAGCGGCCTGATGCCGGAAACGCGCGCCTATGTGCAGATCATCACCGGGCTCAGCGCCGAGGCGTGGCGGGATTCGGCTCCCGCGTCCCTGGATCTTGCGCTCGATCCCCAGAAGCCGTTTCTCGATGCCTGTCTGGACATGGCCGCCAATGGCCGGGCCGGAAAGACCAACGCGCCGGGCTGGCTGATGATCTATGCGGCCGATCCCGACCGCGGCATCGCCGAGAAGCGGGCTGAAAATGCCCTTGCGAAGTTCCCGGCCATCTTCGGCGAACACGGCCTGGAGATGCACGAAACCAAGCTGCCCGGAAAATCCCAGGGCTACTACGTGGCCAGCGTCGAGCATCCGACCGAAAAGGCCGCGCGCCGGCAATGCACCCAACTGCGTCACGCCGGTGGCGGCTGCATGGTCCTGCGCGAGTGATCCGGTCCAGCCGCCGCGGACGCGACGACTCCGAAGTTCAGACCTTCACGTCCTTGTCGGCGAAATCCGTGTGGACGAACCGCTTGTCGCAATAGCCGCATTCCACGAAGCCGGTCTCGTGCGACAGGGACAGCCAGACGCGCGGATGGCCGAGCGCCGACGCTTCACCGCCGTCGCAGGCGACGCGATAGGTATCGACGATCTGTGTTTCGGGCGGATCGATGGCCATGGCGGGGCAGTCTCCGGCTTGCGGGCGCGCGGCGGCGCCGTTTCGCCAAGCATACCCATGGCGGAGCGACCGGCAAGTCCGAGCCACGCCGGGCCGCTACGGGAAAATGTCACATCCCGGCGCCGAGCGATGCCGGCTCACACCGCCGGCTCGCCCGGCGTCGGCCGCGGCGGGGCGGATTCGGCCGGCGGAATGTCGGTGAAGACCTCGCGGGTCTCGGCCCGCAAGAGTGCCGCGATCAGGCGCTGCTGCGACGGGTCGGCCGGCGCCTTTCCAAGCACGATCTCTTCCGCATCCGCCGTCTCCAGCCCCAGATACCGGCCGACAGTCTCGACCGGCACGCCGGCGACGGCCAGGGCGGTGGTCAGGTTGATCCCCCATCGCATGTTGCGCTCCTGCACCTGGAAGACGCTGCCGCCGACCTCGGCCATGCGCGAGTAGGCGCGCTCGGACAGCAGGCCGGAAATGATCCCGACGAAGGACAGGACGAAGGGGCTGAGTTCGTCCTTGGTCTCGCCTGCGGTCAGGGTCAGCTGCCCGGCCTTGAGAAAGATCAGGATGATGAAGGCGCTCATTCCGCCGACCAGAGGCAGCAGCAGGAACCGGCGCACCGACAGCTCGCTGTCGTGCCGCACGAAGGTCCAAGTCATGGTAATCACGCTGCCCAGCACGCCCATGATGATCGTCAGCACCATGACCAGAATCTCGCGCGGCGCCTTGAGGAAGATGGTGAACCGGAAAGTCTCGAAAAAATTGTTTTCGTTGACGAAATCAGAAAGCTGCTTGAGCTTCTGGAACTGCGCCTGGGCCGCGGTTTCCGAATCCGTGATCTTCTGCAGCGCGTCCCCCTTGTACAGCTCGTCCAGTTCGCGCCCCAGATCCTGATAGCGGTAAAGGTCGTCGCACGGCGTGAAGCTCAACGCACCATCGGCAGGCCGCTCACCGCAGGACCGCAAGGCGTCCTGGAAGAAGGGCATCGACTCGGGATCGGAAAAGTAGCTGTTATCGTAGGTCGTGTCCGGCTTGCCGAAATTGCCCTCGATCCGGACCAGCAGATCGGCCTGCTCGTTCTGTTTCTGCCACAGCACGTCCTTTCGCCGCAAACCGTCGTAGATGCGGTCCTGCGCGCGCTGAAGCGCCGCCTCCGCGTCGCCGACATTGTTGAACGTGAACGGCAGGTTGATCCCCGCGACGTTGTCGCGGACCTGAATCGCGCTCAGCGAGCCCACCACCAGCCAGAAGGTCAGGGCATAGAGACAGACGAGCCAGACCCAGCCGAGGATCGTCCCGAGTAGGATCATCAGCTGATGGCGCCATCGCTCCAGAAGGCTCATGCCGATCCCCCACATGTAGAGGTTTCCGCCAGGCACGAACGGGCCGTAACTCGCTTCCCGCGGCGGATGTCTCGCCATCGGCCAACGGTATCACAACCGGCGGAAATCGGACATGAAATTCCCGCGATGCGGTGCCGGCGCGCGACCGCCGGACCGAAGCGGCATGGTCAGTAGAGCGCGAAGTCCGTCAGGTACTCGGCGCAGACCTGCATCATCAGGTCGTCGAAATAGTCGTCGTCGGTCAGGTCCTGCTCGTCGCCGACAAGGTAGACCGACGAGCCCAGGAAGACGTTGCCCGAAACGGTGATCATCAGCAGCATCTCGCCATAGGCGCCGGTTGCGCGGTCATCGCCGTCATGAGTACCGACATAGAGCGCCCATTCGTCGTTTTCGTCGACCTCGTCATACTCGAACGTGTCGGGCGCGTAGCCGTCCGTCCAGTCCGCCCAGTCGCTGATCCGGGACACGAAATCCTCGACGCCGATATCCAGCGCCTCATCGAAGCTCCGGCCCTGCATCAGCGCGATGGTCATCCGGCCCGCACCGCTGGGGCTGTAGGCTTCGGCCGCCCCCAGATCGGCGTTCCAGGTCAGCTCCATCCAGGACGGCACCGCCACCGTGGCGCCGGTCACCCGATCCTCGAAGATGTCGAAGGTCGCCTCGTCCAGCAGGGCGGGATCGTCGTTCACGTAATCCGCAATATCCCGCAGGATGTTGCGCGTATCCGCGTCGTCATCCTGGCCGAGATCCTCCATCACCGCACCCAGCGACACCTGGCGGACCAGCGTCAGGATCCCGGCATCCTCGTCGGCGATCCCGTCGCGGTTGGCGTTCAGGCCCGGGATCCGCAGCATCGCCGACTTGTTGGGCACCGTGGCGCTGAACAAGCCCGCCCATTCCGATGCGCCGGCGGGAATCTTGTCCTGCGACTCCGGCAGCCCCGGCAGATAGAGGAAGGCCGGGATGCTCCAGTTGATGCCCCGCGTGCCGCCCAGCAGCCCGCCATCGGCAATCGCCACCACCGCCCCGGCATCGTCGAAGATCGGCGCGCCGGAATGGCCGGGCTGGATCGTCGAGGTGACCCGGAGGATCTGCGTGTCCCGGTCCGGATAGGGCTGGCTGCGGAACAGCTTGTCGAGCTCGTCGGAGGCGAAGGCCGCGCCGATGGTGGTCACGCCGCCCTTCAGCCCGCCGCCGAACTCGACCTTGAGGTCGATCATCTGCTCGGCCGCCAGGGGATAGCCCCAGGCGAAGAAGCGCCCGCGCGTGTCCGGCGTGTCGGTCTCGATCGGCACCGCGGCGAGACCCAGATCGTCGTCGAGCGCCAGAAGCGCCAGATCGGCCTCCAGATTCACCTTCAGAACCTTCGAGACCAGGGTCGAGCGCCTGGCATCCTCGCTGTAGACCTCGATCTCGGCGCAGCCCGCGACCGCGTGCAGCGCGGTGACCACCTTGCCGGGCTCGGGCCAGACGAAACCGGTCGCCTTCATGCCCTTGCCGTTCTCCATCGCGCAATTGACCTGCACCACCGACCGGGCGCTGTCGCGGTCGTCCGCGCGGGCCGCACCGCCCGCCAGGACAAGCGCGGCGACAAGGATCGTGGCAGCTCTCATTTCGTCGCCTCCTGTGTCCGCTCCTCCTCGCGCTGGAGCGCGCAAAGCACGTCATGCGTGACTGCGACCGCGACCTGCTGGGACTCGTCCGGCATCGCCGCGATCCTCTCTCGAAGTCCGGGAAGGATGGCCGGGGCACCGCGGCGCGTGTAGATCGCCAGAACTTCCTCGGGCGAGCCGTACCGGGCGGGGTTGATCCGCGTGCAGACGTCGAAATCCTTGAGGCTGGAAAACAGCACCCCCGACACCGCCTTGGACTTGGCCTCGTCGACCGCGACCTCGACCGGCTCTGCGGGCGTAATCTTGCCGTAGGTGAAGCTGGCCGGCCGGATCCCGGTCCGCTCATAGACCATCATCTGCTTCGCAAGGGTCGGATCGTCAGGAAACGTGTGCTGCCACTTGGCCATCTGCGCTTCGGGCGACAGCGCGATCGGGTTGTTGATCCGGACATAAAGGCCGAGCCCAAGGCCAAGCACGGTAAAGAGGCCCAAACTGCCGATCCTCAGCGCATTCGCCCGGACCGGCGACCGCGCGGCGGCGTCGCTGCCATCAAGGCCCAGCAACACCGCCAGCAACGCCGTCAGCGCGCCGACCACCGTCGCCACCACTTCGGACGTGGTCATGCCCACGACGGTTCCCAGCAGCAAACCGATCCCGCCACCGGCGATCACATCCGCCAGGGCACTGGACCGCGACCCCTCCGCCATGCGCTCCTCCCGCGTTAACCAAGCCTAACATGGCCGGCAGGCCCAGCCTACTTCCCACAGTCGCGGCAAAATCGGCGGTCGGCACACGTCCGGAGCCGGTCCGGAACGGGTCTCCATAGCTACGCGAAATCGGCCGCCTGAACCTTGACCGTCCGCATCGGCCCCGGATCCGACGGAGTGCTGAGCGATCCTGCCAGTTCCCGGCCGGTGACGTCGAACCGCGCCACGACCGGCGCCGGCTTGCCCATGGCGGTCCGGGTGAATTCGAACACCCGCGCGGTATCAAGCGGATCGGCCGGCAGGCTCAGATTCTCGTAGACCGGCACCGGCTTCGGGAAGGTGGCCAGAGCCACGCCGTCGAGCGTCAGCGTCAGCGGGAAGAAGCTCTGCATGTCGGCAAGGAACTCGAAGCGGATGCGGCCCAGATCATGGGGCGGCAGCTTCTTCGCCGGCGGATAGCCCCAGACGGCCTCGAACCCCGCTTCCAGCTTCTGCCGTTCGGCCACCAGCTCGGGGTCGGTCTGCGGGTCGGTGCCACCGGCGACCGCCACTGCCACCGCCTTGCGAAACGCCTCGATCTGGCGGTTGAAGTCGGACCAGGTCGGCGGCGCGACCGCCTTTCCGCCGATATAGGTGAGCTGCGAAAGGCCGAGGATCCCCATGATCCCGTCGGGAAGGTCGATCCCGGCAAGCCCGCGGGTCCCGGCGATGATCAGGTAGATCGCCACTAGCAACGAAAACGCCGCGGCCTGGAACCGGAAGATGTCGAAATGCCCCGACGCATCCTGGACCAGTTGGGAGAACCGGTAGGCCACCGCCTTTTCCGGCCTGAGCCAGCCCTGCTGCTTCAGCCAGAGCCAGTTGTCCCAGTCAAGCCGCGCGGTCAGGCGGTCGGCCACCCCGGCACCGGCCGATCCCGCCGCGATGATCCCCATCAGCAGCAGCACGTCGCCGGAAATGTCGCCCAGCGTCCCCTCCCGCAACATCACGTAAAGCAGCATCGTCAGGACAACGATGGTGAAGAGCGCGATCTGCGTCCGCGACAGGCTCAGGCGGCCGTCCGCCCCCTCGAAGAGCCGCACCTTCCTGCCGGTCACGCCGACCACCAGCAGGAAGTAGGTCAGCAGCGCCCCCACCACGCCGGCAACGACCCAGGCAAGCGGGCGGGAGGACACCGTCGCCGGAACCTCGGTGACATAGCCGCCCGGCGGCGCCACGCCGAGCGTGCCGTCCGGCGAACGGCTGACCACCAGCAGCGTGTAGTCCCGCCAGGGGCGCCACCATTCATAGCCCAGACGGCAGCTCGGTTCGAAATCGTTCAGACGCTGCCGGTCCTGATAGAACCGGAACACCTGGACCGTGAACAGCGTGTCGTCGCCCTGGCGCTCGTTCCCGACGACATTTGCCGGCAGCAGGTAGTTCCTGAGGCAGTCGAGGCTCGTCTTCGGGCTGCGCTCGGGCTGTCTGCGGATCGACTGGTACGGCACCCCGGTCAGAACTTCGTTGCGCAGAAGCTCGCCCGTCCGCGACGGCATCCAGTAGGCGGTCAGGGCCACGTCTTCCGGGACGTCCTTCAGCCGGATCACCACCCGCGTGTCGTCGGGCACGAAGGTGGTGTCGAAACCGGCGTTCCAGGCGCCACCGCATTGCTGCGACCAGAGATAGGCGTCAACCGGCGTATCCACCTGCGTCGCCGCGCAATCGGGTGGTGGGATCGCGCCGTCCGCCGGACGCGGCTCATCCGCCGATTGCGCAGCCGGTGCCGCCGGCGCGGTGTCCTGCGCCTGCACCAATCCCGGCGCGGCAAGCAGACAGCCCGCGGCCAGCACGACTCCGAAAACGATGCCCCTCATCTGCCGTCGCCCCCCGCCGGCGGCCGGATTCTTCCGGTCAGCTTCAGAGTCTAGGGCCAAACGGCTGATTCCCGAAGCGTATTCGGCTCGAGATCGGCGGCAAGTCGGGCGTCAGCCGCCGACCTTCAGGACGATCTTGCCGACATGCGCCGAACTCTCCAGCCTCGCATGGGCACCCGCCGCATCGTCCAGCGCAAACTCGCTGTCGATCACCGGCGCCACCCGGCCCGCCGCGAGCAAGGGCCAGACCTGCGCCTCCAGCGCCGCGGCGATCCGGGCCTTGGCCAGCACCGATTGCGGCCGCAGGGTGGATCCGGTCAGCGTCAGCCGCCGCAGCATCACCTGGGCGAAGTTGAGCTCGACCTTCGGGCTTTCCAGGAAGGCGATCTGCACCAGCCGCCCCTCGTCCTTCAGCGCCTTGACGTTGCGCGGGATGTAGCTGCCGCCGACCATGTCGAGGATCAGGTCGGCCCCGCCGGCCGCCCGCACGACCTCGACGAAGTCCGCCTCGCGGTAATTGACCGCGCGCTCCGCCCCGAGGCTTTCGCAGACCGCGCATTTTCCGGTCGTTCCGGCGGTCGCGAAGACCCGCGCGCCGAAGACATGCGCCAGCTGGATCGCGGTGGTGCCGATGCCGGATGACCCGCCATGAACCAGGAAGGTCTCGCCCGCCTTCAGGCCGCCGCGCATGAAGACGTTCGACCAGACGGTGAAGAAGGTCTCGGGCAAGCAGGCGGCGCGGTCGAGGCTCATGCCCGCGGGCACCGGCAGCGCATGCGCTGCAGGCGTCGCGACATATTCCGCATAGCCGCCGCCCGGCAGCAGCGCGCAGACCCGGTCGCCAGGCTTCCAGCGGCTGACCGACGCGCCCACCGCGACCACCTCTCCCGCCGCTTCGAGGCCGGGCAGATCCGAGGCGTCCGGCGGTGCCTTGTAGGCACCCGTCCGTTGCAGCGCGTCGGGACGGTTGACGCCCGCATAGGCGACGCGGATCAGGATCTGGTCGTCGCCGACCTCCGGCACAGGCCGTTCCGCCGGGCGCAGCACCTCGGGGCCGCCGGGCGCGGTGATCTCGATGGCGCGCATGGATTCTGGCAGCGTCTCGCCCCCGGGCATCGGCATGTCTCCTTCCGCTAGGGAAGGCCCCGGCGGCGCTATTTCGATCCTGTCAAGCTTCCGGGCAGATTCGTCCGCGGTCCGCGCGACGGCGCCCGGACGAAACCTAGCGCCCAGTTGGGGAGCTTGAGAAGCTGTTTCATCACCGGGTTGCCGTTGACATCCGCCTTCAGCTTCTCGAACCGCATCACCTCGCCGATGCGCCGGTCCAGGAATTCCCAGGTCCGCGTGTGGCCGGGGCTGTCGTCGCCGAGCCAGTAGAGCAGCGTGGCACTGTAGACGCCGGCCAGGGTCGCGCGCTTGGTGTACCAGTTGACGTCGTCCGAGGTGTCGCCGAGCGCCTCCCAGATCCGGTCCACCGTGGACCAGAGTGCCTTCGCGCCGTCCGGGGCGTGGTTCGGCAGCGCAAACAGCGTCACGCCGCGCCGCACCATCTCGCGGTCGGGTGCGGCTTCCAGCCGGAACCGCACCGCCTGTGCGATGCGGTCGCGGAACCGCAGGCCGCCCAGATCGGCCTCGCGGATCCGCCGCAGCATCTCGGCGTCTCCCTCCTCGTGGAAGGCCAGCGCCAGATCGACGGCGCCGCGCGGACACACGCCTCGCGCCACCGCGGGCTCCACCCCGCTGTCGGCGATGGCGGCCCGGAAGGCCGATTCGGTCCAGCCGTCGAACGGCACGTGGGACTCGATCGCCGCCAGCAGCGCGGCCTTCGGATCGCGCGGTCCGGTCTCGCTCGGAACGGTCGTGGTCTCGGTCATGGGATCCTCCGCAAAGCCGCCGTTTTCGCCCGTGTCGGCGGTGGACAAGCCAGCATCGCGCTGCTATACGGCCACTTCCTGCAATTTTTGCAACTCTAACCAGGAAGGTGGTGACACCACGATGCAGGTCAGCGTTCGCGACAACAATGTCGATCAGGCACTTCGCGCGCTCAAGAAGAAACTTCAGCGCGAAGGCGTCTTCCGCGAAATGAAGCTCAAGCAGCATTTCGAGAAGCCGTCCGAGAAGAAGGCCCGCGAGAAGGCGGAGGCGATCCGCCGCGCACGCAAGCTCGCCCGTAAAAAGGCGCAGCGCGAAGGGCTCGTCTGAACCCGACGGAAGCGAACCGGCGGCTCGTGTCGCCTGACGACCCCCGAGGCCCGGCCCGGGGGTCTGTCTTTTTCAGGGCGCCCGGTCAGACGGATTTCTGCGCGCGGATCGCGTCCCGGATTTCGATCAGAAGCTCGGTGTCGCTCGGCGGGGCGGGCTTCTCCTCGGGTGCATCGTTCGCCTGACCCAGTGCGGCGTCCTTGACCCGGTTGACGCCCTTGACCAGCAGGAAGACCACCCAGGCGATGATCAGGAAATTGATCACCGCGGTGATGAACTTGCCGTAGGCAAAGGTGGCCGCGTGGTCGCCCTCGCCCAGTGTCACGCCGAGCCCGGAAAAGTCGATGCCGCCCGTGAACAGGCTGATGAACGGCGTGATCAGATCATCGACCAGCGAGGATACGATCGCCGTGAACGCGGCGCCGATGATGATCCCGACAGCCATGTCCATCACATTGCCGCGGGCGATGAAGTCTCTGAATTCCCTTATCATTCCGGTCCCTTCTCGTTAATCTGGACGATCCGCCGCGCGCCGGACCCTGCGAAGGCGAACACGGCTCCCGACATCCGCGCACAATCCGACCCCTTCAACCCGGGCGGGCAGTACCTACTGTGTAAAGGGTAAATCAGACTAAGGAAGAGTCATGACCCGTCTCGACCCGATCCGCGGGGGCGAGCCCGCCCTTGTTCTGTCCGAGTTTCCGGTCACCCGGCGCTGGCCGGCGCGGCACCCCGACCGGCTTCAGCTCTATTCCTTCCCGACCCCGAACGGCCGCAAGGTCGCGATCGCGCTTGAAGAACTCGGCCTGCCTTACGAGGCGCACCGCGTCTCGCTCTCGGACGCCGATGTGAAGAGCCCCGAATTCCTGTCGCTCAACCCGAACAACAAGATCCCGGCGATCATCGACCCGAACGGGCCCGATGGCCGGCCGCTCGGGCTTTTCGAGTCCGGCGCGATCCTGATCTATCTGGCCGAAAAGACCGGCCGGCTGCTCGGCACGACGCGCGCCCAGCGCTACGAAGTGCTGCAATGGCTGATGTTCCAGATGGGCGGCGTCGGCCCGATGTTCGGCCAGCTCGGCTATTTCTACAAATATGCCGGATCCGAGATCGCCGATCCGCGCCCGCGCGACCGCTACATCGCCGAGGCGCGCCGCCTGCTCGACGTGCTGGAAACTGCGCTTGAGGGGCGCGACTGGATCGCCGGCGACTACTCGATCGCCGACATCGCCATCGCGCCGTGGCTGAAGGGGCTCGAATACTACGGTGCGCTCGACGCCGTGGGCTGGGCCGAGCGGCCCAACGTGGTCGCCTATCTCGACCGCTTCCTCGCCCGGCCCGCGGTGCAGCGCGCGCTCGACATCCCGCACGCGACCGACGCTGCGGCCTGACCTTCCTCCGGCGCGCCGGCCACCCGGCTGGCGCGCCGGATCAGCCGCGCAGGCTGCCCCCCGTCGCCTTGCCGACCTTCTCGACGATCCTGGCGGCGACGGCCTCGATCTCCTTTTCGGTCAGCGTCTTCTCGGTCGGCTGCAACCGAACCGAGATCGCCAGCGACTTCATGCCTGTGCCCATCTGCGCCTCCGCCGCGGGACCCGCGAATTCGTCGAAGACCGACACCGACTCGATCAGCGCCTTGTCGGCCCCGGCCGCCGCGTTGACCAGATCCAGCGCCGCGACGCCCGCATCGACCACGAAGGCGAAGTCGCGCTCCACCGCCTGAAGATCGTTCAGGATCAGCGCCGGCCGTGCCGAGGACCCGGCGCGCGGCAGCGGCACGGCTTCGGGGAACACCGCAAAGGCGACCGCCGGGCCCTTCACGTCGAAGGCCCGCAGGATCTTCGGGTGCAGCTCGCCGAAGACCGCGATGGTCTTCTGCGGGCCAAGGCCCGCACGCCCCGACCGGCCGGGATGGAACCATGCGGGCACGTCCCGCAGGATCATCCGCTTCTCCGGCGCGCCGATCGCAGCCAGCACCGCCTCCATGTCCGCTTTCGCGTCGTAGACGTCGACCGGACGCCGCCCGCCCTGGGGCGACCGCGGCCCGCTGGCGCCGACCAGCAGACCCGCCGCCACCAGCGCCTGCTCGCCGGGCTCGCCGCCCGAAAAGACCGGCCCCACCTCGAACAGCGCCAGATCGGCCAGGCCCCGCGCCTGGTTCCGTGCCGCCACCTGCAAAAGGCCGGGCAGCAGGTCGGGACGCAGATGCGTCATTTCCGAGCTGATCGGGTTCTCCAGCCGCACTGCCTCGCCCGCGCCGAAGGCAGTGGCCGCGCCTGCGTCGATGAAGCTGTACGTCACGCATTCATTGTAGCCAAGCGCCGCCAGCCGCCGCCGCGCCGCGCCTTCGCGCCGCTGGATCGGCGTCAGGATCGGCTTCGGCACGCCGGCCTGGGCGCGCGCCATCGGAATGCCCTCGAGCCGCGTCAGCGACGCCACCCGCGCCACTTCCTCGACCAGATCGGCCTCGCCCTGGACATCCGGCCGCCAGGACGGCACATGCGCCTGGTCGCCCGCCATCCGGAAGCCGAGCGCGGCCAGCGTCTGGCGCTGCTCGGCCTCCGAGATCTCCATGCCGACGAGGCGCACCACCCGCTGCGGATCAAGCCGGAAGGCCCGCGCATGGTCGGGGATCGTGCCCGCCTGCACCACCTCGGACGCCTCGCCGCCGGCAATCTCCAGGATCATCCGGGTCGCCGCCTCAAGGCCGTGCGGCGTCCATTCCGGATCGATGCCGCGCTCGAAGCGATAGCGCGCATCCGAATTGATCTTCAGCGCCCGCCCGGTCTGCGCGGTGCGGATCGGATCGAAGTACGCCGCCTCGACGAAGACGTTGACGGTCTCGGCCGTCACGCCCGTCCGCGCGCCGCCCATCACGCCGGCGATGCTCTCGACCTCCTCGGCATCCGAGATCAGCGTCATGCCCGGCTCGAAGCCGTAGGTCTTGTCGTCGAGCCCGACCAGGCTTTCGCCGCCCTCGGCCCCGTGCACCCGCAGCCCGCCGCGGATCCGGTCCGCGTCGAAGACATGCAGCGGCCGGTTCATGTCGTAGGTGAAGAAGTTCGTCACATCGACGAGGAAGCTGATCGGCCTGAGCCCGATCGCCCTGAGCCGCGCCTGCAGCCAGTCGGGCGACGGCCCGTTGGTCACGCCGCGGATCAGCCGGCCGAAGAAGACCGGGCAGGCTGCTTGCGTGTCGGCGTCGATCGACACCGGCACCGGACAGGGAAAGCTGCCGGGGACCGGCTCCACCGGGCGCTCGATCAGCCGTCCCAGGCCGCGCGCGGCGAGGTCGCGGGCGATCCCGTGCACGCCCAGCGCATCGGCCCGGTTCGGGGTGATGGCGATCTCGATGACGGGGTCGACCCTGGCCGGATCGTGTGCCGCCAGCCAGTTGGTGAAGCGCTCGCCTACCGCGCCCGAGGGCAGCTCGATGATCCCCTCATGGGCGTCGGACAGCTCCATCTCGCGTTCCGAACACATCATGCCGTGGCTTTCGACGCCGCGGATCTTGCCGACCTGGATCGTGGTGTCGATGCCGGGGATGTAGGTGCCGGGCCGGGCGACGACCACGGTGATGCCTTCGCGGGCATTGGGGGCGCCGCAGACGATCTGCACCTCGCCGTCCTCGGTCAGCACCCGGCAGACCGACAGCTTGTCGGCATCGGGATGCTTTTCCGCGGCCAGCACCTTGCCGAGCGTGAAGTCCTTCAGCCGCGCCGCCCGGTCCTCCACGCCTTCGACCTCGAGCCCGAGATCGGTCAGCGCCTCGGCGATCTCTCCGACGGACGCCGTGGTCTCCAGATGGTCCTTCAGCCAGGACAGGGTGAATTTCATTTCGCTCGGCCTCTAGTTTTGAGCAACTTATCGCAGCAGTGCTGCAACGTCGTCGCAGCCAGCGCGACTAGCGCGCTCTGCCGCTGTGCGCCCGTATTTGTCACGAGCATTCTTCTTTGCTCCGTGCGCCAGCAATATCTCGACAGCAGAGTTTCTGCAGAAGCCCGCAGCACGGTGCAGTGGTGTAACTGACAAGTTCGTTCGTGCATCAATATCGGCGCCATGCGCGAGCAGTAGACGGATGATTTCGTCGCGAGAGAAGCCTTTGCCGATCGCAAAATGGAGCGGCCTCCATTCAAACGATGAGGAGAAATCCGGATCGGCGCCAGCGTCGAGGAGCACAGCTGAAACCCCAGGAGAATCCTCGACTATAGATACAATTAGCGGTGTCCTCTGTAGAACGCTAAAATCGACGTCCGCGCCCGACGCAATCAAGAGCCTCGCAGCTTCCGGGTTGTGAGTGCCTGCCGCCGCAAATAGCGCGCCGCCCAGGTCGGATTCCGACCACACATTCGACGTGAGGGCAGCGCCCAAGTCGCCGTTGCGGCCAGAGATGACGACTTCGCTTAGAGCCGGAAAATCTTGGGAGCGAGCGGACGCACAACTCAAGATCACCACTACGGACGCCATGCTTATAAGAGCAACGCAGAAAGTCATGGTAGGAAATTTGATCATCTCAAATCACCCCCCGACCCCACCCCGCAACGTCGGCACGTCCAGCGCGCTGAACCCGTAGTGGCGCAGCCAGCGCAGGTCGCTGTCGAAGAATGCCCTCAGATCCGGGATGCCATATTTCAGCATCGCCAGCCGGTCGATGCCGAGGCCGAAGGCGAAGCCCTGCCATGCCTCGGGGTCGACCCCGGCGGCGCGCAGCACCTTCGGGTGCACCATCCCCGATCCCAGCACCTCGAGCCAGTCGTCGCCCTCGCCCACCTTCACCGTGCCGCCTTCCCAGGAACACTGGATGTCGACCTCGGCCGAGGGCTCGGTGAAGGGGAAATGCGAGGCGCGGAACCGGGTCTTCACGCCGCGCCCGAAGAAGGCCGAGAAGAACTCCTCCAGCACCCATTTCAGGTTCGCCATGGAAATGTCGCGGTCGATCGCCAGCCCCTCGACCTGNNTGTGGGTCTGGTCGTAATCGGCGCGATAGACCCGGCCCGGCGCGATCACCCGGATCGGCGCGCCCTGCGCCTCCATCGCCCGGATCTGCACCGGCGAGGTATGGGTCCTGAGCACATGCGGCGGGCGGTTGTCGCCCGCGGCGCGGGCCATGTAGAAGGTGTCGTGCTCCTGCCGCGCGGGATGCTCGGGCGGGATGTTGAGCGCGTCGAAATTGTACCAGTCGCTTTCCACCTGCGGCCCCTCGGCCACGGCGAAGCCCATATCGGCGAAGATCGCGGTGACCTCCTCGGTCACCTGGGACACCGGGTGGATGCTGCCCATGGGGCGCGCCGCCGACCGCCCCGGCAGGGTCACGTCGAGCCATTCCGTCTTCAGCCGCGCCTCCAGCGCCGCATCGGCCAGCGCCGCCTTCTTCGCCGCGAGCGCCGAGGTGATCTCGTCCTTCAGCGCATTGAGCATCGGGCCGGCGACCTGCCGCTCCTCGGGGCTCATCTGGCCCAGCGCGCGCATCTGCAGGCTGATCTCGCCCTTCTTGCCGACCGCCTGCACTCTCAGCGCCTCGAGCGTGCCCTCGTCCGCCGCACCGGCAATCGCCGTCAGATACTTGTCCCGCAGATCGTCCATCGACGGCTCCCTTGACGCGTCTCGGGGCCTGCTACAAAGAGACGGCCCCGAAGGCAAGCCGGAGCCCCGCCGCCCGCCCGTCCCCCCGCGGCAAAGGGACCTTGAGCAAGATCAAGGTCTGGCCGAACGCATCGGCCTAGGCTTTGGTGGATCCCAGATGCAGTTCAGCCAAGCGGAGGCTCGGATATCATGGCCCTCGACCCCCGACAGATCGACCTGATTCAGGACAGCTTCCAGAAGATCCGGGCGAACCTGCAGCCGCCCTCCGCCTTTTTCTACGAGGCGCTGTTCCGGCACGCGCCGCAATACCGCGAGATGTTCCGCGAGGATCTGGAAGGCCAGGGCATGCGGTTCATGTCCACGCTCGGTGTCATCGTGGACAATCTCGGCCAGCCCGAGGCGGTCGAGGCGCGCTTCGCCGACCTCGGCGTGTCGCACGCCGCGCTGGGGATCACGCGGGCGCATTTCCCGCCGATGGAGGAAGCGCTGATCGACACGCTGCGCAATGAACTCGGCGCCGGGATGACGGAGGAAACCGAAGCGGCCTGGCGCGCAGCCTACGAGGAGGTCGCCGCCCGCATCATGGCCAAGGGCAACATTTCCTGAGCCCGCATCAGGCGGCGGGGTCCGCCGCCTCGCCCCAGTCCGCCGCCTGCATCTCGTGCAGCCGGCTGGCGGTGCGTTCGAACTCGAACGACCCCGAGCCCTCCAGATAGAGCTTCTCCGGCGCGGCCGCGGCGGTCGCGATCAGCTTCACTTTCGCCTCGTACAGCGCATCGACCAGCGTCACGAACCGCTTCGCCTCGTTGAACTTGGTGGCGTCGAGCCGGGGAATGTCCTCGAGGATCAGCACCCGAACCGCGCCCGCGATGGCCAGGAAATCCGCCGGGCCCAGCGCCTGGCCGCAGAGATCCCAGAACGACGCCCGTGCGACGCCGTTGCGGAACCGCGGCAGCACCACGTCGCGGCCGTTCACCCGCAGGGTCAGCTGCGCCTCCGGCGTGCCGCGCATGCCCCGTGCCATCCCCGCCGTGGCCGCCTCGGTGCGGGCATGCTGCGCCCGCATGGCCGGCGCGCCCGACATCTCCTGCCAGAGCCGGTCGACGGCCGCCTGCGACTGGGCGTTCGCCGGGTGGAAATAGACCTTCTCTCCCGCCAGCCGGTCCTGGCGGTAGTCGGTGGGGCTGGTCAGCTCCTGCACCACCAGCCGCTCCTTGATCATCGCGATGAAGGGCAGGAAGAGCTGCCGGTTCAGCCCGTTCTTGTAAAGCTCGTCGGGGTGCCGGTTCGAGGTTGTGACCACCACCACCCCGGCCGCGAACAGCCGCTCGAACAGCCGCCCGACGATCATCGCGTCGGTGATGTCGGTGATCTGCATCTCGTCGAAGGCCAGCAGCCGCACGCTGTCGGCCACCGACTCCGCCACCGGCGCGATGGCATCGTCGACGCCCCGCTTCCGCGCCGCGTTCATGCCGGCATGGATCTCCTGCATGAAGGCGTGGAAATGCACCCGCCGCTTCGGTGCGCTGACATGGGACACGAACAGGTCCATCAGGAAGGACTTGCCGCGCCCCACCCCGCCCCAGAGGTAGAGCCCCTTGATCGGCTCGGGCCGGGCGCTGCGGCCGAAGAAGCCGCGCTTCGGCGGCGGTGCGGCCAGGGCGTCCCGGATGCGCTCGAATTCGGGAAGCACCGCCTCCTGCGCCGGATCGGGACGGATCATGCCTTCGGCAGCGCGGGTGGCGTAGATGTACTTGAGCTCGGTCATGACCGCTGATTAGCGCGCCCCGCCGCACCGCGAAACCGACTACGGTGCCGCGGCTAACGGGGCCCGGTCGCACCCTCCGCCGATACGAGTCCCGCCCCGCGGCCGGGGCGGGTCCGGCGTCACGCCATGGCTTCGGCGCGACGCTCGATCACCGCGTCGCCCGAACAGGGATCGGTCACCCCCAGATCGCCGCCCAGATCCTCGAGCTTGTCGCGGAAGCCGTCCAGAATCGTGATCATCGCCGGGCGTGCGGCGGCCAGATCCTCCATGCTCTCCCATTCGCCGATGACGTGGAACTGCCGATCACCCGTCTTGACCACCCTGAGCGCCGTCATCCCCTTCAGCCCCGCCAGATCCCGGCTCCGGTGGTAGTCGAGGTAGTCGTCTTCGAAGCCGGGCTTCACGCGCATCTTCACGATATTGAAGGCTGTCATGGCCTCCTCCCCTGCACCTGGGCGCAGGCGGTCAGACCAGCCGGGGCGCCGCGATCCGCGCGGGCGTCAACCGGACAGGGCCGTACCGGCCCCAGGCTGTTCCGATTCTACCACCCGACTCGGCATTTGTCGCCTGCGCCCGAGTGCAGGCGGCGCCGAAAGTCCGATGGAATTCCGATGAAAGTCCGACGATTTTCCGACGCGGGTGTCAGCCCTTGCGGCGGATCATTCCCCGCCGCGGATCGTAGCCCCACACCCCGAGTGCCCAGAACGCCAGACCGGCCAGCGCGGTCCATCCCAATGCCGCCGGATTCAGCTTGCCGTAGAGCGCGAAGCGGATCAGCTCGACCCCGTGGGTGAACGGATTGACCGCGCAGATATTGTGCAGAAGGACCGAGCTTTCCGCCATCTTCCACAAGGGATAGAGCGCCGACGACAGGAAGAACGCCGGGAAGATGACGAAGTTCATCACCCCGGCGAAATTCTCCAGCTGCTTGACCAGCGACGAGAGCGCAAGCCCCAGCGCCCCCAGCATCAGGCCCGCAACCATCAGCGCCGGCAACACCGCCAGGTAGCCGTACCACGGCATCACGATCCCGTAGATCGCGGCGACCGCAAGAAAGGCATAGCATTGCAGGATCGAGATCACCGTCCCGGCCAGCAGCTTGCAGAACAGCAGCCACCAGCGCGGCAGGGGCGCCGTGAGCAGCAGCCGCATCGAGCCCATCTCACGGTCGTAGACGAGGCTGAGCGACGACTGCATCCCGTTGAACAGCAGAATCATGCCGCACAGGCCCGGAACGATGTAGACCTCGTAGGTGATGTAGGTCTGGTAAGGCGGCGTGATCGACAGCCCCAGCGCAGCACGAAACCCCGCGGCGAAGACCAGCAGCCAGACCAGCGGGCGCACCAAAGCCGCGAAGAAGCGTCCCCGCTGGTGCAGGAAACGCAACGCCTCACGACCAACGATGGCCCAGAGCGCAACGAGCCAGTGTCTCATGCCGCGTCCGCGGTCAGCGCAAGGAACTGTGCCCGCAGCCGGCCGCCCGGTGCGATTTCGCCCGCTTCGCCATCGGCGCGGACCCTGCCCTGATGCAAGATCACCACCTGATCGGTCGGTGCGACCTCGTCGGTCAGATGGGTGGCCCAGAGTACGGTGAGACCGCTGTCGGCGCAAAGCGCGTGCACATGATCGGTAATCGCCGCGCGCGCCGCCGCGTCGAGTCCGACCGTGGGTTCGTCGAGCAGCAGCACCGGCGGCCGGTGCACGAGCGCGCGGGCGATCTCGGTGCGCCGGCGATGCCCGCCATTGAGTTCGCGTACGCGGTCCTGCGCCCGATCGGCGATGGCAAGCCTGTCCAGCGCCGCGGCAATCCGCAATTCGCCTTCGCGTCCGGCGAGGCCGTGCAGCGCCGCGTAAT
This sequence comes from Paracoccaceae bacterium, assembly GCA_020425125.1. Taxonomy (GTDB): domain Bacteria; phylum Pseudomonadota; class Alphaproteobacteria; order Rhodobacterales; family Rhodobacteraceae; genus Meridianimarinicoccus. Next base: position 11,991 of record JAGQRV010000074.1, on the reverse strand, counting down.
AGCGCAGGTTCTGCGACACGGTCAGGTCGAGGTCGAGCGTCTGCTGCTGAAAGACGACGCCAATGCGCGCGAGCGCCGCACGAGGCGTCTGCGACAGATCGTGTCCGGCGATCCGGATGCGCCCTTCGCGCGTCGTGAAGAGCCGGGTCAGCAGGTTGAAGAGTGTGGACTTTCCGGCTCCGTTCGGCCCCAGAAGGGCACAGAACCGACACTCGGGCACTGTGAACGACACCCGATCCAGCGCGCGCCGTTCGCCGAAGGCGTAGCTCAGTTCCTCCACCTCAAGGGTCACTCGATGGTGATCTCCACGCGCTGGGTCTCGCCCTTGGTTCCGGGAATTTTGAGGTAGTAGCTTCCCGGGCGGATGGCAAGAAAGCCGATCTCCATCGTACCCGCCTCGTCGAACTCGACGGAATCGAGGCCGAGCGGGCGGATCTCCAGCCCATTCACGACGATCTCGTCGATCCAGACCGACCGGAAGAATTCCGGGCCCACGAGACCCAGTTCCTGACTGCCGTCGGACACGATTTCTACTTCGTAGAAGCGGCCCGATTTCAGCTTCCAGGGAGCGTCCGACACGGCCTGGCCCGCACCCAGAGTCAGCGGCGGCAGGTCTTCCTTGTTGCTTGCCGACAGCACGCCCGCAAAGCCGAAGGCTGGTGCGCAGTCGGTATCGGAAGACTGGGCCTGCGCGATCTGGGGCACCGCACACGCCAGTGCCAGCACTGCGGTCCGGACGGCACCGGTCGGAGTCGGACGCCGAACGCGCGTCCTCCCGCCCTCAACCTTCGGATCGCCGCAATGTATCTCTGGCCGCGGAATCGGCCGTCGGAATGCTGTCATCTCTGGTCCTCCCCTTCCGGGACCCTATACCGGCCGGCCGAGGACAAGGGATCTCGACTTTGGTCGCGGACCGGCCACGAAACGCCGCCGGGTCGACCAAGACTTTGGTGGCAAATCCGCGGGCGCGAACTTGCAGGGCGCCTGGCCCAGGCGCACTCTCCGGCCATGACACCGCTGAATCGGCGCCCGAACCAGCCTTTCCTGCCCGACAGCGTCACCATCGCGCTGTCGCTGGCGGGTTTCGTGCTGCTGTGGTGGGGGCTGGCGGTACTGAAGGGGGATCCGAGAATCCTCCCGGCCCCGCCCGAGGTGGCCGCCGACATCATCCGCGAGGCGCGCTCAGGGGCACTCTTCTTCAACATGGCGCAGACTCTGCGCCGGGTGGCACTGTCGTTCGCCCTGGCGATGGGGCTGGGCACGGCCTTGGGCCTGATCCTGGGACGTCATCCGGCTGTGGCACGCTGGTTCGATCCGTGGGTGACAATTCTGCTGAACCTGCCGGCGCTCGTCATCATCGTGCTCTGCTATCTCTGGATCGGCCTCAACGAGGTCGCGGCCATCACCGCCGTCGCGCTGAACAAGACCGCCATGGTGGTTGTCACGGTGCGCGAAGGGGTCCGCAGCGTCGACCCGGCTCTTGACGAGATGGCGCGGATCTACCGCCTGACGCCCGTGGCGCGGTTGCGCCATGTGACCCTGCCGCAGCTCGCCCCGTTTCTGGCTGCAAGCGCCCGCAACGGTCTCGCCATCATCTGGAAGATTGTACTCGTGGTGGAGTTTCTGGGCCGGTCGAACGGGGTCGGCTTTCAGATCCACCTCTATTTCCAGCTGTTCGACGTCTCGATGGTACTCGCCTACGCAGTGAGCTTCGTCGCCGTAATGCTGGTGATCGAACTGGTCCTGATCCGCCCGCTTGAGGCGCGGGCCGGGTCCTGGCGCCGCCGCGCCGCCCCGGCTTGAGCGGCGGGGTCGGGCTCGCGCCCCGCCACGGCCACGCGAAAATTCTTAGGGACGGGACTCCGCACGCCGTGCGAACTTTCCGGCACCGCGGCCGGCAAACCAGTCGGCGGCTTGGGACAGCATCGTCCGTGTCCCGGAAGCGGACCGATTCACCGGTGCCCGGCCGGTTGCACATGCCGTTCCGACCTGAGGCCGGGCCATCTGCGCCGGCCGCGGCGGATCGAACAGCATTGACAGGTTCTCGGACTCATCCGCGCCAAGACAGGGGGCGACGGGGAATTTTGCCAATGGTTTCTCCTTGGGCATTTCAGCTGCTCCTCGACGGATCATCGCCTCACCGGTTAACCAATCAAGCAGGGGACTCATAAACCTTAATGGACCAGTCGTGGCACTCATGCGCCAGCACGGAAAGGCCATTCGTTGTGAGGGGGCGGAAACCGGCGGATAAGCGCTCATGACCCAATAATCATTGGAAAATGCCGCAGCGACATGCTGACAAGAACAGCACGTATAACGTGTATTGCCAACGATTTGAGCTGTTGAGCGGCACCTACCCATGGTTGAAGTCCGGAAGGAAGGAACCGCGCTGCGCGTTAATGAAATCGAGAACCGTGGCGACCGCGCCGACGGGCGGCGAATCAAGCCGGTGCAGAATGTACCAGCGCCGCACGATGGGCAGATCCGGCGTAGTGACGGTGACCAGGCGCCCGGCCCGAAGCTCTTCGGTGACGGTGTGGAGCGAGATCAGGGCGATTCCCAGCCCCGCGATCACCGCCTGCTTGATGGTCTCGTTCGATCCCATCTCGATCGTCTCGTAAGGGGCGCCCTCGCCGATGCGGTCGAGAAACCTGGTCGCCAGGATCCGCGTTCCCGATCCCTGTTCACGGGCGATGATGGGCTCGGACAGGATGTCCGCGGGCGCGATCGTGTCGAGACGGCTCAGGCGGTGACCGGGTGGCACGATCAGCACGTGGGGGTGGTCGCCGATGGCATGGGCGACCACAGGCGGATCACGCGGCGGCCGGCCCATGATCGCCAGATCGATGGCACTGGCCTGTAGGTCCGTGAGGATCGAATCGCGATTACCGATCCGCAGCAGTACTTCAATGTCGGGAAAAGCGTCCTTGAGCTGTGCGACGAGTTTCGGCGCATAATACTTTCCGGTCGAAACCACGCCCAGAACGACACTGCCGGCCAGCCCGCTTCTGAGCGCGTCAATCCGCCGGACAGCACCGTTCAGGCTCGCCTGCATCCGGTCAAACGCGGTGAGCAGCGCCTCTCCTTCCGGCGTGGGAGTGAAGCCGTTCGGCCCGTCCCGGATCAGCAAGGGGCAACAAAATATATCTTCCAGAGCCTTGAGCTGGCTGTGCACGGCCGGCGGCGTCAATCCGAGAACCTCCGCGGCTCGACTGATCGAGCGCAATTCGACGACCGCACGCAGCGCGCGCAATTGCTTGAAGGTCAGGGACGACAGACGCCGCATTAGATTTTTCTGAATCAAGATTAGAAACGTTTAAATTTCCTCTATCTCCCAAGTCTGCGCAGATCAAGCCAATCGCTTCGAAGAGAGGAGGCTTCGATGTTGACGCGGCCGGACCCAATTGCTGCCGAGGCCATACCCACCGCCCTGTTTCCGGCCATTTCCGCAATTGCCGGCGTGGCCCGCGAGCTTTCGTCCGTCATCGCCCGCGGCCCGCTGGGGGGGGCGCTTGGCCGGGAAACGGGAACCAACGCCGATGGCGACGGTCAGAAGGCGCTGGACCTGATGGCGGATGCGGCCTTCGCAGAGGCGCTTCAGACCGCCGGTGTGCGCTGGTACGCCTCGGAAGAGCGCGACGGTGTAACCGAGATTGACGCCGACGGGTGCCTCGCGCTCGCAATCGATCCGCTCGACGGGTCGTCGAACATCGACGTGAACGTATCGATCGGCACGATCTTTTCGATCCTGCCCGCCAAGGAAGACGCCGAAACCAGCTTCCTGCGCCGCGGCGCCGACCAGATCGCGGCTGGGTACGTGATCTACGGGCCGCAGACCGCGATGGTGGTCACATTCGGGGATGGCGTCAGGATGTACATCCTCGACCCGGCGACACAGAGCTTCATGCTCGCCGCCAACTCGGTGACCATTCCCTCATCGTCCCGCGAATTTGCCATCAACGCGTCCAACTATCGCCACTGGTCGAAACCGATCCGCGCTTATGTGGACGATTGCCTGTCCGGCACCGAAGGGCCTCGGCGGGCCAACTACAACATGCGCTGGATCGCCTCGCTGGTGGCCGAAACCCACCGCATCCTCGCGCGCGGCGGCGTGTTCCTGTATCCGGCAGATGCCCGCGACGGCTATGCCCGCGGGCGGCTGCGAACAGTCTATGAATGTGCACCGATCGCGATGCTGGTGACCCAGGCCGGCGGTGCCGCCACGGATGGCTGCGACCCGATCCTGACGCGCATCCCCGACAGCCTGCACGCCCGAACGCCCTTCGTCTTCGGCAGCACCGAAAATGTCGAACAGGTGAGCGTATACCACGATCTGCCCGAGCAGGAGATCTCCGCGCTGTTCGGATCCCGCGGCCTGTTCCGAGCCTGAGAAAGTCCAGTCATGAGCAAGAAACACCCGATCATCTCGGTGACCGGATCCTCCGGGGCCGGCACGACAACGGTGAAGACCACCTTCGACCAGATCTTCCGGCGCGAGGGCATCACCGCGGCGTCGATCGAGGGCGACGCCTTTCACCGCTATGACCGCATGGCGATGAAGGCCGAGCTTGACGCCCGGAAGGCCGCCGGCGACGAGACCTTCAGCCATTTTTCCTATGACGCCAACGAACTGGAAATGCTGGAGCAGGTGTTCCGGTCGTATGGCGAGACCGGAACCGGCAGGACGCGCCACTACATCCACGACGATGCGGAGGCCGAGCGTCACGGCACCCAGGCGGGGAAGTTCACCGACTGGAAGCCGATGCCCGACGGCACCGACCTGCTGTTCTACGAGGGTCTCCACGGCGCGGTGGCGAACGACCAGGTGAACCTCGCCGCGCTCGCCGACCTGAAGATCGGCGTGGTCCCGGTGATCAACTTGGAGTGGATCCAGAAGATCCATCGCGACAAGGCCAGCCGGGGCTATTCGACCGAGGCGGTGACCGACGTGATCCTGCGCCGGATGCACGCATACGTACACTGCATCTGCCCGCAATTCACCGAAACGGACGTGAACTTCCAGCGGGTTCCGGTGGTCGATACGTCGAATCCGTTCGTCGCCCGCTGGATCCCCACCGCCGACGAAAGCCTGGTCGTGATCCGGTTCAAGAGCCCGCGGGGGATCGATTTCCCCTACCTGACCTCGATGATCCACAACTCCTGGATGACCCGGGCCAATTCCATCGTGGTCCCGGGCTCCAAGATGGACCTCGCCATGCAGTTGATCTTCACGCCGATGGTCATCCGGCTGGTCCAGGAATCCAAGCGCGCCTGAGGAGGAGCACCCCATGAACGTGCAGACAAGCGTTGCGCCGACCACCGAGGATCTGATGGCCAATGCCATCCGGGTGCTCACGATGGACGCGGTGGAGGCCGCCCGCTCCGGCCATCCCGGCGCGCCGATGGGCATGGCCGACGTCGCGACCGTGCTCTTCAACCGGTTCATCCGGATCGACCCGAGCGACCCGGCATGGCCCGACCGCGACCGCTTCGTGATGTCGGCCGGCCACGGCTCCATGCTGGTCTACGCGATCCACCATCTTCTCGGCTACGACGACATGGGCATGGACCAGATCCGCGCCTTCCGGCAACTGGGGTCCCGCACCGCTGGTCACCCCGAATACGGCCATGCCAAGGGGATCGAAACGACGACGGGCCCACTCGGACAGGGCATCTCCACGGCCGTCGGCATGGCGCTCGCCGAGCGGATGTTGAATGCCCGTTTCAGCGACGATCTGGTTGACCATTTCACCTATGTCATCGCCGGCGACGGCTGCCTGATGGAGGGAATCAGCCACGAGGCGATCGACTTCGCCGGACACATGAAGCTCGGCCGGCTGATCGTCTTCTGGGACGACAACGGCATCACCATCGACGGCCGCACGGATCTGTCGACCTCGACCGATCAGCTGGCGCGCTTCGCCGCCGCGGGCTGGCATGTGCGGGGCGTCAACGGTCACGACAAGGAAGCCGTCGCCGCGGCCATCAACGCCGCGCGGGTCGACCCGCGACCGTCGCTGATCGCGTGCCGGACACTGATCGGCAAGGGGGCGCCCAACAAGCAGGGCTCCTCGGCGACGCACGGCGCGCCGCTTGGAGCAGAGGAGGTCGCGGCCGCGCGGGAGGAACTCGGCTGGACCGATCCGCCTTTCGTCGTTCCCGCAGCGATCACCGCCGCCTGGCGCGAGATCGCCGCCCGCGGACGGGCGGAGCGCAATGCCTGGGCCCGGCGGCTGAACCGGCACCCAAAGGCCGACGCGTTCCGGGCCTCCCACGGTGCCCCGGACACCGCCGCGCTCGACTCCGCCCTTACGGCCTACCGCCACCGGCTGTCGCAGGATGCGCCCAAGGTTGCCACCCGGAAGGCCAGCGAAATGGCGCTGGAGATCGTCAACGCGACGCTGCCGAACACCATCGGCGGCTCAGCGGATCTGACAGGGTCGAACAACACCCGCACCAAGGGAATGACGCCGGTCTCCGCGCAGGATTACGGCGGCAGCTACATCCATTACGGCATCCGCGAGCATGGCATGGCCGCGGCGATGAACGGGATCGCGCTGCATGGCGGGTTCCGGCCCTATGGCGGCACATTCCTCGCCTTCGCCGATTACTGCCGCCCGTCGATCCGGCTCTCGGCCCTGATGCAGGTGCCGGTCGTCTACGTGATGACCCACGACTCGATCGGTCTGGGCGAGGACGGACCGACTCACCAGCCCGTCGAGCACATGGCGAGCCTGCGGGCGATGCCGAACCTCAACCTGTTCCGGCCTGCCGATGCCGTCGAGACCGCCGAGGCCTGGCAGATCGCGCTCACCTCGCCGACGACGCCTTCGGTGCTGTGCCTGTCACGGCAGAACCTGCCGACGTTGCGGAAGGCGCATGTGGACGCCAACCAGACCGCCCGCGGCGCCTACCTGCTACGTCAGCCGTCGGGACAGCGCGACGTGACGCTGATCGCCACCGGATCCGAGGTGGCGCTGGCCATGGCGGCCGCCGATCTCCTGGCGAAGGAGGGCCTGAGCGCGGCCGTTGTCTCGGCGCCGTGCTTCGAGTTGTTCGCGGCCCAGCCTGCCGTCTATCGGGCCGAGGTGCTGGGAAGCGCGCCCCGGATCGGCATCGAAGCCGCGGTGCGCCAGGGATGGGATCTGTTCCTGCGGCCCGAGGACGGCTTCGTGGGCATGACCGGCTTCGGTGCGTCGGCGCCCGCCGACGACCTCTACCGCCATTTCGGGATCACATCTGAGGCCGTGGCAGACCGCGCCATGGAACTCATCCGACCCGCCGTCAGCGCCTGACCCGCCCGCAAGCACATCCAGACACGGAGGACGACATGGCCCTCATCACCCTGAGGCAGCTTCTGGACCACGCAGCCGAGCACGGCTATGGCGTGCCCGCCTTCAACATCAACAACATGGAACAGGGGCTGGCGATCCTGCGCGCGGCGAGCGCGACCGACGCGCCGGTGATCCTGCAGGCCAGCCGCGGTGCCCGGTCCTATGCCGGTGACATCATGCTGCGCCACATGGTTCAGGCGCTCGCCGAGATGCACCCGGACATCCCCATCGTCCTGCATCAGGACCACGGCAACAACGAGGCGACCTGCCTGTCGGCGATCCGGCACGGCTTCACCAGCGTGATGATGGACGGCTCGCTGGAGGCCGACATGAAAACCCCGGCGAGCTACGACTACAACGTCGCGATCACGCGCCGCGTCGTCGACGCGGCCCATGCGGTGGGCGCGTCGGTCGAGGGCGAACTGGGCGTTCTCGGCAGCCTGGAAACCGGAGAGGCCGCGGCGGAGGACGGATCGGGTGCGGAAGGCGCCCTGAGCCACGACCAGCTTCTGACGGATCCGGACCAGGCCGTGGATTTCGTCCTGCGGACCGGAGTCGATGCGCTCGCCATCGCCTGCGGCACATCTCACGGCGCCTACAAGTTCTCCCGCAAGCCCGACGGCGACATCCTGTCGATGGCGACGATCGAGGCGATCCACCGCAACCTCCCCGACACCCATCTGGTGATGCACGGATCGTCCTCGGTGCCGCAATACCTTCAGGACCTGATCAACGAGTCCGGCGGCCAGATGCCCCAGACCTACGGCGTCCCGGTCGAGGAGATCGAACGCGGCATCGCCATGGGCGTCCGCAAGGTCAACATCGATACGGACTGCCGGATGGCGATGACGGGCCAGTTCCGAAAGGTCGCGCAAGAAAAGCCGCGCGAATTCGATCCCCGCAAGTTTCTGATCCCGGCCATGGACGAACTTGAGCGGCTCTGCCGCGACCGGTTCGAGCGCTTCGGCACCGCCGGGCAAGCCGCACGGATCAAGCCGGTCGCGATGGACGACATGGCCAAGCGCTACCTCAGCGGTGCGCTCGATCCGAAGACCACCACCAAAGCCGCAGCCTGACAAGGAGATGCCTCAAATGAACGAGATGAAGGGTCCCAAGGAAATCAAGGGCAAGGAGCGCTATCGGGCCGGCGTGCTGAAATACGCCCAGATGGGTTACTGGGACGGCGATTACGAGCCGAAGGACACCGACCTTCTGGCGCTTTTCCGGATTACTCCGCAGGAGGGTGTGGACCCGATCGAGGCCGCTGCGGCGGTCGCCGGCGAAAGCTCCACCGCGACCTGGACCGTGGTCTGGACCGACCGGCTGACCGCCTGCGACCAGTACCGGGCAAAGGCCTACCGGGTCGAGGAAGTGCCGAACAACCCCGGCCAGTACTTCTGCTACGTGGCCTATGACCTGATCCTGTTCGAGGAAGGCTCGATCGCGAACCTCACCGCTTCGATCATCGGCAACGTGTTCTCGTTCAAGCCCCTGAAGGCTGCGCGGCTGGAGGACATGCGCTTCCCGGTCGCCTACGTGAAGACCTTCAAGGGCCCGCCCACCGGGATCGTGGTGGAGCGCGAGCGGCTGGACAAGTTCGGCAAGCCGCTTCTGGGTGCGACGACCAAGCCGAAGCTGGGGCTGTCGGGAAAGAATTACGGCCGGGTGGTCTACGAGGGCCTGAAGGGCGGCCTCGACTTCATGAAGGACGACGAGAACATCAACTCGCAGCCGTTCATGCATTGGCGCGACCGCTTCCTCTACTGCATGGAGGCGGTCAACAAGGCCACGGCCGAGACCGGCGAGATCAAGGGGCACTACCTCAACATCACCGCCGGTACGATGGAGGAGATGTACCGCCGCGCCGAATTCGCCAAGGAACTGGGTTCGGTCATCGTGATGATCGATCTGATCATCGGCTACACCGCGATCCAGTCGATCTCCGAATGGTGCCGGCAGAACGACATGATCCTGCACCTGCACCGGGCCGGTCACGGCACCTATACCCGCCAGAAGAACCACGGCATCAGTTTCCGGGTGATCGCCAAATGGATGCGGCTTGCGGGGGTGGATCACATCCATGCCGGGACCGCCGTCGGCAAGCTGGAAGGCGATCCGATGACGGTGCAGGGCTTCTACAACGTCTGCCGCGAGCTTCATAACCCGATCGACCTGCCCCGCGGCATCTATTTCGAGCAGGACTGGGCGAACATCAAGAAGGTCATGCCGGTCGCATCGGGCGGCATCCATGCCGGGCAGATGCACCAGCTTCTCGACCTCTTCGGCGACGATGTCGTGCTGCAGTTCGGCGGCGGCACCATCGGCCATCCGATGGGCATCCAGGCGGGCGCCACCGCGAACCGCGTTGCACTGGAAGCAATGGTTCTCGCCCGGAACGAAGGCCGCGACATCAGGACCGAGGGCCCCGAGATCCTGCGCGAGGCTGCCAAGTGGTGCAAGCCCCTGGAGGCCGCGCTCGAGACCTGGGGCAACATCACCTTCAACTATACGTCCACCGACACGTCCGATTTCGTGCCGCTGGAAACCGTGTCCGTCTGAGGAGAGCCGAGATGAGGATCACACAGGGCTGCTTTTCCTTTCTGCCCGACCTGACCGACGAACAGATCACCGCCCAGGTCGAATACTGCCTGGGCAACGACTGGGCGATCGGCGTCGAATACACCTACGACCCGCATCCGCGGAACACCTACTGGGAAATGTGGGGCAACCCGATGTTCGATCTCAGGGACGCCAAGGGCGTGATGATGGAACTCGACGAGTGCCGCACGGCGCATGGCGGCGCCTATATCCGCCTCAACGCCTTCGACTCGACCCGCGGCTTCGAAACGGTCCGCATGTCCTTCATTGTCAACCGGCCGAAAGTGGAGCCGACATTCCACATCCAGCGGACCGATTTCGAAAGCAGGTCGCAGAAATACGCCTGGGACGCCCGCTACTGACCGGCCCGGCGAACCCGGCCGCGCGGCCCCGTCCCTCCAGCCGCGCGGCCGATCATGCACCCATCCGACTTGAAGAGGTGAATCCATGGATGCCGTGACCGAGGCGCCGAAAACCGTCGATCTGGCCGCGGAATACGAAAGCTCGGGCGTGGCCGAGGTCCTGCGCGAGCTCGACCGCGACCTTATCGGGCTCGCCCCCGTCAAGCAGCGGATCCGCCAAACCGCCGCGCTGCTGCTTGTCGACCGGGCACGCCGCGACATGGGGCTGGCCCAGGAGACGCCGACGCTGCACATGTCGTTCACCGGCAATCCCGGCACCGGCAAGACCACGGTCGCGCTGATGATGGCCGGTCTCCTGCATCGCCTCGGCTATGTGCGGAAGGGACATCTCGTGACGGTGACGCGGGACGACCTGGTCGGCCAGTATATCGGCCACACCGCCCCGAAGACCAAGGAAGTGCTGAAGAAGGCGATGGGCGGCGTGCTGTTCATCGACGAGGCCTATTACCTCTACAAGCCCGACAATGAACGCGATTACGGCCAGGAGGCGATCGAGATCCTGCTGCAGGTGATGGAGAACAACCGCGACGACCTCGTCGTGATCATGGCGGGCTACGCCGACCGGATGGACAGGTTCTTCGCGGCCAATCCCGGCTTCCGGTCGCGCATCGCGCACCATATCGAGTTTCCCGACTACACCGACGCCGAGTTGCTGAAGATCGCCGAGGCGATGCTTGACGGCCAGAACTACGGCCTCGATCCGGCCGGGCGGAAAGCGATGGCCGAATACATCGCGCTGCGCCGGACACAGCCGCATTTCGCCAATGCGCGCTCGGTGCGCAATGCACTCGATCGGGCGCGGCTCCGGCAGGCCAACAGGCTGTTCGAAACGGCGACGGGGCCGCTCGACGCCAGAGCACTGTCGACCATCACCGATCCCGACATCCGGGCCAGCCGGGTCTTTTCCGGCGGGCTCGACGTGGACAGACCGGCTTCAAGGGAGGACCAGCCATGACGTTTCAGCGTTCGATCAAGATTGCGCCGTCGATCCTGTCGGCGGATTTCGCGGATTTCGGCCGCGAGATCCGGGCGGTGGAGGATCAGGGCTGCGACTGGGTGCATGTCGACGTGATGGACGGCCATTTCGTGCCGAACCTGACCTTCGGCCCGCCCGCGGTGAAGGCGTTCCGGCCGCATGTGACGACGGTGATGGACGTCCACCTGATGATCGCGCCGGTCGATCCCTACATCGCCGCCTATGCCGAGGCCGGCGCCGACATCATCACCGCCCATCTCGAGGCCGGCCCCCATGTCCACCGCACGCTGCAGGCGATCCGGGGCGCGGGGGCGAAGGCCGGGCTGGCGCTCAATCCGGGCACCGCGCCCGAGGCGGTCGGCTACCTGCTCGACCTCGTCGACCTGGTGCTGGTGATGACGGTCAATCCGGGCTTCGGCGGGCAGCGGTTCATCGCCTCCCAACTCGACAAGATCCGCGCCCTCAGGGCGATGATCGGCGACCGGCCGGTGCATATCCAGGTCGATGGCGGCATCACCCCCGAGACCGCGCCGCTGGTGGCCGCGGCGGGCGCGGACGTGCTGGTCGCCGGGTCGGCGGTGTTCCGCGGCGGCTCCGTCGCCAACCCCGCCCCCTACGGCCACAACATCCGCGCCATCAGGGACGCAGCAGAAGGCGCGCT
>JAGQRV010000011.1:84857-86217 GCA_020425125.1 Paracoccaceae bacterium | reverse complement strand
ACATCGTCTATATCGGCGACCTGATTCAGAAGACCGAGGCCGAGATGCTGCGGACCCCGAACTTCGGCCGCAAGTCGCTGAACGAGATCAAGGAGGTGCTGTCGGGCATGGGCCTGCATCTCGGCATGGATGTCGAGGACTGGCCGCCCGAGAACATCGAGGACCTGGCGAAGAAATTCGAGGACCAGTTCTGAAACCTGACGCTCCGGTCCGGCCGCATCCGGGCCGGGGCGCCTATTGGCGGAACACAGCGCGAACGAAAATGTGCAAACTGTGTTTTTGCCAAATCGTGAATGGGCAATCCCGCCCCAAGGAGAGCCGCCCGGAACGCAGGGCGGCCGGACAAAGCACAAGCTAAAGGATTGAAATCATGCGTCACGCCCGCGGATACCGCCGCCTCAACCGCACCCACGAGCACCGCAAGGCGCTCTGGGCCAACATGGCCGGCTCGCTCATCGAACACGAACAGATCAAGACTACGCTGCCGAAGGCCAAGGAACTCCGGCCGATCGTCGAAAAGCTGGTCACGCTCGCCAAGCGCGGCGACCTGCATTCCCGCCGTCTTGCCGCGGCGCAGCTGAAGCAGGACGCCCATGTCGCCAAGCTCTTCGACGTTCTGGGGGCGCGGTTCAAGGATCGCCAGGGCGGCTATGTCCGTGTTCTGAAAGCCGGATTCCGCTACGGCGACATGGCGCCGATGGCCATCGTCGAATTCGTCGACCGTGATCCGGACGCCAAGGGCGCCGCCGACAAGGCTCGCGTCGCGGCAGAGGAAGCCGCCGAGGAGTGATCCCGGCAGCCGCTGCAGTCGCCAGGGCCTCGCAGCGCGGGGCCCTTTTCGTTTCGGCGTGCCAGGCGGCCACGCCTGCGGCGTGACGCGATCCTCCCCATCCCCGCTGCCGCGGAGACGGGGCCCGCCGCCCGGCCGCGGCCGCGGTGATTGACCTTGAGGAGCCGCTCCTGTCTGACGGGGGCCAGGAGACCGACGTGGCCGATCTGTTCGATAGCCAGCCCGAATCCGCGCCGAAGCCGGCGGCCGATACCCGCCCGCTGGCCGACCGGCTGCGCCCGGTGCGGCTTGACGAGGTGATCGGGCAGGAGGCGGTCCTGGGGCCGGACGGGCCGCTTGGCGGGATGCTGGCTGCCGGACGGCTTGGCTCGGTGATCCTCTGGGGGCCGCCGGGTGTCGGCAAGACCACGATCGCGCGGCTTCTGGCCGATGCCACCGATCTCGATTTCGTGCAGATCAGCGCGATCTTCAGCGGTGTCGCCGATCTGCGGAAGGTGTTCGACGCAGCGAAGCTCCGGCGCCGGGCCGGGGGCGGAACCTTGCTGTTCGTCGACGAGATCCACCGCTTCA
>JAGQRV010000011.1:0-84849 GCA_020425125.1 Paracoccaceae bacterium | reverse complement strand
CAGCAGGACGGATTCCTGCCGCATATGGAGGACGGCTCCATCGTGCTGGTCGGGGCGACAACCGAGAACCCGTCGTTCGAGCTGAACGCAGCGCTTCTGAGCCGGTCGCAGGTCGTCGTGCTGCAGCGGCTGGACGCTGCCGCCCTGGAAACGCTGGCAGCGCGGGCCGAAGACCTGACCGGCCATCCGCTGCCGCTGACGGCCGAGGCCCGCGCGGCGCTGATCGCCATGGCGGACGGGGACGGGAGGGCGCTTCTGAACCTGGTTGAGACGGTGCAGGGCTGGCGACTCGACGGGGCGGTCGACGCGCAGGCGCTGGCGGCGCGGCTGATGCGCCGGGCAGCACAATATGACAAGTCCGGAGACGGGCATTACAACCTGATCTCGGCGCTTCACAAATCGGTGCGCGGGTCGGATCCGGATGCGGCGCTTTACTGGCTGGGGCGGATGCTGGAAGGGGGCGAGGATCCGCGGTTCCTGGCGCGCCGGATCACCCGGATGGCGATCGAGGATATCGGGCTTGCCGACCCCGAGGCGCAGGGTCTCTGCCTCGACGCCTGGCAGGTCTACGAGCGGCTGGGGTCGCCCGAGGGCGAACTGGCGCTGGCCCAGGCGGTGATCTACCTCGCCCTGGCGCCGAAATCGAACGCCGGATACCTTGCCTACAAGGCGTCCCGGTCCGCGGCGAAGGCGTCGGGCTCCGCGCCGCCGCCGAAGCATATCCTGAACGCGCCGACCCGGCTGATGAAGGACCAGGGCTATGGCGCGGGGTATGCCTATGACCACGATGCCGAGGATGCCTTCTCGGGGCAGGACTATTTCCCGGACGGCATGGTGCGAACGGCCTTCTATGCGCCGGTCGAACGTGGCTTTGAACGCGAATTGGGCAAGCGGTTGTCCTATTTCACGAAGCTCCGGGCAAAGCGCCTGGGCAGTTGACAAGCCGCGGCGCAGTTCAGAGAGAGGGGCATGATCACCACGCTTGTACAAGTCGCCCTCGGGGGCGCCCTTGGCGCATCGTCGCGCTATCTGACCGGTGTTGTCATCGCCCGGAACTTCGGGATGGGCAAATTCCCGCTGGGCATCATCACCGTGAACGTCCTCGGCTCGTTCCTGATGGGGGTCATCACGATCATCCTTGTCCGTACCAACCTGACCCAGTTCAACGCACTGGTCGCGGTGGGTTTTCTTGGCGGCTTCACCACCTTCTCGAGCTTTTCGCTCGAGACGATCACGCTGATCGAGCGAGGCGAGACCGGGCTGGCGGCGCTCTACGTCGTGCTGTCGGTCGGGCTGTCCCTGGGCGCGCTTTTCGGCGGAATCGCGCTGGCGCGCGCGGCCTTTCCATGAGCGGCGTCCAGACCCTGACGGTGACGCCGGAGGAGGGCGAGCAGCGGCTTGACCGCTGGTTCCGCAGGCGCTTTCCCCATGTTCCGCAGGGTCGGATCGAGAAAATGTGCCGCAAGGGCGAGATCCGCGTCGATGGCGCGCGGGCAAGGGCGGCAAGCCGTGTCGGCCCGGGCCAGAGCATCCGGGTGCCGCCGCTGCCGGATCAACCGGCGCCCGAGCGGGCGCGCGAGGCAACGGCGATCAGCGATGCCGATGCCGCGATGATGCGCGCGGCCGTGCTCTACCGCGATGACCATCTTCTGGCGATCAACAAGCCGCCGGGCCTGCCGACGCAAGGTGGAACCGGACAGACGCGGCATGTCGACGGGCTGGCCGAGGCGCTGTGCTTCGACGCCGGCGAGAAGCCCCGGCTGGTGCATCGTCTGGACCGCGACACGTCCGGCGTGCTTCTGCTCGCCCGCAGCCGGGCCGTGGCGGCGGCGCTGACCCGCGCCTTCAGCGCCCGCGATACCCGCAAGCTCTACTGGGCGGCGGTGGCCGGGGTGCCGCATCCCGCGATGGGGACGATCCGCTATGGTCTCGTGAAGGCGCCGGGGCACGGCGCGCGCGGCGAGGCGGAGAAGATGCGCTGCATCCATCCCGACCTGGTCGACGAAACCCCGGATGCGAAGCGTGCCGTCACCGATTATGCCGTCCTGTCGGCGCTCGGCGGACGATGCGCCTGGGTCGCGCTGGTACCGGTCACCGGGCGCACCCATCAGCTGCGCGCCCATATGGCCGAGATCGGGCATCCGATCGTCGGCGATGGCAAGTATGGCGGGTCGGGGCAGGACAATCCCGGCGACGGCTGGGGCGCGCAACTGGGCGGCGAGATCAGCCGCAAGCTGCACCTTCATGCCCGGCAGATTACGCTTGCGCATCCGGTCACCGGTGCACGGCTGACGCTTACCGCGCCTCTGCCGCCGCACATGCAACGGACCTGGCAGGCGTTCGACTGGCGGGTTGCGGACGTCCCGGCGGATCCGTTCGCGGAGGAGGCATGACCGGACTGAAGCTGGCGATCTTCGATGTCGACGGAACCCTGATCGACTCGCAAGGGCACATCAACGCGGCAATGGCCGAGGCCTTCGCCGCGCTGGGACTCGAACCGCCTGGTCGGGCCGAAATCCGCGCGGTGGTGGGCCTGTCGCTGCCGAACGCCATTGCAACACTGGCGCCCGATTTCGACGAGCCGACACTGGCGAAGGCGGTCGCGGCCTACAAGGATGCCTTCGCGGCGCTGGCCGATCTGCAGGGCGCGGCGGCGTCCCCGCTCTATCCGGGGACCGTTGAGATGCTCGATGTCCTCGCCCGGCACGAACGCCTGCTTCTCGGCATCGCCACCGGCAAGTCGCGGCGGGGGCTTGACCGGGTGCTCGACCTGCATGGGCTGACGTCGCGTTTCGTGACGACCCAGGTTGCGGACGATCACCCGTCGAAGCCGCATCCTGCGATGGTCCTGGCCGCGCTCGATGCGGCGGGTTGCGGACCGGGTGACGCAGTGATGATCGGGGATACCGGCTTCGACATGGCCATGGCGCAGGCGGCGGATGTGGCGACGATTGCGGTCAGCTGGGGCTACCATCCGGTGGACCGGCTTGTGGCCGCGGCGCCCGACATGGTGGTACATGACATGGCGGCGCTGGCAGGAGCCGTCACGCAAATGCTGAGGCTCGACGATGCCTGAATGGAAGGCGCGGCGGTTCTGGCGCGAATCCGACGTCGTGGCCACGCCCGGGGGGTTCGAGCTGCGGCTCGACGGCCGGGGATTGCGGACCCCCGCCAAGGCACCGCTGACCCTGCCGAGCCGCGCGCTGGCCGAGGCGATCCGTGCCGAATGGGACGCGCAGGCCGAGAAGATCGACCCCAGATCCATGCCGCTCACCCGGCTGGCCAATTCGGCCGTCGATACGGTCGCCGTCCAGCAGCGGGCGGTTGCCGAGGTCGTTGCCGCCTATGGCGAAAGCGACCTTGTCTGCTACCGCGCGGATGCGCCCGATGCGCTGGCGGAGCGGCAGGCGAAAGGGTGGGACCCGCTGGTCGACTGGGCGGCCACGTCCCTGGGCGCGCCGCTCAAGATTGGCACCGGCGTGATGTTTATCCGCCAGTCCGACGCGGCGCTGGCCGCACTGGCGTCACGGGTCCATGCGCTCGATCCCTGGGACCTTGCCGCGCTCCATGAACTGGTGGCGCTGTCGGGGTCGCTGGTCATCGGGCTTGCGGTGATCGAGGCGGTCCAGCCGCACGAGGCGCTCTGGCGCGTCTCCCGGATCGACGAGGACTGGCAGCAGGAATTATGGGGCGTGGACGAAGAGGCTGCCGCGGCCGCTGCGTTGAAGGCCGAGGCATTCCTGGACGCGGCGCGGTTTCACGCGCTGCGCCACGGCGACTGAGCCTCTCAGCCTGCGGGATTGACCGTCAGCCGTCGGTCAGGGCGCGTGGAACCACGAAGTCGACCGCCTGGCCGGTGCCGAATTCCAGCGCGCTCCAGTCGTCGATGGGAAAATCCGCCACGAGTGTCGCGAGCGTCGGGTAGCGGCGAAAGTCGGGATGGTCCGGCGCGGCGGCGAGGATCCGGCCGGCGAAGTCGCCGATGCCGGGATTGTGGGCGAGCAGGGCGACGCACCGGCCGGTTGCCTTGGTCAGCGCATCGAACAGATCCACGGGTTCGCCCAGGTAGAGCCCGGGTATCAGTGTTGCCTGCGGGGCGTCCGGAAGCTCGTCGGAGATCCGCTGCCATGTCTCGCGCGTCCGTACCGCGGGCGAGCAGAGAACCTGATCCGGCCTGTAGCCCTTCTCTGCGAGCCAGCGGCCGACCGCCGTCGCGGCGCGGCGGCCGCGTCCGTTCAGCACCCGGTCGTGGTCGGGCATGCTGGTGTCGGACCAGCTTGACTTCGCGTGACGCAGGAGGATGAGGCGGCGGGTCATGATTGGAAGGCCCTCATGTGGAATGCGGATTGCGCGGGGTCCCTTTGGGCGCGAGCGCCGCTGGGGCAGGCGCGGCGCACCGCGCAGCCCTGATCGAGACAATCGCGCCCGGCAGGCGTGGCGAGATGCGCGTGGCAGGCGGGGACGTCATATGGCGCCGCTTCGGTCAGTGCGCCGACCGGGCAGGCGTTCAGGCAGGGCAGGGCGCGGCAGGTTTCGCACGGGGAGGCACGGCCGCTACGCAAGGTCAAGGCCCAGGGGAAGGCCAGCGCGCCCCGGAACGACACGTAAAGCCCGGAACCGCGGCTGACCAGAAGTCCGGTCGGCGAGCGCCAGATCCGGCCCGAGCGCAGCGCCCAGGCCTGAAATGGCAGATAGGGCGGGCCGTCGAAGGGGAAGAGCGAGACCGCGCCGTGACGGGCGGCCACGGCTCCGATCACCCGGCGCGACCAGCGGTCGAGCGGATCGGGCAGCCCGTCCGAGAATTCGGGGGCGGCTCGGAAATGCGGCCAGAACGCGGGCTCGCGCGGGGAAATCAGGGCAAGCGTCCGCGTTCCTGCCGGAACCGGATCGTCCGGCCCGGCGGACAGCATCGCCGCCGGCACGAGCCCTTCGCCCCGCAACGTCCGTGCCAGCGCCCGAAGGGGGGTCACGCCAGCCGGATGATGGTGCCGGCGCCGTGGTCCGTGAACAGCTCCAGCAGGCAGGCATTGGGGGCCCGGCCGTCCAGGATCACCGCTGCCCGTACGCCGGCGTCGAGTGCGGCGAGCGCGGTTTCGGTCTTCGGGATCATGCCGCCGGCGATCGTGCCGTCCTCGACCATCCGCCGGATCTCGGTTGCGGTCAGTTCCGTCTGCACCGTTCCGGCCGCGTCCTTCACGCCGGCGACGTCGGTCAGCAGCAGCAGGCGCCGAGCCTGCAGTGCGGCCGCGACGGCCCCGGCGGCGGTGTCGCCATTGACATTGTAGCTTTGCCCGCCCGCGCCGACGCCGAGGGGTGCGATCACCGGGATCATCCGGGCCCCGAACAGGGTCTTCAGCACGTCGGTGTTGACCCGCTCGGGCGTGCCGACGAAGCCAAGCGCGGGATCGGCCTGGGTGCAGACCATCAGGTTGGCATCCTTGCCCGACAAGCCGACGGCGCGCCCGCCCTCGGCATTGATGGCCGCGACGATGCGTTTGTTGATGAGCCCTCCCAGGACCATCTCGACCACGTCCATCACCGCCGCATCGGTGACCCGCTTGCCGTTGACGAAGCTGAATTTGATGTCGAGCTTGCCGAGCATCTCGTTGATCGCCGGACCGCCGCCATGGACGATCACCGGGTTGACGCCGACCTGGCTCATCAGCGCGACGTCGCGGGCGAAGCTCCGCATCGCGTCGTCACTGCCCATGGCATGGCCGCCGAGCTTGATGACGACCGTCGCGCCGTCGTAGCGCTGCAGATAGGGCAGGGCCTCGGACAGGGTCCGGGCGGTGGCAATCCAGTCGCGGGTTCTGGCGGTTTCGGCGGTCACGGATCGTCCCTCCCGGTTGCGCGTGGCGGTGTTACAATCTGCGCCTCCGGGTGCCAAGTGCCCGCGATGCGAAGCGGTCGCGATCAGAGCATGTCGGCGATGAGACTTCGTAGCGCCGGGATCCCCGCGCCGGTCTCGGAAGAGGTCACGACAAGCTCGGGATAGGCGGCCGGGTGTCTGGCCAGCGCGCTGCGGACCTGCGAGAGGGTCCGGTCGAGATCCTTCGCCTTCAACTTGTCGGCCTTGGTCAGGACGGTCTGGAACGGGACCGCGGAGCTGTCGAGAAGCGTCAGGATGTCGTCGTCCACCGCCTTGATTCCATGCCGGGCGTCGATCAGGACGAAGGCGCGGCGGAGCGTCGGGCGGCCGGCCAGATAGGCCTTCAGCAGGCGCTGCCATGCCTCGACCTTGCTCAGGGGAGCTTCGGCGAAGCCATAGCCGGGCAGGTCCACAAGGTAGAGGTCACCGCGGGCAAAGTAGTTGATTTCCTGCGTCCGTCCCGGCGTGTTCGAGGCCCGGGCCAGTGCCCTACGGCCGGTCAGGGCGTTGATCAGGCTCGACTTGCCCACATTCGAGCGCCCGGCGAAGCAGATCTCGACGCGGTCGGCCGGGGGCAGGCCGTCCATTGCGACCACGCCCTTGAGGAACGTCGTCTCAGCCGCGAACAGAAGCCTTCCCCGCTCGCGCGCGGTCTCGTCGGGCTCGGGTGCCAGGGGAAACGGCAGGGCCGTCATTGCGCCGCCTCGAGTGTGGCGAGGTCGGCGCCGCGGATGGCGTCGAGGTTGCGGCCGATCTTGTCGATCGGCCAGTCCCACCAGGCAATCCGGAGAAGCCGTGCGACGGTCTCGTCGTCGAACCGGCGCCGCACGATGCGGGCTGGGTTTCCCGCGGCCAGCGCGTAAGGCGGGACATCCCGGCTCACCACGGCCCGTGCCGCGATTATGGCGCCGGGGCCGATGGTGACCCCTGGCATCAGCACGGCGTCGGTGCCGATCCAGACATCCGCGCCGATCACCGTGTCCCCCTTGTGCCCCGCCTGCCAGGTGGCAGGGTCGAAGCCGTCGTCCCAGCCGTGGCCGAAGATGCTGAACGGATAGGTCGAAAAGCCGGTCATCGCATGGGTTCCGCCGTTCATCAGGATCTTCACGCCCGTGGCGATCGCGACGAAGCGGCCGATGATCAGGCGGTCGCCGAAGAAATCGAAATGGTGCAGGACGTTGCGGTCGAAGAATGCGGTGGCATGATCCGGATCGTCGTAATAGCTGAACCCCCCCACCTCGACATTGGCGCGGCCCGCGGCGAGCGGGCGGAGAAAGACCACGCGCGGGAACCCGTCCATCGGATGCAGGGTTTCGGGCGATGGACCGGTCATCCCAGAAGCTCCACCCGGTCGCCCACAGCGATCTCGCCGCCGTCAACCACGGTCGCGTAGACGCCGAACTGGGTGTGGCCCCAGCCCTCCTTCAGGGCGCCGAGGGTGTCGGCGTCGCGGCGGCCGGTCTCGGGATCGGCCGCGGTGGCGAGACAGCGGCCGATCCGCACCTCGACGGACAGGATCGCCGTACCGATCCGGATCTGGCGACCGACCAGGTCGAATTCGGCGAACGGCTCCCAGCCCTCCACCCAGAGGTTGGAGCGGAACCGGTCGCGCGACAGCGGCCGGCCCATCTGGCGTTCGAGTGCGGCAAGCGACGCGGTGTTCGTCAGGCTGAGCGAGGGGAAGGGGCTGTCGGTGAAGCCGGGACCTGCCGCTCGGACGATGGCCACCGGGCGGGCGCGGTCCTCGGGCATCAGAGGCTCGATCCAGTCGAGGAAGCGCCCCGCCTCGCGATCCGGGGCAAAGCGGAGGGCGGACAGGTCGGGATGACGCAGGGTCACCATCTCGTCCGCGGTGTCGAGCGTTGCCGTCAGCGCCATGAGTGCGGGCACCTTCGCGCCGCGGGTGAAATTGGCACAAGGCACCCAGTCCTGCCCCCGGAGCTTCGCCGCCTCGTGGGCGACGGCCCAGGTCCGGTCCCAGGGCATCGTGCTGTTCGCCGTCAGGCGGACGGCCCGAAGCGTCTCGCGGCCGTGAGCCTTGATCGGATGACGCCAGATCGCCGCGAGACGGCCCGTCATGACTTGTCGGGCGACTTCTTCTTGAAGCTCGACCGGATATTGCCCAGCAGGTCGGGGTGATAGCCGTGGCTGCGCATGATCATGTATTGCTGTGTAAAGGTCAGCGTGTTGTTGGTGATCCAGTAGAGCACCAGCCCGCTCGCGAAGCTGCCCAGCATGAACATGAACACCCAGGGCATCCAGGCGAAGATCATCGCCTGTGTCGCGTCAGTGGGGGCCGGGTTCAGCTTCTGCTGCAGCCACATCGAGATCCCCAGCACGATCGGCAGGATGCCGAGGGACAGCACCGCAAGCATGGAGCCGGGTTCCGGCGGCGCATAGGGTAGCAGGCCGAACAGGTTCAGGATCGACGACGGATCGGGAGCCGAAAGGTCGCGGATCCAGCCGATCCAGGGCGCCTGGCGCAATTCGATCGTGACGAAGATCACCTTGTAGAGCGAGAAGAAGATCGGGATCTGCAGGAAGATCGGCAGGCAGCCTGCGGCAGGGTTGACCTTTTCGCGCTTGTAAAGCGCCATCATCTCCTGCTGCATCTTCTGCCGGTCGTCGCCGGTCCTTTCCTTCAGCTTCTCGAGCTCGGGCTGAAGCTCCTTCATCTTTGCCATCGAGGCGTACGACTTCCAGGCGAGCGGCAGCACCAGCGCCTTGAGGATGAAGGTCAGCATGATGATCGACCAGCCCATGTTGCCGGTCAGCGCGTGGAGGTGGTGGAGGACCCAGAAGATGGGCTTCGTGAAGAAGAAGAACCAGCCCCAGTCGATGGAGTCGATGAACCGCTCGATGCCAAGGCTCGACTGGTAGTCCTTGATCGTCTGCCATTCCTTGGCGCCGGCGAAGAGATAGGATTTGACCTCGACGGTCTCGCCCGGCGCGACGGTTTCGGTCGGCAGGCGGGTTTCCGTCTGGAACACGTCGCCGGACGGGACGTATTTCGCCACCGACTGGAAGCCTTGACCCGGAACCGGCACGAGCGTCGTCATCCAGTACTTGTCGGTGAACCCGATCCAGCCATCCTTGGTGACGTCGATGACCTCGGCCGGCGTGCCTTCCCGCTCAGGCGTCTCCATGTCGGGCATCTTCGAGTAGCGGATTTCTTCGAGCTTTCCGTCCGACATGCTGACCACGCCCTCGTGGAGCACGAAGAACTTGTGCGATTTCGGTTCGCCATGGCGGGCGACGATGCCGTAAGGGGCGAGCCGCTGCTCTTCGCCGGTGAGGTTCTCGACGCTCTGGCTCAGCGTGAACATGTAGTGATCGTCGACGCTGATCGTGCGGCGAAAGACCAGGCCGGCGCCGTTGTCCCAGCGCAGCGTCACCGGGCTGTCGGGGCCGAGCACGTCACCGGATTCCACCTGCCAGTCGGTGTTGGCGCCCGGAACCTGGTCGAACCCGAGCTGCCCGCCCGGGGCCCATCCGTACAGCACGTAATAGGCGTCCTGCATGCCCACAGGGGAGAGCAGGGTGACCAGCGGGCTCTTGGGATCGACGGTCTCGTGGTAGTCCTTGAGCGACAGGTCGTCGAGACGCCCCCCGGTCAGCGCGATCGAACCGGCCAGGGCCGGCGTGTCGATGGACACCCTGGAGGAGGCCGCCAGCGCCTGGGCGCGCGATTGCGGTGCGGCCGTTCCGGCCACTGGGGCCGAGGCTGCGCCGCTTGCCGCCGGAGTGGTGGCGACGGGGGAGGTGGTGGCGGTTCCTCCGTCCTGGGTCTGGCCTGCGGCTTCGGTCTGTGGGGGCGTTGCTGGTTCCTGAGGGGGGAACAGCAGGAACCAGCCCAGAATCACCAGGAAGCTCAGTGCCGTCGCCAGGATCAGGTTCTTGTTTTGGTCGTCCATATGGAACACCGCCTCGGCAACCGGAATTCCGGGCAGGTTCAACAGTCCGCGGGCTCGAAGGTCAAGCGGTTTTGCGGTTTCCGGCGGCTGGGGGCCGCGGCAGCGGATCCGCCGCAGGCGACGTTCAGCCGAGCTTGCGCCCGAGGCTGGGCGGTGCCGTCAGGCTGGCGGCATGGCCCGAAAGCCAGGCACCGGTGTCGTCGAACGGCATCGGACGGGCGATGCCGAACCCCTGGACGTGACCGCAGCCGAGCTGGGCCAGCATCGCATGTTCTCCGGGCGTTTCCACGCCTTCGGCAACTGAGCCGAGCTCAAGGCGCTCGCACATGGTCAGGATCGCCGAGACCATCCGCTGCTGTTCGCGGTCGGTATCCAGGCGCGCCACGAACGAGCGGTCGATCTTGATCCGGCGGATCGCGAAACGGCGGATCGAGGTAATCGAGGCGTTGCCCGTGCCGAAATCGTCGAGATCGATACCGCAGCCCAGTTCGGCCAGGGCGGCGATATTGCGGACGACGATGTCATCGGGCGCGTTCGAGATCACCGATTCAAGAATCTCCAGTGTCAGGCGGCCCGGCGTGAGGTCGAAACGGTCAAGTTCCCAGGCGATCCGCCGCGGCAGAGCCGGGTCGGCAAGTTCTGCAGAGGACAGGTTCACACCCACGCTGGGGACGGAATGGCCGGCGCGGTCCCAGGCGCGCAGCGCCTCGAGGGCCTGTACCAGCATGACCTGGCCCAGGCGCTCCATCCGCCCGGCCGCTTCGATCACAGGAAGAAACTCGCCCGGCGCCACCATTCCCCGCTTGGGATGGTGCCAGCGTGCCAGTGCCTCGAAACCGCTGACCCGGCCCGTATCGGTGGAGATCTGCGGCTGGAACCAGGCTCGGATCTCGCCGGTCTCCAGCGCATCGCGCACTTCTTCCTGCAACGCAAACTGGGTGTCGCGGCGAACCTGCATTTCTGCCGAATAGGCGCGGATCGAGCCGGCGCCGGCGGCGCGCGCTTCGAGCATTGCCGATTCGGCCGCGG
Source organism: Paracoccaceae bacterium (assembly GCA_020425125.1). GTDB lineage: Bacteria > Pseudomonadota > Alphaproteobacteria > Rhodobacterales > Rhodobacteraceae > Meridianimarinicoccus. The sequence continues at coordinate 74,034 of JAGQRV010000011.1, read as the reverse complement.
AGAGCACCGCGGCGCCACCGGGCCGGCGGACGCGGTCGACCTGCGCGAACCCGACAGAGAGCGACGGCCTTACTCGCGTTGCGTCGACCTCCACCGGTTCCGAAGCGGCCGCCTGCAGCCTGCCAGCGACCTGCAGCATGGTTTCGAGGTCGAATCGTGCGGCAGGGGCGAGGACCACGGCGAAATTCGCGGCGTCGAGGCGCAGGATGGTATCTGCGGTTCGAAGCGCCCGGGACAGGCGTTCCAGGATCGTGTCCGAGATGACTTCCGCGGCGCGGGGGCCGAGTTGTTCCGCAAGCCGCGCCAGGTCGTCGGCGTGCACGACGAGGCAGGCCGTCGTGCGCCCCGGAAAGACGCATCGCGCGGCGATGACGGACTCGATCCGTGCGCGCGGATTGACAGGGCGATCGCTTCCGCCCGCGTCGGCATCGTCGGGCGGCCAGCTGATGACAAGGGCAAGCACCGGGGCGGCCGCGGCCAGGAGGATCAGTGCGATCGTACCGAAGGCGAAATAGAGCCCAGCGGCAATCGCCGGCAGGACCGCCACCAGGTGGACAGTCCGCAATCCGGCGAGGATGCCCCGGCCGGGCAGCGCCGGAATGCTCGCAAGCTTGCGGTCAGCCATGGTCGAAGCGCCTTTCGCCTGAACGGTTCACGCCCAGCCTAGAGAGCCGATGTAATGTGCGAGTTAATCGATGTATTTGGAATTACGGATAAATCTACTCGAATTCGCCGGAGGTTCCGGGAGGGCGGCAAGCCAGCGACATGAAATCGAACAGCTTCGGGTCGAGCAGGTGAGAGGGCCGCGCATTCATCAGCGAGCGAAAGATGACCTGTCGGCGGCCGGGGCTGCGGGCCTCCCACCCGTCGAGAATTGCCTTGACCTGCTGGCGCTGCAATCCGTCCTGGCTGCCGCACAGGTCGCAGGGGATGATCGGGTAGTTCATCGCGCGCGCGAAGCGGTCGCAATCGGCCTCGGCGACATGGGCAAGGGGGCGGAGGACCAGCAGGTCGCCCTCCTCGTTCAAGAGCTTCGGCGGCATGGTGGCGAGGCGACCACCATGGAAGAGATTGAGGAAGAACGTCTCCAGAATGTCGTCCCGGTGATGGCCGAGAACCACGGCCGAACAGCCCTCCTCGCGCGCAATCCGGTAAAGATGGCCGCGCCGCAGGCGCGAGCAGAGCGCGCAATAGGTGCGGCCGGCCGGGACCTTATCGGTGACGATGGAATAGGTGTCCTGGTATTCGATGCGGTGCGGCACGCCCATTCTGGCAAGGAAGTCGGGCAGCACCGTCGCCGGGAAGCCCGGCTGCCCCTGGTCGAGATTGCAGGCGAGAATCTCGACCGGCAGCAGGCCGCGCCATTGCAGTTCGGTCAGTGCCGCCAGCAGCGTGTAGCTGTCCTTGCCGCCCGAGAGGCAGACAAGCCAGCGTGCACCTCGCCCGCCCGCCGCTGCTTCTGCGGCCGGGAAGATCATGCCGTAGCGTTCGACCGCGTCGCGAACCTCCCGCACGATCCGCTTGCGCAGCTTGCGGAATTCCGTGGTCGACGGAGCGCCTTGGAACAGGGGATGGATGTCGTCGGTCTCGTCCAGCATGGCCCGCCCTAGCGCCGATGCGGCGATCTGGCAAGCATGTGCCGGGAGCGCCGCGCCGTCAGTCAGGCACGTTGTCGATGCCGGAGCCGCCGAGCGGATGACAGCGGCCGATACGGCGGAGGGCGAGCCAGGAGCCGCGCAGCGCCCCATGCTTTTCCAGCGCCTCCAGAGCATAGGCCGAACAGGTCGGCTGGAACCGGCAGGAATGACCGACCCACGGCGAGAGGATCAGCCGATAGGCGTGAACGGGCAGGGCGATGGCGCGCGCGGCGAGGGTCATGCCCCGCTACCGGTGCGGCCGTGGACCCGGTCCAGCGCGGTGGCAAGTTCCCGGGTCATGCGGGCGAAGTCGCGGGTCGCGGTTTCGCGCTCGCGGCCGATCAGGACATAGTCCCAGCCGGGACGACCGCGTCGCGCAAGGACGGATCGCGCCAACGCACGCAGCCGCCGTTTCGCCCGGTTGCGGGCGACGGCGTTGCCAACCTTCTTGGAGCAGGTAAAGCCGACGCGAATCCCCTGAAGCGCGTCCGTTTCCTCTGGCCGCCTGCGGGCCTGAAGAACGAAGCCGGGCGTCGCGGCACGCTCAGCCCGCGCCGCGGCAAGGAAATCGCCGCGCCGTGCCAGGGTCGTCAGGTCGGGACCCGGTTCCATCGTGCCAGAGACTGGCTGTACGGCATCGACACCGATGTCCGGTGCCGCCGACTGGGCCGCGTGCCCGGTCAACCGGACGTACCGGTCAGGCGCTGAGCTGCTTGCGGCCGCGGGCACGCCGGGCGTTCAGGATCTTGCGGCCGCCCTTGGTCGCCATCCGCGCCCGGAAGCCGTGGCGCCGCTTGCGCACGAGATTGCTGGGCTGATAGGTGCGCTTCATCGCTCCGTCTCCGTTCACTTGCGGCCCTGCGCATGCGGATTCGCGAGCCGGTCAATTCGAAGCCCCGCCTTTACGGACTAAATCCCGGCGCGTCAATTCGCTCACGCGAATTTGCCGGCACAGTATGCAGGGCGGCATCGCAGCGGCGCCGGGCCGCGGTCACGAACCGGCGCAGGCCGATCAATCGGGCGTGAAGGGGCTGGGCGCGCCCGTCACACCGCGGCATGCTGTCGGTGCAAATGCGGGCCACGTGCAGGACAGGCAATGAATGACGGAACGATCACCCGACAGACGGGCGGGCTGGCCCGCAGCCTGCCGCTGGTCACGGTCATATTGGTGGCTATTTCGGGGCCGTTTCTGCTGGGGGACCGCCTGAGTTTTGACGCTCTGGCCGATCATCGCGAGCGCCTGATCGACTTCCGGGATGCACATTACTGGGCGACGGTCACCGGCTTCATCGCCGCCTATGTCGTGATCGTGTTGTTTTCGCTCCCCGGCGCCACAGTTGCGACGCTGACCGGCGGCTTCCTTTTCGCGACCTTTCCCGGCGTATTCTACAATATCGCGGCTGCGACGATCGGCGCGACGGGGTTGTTTCTGGCTGCGCGGTGGGGGCTCGGCAACTGGCTGGCGGCGCGCATGGACGCGGCGCACGGGACGGTGCATCGGATCAAGGAAGGGATCGACCGAAATCAGTGGGAGATGCTGTTTCTGATCCGCCTCGTTCCAGTAGTTCCGTTCTTCGTCGCCAACCTCGTGCCCGCACTTCTGGGCGTTCCGTTGTCGCGGTTCCTGATTTCGACCGCCATCGGCATCATTCCAGGGGCGCTTGTCTATACCTCGGCCGGTGCCGGGCTGGGTGAGGTCTTTGCCCAGGGCGAAAGCCCAGATCTCGGCATCATCTTCAGCCCGCCGGTCCTGTTGCCGATCCTGGGCCTTGCCGCGCTGGCGGCGCTGCCGATCGTCATCAAGGCGATGCGCCGGCGGCAGGTGCCCTGAGCCATGGAGAATCTGCGCTGCGACGTCTGCGTGATCGGAGCAGGCTCGGGAGGGCTGTCGGTCGCCTATTCCGCCAGCCAGATGGGCGCGAAGGTGGTGCTCGTCGAAGGCGGCGAGATGGGCGGCGACTGCCTGAATTACGGCTGCGTACCGTCGAAGGCGCTGATTGCGGCGGCAAGCCACGCTCACATGCTGGGCACGGGCGGGCCGTTCGGAGTCGTACCTGCAACGGCCAAGGTCGATTTCGCCGCAGTCCGGGCACACGTGAAGAACGTGATCGCGTCCATAGCGCCGGTCGACAGCCAGGAGCGCTACGAGGCACTTGGCGTTCGGGTGATCCGGGCCTGGGCGCGCTTCGTCTCTCCGACCGACGTCGAGGCGGGCGAGACGCGCATCACCGCGCGGCGGTTCGTCATAGCGACCGGATCGAAGCCCCTGATTCCCCCGATCCCGGGGCTTCAAGACGTTCCCTATCTCACCAACGAGACCGTCTTCGATCTGGCAGAATTGCCGGGGCACCTGGTCATCATCGGCGGCGGGCCGATCGGACTGGAGCTTGCGCAAGCCTGCCGACGGATCGGCGCCGGGGTGACCGTTCTCGAAGCCGGCCGCGTGCTGCCACGGGAAGACCCCGACGCGGCACTTACCGTGCTTGACGCTCTGCGGGCCGAGGGCGTGACGGTGCGCGAAACCGCGCCGGCCGAGCGGGTAACGGCGACCGGAGCCGGCATCTGCGTCGACGCCCCCGGTGGCGCGGTGACGGGGACGCATCTTCTGGTGGCGGCCGGGCGCGAGGTTGATCTCTCCCGGCTCGGCCTCGCGGACGGCGGCGTCGCGTTCGACTCTCGCGGCGTCACGGTCGATTCCGCGATGCGCTCAAGCAATCGCAGGGTCTATGCGATCGGCGACGCGGCCGGCGGAGCACAGTTCACCCATCTTGCAAACTACCATGCCGGACTGGTCGTCCGGCAGATGCTTTTCGGTCTGCCCGCGTCGCTGCGCGCCGACCACATTCCGCGCGTGACCTATACAGAGCCCGAACTGGCACAGGTCGGCCTGACCGAAGCCGAGGCGCGCACCGAACATGGCGGCAGGCTCGAAGTGCTACGCTTTCCCTATGCCGAGAACGACCGGGCCAGGGCCGAGCGGCGAACCGAGGGGTTCATCAAGGTGTTCGCCGTTCGTGGCCGCCCGGTCGGCGTCACGATCGTCGGGGCGCAGGCCGGCGAACTGATCCAGATCTGGTCCTTGGCGATGGCCAATAGGCTGAAACTCGCTGCAATTGCGAACATGGTTGCGCCGTACCCGACACTTGGCGAGATTGGCAAACGTGCGGCCGGGGCCTATTTTGTTCCCAGGTTGTTCGAGAACGCGAAGGTGAAGCGGATCGTGAGGGGGGTGCAGCGGCTGCTTCCCTGAGATCCGGCAGGAACGGGCATGATCAATACGCTTTCGGGCCGGTTCCTCATCCTGACGGTCCTGTTCGTAATGCTGGCGGAAATCCTGATCTTCGTGCCGTCGGTGGCGCGGTTCCGTCAGGACTACCTTCTCGCACGGCTCGACCGCGCGCAGATCGCGTCGCTGGCGCTTCTCGCGAACGACATGCTGCCGCCCGAGGTCGAGACCGAGCTTCTGCGCAATGCGGAAGTCTACAACGTCGTCCTTCGCCGCGACGAGATGCGGCAGCTGGCGCTGTCTTCGCCGATCCCCAAGCCGATCGCCGCGACCTACGACCTGCGCGATCCAACGGCGCTGGAGCTTATCCGTGACGCGCTGATGCAGCTGCTACAGCCCGGAGACGACATCATCCGCGTGATCGGCAATCCGACCCGCGATGCCGGGCTGCTGATCGAGGTGACGATGGACGCGGCGCCGCTGCGCCATGCAATGCTGGAATACGGCGTGCGGATCCTGATCCTGTCCGCCGTGATCTCGGCGGTGACTGCCGGACTACTTTTCCTCGCGGTGCGCCGCATGATGGTGACGCCGATCCGGAACGTGGTCGCCCACATGAAGACCTACGCGGCCGCGCCGGAAGATGCGCGGCGGATCATCAGTCCGACGACACGGGTGCGCGAACTGCGCGATGCGGAATTGGCGCTGCAATCGATGCAGACCGATCTCACCGGCGCGCTCCGCCAGAAAGAGCGGCTGGCCCAGCTTGGCGGTGCGGTGGCGAAGATCAGCCACGATCTGCGCAACATCCTTTCAACGGCGCAGCTCTTTGCAGACAGCATGGAGGAAAGCGACGATCCGCGGGTCAAGCGGTCGGCGCCGAAACTGGTCGGCTCGATCCGCCGTGCGGTGCACCTGTGCGAGGCCACACTGGCCTTCGGGAAGGCCGAGGAGCCGCCGCCGGTTCTGGGGCGCCACGTCCTCGCAGAGGTGGTGGAGGATGTGTTCGAGAGCGAACGCATGGCCAGCGAAAGTGGCCTGGTGGAGTTCATCAATTCCGTGCCACCCGCAATGATCCTGCGCTGCGACGCCGACCAGATCCTGCGCGTGATCGGCAACATGATCCGCAATGCGCGGCAGGCCATCGAGGCCTCCGGCCGTGAGGGACAGGTGACCGTCGGCGCCGACGAGAGCGACGCCGACTGGACGCTGAGTATCGTCGATACCGGGCCGGGCCTGCCGCCGAAGGCCCGCGAGCACCTGTTCTCCCCCTTTCACGGGAGCTTCCGCAAGGGCGGGATCGGCCTCGGTCTGGTGATCTCGGCCGAGTTGATTCGCGGGCATGGCGGCGTTCTCGAATTGGTGCGCAGCGACTCGGCCGGCACCGAGTTCCGTATCCGGCTGCCCAAGGGAGAAGCCGCTCTGGCGATGCCCGCCGCCTAACTTTCCGCTTGCGGACATCTGGCGGCGTGGCTACACAGCCGCCGCACGCGCTGGTAGCTCAGTTGGATAGAGTACTTGACTACGAATCAAGGGGTCGGGGGTTCGAATCCTCCCCAGCGCGCCATATTCACGCTGTGATGTGTTGTCTTTTAGACGATGAACTCGCGTGTTTCTGGTCTCATTCCCCCATAGACCCCTCTGATCTCCGCTGGATGCTTGCGAATTTCCATGGAAAAGGGCGCTTAGGCTGAATCGCACGCCGCGCTCCCTTGACCCATTCGGGTGCCGTGTATTGCGCGGGCGATTGGAGATGACGGCGTGCCAGACCTTTGCCGCCGCAATCACCCGACTGAGCCGGAACGGCAGGATGAGGAATTCGTTGCGGGTGAGCCTGCCGGCGTGACGCTCGTCGCCCCAGACGTCGGCGTCGGTCACGGCTCCGTCCGATGCCCCGTCGGTGCGGACCACCGAGGCTCCGATCTGTCGGCGAGTGTCGTGGAGCGAATGTGACAGCGAAATGCCAAGGACTTCGTCCCTGGACCGGCCATTGAAGCTTTGCGCGAAACCGGTCGGCATCGGTTTGCCAAAGGCGGCGTAGTGCCGGGCAGCGTCGGTTCGCCGGCTCCATGTCGGGGTCGCCACTCAGGTCAACTCGGTCTCTTTGTCCGGAACGCTCATATGCGGCCGACCTCGATTGACGATTGTTGCATCGCGTCCATGGGTGGCGCCAAGGCCTGAGAGCGAGGTATCGGCGCCACCGGCTTGGCTTGGCCGGCGCCTTCGGCGGATGTTCCCGAACACTGCGCGGGATTTTCGGTGGGTCTCAGGCGCGAGGCCGCGTCAGGCGGCCTCGACCCAGAAACCTGGTGTCAGCAGGACCAGGACGGTCAGCAATTCGAGGCGCCCGGCATACATGCCGAAGCTCAGCAGCCATTTCGCGCCATCCGGCAACGACGAGAAGTTGCCCGCAGGCCCGATGGTGTCGCCGATGCCCGGCCCGACATTGGCGACCGCCGTCAGAACGCCGCTGATCGACGTCTCGAGGTCCGGGCCGAACATGCCGACGCCCGTCGCAAGGACGGCCACGGTCACCGTATACAAGAAGAAGAAGGTGATGACGCCGCTCAGCACGTCCTGATTGATCGTGCGCCCCTCGTACTTGATCGTGGTCGTGACACTGGGAGAATGGACGGCCTTGATCTGGGCGCGAAGCGCGCGCATGACGACGATCCACCGCATCGTCTTTGCGCCGCCTGCTGTCGAGCCGGTGCAGCCGCCCAACGCGGTCAGGACGAGGAACATCGTCGTCGCGAACGGCCCCCAGGTGGTGTAGTCCGTGGTGGCGAAGCCGGTCGTCGTCACGACCGACACGACATTGAAGGCGACCAGCCGGAGGGTCTCGAAGAATGGCGACCCGGCGGTGAACATCCGCCAGGCGGTGAGAATGAGGGTCGCGGCAGCGAACAGGATCATCAGGCCCTTCACCTGCTCGCTCCTGAATCCGCCCCCGTTGAGGGCGCGGATATACCAGGCGAAAGGCAGAGCGCCGGCGGCCATGAAGACGGTGCCGGCCCATTGCAGGAACGGGCTCTGGAAATGACCAAACGACGAGTCCGAGGTGGAATAGCCGCCGGTCGACAGGGTGGTGAATGCGTGCACCACCGCCTCCAGCGGGGACATGCCGCCGATCCGGTAGGTGGCCGCGCAGATCGCCGTCAGCGCCGCGTAGACCCAGACGGTGGTCGCGGCAAAGCGCGCCGCGCTCGCCATCTCCTTGTCTCCGCGTTCGGAGCTTTCGGTCCGGAACAGCTGCATGCCGCCGATGCGCAGGATCGGCAGGAAGGCGATGCCGGTGACAATAAAGCCGATGCCCCCGATCCATTGCAGCACCGCGCGCCACAACAGGATGCCGGGTTCCATCGTATCGAGGCCGGTCATCACGGTCGATCCAGTCGTTGTGATGCCTGACATGGCCTCGAAAAAGGCGTCGGTAAACGAAAGATGGGAGCTCCACAGCGGCAGTGCGCCGGCCGTGGCCCCGGTAATCCAGATGGTTCCGGTCAGAAGAAACGCGTGCACGCGCCGGAAGTCGTTGAGCCGGTGCGTGACCGTGAGGCAGAGAAGGCAGCCCGCAAAGCAGGACACCAAAGCTGACAGGACAAAATCCGACCACGTCGCCGGAAAGATCATCGCGTCGGCGGCCATGAGCACGCCCAGAACCATCAGCAGCGCCCCATTGGAAAACACCACAACGCTCACGTTTCGCCTCCGGGCACGTCGCAGAACCAAAAGGTCGAAATGATGCGGGCGGGCCGCTTCGGCGTTCGACCATGGGGAACGTCGGAAAGGATTACAGATCAAGGAGTGCGGCGTCGAGGCAGAAGATACGGATCACGCGGACCCCAGTGCCGCGGTCGCGAATACGGACTGATGCTGCGTCCGGAAATCGTGGCAAAGGATGCGTTCGCGAGACGACGGCTCGGTGTGCTGCGGCTGCCGCAAAAGTCCCGACACGCCATCAAGCCACATTCCGGAACGGGCGCGGAGAGGAATGCAGGCCGCGCCGGCAGGGCAGGCCCGAATTGGGCGTCAGGATGCGTTCGAGACGGACAGCAGCCGCTCGTGATCGACAATGGAAATGCGCCCGTATCCGGTCGTGATTGCGCCCGTCGCCGCAAGGCGGGACAAGGATCGTCGCAAGCTTGACCGGGTGAGGCCGAGCAGCCGTCCCAGATCGTCCTGGTTGGCGACGATCTCCGGCCCGCCGGCGGAAAGCCGCAGCATCAGGCGGGCCAGCCGAGCCAGCGGCGTCAGCGTCAGCGCCTCGGACAACAGTGTGAGCGCCAGAAGACAGTTCGCGTGGGTCAACTCGTAGAAGGCGGGCCAATGCTGCGGAGCGCTTGACAAGAGACTGCGGAGGGCTGGCGCCGGCACGCGGAACACCCGGCACTCGGTTGCCGCAGACAGCGAGATGATGCGCTGATTGTGGGCCAGCAGGGCCGACTCGCCGATCCAGAAACCGGTTTCGGCCCGATGGACCAGAACCGGGTCTTCATCCGCGGGGGCAAAGTAGACATCAATCGCGCCCGAGCCGAGCCCGTACATTCCGTCAGGGCTGTCCCCGTGCAGATATATGATCTCTCCCGCCGAATAGGTGCGCCAGCGCCCGTTTGCGACAAACCAGTCCCTGAGTTCCGGCGACTGGTGCGACAGCCAGCCCAGCCGGTGAAGGGGCGCAAGATCCTGCACGGTTTTCTGCGGGAATTGCACCAAATGAACCATTCTCGCACCTCAAGCCGTTCTAACGTCATCGTGTCACCGGGGCGGCGGGGGATCAAAGACCCGTGGCCTGTTGGCCATGACATACGAAAGATAAGCGACAGGAGGGGATAAAGGAATGATTGCGAAGCCACGTCCGCGTTACGCACTTGTCGCAGCGGCCATCTTGTCCGTTGTGGCAGGGGCCTCGGCCGCCCAGGAAGCCGCGAAGCCCAACATCCTTGTGATCTGGGGCGACGATATCGGCACCTGGAACATCAGTTTCAACAACCGTGGCATGATGGGGTACGACACGCCGAACATCGACCGGATCGCCGAAGAAGGCCTGTCCTTCACCGATTACTATGCACAGCAAAGCTGTACCGCCGGCCGCGCCGCCTTCATCGGCGGCAACGTGCCCGTCCGCACCGGCATGACCAAGGTCGGACTTCCCGGCGCCGAACAGGGCTGGCAGGCGACCGACGTGACCATGGCGACGGTGCTCAAGTCGCTCGGCTACGCCACCGGACAGTTCGGCAAGAACCACCAGGGCGACCGCAACGAATACCTGCCGACAGTCCATGGCTTCGACGAGTTCTTCGGCAATCTCTATCACCTCAATGCCGAGGAAGAGCCGGAGAACCGCGATTATCCGGCCGACATGGTTCTGGCCAACGGGAAGACCTTCATCGAGCAATTCGGGCCGCGCGGGGTGATCCATTCCTGGGCTACCGAAGAGGATGACCCGACTGATCAGCCGCGCTGGGGCCCGGTGGGCAAGCAGAGGATCGAGGATACCGGGCCGCTGACGAAGAAGCGGATGGAGACCGTCGATCAGGAGACCGTCGACGCCGCGAAGGCCTTCATCCGCGATGCCGTTGCCTCCGGCGAACCGTTTTTCGTATGGTGGAACGCCACCCGGATGCATTTCCGCACCCATGTCAGTGAAGAGCATACCGGAATATCAGGCCCCAGCGGTGACATGTACCATGACGGCATGGTCGAACATGACATGCAGGTGGGCGAGCTTCTGGCCCTGCTGGACGAGCTGGGGATCGCCGACAGCACTGTCGTGATGTACTCGACCGACAACGGGCCGCACTACAACACCTGGCCCGACGCAGGCACGACGCCGTTCCGCAGCGAAAAGAACTCGAACTGGGAAGGCGCCTACCGCGTTCCGACCTTCGTGCGCTGGCCCGGTCATTTCCCGGCGGGCGAGACGCTGAATGGCATCGTCGCTCACGAGGACTGGCTGCCGACCTTCGCCGCGATCGCCGGCAATCCTGACGTCAAGCAGCAGCTTCGCGACGGCGTCGAACTCGATGGCCGCGAATACCGCAACTACATCGACGGCTACGATCTGACCGACTACCTGACCGGGAACGGCGCAGATCCCCGGAAAGAGTTCTGGTACGTCAATGATGACGGACAGGTGGTCGCCGCCCGTTACGATGACTGGAAGGTGGTGTTCCTGGAAAACCGCGGTGAGGCCTTTGGCGTCTGGACCGAGCCCTTCACCGAACTGCGGGTGCCGCTTCTGTTCAACCTGCGCCGCGACCCGTTCGAGAAGGCGCAGCACAACGCGAATGTCTATGACGACTGGTTCCTCGACCATGCCTTCGTTGTGGTGCCGATTCAGGCCCTGGCGGCGCAGTTCCTGCAGACCATGCAGGAATACCCGCCAAGCCAGACGCCCGGATCCTTCAACCTCTCGAAGATCGAGGCGCAGATCCGCGGCGGTCTCGGGCAATAACCCGGGGTGGTCGGGAGGCCGTCCGGGCCTCCGGTATTCCGGAAAGGGCTCGGACCAACGGGGTCCGAGCCGAAATCGACGCCGCCATCGGAAACTGACAGTGGCAGTGACGGAGTGCCCAGGGATTCAACTTATGATTGTGAATTCGGGCGGGTAGAGGGACAGTGCCAGCAACGAACGACTGCCACGACGCCAAAGAGAAGGGCAGATGGCGGAACGCGAACCGGCCGGGTCGGCCTGTGCGAAGGGGGCGGGTGTCCAGCTTCGACCAACGGTCCTTACGGGGCGTCGCCGGGAGACCGTGCCACACGTGGCGCGGTAGAGGATACAGGAAGAGGAAAAGCACATATGCGTACTATCACGTCTTGCGGCATCGCAGTGGGGCTGGCGGTCAGCTTCACGTTGACTGCCGCCTGGGCGCAGACCGAGACTCCGGCGGCAAAGCCGAACATTCTGCTGATCGTCTCTGACGATACCGGATGGGGCGACCTCGGAGCGTATCTGGGCGGTGCGGGGCGCGGCATGCCGACGCCGAACTTCGACAAGCTCGCCGACGAAGGCATGATCTTCACCGATTTCTACGGCCAGCCCTCGTGCACGCCGGGCCGGGCGGCGATCCAGACCGGGCGCATCCCCAACCGTTCGGGCATGACCACGGTGGCCTTTCAGGGGCAGGGCGGCGGCTTGCCGGCAGCCGAGTGGACTCTTGCCTCGGTGCTGAAACAGGCGGGTTACGACACCTATTTCACCGGCAAATGGCATCTGGGCGAGGCGGATTATGCGCTGCCGAATGCCCAGGGCTATGACGAGATGAAATATGCCCTTCTCTATCACCTCAACGCCTATACCTATGCCGACCCGGAATGGCACAAGAACATGAGCCCCGAACTGCGGGAGATGTTCCAGAAGGTCACCAAGGGCGCGCTGAGCGGCAAGGCCGGCGAAGAGGCCAAGGAGGACTGGAAGGTCAGCGGCGAATATGTCGACACTCCCGACAAGGGCGTGGTCGGAATCCCGTTCCTTGACAAGTATGTCGAACAGGCCGGGATCGAGTTCCTTGAAGAGGCCGCCAAGAAGCCCGATACCCCGTTCTTCATCAACATCAACTTCATGAAGAACCACCAACCGAACATGCCGGCGCCGGAATTCGAGGGCAAGTCGCTCTCGAAGACCGATTACGCCGACTCGGTCGTGGAACTCGATACCCGCATCGGCCAGGTGCTCGACAAGCTCGACGAGCTTGGCCTCGCCGACAATACGGTGGTGTTCTACACCGTCGATAACGGCGCCTGGCAGGATGTCTATCCCGACGCCGGCTACACGCCGTTCCGCGGCACCAAGGGCACCGTGCGCGAAGGCGGCAACCGCGTGCCGGCCATGGTGCGCTGGCCGGGCCACGTGAAGGGCGGCAGCATCAGCCACGATATTCTCGGCGGGCTCGACCTGATGGCGACCTTCGCGTCGCTGGCAGGCGAGAAGCTGCCGGAGAACGACCGCGACGGTAAGCCGATCATCTTCGACAGTTACGACATGACCCCGGTCTGGACCGGTACGGGAAGGTCGGATCGCCACGAATGGTACTACTACACCGAAAACGAGCTTTCCCCGGGTGCGGTGCGGGTCGACAACTGGAAGTACGTGTTCAACCTGCGCGGCGACGATGGGGCCCAAACGGGCGGTCTGGCGGTCGACACCAACCTTGGCTGGAAGGGCGCCGAGAAATACGCCGCTGCCGCCCCGCAGATCTTCGACCTGCAGCAGGACCCGCAGGAACGCTATGACATCTTCATGTCGACCTTCACGGAAAGCACATGGACGCTTCCGGTGGCAAATGATTACATCGCCAAGATCATGAAGACCTACGTCAAGTATCCGCCACGCAAACTGCAGAGCGACGTCTACACTGGTCCGATCACGATCACGCAGTTCCAGCGCTTCCAGCATATCCGCGACGAACTGGCGAAGGACGGGTTCAGCATCGGACTGCCGTCCGGCAATTGAGTGACACCAAGGGGCGGCCCCGCATCCGGGGCCGCCTTCCTTTCCCGAAGACCATTCAGACGGAGCCTCAGATGCGTTTGCTGCCCCCCCTCGCTCTGGTCTTGTCCCTAGCCCTGCCGATCGGGGCGCTGGCGCAGACCGATCCGCTTCCGTCCTGGAACGACACGCCGACCAAGGCTGCGATCGTCGATTTCGTGGCAAAGGTGACGAACGAGGGCGGTCCCGATTTCGTCCCCGAAGCCGACCGTATCGCGACCTTCGACAACGACGGCACGCTCTGGGTCGAACACCCGATGTATACCCAGCTGGCCTTCGCGCTCGACCGGGTGAAGGAAATGGCACCGGACCATCCGGACTGGAAGACGACCCAGCCGTTCCAGGCAGTTCTCGAAGGTGACATGAAGGCGCTTGGCGCCTCTGGCGAAGAAGGGCTCATGACGATTGTCGGCGTGACCCATGCGGGTATGAGCACGGCGGATTTCGAGGACATCGTCAATCAGTGGATCACCACAGCCCGGCACCCGAAATTCGACAAGCCCTATACCGATCTCGTCTACCAGCCGATGCTCGAGCTTCTGGACTATCTGAGGGCCAACGGATTCCAGACCTTCATCGTCTCGGGCGGCGGAATCGAGTTCATGCGCCCGTGGACGGAGCAGGTCTACGGCATCCCCCCGGCCCAGGTCGTCGGCTCGTCGATCAAGACGGAGTTCGAGGTCAAGGACGGCCAGCCGATCCTCATGCGGGATGCCCAGATCGCCTTCATCGACGACAAGGCGGGCAAGCCGGTCGGGATCAATTCGCATATCGGCCAGCGCCCCATCGCGGCCTTCGGAAATTCGGACGGCGATCTTGAAATGCTGCAATACACGACGATGGGCGTCGACGAGCCGCGCCTTGGCGTGATCATCCACCACACCGATGCCGTGCGCGAATATGCCTATGACCGGGACACGACGTTCGGCAAGCTCGACAAGGCGCTGGATGCCGCACCCGAGCGGGGCTGGGTCGTGGTCGACATGAAGAACGACTGGGCGAAGGTCTTCCCCTGATCGCGCGCGGGCCGGCGGTCGCTCCGCCGGTCCGCCCAGGGTCCGTTGCGGCGCCGCGGGATCTGCCCGAACAGCCTTGGCAAGCGTGAAATTAATGCGCTCGGAACCCCGAACTGGCGCATAGTGATAAGAACGAGTCGGCTGCCTCCGCTATCCATCGACTGGCCGCCGGGGCATGCATTGTACCTGGGAGATGTGGGGACCTTGACATGAAATCTTCGGTTGCCGCATTGGCGGCTTTGGCGCTCTGTCCAGCGGCGGCGCAGGCGCAGGACTGGCAGTTTCAGGCCTCGCTTTACGGATGGTTTCCCGCCCTCGACATCACGCTCGATACGCCGCGGGGCCAGGTCGATGCATCCTACAGCATACAGGACGTGCTCGATAACCTCTCCGGGGCCCTGATGGGCACGTTCGAAGCGCGCACCGGCCGCTGGGGGTTCTTCGGCGACCTGTTCTACAGCGATCTCTCTCCTACCGAGAAGACGCCGTTCGGCCAGGTCTTCTCGGAAGCCAAGGTCGAGACGAAGCTGACCATGTTCAGCGGCTACGCTGCCTACCGGGTCTGGGACACACCACAGGGGACCTTCGATTTCGCCGGCGGCTTCCGGGCCTTCTGGCTGAACACGGATACCACGCTTCGGTCGGACGTCGTCCCGGACCAGCATTTCAGCAGCGACAACAGCTGGGTCGACCCGATCGTCGCCGCGCGGGCGATGGTGAACATCAACGATCAATGGTTCGTCACCGCGCTGGCCGATGGCGGCGGCTATTTCGACGGGTCGAGCTCCACTTGGCAGATCTATGGCGCGGTCGGCTACCGCTTCAACCCGACCTGGTCGATGCAGTTCGGGTACCGCTACATGAACATCGAAAAGGAACTCGGCGGGAACGATACGTCCCTCGCACTGTCGGGGCCGCTGATCGGCGTTTCTGCACGGTTCTGATGATCGGACGGGGCCTTCGGCGAAGGCCGTCCGCTGTCCCGACATATCGCCCGGCCAGCCGCGGGCCGGGTATCGAGTTGATCCGGCGCGATTTCCAGCTAGGTTCCTGCCCCTGACGCGTTCGGAACGGGAAGCGGCACATGTTGGTGAAGTTTGGCGGTCGGCCCGCAGCCGGGTTACGGGGCCGGGGTCGTGTATTTGGCCTCATTCTCTGTTGTCTTGTGGTGCTGTGGACAAGTGCAGTGCCGGCACAGCAGGTCGGCGCTCCAGTTCCGGGACAGGCGGCAGAGACAACCGCCGGTCCGGCGACGCCCGACACGGCCGCCCTGATCGATCTGTTGCGCAACGACGCCGCGCGCGAGGCCCTGATCGCCGAGCTTGAGAAGCTGCAATCGGGCACGGCGCCTGCGGCAGAACCTCCTTCGGACGCGCAACCCGCCGATTCCGCGCCGATGGCACTGGTGCGTCAGATCGCCGAGATGACTCAATCGGCGTCGGAGCGCGCCATTGACCAGGTCACGCAGACCTGGCAGCGGCTCAAGAGCGCGCCGAATCCGCTGGACGGGCTGAGCGGGCAGGAACTGAGCGTCCTGCTGACCGCATTGCGGGACCTGCTCGTCGTGATCGCCGGAACGGCCGCGGTCTATGCGGTGCTGCGCCTTGTCGTGGCACGGGTCGTGCGCCGGTCGGCGCACTGGGCTGCCGAAGGCAGTGCCGGGCGCCGGGTTCTGGCTTTCCTGGCCGCCGCCGCGCTGTCAGTGGCGAGCGTGGCCCTGGCTTGGGCGGCGGGGTCGGCGCTGGCGCTCTCTCCGATCGGCGGGCTGGGCCAGATCGGCATTCGGCAAGCGCTTTACCTCAATGCCTTCCTTGTGGTCGGGCTTGTGCAGGTTGTGGTCCGGCTGATCCTGTCTCCGGGCACCAGCCATCTCAGGCTCCTGCCCATGGGCGACGCGGCCGCGCGCTATCTTTCGCGCTGGCTGGGCGTCCTGATCGCCGTGCTTGGATACGGCAATCTTGTGGTCGTGCCGATCGTCAACGGCGATGTCTCCTATGTGGCCGGCCGCGCGGTGGCGAAGCTGATCGCATTGCTCGTCCTGATTGCGGCCGTCTGGCTGGTGGTGCGGAACCGTCGGGCCGTGGCCCGGTGGATCCTCGGCGAGGACCAGACCGGCATTCGGCGCACGGGGTCGTTCGCTTCGATCGCGCGGCGCTGGCACTGGTTTGCGCTGGCCTATCTGGCGGTCATGTCGGTCACCGTGCTGACCCGGCCGGCCTCGGCGATCCTGGCCGCGTTTTCGGCATCGGGGAAAGTGGCGCTGGTGCTTCTGGTGGGGATCGCCGCGTCGCGCTGGCTGACCCGTGGCATGGTGAAGGGTGTGGCCCTGCCCGACCGGATTCGCGAACCGCTGCCACTCCTGGAGGAGCGCCTCAACAGATTCATCCCACGGGCGCTTTTCGTGGTCAGGGCACTGATCCTGATCGGGGTGGCCGGCTTCGTGCTGGACAGCCTGGGGGCCTTCGATGCCCGCGGCTGGCTGGACAGCCAGTTCGGCCTTCGGGTCACCGGCATGCTGTTCTCCGTCGGCTCGGTGCTGGTCGTGGCTTTCGCGATCTGGCTCGCACTTACCTCCTGGGTGGATTACCGGCTGAACCCGTCCTACGGACGCATCGCCACCCCGCGCGAGGAAACGCTGCTGACACTGTTGCGCAACGCGGCGAGCATCGCCTTGGCGGTCATCACGCTGATGTTCGTGCTCTCCGAGGTCGGGCTGAACATCGCCCCGCTTCTGGCGTCTGCCGGGGTCCTCGGTCTGGCCATCGGCTTCGGTGCACAGAAGCTGGTCCAGGACATCATCACCGGCATCTTCATCCAGTTCGAGAATGCGATGAACGTGGGTGACGTTGTGACCGTGGCGGGAACCACCGGAGTAGTCGAAAAGCTGACTGTCCGCTCGGTCAGCTTGCGCGACGTGGCCGGAACGTTCCACATCGTGCCGTTCTCTTCAGTCGACATGGTGTCCAACTTTACCCGCGTCTTCAGCTATTTCGTGGCTGATATCGGTGTGGCATACGATGCCGATCTGGAAGCCGCGCAGACGGCCATGCGCGAAGCGTTCGACGAGGTCCGCGCCGACCCGCAGCATCAGCGCGAGATCACCGGCGACTTCGAATGGTTCGGCGTCGACAGCTTCGGCGACAGTGCGGTGGTGCTGCGCGCTCGCATCCGCTGTGCGCCGGGCAAGCAGTGGAGCGTGGGGCGCGCCTACAACGCACGGGTCAAGCGGCTCTTCGACGAGCGCGGTATCGAGATCCCGTTCCCGCACCGGACTTTGGTCTGGGCCACATCGAATGGCGGCGGAACGCCCGCTCCGGTCGAGAGCGGACAGGTTCCGGACCAGCCCTTCGGGACCGACGATCAGCAGAGCCCGTCGGCGGCGTGAGTTGCAGGGTTTTGCCTTTTCTCGCCGGGTTCGCGGGCTAGGGTCGCAGTCAGCGGGACCCCAACGGGAGATCGGCATGGATGCCCAGGCGCTTTGGATCACCGGACCCGGCCGGATGGCGCTGCAGCGGGAAACGCTCGCACCGCCGGGACCCGAAGAGGTGCTGATCCGGACCTGTCATTCCGGTGTCAGCCGCGGCACGGAATCGCTCGTCGCCCGCGGTGCCGTGCCGGACAGCGAACATCGCCGCATGCGCTGTCCGCACCAGGCCGGCGATTTCCCGTTCCCGGTCAAGTATGGTTATGCGCTGGTCGGGATCGTCGAAGCCGGACCGGCGGATTTGTTGAATCGGCCCGTCTTCGCGCTCCATCCCCATCAGGACCGCGTCGTCCTGCCGATTGCGGCGGTACGTCCGCTTCCCGACGGATTGCCGCTTCGCCGTGCCGTCCTGGCCGCAAATATGGAGACGGCCCTGAACGTCGTGTGGGACAGCAGTCTCGGTCCGGGAGACCGCGTGCTGGTGGTGGGCGCCGGTGTCGTCGGACTTCTCGTCGCGGCATTGGCAGCGTCCATGCCTGGCACCGAAGTCACGATCACCGATCTGCGGGCCGAGCGGGCCGAAATCGCCACGGCGCTCGGCCTGGACTTCGTCGGACCCTCCGAGTTGCCGCAGGATGTCGATGTCGCCGTCAATGCCAGCGGCAGCGCGGCCGGACTCCAGAGAGCCATCGACGCGGCCGGCCGCGAGGCGGTGGTCGTCGAGGCAAGCTGGCATGGCAGCGCGCAGGCAGGCCTCGCGCTCGGCGGGGCGTTCCATGCAAGGCGCCTGACGATCAGGTCCAGTCAGGTGGGCGCGCTTCCTCCGCTGCGGGTGCCGCGCTGGGACCACCGGCGGCGCCTTGCCATGGCGCTGACGCTGCTGTCCCGCTTTCCGTCGCTCGACCGGCTCATCGGCTCCGAGATCCCCTTTGCCGAGGCGCCGTCGCGTCTGCCGCCGCTTCTGGAGCCCGGCGCCGACGCGCTCTGTCCCGTTCTCACCTATCCCTGACCCCGGAGCTGCGCATGTTTGCCCTCGAAGTCCGCGACCACGTGATGATTGCCCATTCCCTGCCGGGCGAAGCTTTCGGGCCCGCCCAGCGGATGCACGGCGCGACCTTCGTCATCGACGTCGCCTTCTATCGCGAAAGCCTGACCGAGAACGACATCGTCGTCGATATCGGGCTTGCTGCAGAGGCGCTGCAACGGGTGATCGCGCCGATCAACTATCGCAACCTCGACGAGATCGATGCCTTCTCGGGACGGCGCAGCACCACCGAGGTGCTGGCGCATTACATCTTCATGCAGATGAAGGCGGAGATCTTCGCGAACCGCCTCGGCTCCGATGCGCGCGAGATCTCGCGGCTCAGGGTGACGCTGAGCGAAAGCCACGTCGCCCGGGCCTGGTACGAAGCCAGCCTCGTCGATGCCTGAGCCGGGCCGGTGAGCGGATTCCGCGCCGACTGGCTGATGCTGAGGGAGCCGGCTGACCGGGCGGCACGGTCGCAGCGCCTGATCGCGATGGCGGGGCGCGACCTTGCCGCGTTCGCCGCGCCGGAGGTCTGCGATCTGGGGGCGGGGACCGGGGCCGGAATGCGCGCCTTCGCCCCGCATTTCCCCGCATCCACGCGCTGGACACTGGTGGACAACGCCCCCGCGCTTCTGGCACAGATCCGTGCGCCGGGCGTGACGCGCCGGGTGGGGGACCTCGCCGCGAATCCCGCGCTGTGGCCCGCGACCTGCCGGCTGGTGACCGCGACGGCCCTGTTCGACCTTGCCGCGGCGGGGTGGCTGGACCGCCTCGCTGCCGCTCTGTCCGCCGCCCGACTGCCGTTGCTGTCCTGCCTCACCTACGACGGACATATCGGGCTGGTCCCGCAGCATCCGTTCGACGTGGCCATGATCGCGGCCTTCAATGATCACCAGAAGACGGACAAGGGCCTTGGCGGGCCTGCGGCCGGGCCGGACGCCCATCGCCGTCTCGTCGCGTTGCTCGCGGCGCACGGCTACCGGGTTGAGGAAGCCGAGACGCCCTGGAGGCTCGACGGCGTTCGGGATGCCGAGCTGATCCGGGCGGTTCTGGAAGGGTGGGCCGAGGCCGCAGTCGGGCGTTGCGGAGTGACAGCCGGAAAGGCCGCCGCTTGGCTGGCAGCGCGTCTGGGCGCGACCGACCAACTGGTGATCGGTCACCGCGACCTCTATGCCCGTCCGTCCGGGACTTGAGGCGCGCTCAGCGATCCCGGAAGTCGCAGGACACCAGCAGATCGCCATCCGGGAAGATGTGCGTCCTTGTGGCCGGGCGCGGCGCATTGGCCAGTGCTCCCGCAGCCGGCAAATTGATGCCGACCTTGCCCGAGCCGATGATGACCCGGCCGTAAAGCAGATGCAGATAATCGACCGCATCGGCGGCAAGGAAGCGCGAGAGCGTGTCGGCTCCGCCCTCGATCAGAAGCCGCCGCAGGCCCCGGCGCGCAAGCTGGCTCAGGATCTGCGGTGTCGGAATGTCGCCGCGCGGGACGGGAATCCGCTCCACGCGCGCGGGCAGATGCGGCGCTCCGCCAAAGACCAGCAGCCGCGCGCCGTCGTCGGTCCAGACCCGGGCCCGGGCGCCGATTGTGCCGTTGGGATCGATGACCACCCGAGCCGGGTGCCGTCCGGGACAGTGGCGCACCGTGAGCTGCGGATCGTCCGCGCGGACCGTGCCTGCGCCCACGACGACGGCGTCCACCAGGGCCCGGATGCGGTGCAGATGCGCCAGCGCGTCGGTTCCGTTGATGTATTTCGCATCGCCCGTCTCGGTCGCGATCCGGCCATCGAGGGACAGACCCAGCTGCGCGACCACACAGGCGGTCCGTTGCGCCCTCGCTTCGATCAGGGGCGCAAATGCGTCGGGGAGCCCGTCCGTTGGCATGTCGTCCGCTTCAGCCAGGCCGATGCAGGCGTCGGATGGCCGGCGTTTCCTCCAGGCTTCGTCTTGCACGGTTGCTTGCTCCGCAATCGGCCGCTGTCGAGTGAAGTAGATGAGGCGGTGCCGGGGAATGTCAAAGAAATCGGACCCGCGCAACGGATCAGGGGCGCCGAACCAGGGTCAGCGGCCGAGTTGCAAGGCCTCGACCGTGCGCTGCAGGATCACGTCCTGTGCGGCCCGGATCTCGGGCGCAACCTGAGCCAGCGCATCTTCCAGGAACGGCTGCATCTTGAGGAGGATCGAGCGTCCTTCCGGCGTGTTGTAGAAGACGTCGAGTGCGTGAATCTCGTCCAAGGTAAAGGTCTTGACGGCGGAATCCACCATGGCCGCCTCGAGTTTGGGGCGCAGCGATTCAAGTTCGTCCGATGCGATGCGGGAGACGAGCCCGGTGAGCTTCGGCGGCAGGTCGGGGCTCGCCGCATTGATCTGGGCGAGAATGGCTTCGGGCGAGAGCAGCGAGTCGATCAGCGCCTGCTGGCCCGGGCTGGCAACATAGGCCCGCGCGGCATCTTCGAGCGCGTTTCCGGATTGTGCCGGTTCGGCTGGCGGATCGGTGGGCAGTGTGTCCGGCGCTTCCTGGGCGGCCAGCATGGCGGGCAGGGCAATGATCGCGGACAGAGCCAGCGCGACGGGGCGACAGACGGTCGCGATGCGCGTGCCCGATCCGGTCACGAGGTCAATCCCAGACGGTCGTGCCATTCCGCAAGGCTCTCGTCGGGATACTCGTCAAAGGTACGGTCGTTCGGGCCAAGGCAGGGCACCGCCCAGTTCGCCCGCGACCCGAGCATCATGTGCACGCGCTCCGGCGAGATCGGAAGCTCGGTGTCGATCGCCGAGGCGTGAGGATGGATCAGGTCGGGCCATGTCGGATCCCAGATCCAGAGGGCGCTGCCGCAGATGCCGCAGAACTTGCGCTGCCCGGTCGACTGCGCGCCCAGGCGTTCGTGCAGGATCGCATTGTACGAGCGGATATGATCCCAACCTTCGACTTCCAGGGAATCCACCAGGGCGCCCAGATTGATCGCGTACCCGCCCGCGCCTGCCGTCTTCCGGCAGATCGAGCAGTAGCAGAGATTGAAGGGATATGGCTGCGGTGCCTCGACCGCGAAACTGACCGCCTTGCAGTGGCAGGAGCCTTCAAGCCGCATCGGCGTACCCTTGGGAACGGCGGTATCCCGGGGATGCGGCGCACGCGAACGGACGGCGGTGCCGGACCGGCGGGCGGGCGAAAGGCGCAGTGTCAGACGGCATTCGCGATCCTCACGACTGCATACACCTGAAAGCTGCGCAGCCAGAAGGTCAAGGGTCGGTACGTGCGGCCCATTGAATCTAAGTGCTTCGAAGGCAACTTCGATAGCCTCCGCGCCGATCCGGACCGCCTCCGCAGACTCCCGCTGGCGGCATGATCCCGGGATGCGCTAGGTTCAGTACACAAGGGCAGGATAACCGGACACCGAGCAGGGAGTGCAGAATGGCCGCCAGATCGAAGCTTGCCGCGGTGGTGACCGCCGCCGGCCTCTGTCTCGCCAGCGCCGCGGCGGCGGCAGAGGCTGACAGATTCGTCGTCATCGGGACCGGCGGGGTGACGGGCGTGTACTTTCCCGCAGGCGGAGCGATCTGCCGGCTGGTGAACCGGGAAATCGACACGCTTCATCTGCGCTGCGCGGTGGAATCGACCGGCGGATCGGTCGCCAATGTCGACGCGCTGCGCGACGGCGACATCTCCTTCGGTGTCGTCCAGTCGGACGTACAGTATGACGCCGTCAAGGGCACCGGGCCGTTCGCGGACAAGGACGCGTTCGACGGCCTGCGATCGGTCTTCTCGCTTCATGCGGAGCCCTTCACCGTGGTTGCCCGGGCAGATGCCGGCATTGCGACCTTTGATGACCTGAAGGGAAAGCGGGTGAATATCGGCAATCCGGGTTCCGGCCAGCGCAGCACCATGGAAGTGGTGATGGCGGCCAAGGGGTGGGCGGTCAGCGATCTGGGGGAGGTCTCCGAACTTCCGGCCGCGGATCAGGCGACGGCGCTCTGCGACGGCACGATCGATGCCATGGTCTATGTGGTCGGCCACCCTTCCGGGGCGGTCCAGTCGGCCACCGCGGATTGCGACAGCGTGCTCGTTCCCGTGGAGGGCCCGGAGATCGCGAAACTCATCGCAGACCATCCCTATTACCGTGAGGCCGTCATTCCCGGCGGCACCTATCGTGGCAATGACGCGGATGTCGCGACGTTCGGTGTCGGAGCCGCCCTGCTGACGACGGAAAGCGAGGATGACGAGACGGTCTACCAACTGGTGCGGACGGTGTTCGAGAATTTCGACGAGTTCCGCAAGCTGCATCCCGCGCTCGCGCATCTCGACAAGAACGAGATGGTCTCGGCCGCACTGACCGCGCCGCTGCATCCGGGGGCCGAGCGCTATTACCGCGAGGCCGGCCTCATGCGGTGACGGCCCTGCCACGAGAAGCGGCAAGGTGACGCCGCGCGAGGCGATCTCCGCGCAAACGGGGTGCGGACGGTGCGGCGATCTTTTCACCGGCGCGGCGAACGGCTAGGGCTCGGGACGGAACCGCAATGCGGGGCGGCGCATGTCCATTCGCGAAATCTTCTACCTCACCGCCTTCACCGTTCTGGTCGGCTGGATTCTCTCGGTCGGAAAGACCGTGATCCTGCCTTTCGTGGTCGCGGTCATGCTCACCTACGTGCTGATCGGCGCCACGCACGGGCTGCGGCGCCTGCCGCTCATGTCGGCCCTGCCTGTCTGGCTGCACTACGTTCTCGCGCTGCTGATCTTCGCCCTAGCTCTGGCGGCCATAACCCTGGTGGCCGTCTCGAACCTTCGCGCGATCGCCCAATCCCAGCTTGCGCACGAAGACGAGATGCTGCTGCTGCTTACCCGCTTCCTGGAGCCGCTGCACCTGACCGACGCACCGACCTGGGAAAGTCTGCGAACCCAGCTGGTGGACCGATTGGATCTGCCGCGGCTGTCGTTGGGGCTGCTCGGTGCGCTGGCGAGCGCGGGCGGCTATGCCGTTCTGATGATGACCTACATGGCCTTCATGGTGGCGGAGCGCGGCCCGCTTTCGCGCAAGGTTTCGCTGGTGATCCCGGACAGCGGCGAACGGGATGCAGCTCTGGCGCTGTTCCGGCGGATCAACACGCAGGTCGTCACCTACCTGTCGACTAAGACGCTCATGAACGTCATCCTCGGCACCATATCCTGGATCCTGATGTGGATGCTCGGCATCGAGAACTCCGTGTTCTGGGCCTTCCTCATCGCGCTTTTCAACTACATTCCCTATGTCGGCTCGATCGCTGGTGTGGCGCTCGCCTCGGCCTATACCGCGTTCGCCTATGGCGACCTGAAACTGGCCGGGCTCGCGCTTGTCGTGCTGTCCCTGGCGCAGTTCTATGTCGGCAACCTGCTGGAACCGCGGGTGATGGGGCGCACGCTCAATCTGAGCCCGCTGACCGTCCTGCTTGCCCTGGTGGTCTGGTCGACGCTCTGGGGCGTGCCCGGCGCCATCATCGCGGTGCCGATGACCTCGATCCTGATGATCATCCTGTCGGCCTTCAAGCGTACGCGTCCGGTGGCGATCCTTACGTCGCGGGACGGCAATCTGCTTCACTAGCAGCAGCGGGCGCGGTTCAGAAATCCGCCCGAACGCCCGGGAGCTTCAACGCATTGACGAGGTCGCGGACCTCCTGCCGGGCGGCTATGTTCGACAGGCTCAGCGCACCGGTTCCGGTGTCGCGGAGATCGAGAAGGGTGAGCCCGCGGGGGAAGAGTTCGCGGAAGATCACCCGCTCGGCGAAGCCCGGCGCCACGCGGAAGCCGATCCGCTGCGACAGCTCCCTCAGCGCATCGCCGACGCGCTTCTTGTTGTGCATCTGCTGGCGCCCCATGCGGTTGCGGATCACCAGCCAGTCGATCGGCTTCAGCCCGGCCTGGGCGCGCAACTGCCGCGCGTTCCAGACCATTTCCGAATAGATCGACGGCCCGATGATCGCGCCGGTCCCCGCGTCGAGCCGGGCGAGCAGATCGAAGTCGATGAAGCTGTCGTTGAGCGGCGTGACGAGCGTGTCGGCCATCGAATGCGCAAGCTGGCTCAGCCGGGTATGCGAGCCCGGGCAGTCGATCAGCAGGAAATCGACCTTCTCGTCGAGCTCGGAGACCGCGGCGTCGAGCCTCAGGTCATAGATGTTCTGTCCCTCGGGCACATCGCCTTCGGCGATCTCGGGCAGGGGCAGGTAGATCGGCATCGGCAGATGGATGCCCTCGCGCACGCAGAAGGACTCGCGGTTCTCCACGTATCGTCCGAACGACCGCTGCCGCAGATCGAGGTCGAGACCGCCGACCCTGTGCCCCATCCGGGCCAGCGCCGTGGCCAGATGCATGGTGGTCGTGGACTTGCCCGACCCGCCCTTTTCGTTCCCGACAACGATGATGTAGGCCACGATTGTCCCTGTACCGAAAGGACCCTGCTGCGTTTGGCATTACCATATGTTGTGGGCTGGGGCTTTGAAAGCGCAATCGGCAAGGACCAGCGCCGGAAACCGTCCCGGCGCCCAGTGGATGCGAGATACGATCGCAGTTGCGCGCATCCTGAACTCAGGGGCCGACCGTCCGAAAGACTGCGAGACGGCGTAGGTCAGCCCGGCTGGTACCAGATCGGCGAGGTATAAGCCCGTTCCTGGGCCGAAGTCTCGGCGCCTTCGGGAATCGGCACGTCGAACCGGAACGCGTCGTAGACCACCCAGCGCGGTGTCGGAATCTCCAGCACCCTCGCATAGTAGAAGGCCGATTGTTCGGGATCGAAATCGGGATCGGTCCAGACCGTGGCCAGTTCGGACGCGCCGATCGTGTTGGTCCAGTTGGCGTTCTCGACATCGACGGTATTGCCGACCGGCGGAACCTTCCCGTTCGCGTCCGGCTCGCGGCCCGGCGACCAGGCTACGTCGTAGACCTTTTCATGCGTCGCGCCCTCGGCGTCGAGCCAGCCCTTGATGATCTGAATCCGGTCGAGGTTGGCGCCGATCGGATCGCGCAGGGCATAGACCATGAAGGTCGGCGCGCCATCGCCGGATGCGGCGGGCAGATCCGCGCCCATGGGCACACCCTTCTCGTAGCCGCGGAAGGCGGGCTGCCGGCTGTTCAGATCCTGGTCGGTATAGTCCCACCCGCCGAAGAAGCGGACGATCATCCGCGGTCCCGTTGTGGCATAGACCTCGCGGCGGTCGAGTGCATCCCAGATCGCCGCACGGGTATTCTCGGTCGCCCATACGCCGGTATAGCCCGACGAGACCAGCTGATAGCCCTCATAGGTGCCGATGTCGGTCTTGGCGAAGGGGTGTTCCATCCGCTCCGGCTTCGGTTCCACATTGGTGGCCTTGCCGAAGAAGTTGTCCTCTTCCACGGCCGACAGCGCGGTGTGGCTGTCCGTGGAGCCGACGAGCCCGAACTTGTAGGGATTGGTGCCCCACCGCTGTTCCAGAAGAAGCCCGTTCTTCAGGGCTTCCCGCGTGTATTCGTATTGCAGCATCTCGGGCGTCTTGGCCTGGGTCAGGTCGAGGTTGCCGATATCCCAGGTTTCGTAATTCGCGAACTCGTCGTCGGGCGACAGATAGGGATGCGCCTCGCCGTCTCCCTTGATCTGGGTGGTCTCGTAGAGCGGCTCCCACTTGGCGCGGGCCTCCACATAGGCTGCGTCGATGGCCTTCCCGGTATATTGGGCGTCGACCGGAAACATGAGCCCGTTGGAGAGGTTGCCGTTATGTGCAAGCGCGAGCGCGGCTCCGCCGGTCCTGGCCTCGTAATTTTCAAGCCAGGCATAAAGATCAAGCGGATCGGTCGATCCGACCGGGGCCTGTGTCGTGTAGGGGACGACCTGTCCGGCCTTCTCTGCGCCGTCACGGAACAGCACGTTGCGGTGGAGGTTGTTGCCCGCGACCAGCGACGTCCATTCGAATCCGATGATGGTCGTGAAGCTGCCGGGATCGTTGAACCGTTCCGCCGCGTCCACGACCCGTTGCCAGACCGTTTCATAAATCTTCCCGCCGGGCGAGTATTCGGCCATCATCTGCTGGTCGATCTTGCCCTGCGCGAAGGTGGTGATCAGGTTCAGCGCTGCGTTTGATGCGGCCTCGCCGCCCTCTTCCAGACCCTCGTACCATGGACGGGCCTGGGCGAATTTCAGGATCGCGGGGTTGCCGGCCGCAAGATCGTTGAAGAACCCCATCCCGTCTGAATGGTCGGCGATCACCAGCCAGTCGAGCGGACGTCCGAGCTTTGCCGGCTGGCCCGATGAGGCCGTGACCTGCTCGCCGCGGGCGAACCGGTAGGCGTCGTCGAGGCCCAGCCGGGCGCCGAACAGGCCCGCATCCATGGAAAGCCCCGTATGCAGGTGCGTATCGCCCCAGAACACGCGGTCGGGAAACGTGCGCTCGGCATAAGGCGAATAGGCCTTGCCTGGATAAAGCCCCGAAAGCGAGCTTTCCGCCGGAATGAACTGCGCCAGCGCCACGCCCGGCAATGCAGCAAGCACAAGCGCAGAAAGCGACGAAACCAAACGCATGTCTTCCTCCCCCGAATTCATGTCCTGACCGATCATGCGCTGCGGATCCCGCACCTGCCCTGATCAGGATCAAGGCCTACTCGGTTGGAGCATACCAGATCGGCGATGTATAGGCGCGCTTCTGGACCGTTATCGGAACCTCGTCCGGCAGGTCGAGATCGAAGCGCTTCGCCTCGTAGGCGGTCCAGCGCGGCGTCGGGATCTGAAGGACACGGGCATCATACATGGCCGGCTGCGCCGGGTCGAAGTCCGGATCGGTCCAGACCGCGGTCAGTTCCGGCGTGCCGATGGAATTGGTCCATGTCGCGTTGTCGACGTCCACGGTGTCGCCCACCGCGGGCTGCTTGCCGTCCGGGCGGGTTGGCGACTGTCGGACCAGACCACGTCGAAGACCTCTTCCCGGGTCTGCCCGCCGGCATCCACCCAGCCCTTGACGATCTGGATTCGGTCGAGATTGCCGCTGATCGGATCGCGCAGGGCCGCGACGACGAAGCCAGGCGCCTCGGCGCCGTCCGGGCGGGCTTCCAGATCGGCGCCCATCGGTACGCCCTTGTCGTAGCCGATCCAGCGCGGTTCGCGGGCAAACGCATCTTCGGGCTTGAAATTCCAGCCGCCGAAGAAGTGCACAGCCATCCGCGGGCCGGTCGTGGCATAGGTCTCGCGGCGGGCCATGGCGTCCCAGATCGCTTCGCGCGTGTTCTCGGTCGCCCAGACCGCGGTGTAGCCGGCCGCAGCCATGCGCCAGCCCAGGATCGCGCGGCCGTCAAAGCTGCGCACCACATGCTCCCAGCGCATCGGCGACGGCTCGACGCCGGAATGCTTGCCGAAGAAATTGTCCTCCTCGACCGCCGACAATGCGGTATACGCATCCGTCCCGGCTGCCGTACCGATGCGGAAGGGGTTGCCCCGATCTCCTGGTCCAGCCTCATCCCGTTCTTCAGCGCCTCGTGATAGTACTCGTGCGCGATCATGCCGGGCTCTTTCGGGGTAAGGTTCAGGTTGCCGTCGTCCCAGGTCTCGAAATCGGCGAATTCGTCCTCGGGCGACAGGGACGGGTGCGCCTCGCCATCGCCCTTGATCTGGGTCACCTCGTGGATCGGCTCGAAGCGCTGCCGGCGTTCCGCATGGTCCCGGGTCAGGGGCGCGCCGCCACAGGTCTCGAAGGCGAACATGAGGCCGTTCGACAGATTGCCGTTAGGCGGGATCGCCAGCACGCGGCCGCCGGTCGCGGCCTCGTAGGCCGCCATCCAGCGCCTCAGATCCTCGGGATCGACGCTTTCGAATGTCGTGTCGGCAAGATCTGGTCCGCCTCTGCCTTGCCGCCGCGATAGACGACATTGCGGTGCATGTTGTTGCCCGGAACGGGATTGGGGGTCCATTCGTAGCCGATCATGGCGGTGAACCGGCCGGGTTCGTTGGAGCTTTCGATGATCCCGGTGTAATCGTGCCAGGTCCTGCGGAAGAACTCCTCGCTCTTCGCAGCCTCTGGCAGCGTGCCGTTGCCCTGTGCCTGGATCGCCGCCATCGCCACCGGGGTCGCGGCCCCGATGTCGTTCATCTGCATGACCGCACTCCAGTCCGCGAGCGTCTTGTCGGCCGCGACAAATTCCGGATCGCCCGCCTGCAGCGCCGACGGCATGCCGAGCAGGTCGGAATGGTCGGTCATCACCAGCCAGTCCAGTGGGCGGGACCGCTGGACCAGACCCCCCCAGGTGGTCAGCACCTGCTCGCCACGGGCCGAGCGCATTGATGAAACCGGCATCGAAGGACCAGCAGGAATGCACATGCTGGTCGCCCCAGAGCCGGCGGGTCGAGAAGCTCCGGTTGGCATAGGGCGAAAAGCTGCGCGGCCCAAGCCGGGCGGTCTCGGCAATGGCCGCGGGGTCGATGGTCATGTCGACGCCGTGGCAGCTGTCCTGTGCTGCGGCCGCACTGGCCGCCACCGCAGCAACCGCGGCTCGGATGGAACAGACGCTTCTCCTTGCAGGCATGTCCCGGCCCACCCCGACCCCCTGGCGTTCAGGGGCAGGCTCCTCCATCCCCGTTTCGGGCCGAACGGCCATTCCGGTCGCCGAAACGAAAAGCGCCGCCCGAAGGCGGCGCGGTCCGTGGCGGCGGGGGCCGGCGTCTCAGAAGCCGAGGCCTTCGTATTTCTTCTTGAATTTCGACACGCGGCCACCGGTATCCATCAGCTTGGCCGAGCCGCCGGTCCAGGCCGGATGCGAGGACGGGTCGATCTCGAGCGCGAGCGTGTCGCCTTCCTTGCCATAGGTGGAGCGGGTGCGCAGCACGGTGCCGTCGGTCATCTTGACGTCGATGAAGTGGTAGTCGGGGTGGATGCCCTTCTTCATGGCGACTCTCCTCAGGCGTTCGCGTCGGCCGTCGCGGCCTTCGGCTTGTAGTTGGTCTTCTCGGCGATGCGGGCGGATTTGCCGCTGCGGCTGCGCAGGTAGTAGAGCTTGGCGCGGCGCACCTCGCCGCGGCGGACCACGGTGATGCTTTCGATGTTGGTCGAGTGGAGCGGGAACACGCGCTCGACACCCTCGCCGAAAGAAATCTTGCGGACCGTGAAGCTGCCGGCGATGCCGTTGCCGTTGCGGCGGCCGATGCAGACACCTTCGTAGTTCTGGACGCGGGTTCGCGTGCCTTCGGTCACCTTGTAGCCGACGCGGATCGTGTCGCCGGCCTTGAAGTCGGGGATCGTCTTGCCGAGCGCGGCGACTTGCTCGGCCTCTAGTTGTGCGATCAGGTCCATCGCATTCATCCTTGTCCTGGCGCGGGTGTGCCCGCGACGTGAAGCGCCCTCAGAGCTCTCGGTCCCCGTCCGGGTCCCTACCATGCGTCGCACAGTAAGCCCGCCAGAGATCAGGGCGGCGTTGCCGTGTCAGCCTTTCGGCCTGCATCTGTCTCCAGGAACGGATATGGCCGTGGTGCCCCGACAGGAGAATGTCGGGAACCCTACGGCCGTCCCAGTCGACAGGTTTCGTGTAGTGCGGGTGTTCCAGAAGGCCGGACGAGAAGGATTCCTCCTCCACCGACGCCTGATTCCCCAGCACGCGGGGTATAAGCCGGACGGTCGCATCGATCAAGGCCTGCGCGGCTATCTCACCGCCGGTCATGACGAAATCGCCGATCGAGACCTCGAGGATCTGGTGCGCGTCGAGCACGCGCTGGTCGATCCCCTCGAACCGGCCGCAGACCAGGGTGACGCCCTGGGCCGCCGACAGCGCCTGCGCCATCGCCTGCGTGAAGGGCTGGCCTCGCGGCGACAGAGCGATCACCGGCCAGAGCGCACGCTGGTCGGGGGTGCCTTCGGCAGCCTCTCGCAATGCCCGGTCGAGGACATCCGGCCGCAATACCATTCCGGCGCCGCCCCCTGCGGGAGTGTCGTCGACATTGCGGTGCCGTCCCTCGCCGAACGGGCGCAGATCGATCGTCTCGAGCTGCCAGAGCCCCTCGTTCAGCGCCTTGCCGGTCAGCGAGGCGCCGAGCACGCCGGGAAAGACCTCGGGGAACAGGGTAATGACCTTGGCCCGCCACGCTCCGGCAAGCTCCGGCGTGGCGCTCATCAGGTCGCGGGGCCGCAGCGTGGGGCGGATCGCGATGCGCCCGTGCGAGCGGCGCGGTCCCGGCGGCGCTTCCCCGGTCATGCCGGCTCCCCCGGTCCCCGCTTGCCCGCCGCATCGGCAATGAGCCCCTCGGGCGGGTCGGCGACAATCGTGCCCTGCGCAAGGTCGACGGTCGGAACCGCGGTCTGGGTGAAGGGCAGCAGGATGCCGTCGCCAAGACCCGGTCCGCGGATCTCCAGCAAGTCGGTCGCGCCGTGGTTGAGCACGGCGGCGACGCGGCCCAGTTCCCGCCCGCCGGTGTCGCGCACCGTCAGGCCGATCAGGTCGGCGTGGTAGAACTCGTCGTCGGGTAGCGAGGGCAGGCGGTCGCGCGGCACGTAAAGCCGCGTCCCGCGCAGCGCATCGGCGGCTTCCTTGCTGGTCACACCGTCCAGCCGCGCGGTCAGGGCGCCCGAGGTCTGCCCCGTGAGAGTGACGGCGAAGCTGCGGCGCCCGTCCTCGGAGGACAGCGGCATGTAGTCGGCGATCGCGGCGGGATCGGCGCAGAAGCTTTTCAGGCGCACTTCGCCCCTCACGCCGTAGGCCCCGGCGATGGCGCCCACGCAGATCATCGCTTGGGCCATGTCGCGGCTCACTGTCCCGGTCCGATGCAGAAGCCGCGGGGATCGGCCGAGCCGCCGGCATTCAGGCAGCGTTCGACCGCGGTCACCCGTTCGTATTCGGCTCCGGCCCAGAGACCGGCCAGAAAGATGACGGCATAGATGATCAGGCGTA
Source organism: Paracoccaceae bacterium (assembly GCA_020425125.1). Lineage (GTDB taxonomy): Bacteria > Pseudomonadota > Alphaproteobacteria > Rhodobacterales > Rhodobacteraceae > Meridianimarinicoccus. The sequence continues at coordinate 42,354 of JAGQRV010000011.1, read as the reverse complement.
TCATGCGTGCCTCCGCATGGCATCGGCGATCCGGGCGAAGTCGGCGTCATTCACCGCGAAGAGGCTGCGCCGGAACGCCATGCCCCAGTGCCGCGGCGAGCGGATGAAGCCGAGATCGGGCAGGAGAGGGCGGATCGGCGTCTCCTCGACATCCTCGAACCGCGCCGCGCGGGTCCAGGGGCGGAACTCGGTGCCCGGCATCTCGCGCTCTTCGGCGGTCTCGCCGGTGATCCAGGCCAGCGCCACGAACGCCTGGACCGGATCGCCGTCGAAATCCGACTTCGGCGCATAGTAGAGTACGCCGTCTCCGGTGCCGACCCGCTCGGCGGCCTCACGCTTGCCGTGCGAGAAGGCGCAGAAGCCGGCCGCCCGCGCGGCCAGCGCCTGCCGTCGATGGGCGACCCCGATCCAGAAGCCCTTGGACATGGCGGTTCGCCGGGACTTACCCGGCCGCGGCTTCCTCGGCCGGGGCGGAAGCGGCGGCATCGGCCTTGGCGGCGCGTTCCTTCGCGCGCTCCAGCGCCTTCTTGCCGGGGGCGCCCTTCTTCGCGTTGGAGCGGGTCTTTTTCTCAATGACGCCAGCGGCTTCCAGCATGCGGCTGACGCGGTCGGTGGGCTCGGCGCCCTGGCCGAGCCAGTGGCGGACGCGGTCGAGATCCATCTTCACCCGCTCTTCGCTGTCCTTGGGCAGGAGCGGGTTGTAGGTGCCGAGCCGCTCGATGTAGCGGCCATCGCGGGGGGCGCGGCTGTCGGCGGCGACGATGCGGTACATCGGGCGCTTCTTGGAGCCGCCGCGGGCGAGGCGAAGTTTCATGGCCATGTCGATTTCTCCTTGGGACTGGCTGGAAGGGCGCGGGTCACGCGCCTTCGGTCTGGTGCAGCTTGTGGTGCTGGATCACTTCCTGAATGATGAAGTTCAGGAATTTCTTGGCAAATTCCGGGTCGAGATCGGCCGCGAGGGCGAGCTGTTCGAGCCGGGCGATCTGGTCCGCCTCGCGGGCGGGATCGGCGGGGGGAAGGCCGTGCTCGGCCTTCAGGCGGCCCACCGCCTGGGTATGCTTGAAGCGCTCGCCCAGCGTGTAGACGAGGATCGCGTCAAGCCGGTCGATGGAGGCGCGGTGGTCGCTGAGAAGCTCGGCGGCGCGGATCGTGGCGTCGGTCATGGCTGGCCTCCCGGCGTTAGGAAATTGGCAAAAGCACCGTTTGCACATTTTCGTTCGCCGAACGTTCCGCCCGGCGCCGGCCGGCCGGCGTGCCGGCCGCGGGACGTCCGGGCGGCGGCGCGCGACCGCGCAGCGCCGCGGAGCCGGCCGACCCAGCCCGCGGTGCGGTGGCCGTGGATCAGAAGCGCGGCGCGACCGCAGGCCGAGAGTGCAGGGAGATCGCCGAGGGGGATCATGCCGTCGCCTCCGCCCGGGCCGCGCCATGGCGCCAGACCTGGGTGCCGTCGCCGAGCGCGGCCTCGGCGGCGGGGTCGCGGGTGGCACCGACGCGGATGGCAAGCTCGATCGAGGCGGCATTGGCGGGGTCGATGTAGCTGACCGCGCTGCCGGGGCCGAGCAGGGCGGCGGCATGGTCGCGCACCGCCATGGCGGCTTCGGTGGCATAGCCCAGGCCGTGCGCCTCTTCGGCGAAGATCCAGCCGATCTCGGGTTCGCGGTCGCTCCATTCCAGCCCGAGCAGCGCGAAGCCGAGCAGCCGTTCGTCGGTGCGCCGCACCGCCGCCCAGAGCCCGTGGCCGTGCAGCAGCCAGCCCGCGACGTAGACGCAGAATTCGTCCCAGGCGCCCTCGGCGTTCAGTGGTCCGCCGATCGCGCCCGCGTCGGGTGCGGCGAAGATCTCGGACCAGAGCGGAAAATCGTCCAGCGTCGCCGGGCGCAGGTCGAGCCGTGCCGTCGCCAGACAGGGCAGCTCCGCGCGGAACTGCCGGGCGGCACCGGCCGCGGCGCCGACGGGCGGCACGAGGCAGCGGGGCGCGGTCATTTCTTCTTGCCGAAGCCCGACAGGCCGGGGGGAAGCTGGGCGCCGCCGCCGAGGCCTGGAAGCCCGCCCGGCAGTCCGCCGCCGCCAAGGCCCGGCATCCCGCTGCCGAGCTTCGCCTGCGCCGCGGCCATCTCGGCCTCGCTGGGCATCTTGCCGCCCATCAGCCCGCGCAGGCTTTTCAGCATGCCGGCCTTCCCCATCTTGCCGACCTTCTTCATCATGTCGGCCATCTGGCGGTGCTGCTTCAGCAGGCGGTTGAGTTCGGCCACGTCGAGCCCGGCGCCCGCGGCGATCCGCTTCTTGCGGCTGGCCTGCAGCAGCTGCGGGTTGGAACGCTCCACCTTGGTCATCGACTGGATCAGGGCGATCTGGCGCTTCAGCACCTTGTCGTCGAGCCCGGCGGCATCGACCTGCTTCTTCATCTTGGCCATGCCGGGCATCATGCCCATCACGCCGTCCATGCCGCCCATCTTCAGCATCTGTTCGAGCTGCGCCTTCAGGTCGTTCATGTTGAACTGACCCTTCTGGAAGCGGCGCATCATCCGTTCGGCCTGCTCGGCCTCGAAGGTTTCCTGCGCCTTCTCGACCAGCGCGACGATGTCGCCCATGCCGAGAATCCGGCCGGCGATCCGGCTGGGCTGGAATTCCTCGATCGCGTCCATCTTCTCGCCGGTGCCGACGAACTTGATCGGCTTGCCGGTGATGGCGCGCATACTGAGCGCGGCGCCGCCGCGGCCGTCGCCGTCCATCCGGGTCAGGATCACCCCGGTGACGCCGACGCGGGAGTCGAATTCCTGCGCCACGTTGACGGCATCCTGGCCGGTGAGCCCATCGACCACCAGCAGCGTCTCGCGCGGGTTGGCGACGTCGCGAACGCGGGCGACCTGATCCATCAGCTCCTGGTCGATATGGAGCCGGCCGGCAGTGTCGAGCATGTAGACATCATAGCCGCCGAGGGTGGCCTGCTGCTTGGCACGCCGGGCGATCGCCACCGCATCCTCGCCCTTGACGATGGGCAGGGTGTCGACGCCGATCTGGGTGCCGAGGATGGCGAGCTGCTCCATCGCCGCCGGGCGGTTGGTGTCGAGCGAGGCCATCAGCACGCGCTTGCCGTTGCGGTCGGTCAGGCGCCTGGCAAGCTTGGCGGTGGTGGTTGTCTTGCCCGAGCCCTGCAGGCCCACCATCAGGACCGGCGCCGGGGCGTTGTCGATCTTCAGCGCGCCGGGATCGGCGTCGTCGCCGGCCAGCACGTGCACAAGTTCGTCATGGACGATCTTCACGACCTGCTGTCCGGGCGTGATCGAGCGGGTGACCGCGTGGCCGGTCGCCTTCTTCTCGACCGCCTTGACGAAGTCGCGCGCCACCGGCAGCGACACGTCGGCTTCGAGCAGGGCGACGCGCACCTCGCGCAGCGCGGTGCGCACGTCGTCCTCGGTCAGTGCGCCCTGCCGCGTCAGCCGGTCGAAGACGCCGCCGAGGCGCTCGGACAGATTTTCGAACATGCGCACGGTCTCCTTGGCCGCTCGGCTGTGAGCCCGTGCCCAAAACCGGAGCGGCATCCGCGGGCGAAAATCGCTGGCGGATGGCGATCCTGCATGGACACAGGACCGGACGACTCGAAAGTCTCCGGGATCCCAGGGCAGATGCCCGCTTGGCGCGGACTTGTCAAGGTTCGGCCGTGATGCGCGCGGGTCGGGGTCGGGGCCGGGGCCGGGGCCGGGGTCGGGGTCGGGTCCGGGGTCGTGGCCAGCCTCACGAAACTGTGGCATGATTGCGCCGGGGAACTGCCGCAACGTCAGTGGCAGGTTGACTCGTCGGCCCCCGTCCATATGTAGGACAGCGTTCGTGACCTTCTTGGCCGCGGGCGAAGGTCGATCCGGGGAATCCCGTCCGGCGGGCACGATGTGCCGACCGGCGCGGTGCCGGAGAGGCAGGGAACCGTGGGGGTCCGGCGTGCCGCAGCGCGGCAGATCGGAGGGCGGTGCCGAAGTATCCGGTCGCGGCGGCCGGTAATTGCGCAGTATCGCGGCTTATCCGCAGTGATCTGAAACGAGCCGGCCGGTGTCGTCCCTGACCCGTGCGGCCGGCCCGACTCGAAGGAACTGGAGAAGTTGCCCCCGCTTCGTTCAGGAAGTGCCCCGTGAAGGCCTCGCGGAGCCCCCAGATGAAATCGCGACGGTCCCGGTCGCTGTCGGTCGGTCGGCTGACGCTCGACGTGGCCACGCGCACGGCGCAGGTGGACGGCACGCCGGTTCCGCTGACCTCGCGCGAATACGAGGTGCTGGAGTTCCTCACCCTGATGAAGGGCGTGGTGCTGACCAAGGACATGATCCTCGACAAGCTCTATGGCGGCGTGGACGAGCCCGACGCCAAGATCGTCGACGTGTTCATCTGCAAGATCCGCCGCAAGTTGCGCGCGGCATCGGGCGGCGAGCCGCTGATCGAGACGGTCTGGGGCCGCGGCTATGTCTTGCGTGCGCCAGGGCACAGAGTGATGGATCTGTCGGCGGTGCCGCCGCGACGGCGGCGCATGCACGGCTGAGCCCGGGGCGGGGCATGGGGCTCTCCGGCCGGTCCATGCCTGCGTCCTGACCACGGATCGGGTGGATTTGCAGGGAATCCGGCGCACCGGCGCCGATGCGCCCGCATCCGCCTTGAGCCTGCCCGTCCGGTAGAGTAGGCGGAGGGAATCTGTTCATCTCCGCACAGGGCGCATGACGATCGAAGCCTGGGACGAGATACGCACAGCCTATCACGTGGCCCGGGCCGGGACGGTGTCGGGGGCGGCGGCGGAGCTTGGCGTGCACCATGCCACGGTGATCCGGCACATCGACTCGCTGGAGGCGCGGCTGGGCACAAAGCTGTTCCAGCGCCATGCCCGCGGCTACACGCCGACCGAGGCAGGGGCCGACCTGCTGCAGGTGGCCCAGGCCACCGACGACCAGTTCACCCAGCTGGCCGGGCGGCTGCGCGGCCGCGGCGAGAGCGTCACCGGCGAGCTGGTGGTGACCAGCCTCGGCGGTTTCGCGCCCCTTCTGGTGCCGGCGCTGGCGCGGTTCCAGGCGGCGCATCCCGAGGTGGTCACGCGCTTTCTGACCGGCGAGCGGCTGTTCCGGCTGGAATACGGCGAGGCGCATGTGGCGGTGCGTGCGGGATCGGTGCCGGACCAGCCCGACAACGTGGTGCAGCGGCTGGGCCGCAGCGCCACCGCGCTGTTCGCGACGCAGGGCTATCTGGACCGCTACGGCCGTCCCGACCTGGAGGGCGACCTGTCGGCGCATGTCTTCGTCGGGCCGGACGACGCCGAAAGCCGGGCGCCGGCCTTCCGCTGGCTCAACGAACACGTGCGCCGCGACCGCGTGGTGTTCCGGTCGGGCGACGGGCGTGCGCTGAAATACGCGATGCTGAACGATGTCGGGCTCGGCTTCCTGTCGGTCTGGGAAGCCGCCCAGCATCCGGAACTGGTGCAGATCTGCATGCCCCGCGACGAATGGTCGGCGCCCTTGTGGCTGGTCACCCATGTCGACCTGCACCGTACCGCGAAGGTCCAGGCCTTCCTGCGCCACATCAAGGACGAGGCGAAGACCTGGAACTGAACGGGCCGCCGCGCCGGGCTCAGCGCGCGCCGTGTGGTGGCGGGCCGTCGCCGTGCGGCGCGCTGTCGTCGTCGACCTCGATCTCGGGTCCGGCGGCAAGCTCCTGAACCAGGAAGCGTTCCAGCGCGTCGAGATCCACCGGATCGAACTGCCCGAAGCCCTGCATCCAGACGCTGGCGGCGCGCAGCGCGTCGGGCTCCAGCTTGCACCATTTCACCCGGCCGCGCTTTTCCTGGGCGATCAGCCCGGCGCGGGTCAGGATGACGAGGTGCTTCGAGATCGCCGCCAGCGACATCTGGAACGGCTCGGCCACGTCGGTGACCGCCATGTCGTCCTCGAGCAGCATGGCGAGGATCGCCCGGCGCGTCGGGTCGGCCAAAGCCGCGAAGACGGTGTCGAGATCGTCGCTCATGGCCGCCGCCTAGTCGGCCCTGACGCCTGGGTCAACGCCCCTCAGTTCGGCGCCTTCATCGCTCCGATCATCTCCACGTCGATGGTCAGGGTGACGGCATCGCCGATGCCGAAGGTCTCGCCCGCGGGCGGCACGAAGAAGCCCATGTCGAAATCCGACCGCTTGAAGCTGCCGGTGGCCGCGAAGCCGAGCCGGGGCCGCGGTTCCAGAGGGTGTTCGGCGTAGCCGCCGTTGAACGTGGCCTTGAGCATGAAGGTCCGGGTCACGCCGTGCAGCGTCAGGGTGCCGTGGATGTCCGCGGTGGTCGGCCCGGTCAGGGTGATGCTGTCCGAGACGAAATGCGCCTCGGGGTACTTCGCGGCGTCGAACCAGTCCGGACCGAGCAGCGTGTCGAGAAAGCCCGCGGGCGGGTTCGGCACGATGAGCGAGTCGATCCCGACGACCGCGTCGAGCTTCGCCGCCTCGGGATGCGCGGTGTCGAGCGTCAGCTTGATCGCCACGTCGCCGAAGCTGCCGCGATAGGTGGAAAAGCCCAGATGGCTCAGCCCGAAATCGACCGTGGTATGGGACGGGTCGTTGGTGAGCACCTGTTCGGGGATCGCCGGGACGTCCTGCGCCGCGGCGATCAGCGGCCAGAAGGCGAGGCCGGCGACAAGGGCCGCGCGGGCGAAATCGGGAACGCGGAAACGGCGGGCCATGGGCAGCTCCTGATGGACGTGCGGCGTGATCGGCGCCTTGGGAACGCTATTGCAGCCGGGGGCCGGATCAAGTCCGGCCCGATGATCTTTGCGTGTTGCGGGCGGGGATCCGCCCGAAGCTCAACCGAACGGTTGAACATGCCTTGCGCGTGTGTCCGGGTGCGACGCTTGGGCACCCCGTCGGAATATCGTTTAAATTCTGACTATTGCGTGAATTTTCAGAGGCCGGCGCGCACGTTGACTCGGGCGGCGGCGCTGCCTAGTGTCCCGGCGAGCCTGAAAGGGGTGTCCGTGTCCGAACCATCCGATGACGAGCGGCTGAGGCAGCTTGAAGACCGGATCGCGAAGCTGCGGGGGGATCGGCAGAAGCCGGTCAAGTCCCATCAGGAAGAGCATTATTCCCAGGCGCAGATCGCCTGGCGGATGGTGACCGAACTTGTGGCCGGTCTGGGGATCGGTTTCGGCATCGGTTACGGGATCGACTCGCTTGTCGGGTCGCGGCCCGTGTTCATGGTGCTGTTTCTATTGCTGGGCTTCGCCGCCGGCGTGCAGACGATGATGCGCACCGCGAAAGAGGTCCAGGCCGACCGGCGGAACGCGACCGCCGGGCAGGACGGTGGGCCCGGTTCGGGCGCGGGTACGGAATAGCGCAGTGCGGCGCGGGTCAGAGAAGGGGGCAGTCAGGTGGCGGCAGAAGAGCATGCGGAAGGCGGTCTGGCATTTCACCCGATGGACCAGTTCCTGGTCAAGCCGCTGTTCGGCGAGGGCGAGGTTCACTGGTACACGCTGAGCAACGTCACGCTCTGGCTGGCGCTGACGGTGGCGGCGGTCGCCGCGCTGATGGTGCTGGGCACCCGCGAGGGGCGCATCGTTCCGGGGCGCGTGCAGTCGCTGGCCGAACTGGCCTACGGCTTCGTCCACAAGATGGTCGAGGACGTCGCCGGCAAGGACGGGGTGAAGTACTTCCCCTACATCATGACGCTGTTCCTGTTCATCGTCTTCGCCAACTTCCTCGGCCTGGTCCCGACATCCTTCACCACCACGAGCCACATCGCGGTGACCGGCGTGCTGGCGCTGTCGGTGTTCCTGACGGTGACCGCGCTCGGCTTCGTGCTGCACGGGCCGAAATTCCTTGAACTGTTCTGGGTCACCGCGGCGCCGCTGCCGCTGAGGCCGGTGCTGGCGCTGATCGAGGTGATCTCGTACTTCGTGCGTCCGGTCAGCCACTCCGTCCGACTTATGGGCAACATGATGGCCGGCCACGCGGTGATGAAGGTGTTCGCGGGCTTTGCCGGAATCGCCGCGCTGTCGCCGGTGGCGGTGCTTGCGATCACCGCGGTCTACGGGCTCGAGATTCTGGTGGCCTTCATCCAGGCCTATGNNNNTCACCATCCTGACCTGCGTCTATCTCAAGGACGCACTGCATCCGCACCACTGACGGGCGCGGACGGCCGGATACCGACACTGCCAATTCCAACGTAAGGAGAAACGAGATGGAAGGCGATATCGTTCAAATGGGTGCCTACATCGGTGCCGGTCTGGCCTGCATGGGCATGGGCGGCTCGGCGATGGGGGTGGGCAACGTTGCCGGCAACTTCCTCGCAGGCGCGCTCCGCAACCCGTCGGCTGCCGGCGAGCAGACCGCGACGCTGTTCATCGGCATCGCCTTCGCCGAAGCGCTGGGGATCTTCTCGTTCCTGGTTGCGCTGCTGCTGATGTTCGCCGTCTGATCCTTCCGGAACATCCTTACGACCGGGCAGCGGCGCCAGCCGGCGGGCTGCCCGCGGTGCATCGAGGTTCCTGGAGGACGACATGGCTGACATCACCGAGGGTGCCGCCGCCGCGGGGCACGGTGCGGCGGGCGCGGCAGCCGAACATGCCACCGGCATGCCGCAGCTCAATTTCGAGACCTTCCCGAACCAGATCTTCTGGCTCGTGCTGGCCGTTCTGGCGATCTACTTCATCCTCACCCGCGTGGCGCTGCCGCGCATCGAGGGCATCCTGGCCGACCGTCATGCCGCGATCAGCGGCGACATCGCCGCGGCCGAGGAGCTGAAGCTGAAGACGCAGGAGGCCGAGGCCGCCTACGAGAAGGCGCTGGCCGACGCGCGGTCGGAAGCGAGCCGCATCGCCCAGGCGGCGCGGGCCGAGATTCAGGGCGAGCTGGACGAGGCGCTGGCGCGTGCCGACGCCCAGATCGCCGAGAAGACCGCGGAGTCGGAAACGCGCATCGCGGAGATCCGCGCCGGCGCGATGGACAGCGTCGAGGAAGTGGCCCGGGACACCGCCGCCGCCCTGGTCGCGGCGCTGGGCGCCGAACCGGCCGACGACAAGATCGCCGCGGCGGTCGCCGGGCAGATGAAGGGATAGGCCATGAAGCGTTACCTTCCCCTCTTCGCGTTCGCCGCGACCCCGGCCTTTGCCGCCAGCGGCCCGTTCGTGTCGCTGCACAACACCAACTTCGTGGTGCTGCTGGCCTTCATCGTGTTCATCGCGGTGCTGGTCTACTTCAAGGTGCCGAAGCTTCTGGGCGAGATGCTCGACCGGCGTTCGGCGAAGATCCAGGCCGATCTCGACGAGGCAAGGAGCCTGCGCGAGGAGGCGCAGAAGCTGCTCGCCTCCTACGAGCGCAAGCACAAGGAGATGCAGGCCCAGGCCGTGCGGATCGTCGAGGCCGCCAAGAAGGAGGCCGCCGCGGCGGCCGAGGAGGCCAAGGCGGATCTGCAGGATTCCATCGCGCGCCGCCTGGCCGGCGCCGAGGAGCAGATTGCCCAGGCCGAGGCCAATGCGATCAAGGAAGTGCGCAACCGGGCTGTGACCGTGGCGGTCGCGGCGGCGCGCCAGGTCCTGTCCGAGCAGATGACCAAGGACCGTTCGGGTCAGCTGATCGACTCGGCGATCGACGAGGTCGACGCCAAGCTGCACTGAGCCGCGCCCGCCCCGGCGGCGGATGGCGACACCGAAAATGCCCGGCCGTCGTGCCGGGCATCTTCGTGTCTGGCGGCAATTTCAGGGCCCGCCGCGTGCCCGGACACGCGCCGCGCCCCGGCGCCGGACTGGGCACCGGGACGCGGCGGGGATCGGTCAGCTGGAGCCGGTGGGCTTGATCACCACTTCGACCCGGCGGTTCTGGGCACGGCCCTCGGGCGTGAGGTTCGACGCGACCGGCTGGTCCTCGCCGCGGCCGATGGCGGTGATCCGGCTGCCTGCGACGCCGGCATTGACCAGGATCGAGGCGACCGAGCCGGCCCGGCGCGAGGAGAGATCGAAGTTGTAGCCGGCGTCGCCGGTATTGTCGGTATGGCCGATCACGGTGACCACGGTGTTGGGATATTGCTGCAGGTTGGCGGCAAGCTTCTGCAGCTCGCCGCGCGAGCCGGACGAGACGGTGGCGCTGTCGGTGGCGAAGAGGATCGCCTGCGGGAAGGTCACCAGAAGCTGGTTGCCCTGGTTGGTCACGGTGATGCTGTCGTCGAGCGAGCGCTGCAGATCGGCCGCCTGCTTGTCGAGCGCGTTGCCGATCGCGGCACCGATGATCGCGCCGGCCGCGGCGCCGGCCGCAGCCGTGCCGGTCCCGCCGCCGGTGATCGGCCCGGCGAGCAGGCCGCCGGCAATCGCCCCGGCGACCGCGCCGGTCCCGGTGCGGTTCTGCGGGTCGTTGATGCCCGGCGTGCCGCCGAATTGCTGCGGGGTCGCGCAGGCCGACAGCGCGAGCGCGGCGGCCACGGCCGCGACGAGTGGGCGGGAAGGGGTCATTCTGTGCCTCAAGTCTGATGTTTTCGGCACTCTATCTATTTCGCGCGCAGGCGCCAGTCACCCCTTCGGGAGAGAAACGGCGCGGCGACGGGCCGCCGGCGGATTTCGCCGCCGGGCCTTGCGCGCCTGTCTGCCACCTGGCTGTGCCACGGTCAGGCGGCGGCGTCGCGCCGCGCGCTTTCCCAGGCCAGCATGGCGCGCTTGACCGGAAGGCCCCAGTGGTAGCCGCCGAGCCCGCCGTCGCGCCGCAGCACCCGGTGGCAGGGAATGAAGAAGCTGACCGGGTTGCGCCCGACCGCGCTGCCGACGGCGCGGCTGGCGCGGGCGGTGCAGACCCGGTCGGCGATGGCCGAATAGGTGGTGACCTCGCCCGAGCGGATCGCCATCAGCGCCTCCCACACCTTGATCTGGAACGGCGCGCCGATCAGGTGCAGATGGGTGCGCTGCCCGGCAAAGGCGGCGTCGGCCAGCGGCCCGACGCGGGCGGCATCGGCGACGTAGCGGGCGGCGGGCCAGCGGCCGCGCAGATCGTCGCGCGCCGCAGACTCGCCGCATTCGGCGGTGAAGGCCAGGCCGCAGAGCCCGCGGTCGGTCGCCATGGCGAGCGCCGGCCCGAACGGCGTGTCGACCACCGCCTCGGCGATGGTCAGCCCGGCGCCGCGGCGGGCATAGTCGCCGGGGCGCATCGCCTCCCAGGTCAGGAACAGGTCGTGCAGCCGGGACGGCCCGCTCAGCCCGGTCTCGGCCGCGGTGGCGACGAGCGAGGCCCGTTCGGCCAAGAGCGCCTTTGCATGGCCGAGCGTCAGGTATTGCTGGTAGCGCTTGGGCGAGACGCCGGCCCAGAGCGAGAAGACGCGCTGGAAATGGGCCGGCGACATGTGCAATTCCTCGGCCAGCCGCGCCAGCGGCAAGGGCGTGCCGCCGGCCGCGTCGAGGACGGCGATGGCACGGGCGATGACGCCGTAATGATAGGCGCCCTCGGCCGCATCTGCGGCGCCGGACGGGGCGGGGGATGGCGAAAGGGTCTGGTCCATGGCCGACGATATAGAACCCGCCGGCGCGTCCGGCGACCCGGAACCTGCGCAAGCGTCGCGGCGACCGCGCGCCCGGAAGGCGGCCGCGGGAGCGCCGTCGGCGACGCCGATGTCGCCGCAGGCGGGATATTTCACCATCCGCGCTGCGTTCGAGCGGTTCCGCGAGGCGGAGCCCGAGCCGAAGGGCGAGCTCAAGCACACCAACGCCTTCACGCTGCTGGTCGCGGTGGCGCTGTCGGCGCAGGCGACCGATGCAGGCGTGAACAAGGCGACCCGGAGCCTCTTCGCCGTCGCCGACACGCCCCAGAAGATGCTGGACCTGGGCGAGGCGGGACTGATCGAACACATCAGGACGATCGGGCTTTACCGCAACAAGGCGAAGCACGTGATGAAGCTGAGCCGGCAGCTGATCGAGGAGTTCCGGGGCGAGGTGCCGTCGTCGCGCGCGGCGCTGCAATCGCTGCCGGGCGTGGGGCGGAAGACCGCGAACGTGGTCCTGAACATGTGGTGGCACCATCCGGCGCAGGCGGTGGACACGCACATCTTCCGGGTGGCAAACCGCACCGGGCTGTGTCCGGGCCGCGACGTGACCGCGGTGGAACGCGCCATCGAGGACCAGGTGCCGGTGGAGTACCAGCGCCACGCCCATCACTGGCTGATCCTGCACGGCCGCTACATCTGCGTCGCGCGGAAGCCGAAATGCGGCGCCTGCCTGATCCGCGACCTCTGCGCCTTCCCGGACAAGACCCCGGTGGACGGCGCCTGACGCCTCCGCGCGGCGCGGTCCGCGATGACGGCGAAGGGCCGCGGCGCGCCGGTGGACCCCGCCTTGACAAGGCCGCGCCGCGGCGGCGAGAACGCCCGCAGATCGGGGTGACGCAACAGGGGGACGCAGCCGCCATGGCCTATGCCTATGACGACCAGAACATCTTCGCCAGGATTCTGCGGGGCGAGATCCCGAACAAGACGGTGCTGGAGACCGAGCACAGTCTTGCATTCCATGACGTCCGGCCGCAGGCGCCGGACCATGTGCTGGTGATCCCGAAGGGGGCCTATGTCACCTACGACCATTTCGCGCTTGAGGCGAGCGAGGCCGAGATCGTCGATTTCACCCGCGCCGTCGGCGAGGTGGCCAAGATCATCGGCGCGCAGCCGGGCGAGGGCGGCAAGGGCTTCCGGCTGATCTCGAACGCGGGCGAGCACGCCATCCAGGAAGTGCCGCACATGCATGTGCACGTGATCGCCGGCCGTCCGCTGGGCCGGCTGCTGGAACCCGCCTGACGCCGCGGCGCGGTCAGGACCCGGCCGCGGGACGGGCGCTATTCGTCGAGCGAGGCGTCGAACAGCACCGCGGTCATGCCGTCCTTGGCGCTGGGCTGGATCGAGATCTTGGCATTGCCGATGCCGGGGCCGGAAAATTCGATCTGTTCGACATCGAGATCCGGGTTCGGCTCCTCGATCTGGAAGCCCGCGGTTTCGAGCGCGTCGGTCCAGCGCGCGATCAGGCTGGCGCCGTCCTCGTGCGTGGTGAAGCGGAAGATCCGCGTCGAGGATCCGATGGCGCGGTCGACGGTCACGTCGAGATCGGCGGGAAGCTCGATGGCGGCTGGGATCCAGTCCTGCGAGGCGGGCTTCGGTGCCGACTCGGCCTGTGCCGTCTGAGCGGCGAGGAGAAGGGCCACTGCCGCGGCGGCGGGAATCATTCTGGGTCGCATGGGCGGCTCCGTCTTGTCGGTGCTGGCCTAGCGGCAACGCGCGCGCGGCTCAAGCGGGTCCGCACGGTGTCGGCGGCTTGGCGCCCGCAGGGTGGCGTCAGCGCACCGGGTCGAGCAGGGCGGAGGGCAATGCGCAATCCCGCGCCACATCCGGGCCGCAGGAGCGCAGGCCGAGCTCGCGGGTCAGGCAGATCCGCACCTCGTCGATCCGCCCTTCCTCGCAGGTGATGGTGATCGCGTCGCGCCCGAGGCCCGGATTGGCCTCCATGAAGGCGTCCTCGACCACGGACGGGGGCAGGCTGACCGGCTGGGCGATCTGGCGCAGGATCTCGGGGCGGGTGATCCGCGCCAGCGCGTCGCGCGAGAGCCGGTAGTATTCGGCGCCCGACAATCCGCTGCAGCGGCCGTGGCGCTTCCATTCGTGCCAGGCGAGCCCGGCCGAGCCCATGATGTCCGCCATCGCGGCGCTGTCCGCGCGGCTCGGGTCGGGCTCTGCGGTGGTGCAGTCGACCGGATAGCCGGATTCGTATTGCGGCCAGAGCCCGTGCAGCAGCCAGCCGTAGCCGAGTTCGGGGGCACATTGTTCGGCGCCGTGGGCGTCGCCTTCGAGCGCGCACCAGGTCGGCGACCAGCTGAGCGTCAGCACGTAATAGTCGAAATCGCCCGCCTGGTCCGGTCCGGCGCGGGGCGGTGTCGCGGCAAGCACCAGGCTTCCGGCAAGCGCCAGAGCGGCCGCCATGGCCAGCGCAGCGTTCCGCATTTCCTCTTTCCTCTCGGGACTCGAGCGCCTATATAGCGCCAATCTTCCCCAAATCGAGAAGATGCGCCAGCCCGGCGCGGCCGATTTCCCGGCGCGGGAGAGGCTTGCGGAAATCTCGACGGGAACACGGAAAGGAGTGCACCACATGCAGGGCAAGCCGATCATGGCCCGCGCCACCGCGGTCTGGCTCGTGGACAACACGACGCTGACCTTCAAGCAGATCGCCGATTTCTGCGGCTTCCACGAGCTCGAGGTGCAGGGCATCGCGGACGGGGACGTGGCGACTGGCGTCAAGGGGTTCGATCCGATTGCCAACAACCAGCTCGACCAGATCGAGATCGACCGAGGCGAGAAGGATCCGCTCTACAAGCTGCGCCTGAAGCACAATCCTGCCGCCGCCGGCGAGGAGAAGCGCCGCGGTCCCCGCTACACGCCGCTGTCGAAGCGGCAGGACCGGCCGGCGGCGATCCTGTGGCTGGTGAAGTTCCATCCCGAACTCGCCGACAGCCAGATCGCCAAGCTGGTCGGCACCACCAAGCCGACGATCCAGACGATCCGCGAGCGCACCCACTGGAACATCGCCAACATCCAGCCGATCGACCCGGTGGCGCTGGGCCTGTGCAAGCAGACGGAGCTCGATTCCGTGGTGCAGAAGGCGGCGGCGAAGAAGGCGCGCGAAGGCGTGGTGATGACCGACGACGAGCGCCGCCGGCTGGTGTCGACCGAACAGTCGCTGGGGATGGACACCGAGCCGCGCATTCCGTCCGCGATTGCCGGGCTGGAGACCTTCAGCCTGAGCGGCGACAAGTACGACGAGCCGGAGAAGGTCGATGCCGACAGCTTCTTCAACCTGCCGGCCACGGATGCGGATGACGACGAGGACGACGACAGCGACGATCCGCGCGACATGCGGGGCGACCCGCGGCGCTGAAGCGCGGGGCCGGCGCCCTGTCCGGCCCGCGGGAGGGTCTCCCCGGCGTCTTGACCGTCCGTCCGGCTGCGGGTGGACCGGCCCGGCGGTCAGACGGGCTTGCGCGCCCTGAGCGCCGCGCCGATCGTGCCGTCGTCGAGATAGTCGAGTTCGCCGCCGACCGGCACGCCCTGGGCGAGCGTCGTGACCCGGACCCGGCCGGCGAGCAGGTCGGCGATGTAATGCGCGGTGGTCTGGCCGTCGAGCGTGGCGTTGAGGGCGAGGATCACCTCGGTGATCCCCTCGGCGCCGATCCGGGCGGCGAGCCGCGGCAGGCCCAGATCTTCCGGCCCCACCGCATCGAGCGCCGACAGCGTGCCGCCGAGGACGTGATAGCGCCCGGCAAAGGCCTGGGTGCGTTCCATCGCCCAGAGATCGGCGACGTCCTCGACCACGCAGATCAGGCCGTTGGCCCGGCGCGGATCGCGGCAGATGTCGCACTCGTCTTCCGTCGCGATGTTGCCGCAGGTGACGCAGTCGCGCGCCGTGGCCGCGACCGCCTGCAGCGCGTCGGCGAGCGGCACCAGGCTCTGGCCGCGCCGCCGCACCAGATGCAGCACGACGCGGCGGGCCGAGCGCGGCCCGAGCCCCGGCAGCCGCGCCATCAGCTCGATCAGCGCCTCGATGGAGGAGGGCGGCCGGCTCATCCCGTCCGGCCTGCCGCAGCGGTCGTCAAGCGGCGGCGCGCAGGCGCGCCACGCCCTGTCTCCCCATCCCCGCCTGCGGCCGGGACGGGGCCCGCCGCCCGTGTTCCGGCGGCATGCGGCGGCCCGGTGCGGGAGCCGGCCGGCATTGGCGGCCTCAGATCGGCAGCTTCATGTCGGCAGGCAGGCCCATCGACTGGGTCAGCTTGCGCATCTCTTCCTGGGCGCGGTCCTGCGCCTTGCCCTGGGCGTCCTTGATCGCGGCGAGGATCAGATCCTCGACCATCTCCTTGTCCTCGGCCTTGAAGATCGAAGGGTCGATGGAGATGGCGGTAAGCTCGCCCTTGGCGGTGGCCGTCGCGGTGACGAGCCCGGCGCCGCTGGATCCCTCGACGGTGATCCGGGTCAGTTCGTCCTGGACCTCGGCCATCTTCGCCTGCATCTCCTGGGCGGCCTTCAGCATCTTGCCCATGTCGGCAAGGTTTCCCAGTCCCTTCAGCATCGGTGCTCCTTTCAGCAAGCGTCGTCTCAGAACGCGTCGTCTTCGAACGGATCCCAGCCGTCGTCGCCCTCGTCGGCGGCCGGATCGGCTTCCGGCGCTTCCGGCAGCGCCGCGGCGGCGGCTTCGGCAGCGATCTCGGCGCGGGTGCGGACGGCGGCGATCTCGGTTCCCGGCAGGCGGGCGAGGATCGCGGCGATGGCGGGATGGGCGCGGGCGCGGGCGCGGCGCGCCTCGGTCTCGGCGCGGCGGGCTTCGGTAAGGGTCGGCGCACCCGCCTCGGCGGAAGTGACGCTGACCGCCCAGCGGCTGCCGGTCCAGCCCGAGAGCCGCGCGCCGAGGCGCTGCGCGAGGTCCGGCGCGGCGCCCGCGGCGGGCCGGAAGGTGATCCGGCCGGGGCTGTAGGCGACAAGGTGCAGACCGTCCTCGATCTCGATCAGCAGGCGCACGTCGCGCTGGCTGCGGATCAGGGCGAGGACGTCGTCGAAGCTTGCATAGCGTTCGAGCCCCGGCTGCGCGGCGAGGGCAGGGGCGGCGGCGCCGGCGCCACGCGCGACGGGGCGCGGCGCCGCATAGGGAGCCGGAGCGGTTTCGGCCAGGGCGCCCGTCTGCGGCGCGGACGGGGCCCGCGGGGAAGGCGCGGCAGCGGGGGCGGCGGGCGAGGAGGCCGGGGTCTGGGAGAGCCGGCGCAGCAGGTCCTCGGGCGGCGGCAGGTCGGCGACATGGGTCATCCGGATCACCGCCATCTCGGCCGCCATCATCGCGTTCGGCGCGGTCTGCGTCTCTTCGAGCGCCTTCAGCAGCATCTGCCAGGCCCGGCCCAGCACCCGCTGGCTGAGCGCGCCAGCCATCGCGGCGCCGCGGGCGCGGGTATCGGGCGGCAGCGTCGGATCCTCGGCCGCGTCGGGCGTGACCCTGGTGACCGACAGCCAGTGCGCGACTTCCGCCAGGTCGCGCAGGACCGAGACCGGATCGGCGCCCTCGGCATATTGCGCGGCAAGTTCGTTCAGCGCGGCGGCGGCGTCGCCCTTCATGATCATGTCGAAGAGGTCGAGCACCCGGCCGCGGTCGGCGAGGCCGAGCATGGCGCGGACCTGATCGGCCGAGGTCGCGCCCTGGCCGTGGCTGATCGCCTGGTCGAGCAGGCTGGTCGCGTCCCGGGCCGAGCCTTCGGCCGCCCGCACCACCAGCGCCAGCGCGCCGTCGTCGATCTCGGCACCCTCGGCATCGGCGATGCGGCGCAGGAGCGCGATCATGTCCTCGGGCTCGATCCGGCGCAGGTCGAAGCGCTGGCAGCGCGACAGCACGGTGACCGGCACCTTGCGGATCTCGGTCGTGGCGAAGATGAACTTCACATGCGGCGGCGGTTCCTCCAGCGTCTTCAGGAGCGCATTGAAGGCCGAGGTGCTGAGCATGTGCACCTCGTCGATGATATAGACCTTGAAGCGGCTTTCCGACGGCGCGTAAGTGACGGAATCCAGGACGTTCTGGCGGATGTTGTCGACGCCGGTATTGGATGCCGCGTCCATCTCGATCACGTCGACATGGGCCCCCTTTGCGATCCTGGTGCAGTGCGGGCAGGTGCCGCAGGGATCGGTGGAGGGGCCGTCGCGCCCCGTGCAATTGAGCCCCTTGGCGATGATCCGCGCGGTCGTCGTCTTGCCGGTGCCGCGGATGCCGGTGAGCATGAAGGCTTGGGCGATGCGGTCGGCGGCGAAGGCGTTCTTGAGCGTGCGCACCATCGCCTCCTGGCCGACGAGATCGGCGAAGGTGGCCGGACGGTATTTCCGCGCCAGTACCTGATAGCCGCCCTGATCGCCCACGCACGCCCCCGGAATCGCCGTTCAGGGGAACCTAGTCACCGAACCTGCCGAGATCCAGCGAGAGCGGCCAAATCGGCGTCGGAATGGCATCGGAATTCCATCGGACTATTGTCGGACCGGGTTCGGGTCCCAAGTGTCAGTCGCGGTCTAGGCCCGCGGCGCTGGCGCACTCACCGCGCAGCGTTGCGAGGTTGCGCTTGTAGGTGGCGGTATCAGAGTGATCTGCCCCCAACGCGGCCGCTGCAATAGCGACGGCCTGCTGGAGGAGCGGTTCGGCCTCGTCAAGTCGTCCGATGCCGTGGAGCAGTTCGGCAAGGTTGTTGAGGCTTTCCGCATAATCCGGATGTGTCTGGCCGAGCGCAGCCTTCCGGATCGCCATGGACTGCCGCAGTAGTGCCTCGGCCTCGCCCTTTCGTCCGAAGTCGTGGAGCAGCGCTGCGAGGCTGTTGAGGCTGCGGGCATAGCCCGGGTGAGCCTCGCCGAGTGTTGTCTTCGAAATCGCCATGGCTTGCCGAAGGAGTGGTTCGGCCTCACCCAATCGTCCAGCGGCTCGTAGCACCAAGGCGAGGTTGTTGAGGCTGCCGGCAAATTCCGGATGGGTTTCGCCGAGCACGGCCTTCCGGATCGCCGTGGCTTGCCGAAGGAGTGGTTCGGCCTCACCCAATCGTCCGGTGGCTCGCAGCACCAAGGCGAGGTTGTTGAGGCTGGCGGCATAGTCAGGATGGGTTTCGCCGAGCGCGGCCCTCCGTATCGCCTTCGCCTGCCGGTGAAGTGGCTCGGCCTCATCATAACGTCCGACCACTCGCAGCACTTCGGCAAGGTTGTTGAGGCTGGTGGCATAGTCCGGATGGGCTTTGCCGAGTGCGGTCTCCCTGATACCTAGGGCCTGCCGGCAGAGCGGCTCGGCCTCGCCATTTCGTCCCGTGTTGTGGAGCAGCGAGGCGAGGTTGTCGACACTGGTGGCAAAGTCTGGATGTGTCTCTTCGAGCGCGGTCTTGTTGATATCGATGGCCTGCCGGTAGAGCGGTTCGGCCTCGTCGTATCGGCCCATCGAAACCAGGATCAGCGCGTGCTGACCAATGACCGCAGCGAAGTCCGGTGAGGCCTTCCCGTGGCTCTGGAAGACCATGTCGGCGCAGCGGCGGGCTGCCGCTTCTGCGGCGGGATAGCGGCCTTCATTGTGGAGTTTGATGGAGAGGCGGTTGAGGGAGAGGGCGCCGAGCCCTTCCAGCGCCAGGCCCGCCTCGACATTGCCGCTCTCGAAGGCGCGTCTGCGCGCGGAGAGGTCGTCATGGAGGGCGTTGAGATGCTTGTCCTGCGGGCGGGCCTTGAGGCCGATCTCCAGATAGCTGAGGGCTTCGAGCACCGATGGCTCGCCGTTGGGCTCGCGGATTGCCAGATCCTCGGCCAGAACCCGCGCCGCGGCGGCGATGGCGGGACTGCGGGCATGGAAGAACTCCTGGGCCAGCCGGATCTCCCGTTCGAAATCGCGGTCATTGCGCGCGTCTTCGAGCCTTTCCACGAACAGGCGCGGATCCACCTGTTGCAGGCGGCGCCAGGCCTCGTCGCGCTGGGCGAGGATCCTGTCCTTCGCCTGTTTCAGGCTGTCGACCTCCTCGGTCAGGTACCGCCGGGTCTTGTCGACGGCGCGCCACTTGAAATAACCCGCGCCCGCCAGAGCACCGAGAACCGCGACGAGCAGCCCCAGGACCGTGACAGTCAGCGTGAGCATCTCGATAGGTTTCTGAGCAATCAGATCGGAAAACGGCAAGAGCATGTCTCCCGCGAAAATGGGATGCGCACGGAGGATGCCGGTCCGCGTTTCTGCCGGCAAGGGTTGCTTGCAGGACCCGACGGCGTCGCCCCCCGGCGCGGGGAGCGCCCGCTGTCGACGTCCCCTGATGTGTTGCATCGGTGCGGGGAGGGGTTATGTCGGACCGGTCTGGGGTTTCGGGGTCGGGTCCGTTCCATGTCGTCGATGAGTGACCGCACGCGCGCCGGGATCTCGGCCGTCCTGGCCGGGGAGCGGCGGGGATGGCGGGCGCGGCTGCTGTTCGCGGGGCCCGCGATCATCGCCTCGGTCGCCTACATGGACCCCGGCAATTATGCGACCAACATCCAGGCCGGGGCGGGCTATGGCTACGGCCTGCTCTGGGTGGTGCTGCTGGCCAACCTGATCGCGATGCTGTTCCAGGCGCTGTCGGCGCGGCTGGGGATCGCCACGGGCCGGAACCTGGCCGAACTCTGCCGCGACAACTTCCCCCGGCCGCTGGTCGCGGTGATGTGGGCGGTCAGCGAGGTCGCCGCGATGGCCACCGATCTGGCCGAGTTCCTGGGCGGTGCGATCGGGCTGGCGCTGCTGTTCCACCTGCCGCTGCTGGCGGGAATGGCGGTCACTGCCATCGTCACCTACGGGATCCTGATGGTGGAGCGGCGGGGCTTCCGGCCGATGGAGCTGATCATCGGCACGCTCGTCGGGGTGATCGGGCTGTGCTACCTGGCCGAACTGGTGATCGCCCCGGTCGACTGGAGCGCCGCGGCGGCGGGCCTGACGACGCCGGCGCTGCCCGATGCGGCAGCGCTGACCATCGTGGTCGGGATCATCGGCGCCACGGTGATGCCCCATGCGATCTATCTGCATTCCGGCCTGACCCAGGCCCGCGCGGTGGTCCGCGGCGACGCCGACCGGCGCAGCCTGCTGCGGTTCTCGAACGCCGAGGTGGTGGTGGCGCTGGCCATTGCCGGGATGGTGAACATGGCGATGGTGATGATGGCGGCCTCGGCGTTCCATCGCGGCCATTCCGACGTCGCCGAGATCGAGACCGCGTATCACACGCTGACGCCGCTTCTGGGATCGGCGGCGGCGGGGTTCTTCCTGGTCTCGCTGATCGCCTCGGGGATCTCCAGTTCGGTCGTGGGCACGATGGCCGGGCAGATGATCATGCAGGGCTTCCTGCGCCGGCGGATCCCGATCTGGCTGCGCCGGCTGGTGACCATGGTGCCCGCCTTCGCCGTGGTCGCCGCCGGCGTCGACGCGACCCGGGCGCTGGTGCTGAGCCAGGTGGTGCTGTCGATCGCGCTTCCGGTGCCGATGCTGGCGCTGATCGTGTTCGTCGGGCGCCGCGACATCATGGGACCGCTGGCCGCCGGGCCGCTGACCCGGCTGCTGGCGGTGCTCGGCGCGGCGGTCGTGCTGGCGCTCAACGCGGTGCTGCTGGCGGGCGTCGCGGGCCTGTCCGTGCCTTTCATCGCGGAGTGAGCCCGCGCCCCCCGGTGCCGTCAGGCGGCGGGGCGGATGTTCTGGTTGATGCTGAAGAAGTTCGCGGGGTCGTATTTCCGCTTGATCTCGCGCAGGCGGGGCAGGTTCGACCCGAACGCCGTGCGGACCGCCTCCTCCTCGTCCTCGGCCAGGTAGTTGAGCAGGAAGTGGTCTGTGGCGAAGGGCTGCATCGCCTCCCAGGCGCCTTTCGCCCAGGCGATCTGGGCGGCGTCCTCGGCCGGGTCGGTCCATTGCGGCATGAAGCCGATGTTGTAGTCCGTATGGCGCTGGGCGAAGGCGTTCTCGGCGCTGTCGCGGCGGCTGCCGGCACCGCCGTAATATTCCACCAGAAGGCTGGAGAGCGGCGAGGTCATGCCCTTGCCCTGCTCAACGACCACGTCGATGGCGGCGTCGGGCAGGCCCTTGACGAAGGCCGATTTCCAGTAGTTGCGGGTGCCGCCCGGGAAGGCACCGTCGAGGATCGACTGCATCGCCGGGAACGGCATCTGCTGCACCGCCTCCATCAGCGGGGTGGCGAGGCGGCGCAGCGGTGCGATGGCGCGTTCGCCTTCCTCCATGTCGGCGCCGCTCCAGCACGGAACGACCACGGTGACCGGCGCACCGTCCGGCGTGCAGACCAGCCCGGCATAGACGGTCAGATCCTCGGGCGCGGCTTCCATGAAGTCGCGGTAGCCGCGGAGCACCGTGCCGGCATCCTCGCGCGGGAAGACCAGCAGCCCGCCCAGCACGGTGGAGAGCGGGTAGGCGCGGTAAAGGAACGAGGTGACGATGCCGAAATTCCCGCCGCCGCCGCGCAGCGCCCAGTAGAGATCCGCGTGGCGTTCGGCATTCGCCGTCCGCACTGCGCCGTCGGCGGTGACGACCTCCATCTCCAGCACGTTGTCGCAGCTGGGGCCGTACTTGCGCACCAGCCAGCCGACGCCGCCGCCGAGCGTCAGCCCGGCGACGCCGGTCTTCGAGATCACGCCGAAGGGCACCGCGAAGCCGTGGAGGTTGGTCTCGCGGTCGACATCGCCCAAGGTCGCGCCGCCCTGCACGCGGACGGTCTCGGTCGCCACGTCGACGTGGACGCCGCACATGGCCGAAAGGTCGATCACCAGTCCGTCGTCGCAGAGCGCCCGGCCGCCGACATTGTGGCCGCCGCCGCGCACCGAGACGAGGATGTCGTGGCTGCGGGCGAAATTGACCGCCGCGACCACGTCGGCGGTGCCGCGGCATTTCAGGATCGCGCCGGGATGGCGGTCGATCAGCGTGTTCCAGATCCGCCGGGCGGAGTCGTAGGCGGCGTCTCCGGGACGGATGAGGGCGCCGCGGATCTCGCCGGCAAGAGCCGCGATCGCATCTTCGGTGACCGGGTTTCCGCTGCGGTCACGCAGGATGGTGTCGGTCATGGGGGCCTCCCTGGCTGTCGCGCCGTGCGCCGGAGGCCAGTCCGACCTTGCGACGTCGGGCGACGGTTGTTGTTGAGGCCGAGACTAGCGCGTTTCCGGGCGCCTGTCGCGCGGTGCCGATTGGCCCGGTGGCGGAAGCCTGCGGCCTGCGGTCACCGGCCCGGGCGGGCGAAGCCGGCGCGGGCGGCTTCCACCTTGGCGCGGGTGACGCAGCCTTCGGCGTGGTCGTTGACCATGCCCATCGCCTGCATGAAGGCAAAGACGGTTGTCGGGCCGACGAACTTCCAGCCGCGCGCCTTCAGCGCCTTCGAGAGCGCCACCGAGTCGGGGCTGGTCGTCAGGCTCTGCGGCGCGGGCAGCGTCGCGGGGTCGGGCTCGAACGACCAGACGAAGGCAGCGAGGGACCCGGCCTCGGCGATCAGATCCTGCGCGCGGGCGGCGTTGCTGATCGCGGCGGCGATCTTGCCGCGGTGGCGGACGATGCCGGCATCGGCCAGAAGCCGGGCGACGTCGGCCTCGGTGAAGCGGGCGACGCGGGCGATGTCGAAACCGGCGAAGGCGGCGCGGAAGTTCTCGCGCTTGTCCAGGATGGTGCGCCAGGAGAGGCCGGACTGGAAGCCTTCGAGGCAGAGCTTTTCGAACAGGCGCGTGTCGTCGGCGACCGGGAAGCCCCATTCGGTATCGTGGTAGTGAAGCTCGCCCGGCGAGCCGGTGCACCAGCGGCAGCGGGGCAGCCCGTCGGGGCCGGGGATGATGGTCATGGCGTTCTCCCTGTCGCGGCCCCTCACAGCAAGCCGGGGACCTGTCGGGTGATCGGCCCTGCGGGACGCGATGGCAAGATGCCGGGTGCCGCGAAGGGCACCGCTCCTGACGGTGCTTGTCAGGAGCGGTGCGGCACCCGGGCGGAGGTTGCGCGCCGGGTCCGCTCAGCGGCCCTTGCGGCGGTCTGCGTCACGCAGGGCGCGCTTCACCATCCGCCCGAAGCCCCGGTCGCGGCGGCGGGCCTCGGCGAGGGATTCGCTGGTCCGAGCATCCTCCCGCCTCAGCTTTTGCCAGCGGGCGAGGCGGTCCGGATCGAGCGTGCCGCCGTCGACCGCCGCCGCGACGGCGCAGCCGGGCTCGCCCGAATGCCGGCAATCGGCAAACCGGCAGCCGGCGGCGAGCCCGGCAATGTCGTCGAAGACCGCGTCAATCGCCTCGGCGGCGTCGTGAAGGCCGAGCTCGCGCATGCCAGGCGTGTCGATCAGGAGCCCGGCGCCCGGGATCGGCCGAAGCGCGCGCCCGGTGGTGGTGTGGCGCCCGCGTGCGTCGTCGTCCCGGATCGGGGCGGTGGCAGCGTCCTCTCCGGTGAGACCGTTCAGAAGCGTCGTCTTGCCCGCGCCGGAGGAGCCGACCAGCGCGCCGGTGCGCCCCTTCGGGCACCACGCCGCCAGCTGCGCGCGGTCGGCGGGGTCATGTGCGTCGACGGTCAGGACGGTCAGGTTGCGCGCCAGCGCCTCGGCCCGGCGGCGATAGCTCTCCGGGTCCGGGACCAGATCGGCGCGGGTCAGCACCACGACCGGGAAGGCGCCGGCCTCGTGTGCGAGGGCGAGGTAGCGTTCGATGCGGGCCGGGTTGAAATCGGCGCTGCAGGAACTGGTGACGAACAGCGCATCGACGTTCGCAGCGATCAGTTGGACGCGGGCCTCGCGTCCGGCGGCGCGGCGGCTGAGCAGGGACTGGCGCGCAAGGCACCGCGTGACGCGGGACTCGGCATCGGCCAGAACCCAGTCGCCCACGGCGAGATCGCCGGTCGTCTGCGGCGGCGGGACGGTCAGGGTGCGCGGACCCATGGCGCCGAGCGCGGTGACTCGGTCGCGGTGAATGCCGGTCAGGCGGCAGGGGGAGACATGCGCCAGCGCATCGGCGTCGCACTGGCCAAGGAAGAAGGCGGACCAGCCGAGGTCCGGAAGGGAGAGGGTCATCGTCGTGCCTGGATCAAACGGAAACGGGGCCGCCCGCGGGGCGGCGCGATCACGTCAGGCAGGCTGTCGGCGCGGCGGTCCGGCCGGTCTCAGGCTGCCTGGAGAAGGACGGCGACAATCATCTTGGTCCTTTCCGAATCCAGCGGGATGGGGTGAGAGGCTGACAACGACCCAAGCGGGGCTCGTTACGGCTGCTTCCTTCCGGACCTGACCGGGTTGGCGAGGTGCCTGCCCGCGCCAACCTCTCGACGCGCAATCTAGTCCGGCCGGCGCCGGGTTTCAAGAGCGGCCGAGCCGGCCGGGACTGTCCGGATCAGAGATGCAGCCGGAAGCGGGAAAAGCCGCCCGCCGTCGCGCCGAGCGGTTCAAGGCGGCGGCTGGGGTCGCCGTGCTGGTCGAGGCAGGCATAGGGCGCGCTGTCGATGGTCGCGGTCGCGGCGAGCGGGGCGAAGGACCAGGCCGGGTGGGGGCTGAGCGTGATCTCGCGGCTTCCGGCGACGTGGCCGGTCAGGATCTCGTGCATGGTTTCGGTTCCGGCGCGGCGGGGCGCGTCGGCCGGAACCATGCGGTATCCGCCGCCGCCTGCCGCACGATAGCTGGTGGTGGCGAGCGCGAAGCGGTCGGCGTCCGCAACCGGGCGTCCGGCGTGGCACAGCGCGACGATGCGGCCCGGACCGCCGAGATCGCGCGGCACGCCGTCCGCGGCGCCGAAGCGGGCCGGCCGGGACAGGTCGATCACGTAGTCGACGCCGAAGATCACGTCGAAATTGTAGCCTGCGGTGGCCGGGTCGACGAGCGGCACGTCCTCTGCGCCGTCCGGGACGGTGAGGAAGTTCGAGGCCGCCCGTTCCAGCCAGTCGCGGAGCTGCCGGCCGGTGACCTCGATGACGCAGAGCCGGTTGGGGAAGGGCGAGATCTGCAGGAGGTGGCGCTTGCGCAGCAACCCCGGCGGGATGTCCACGAAGGCCATCGGTCCGCCCTGTCCCCCGGCGGCGAAGGGGGCGGCGGCGGCAAGCAGGGGCAGGTCGGCGAGCGGCGTGTCGTCGACCAGCCGCCGGGCGCGGGCGAGCTTGGCCTCGGCGAGAAACTGCAGCACGGGGGAGTGGCAGGCGAAGGGAAAGAGGCCGTGCAGATGGCTGCGCGTGCGCCCGACCACCACGTCCATCGCGGCGCGGGTCCGGCTGTGCGCCCCCCGCGTGGCCGACAGGATCGCCGGTTCCGGCGGGGCGGTGCTGGCGCTGGCTGGCCTGAGTTCGGTCCGCGCCGCAGTGACGCGCCAGGCGCCGTGATCATGCGCCAGTTCGAGATCGACGATGCCGAGATCGCTGCCGAAGGCCCCGGCCATCACCAGGGGCTTGCGCGGCGCGGCTGCAGGCTCGTCGGCGCCGTCCTCGATGCGGGTCAGGCGCCGGTGGCTGTGGCCGGCCAGGACCACGTCCACTTCGGGCAGGTCGGCGACGGCGCGGCTGGCATCCTCGGCGCCCGGGCTGTCGTCGTCCGTGCCGATGCCGGAATGCGAGAGCACGACGATCAGGTCGGCGCCCTGCGCCCTGAGCGCGCGGGCATGGGCGGCGACCGCCTCGACGATGCCGCGGGCCACGATCCGGCGGCCGAGCAGGGCGCTGTCCCATTGCGCGGTCTGCGGCGGCGCGGCGCCGATCACGCCGATCCGGAGACGGTGGAGACGCCCGTCGCCGTTCGGAAGCGCGCGGTCGAGCATCGCCGAGGGCGGCGCGAAATGCCGGTCGTCGAGCGGCGAGGTGCCGAGCGCGCGGACCAGGTTGGCGCAGAGCATCGGGAACCGGGCCTGGCCGATCGCCGTTTCGAGCGGATCGAGCCCGAAGTTGAAGTCGTGATTGCCGAGCGCGGCGGCATCGTAGCCAAGTGCGTTCATGGCGACGATCACCGGGTTGGCGCCGCCGCGCAGATCGCGGGCCGCCAGATCCGCCAGCGCCGATCCCTGCAGCATGTCGCCGGTGTCGAAGAGCAGCGACTGCGGCACCTCGGCCCGGGCAGTGCGGATCACCGGGGCCAGCGCGGCAAGGCCCCGCCCGTTCGTCGTGCGGTCAGCCTCGTAGTCATGCGGCCAGATCGTGCCGTGCAGATCGGTCGTGCTGAGAATTCTCAGCCGGACTTGCGGGGCTGTGCGTGCCATGTCGGATGTGTCGCCGATGATCGTGCCTCATATCCTGATTGTTGCAAGCTTGGCAAAGCCGGAGGCGGCGCGCAATCGTCAGTTGAGGGGGGGATTGGATCGCGACGCGGTGTCACAATCCGGCTGCGCGTGCCCGGACGGGCCTGCGCGGGCCGCTGCGGAATTGCAATCGCAGGGTGGCTGTGCGATGCGGCGGCATGACCTCTCCCAAGGTGACAGAGAGACAGGTGCCGATGGTCGACGGTCTGGCCTTCGCGGCCTCGGGACTTGATCGTGCGGGTCATCTGCGCGGTGATCCGGCGCGGCTGGCGGCGCTGGGCGCGGGGGGCGCGGCGCAGGTCCTGCCGCTCTGGCAGGGCAAGCCGCTGCTTTCCGGGGTCGGCGGGCTTGGCTGGCTGGATCCCGGCCAGGCCGGGCTTGAGGTGGCGCGGGAGGCGGCGATCTTCCTCGGCCTCGACGATCCCGGGCCGCGCTATGCGCTGGACCTTTCGGCCTGGGTGCCGCCGGTTCTGCCCGAAGGCGCGCTGGACCGGTTCGCCGATGCGTCGGTACAGGTGCATCCCGACTTTCCCGACGGCCACCGCTTTGCGGAGCTGCGCGGCTGCATGACCCGGCTCTCGCCCCGCGACGCAGAGCTGGCCGCGACGGCGCGGGCGCTGGTGATGTGGCATGCAAGGCACCGGTTCTGCGCTAATTGCGGCGCCCCCACCGAACCGGTGCAGGCCGGCTGGGAGCGCAGCTGCGCGGCCTGTTCGGCCAAGCATTTTCCGCGCACCGATCCGGTGGTGATCATGGCGGTGACGCGGGGCAACGCACTTCTGGTCGGGCGCTCCCCCGGCTGGCCCGACGGGATGTATTCGCTGCTGGCAGGCTTCGTCGAGCCCGGCGAGACGGTGGAATCGGCTGTGCGGCGCGAGACCTTCGAGGAGACCGGAATCCGCGTCGGCCGCGTGCGCTATCTGGTGAGCCAGCCCTGGCCGTTCCCGGCCTCGCTGATGCTCGCCTGTCACGGCGAGGCGGAGAGTGCGGAGATCGCCGTCGACCCGGCCGAGATCGAGGAGGCGCGCTGGGTCTCTCGCGAGGAGATGCTGGAGGTCTTCGCCGGCCGGCATCCGGTGATGAGCGCGGCCCGCCCCGGCGCGGTGGCCCGCTTCGTGATCGAGCGCTGGCTCGCCGGGCGCCTCGACGAGGCGATGACATGAGGATCGACGTGTCGCAGCCGGTCGCGGCGCCGCAGGCGCTGGTGTTCCGGCATCTGGCCGATTTCGACCGGCTGGCGGGGCGCGTCGGGTCGGGGGCGGTGGCGATCCATGGGCGGGAGCCGCAATGGACCGCGCGCGTGCATCTGCATGGCGTCGAGCGCACCGGGCATCTGCGGCTGGCGCGGCTGGACGCGCCGTCCTTCTACGCGGTGGAGGGCGGTATCGAGGGGGTCGCGGCGGTTCTGGCGGTGAAGGTCGCGCCGGACGGGCCGGACCAGTCGCGCATCGACCTTGCGCTAGAGGCGCGGCCGGCCAGCCTGCGCGGACGGCTGATCCTCCAGACCCTGCGGCTGATGCAGCACCGGCTGACCGAACGGCTGGCGGCGCGTCTCGCCGCCTTCGCGCGCGAGATCGAGGACGCCTGGCGCTGAGGTCTCAGGCATGGCGCCGGGGATCGGCAGGGTAGGTGCCGAGGACCGACAGCGTCGTGGTGAAATATTCGAGCTCTTCGAGCGCGCGGGCGACGGCCGGGTCGTCGGGATGGCCTTCGATGTCGGCGAAGAACTGGGTCGCGGTGAACGAGCCGTCCAGCATGTAGCTTTCCAGCTTGGTCATGNNTCATGTTGACGCCGTTGGTGGCGAATCCGCCCATTGCCTTGTAGAGCGCGGCAGGGATGTTGCGCACCCGGAACACGAACGAGGTCATCATCCCCGAGCTTCCCCGCGGTGTCGGGTCGGGTTCGCGCGCCATGACCAGAAAGCGCGTCGTGTTGCGGTCGTGATCCTCGATATGGCGGGCGACGACGTCGAGCCCGTAGATCTCGGCGGCGATCTCGGAGGCGAGCGCGGCGCGGGACGGGTTACCCTCGGCGGCGACGATCTGGGCCGAGCCGGCGGTGTCGGCGGCGACGACCGCGCGGATGCCGCGTTCGCGCAGGAAGCCGCGGCACTGGCCCAGGAGGACGGTATGGCTCATCGCCTCTTGGATGTCCGCGAGCTTCGTCCCCGGCACCGCGAGCAGGTTGATGTGCACGCGCACGAAGGCCTCGGCCACGATGTGCAGGCCGCTTTCGGGCAACAGCCGGTGGATGTCGGCGACCCGGCCATAGGTGGAATTCTCGACCGGCAGCATGGCGAGATCTGCGTGGCCTTCACGGACGGCGTCGATCACGTCCTCGAAGGTCGGGCAGGGCACCGCGTCGTCGTCGGGGCGTGCGTTGCGGCAGGCTTCGTGGCTGTAGGCGCCCGGTTCTCCCTGGAAGGCGATGCGGCTCATGGTCGGTGCGGGCCTTTCGAATGCGCTCTTTTCAGGTTGTGCGACCGCGTTTCATCGGTCACGGTCAAGGGGTCTCATGGGCGTTTCGTCGCGGCAGGTACACCTTGATGCACGGGAGGGGAAGCCGCTAGATGACGCCAATTTCGGACCAAGGGGCGGCACGATGCTTGATACGATGACGATGACCAAGGTGGTGGGTGCCCTGTGCGGCGCCCTGCTCGTCTTCCTTCTGGGCGGGTGGGTCGCCGAAGCGCTCTACTTCACCGGGGGCGGTCACGGAGGCGAGGAGCAGGCCTATCTGATCGAAGGCGAAGGGGATTCCTCGTCGGCGCCGGAGGATGCCCCGCAGGTCGATTTCGCCACCCTCGTCGCCCAGTCCGATCCCGCGCAGGGCGAGAAGGTGTTCAAGCAGTGCAAGTCCTGCCACAACGCCGACGAGGAAAAGAACGGCACCGGCCCGTATCTGGTGGACGTGGTGGGCCGCAAGATGGATTCGGTCGACGGCTACGCCTATTCGGGCGCGCTGCCGGCCGACGAGACCTGGACGCTCGACAACCTGGACCACTGGCTGGAAAGCCCGAAGGATTTCGCGCCCGGTACCAAGATGACCTTCAAGGGCCTCGGCAAGGTGCAGGACCGGGCGGCGGTCGTCGCCTACCTGGTGAGCAAGTCGCCGGACTTCCAGATGCCCGAGCCGTCGGCCGCGCCGGCCGCCACCGACACGCCGCAGGAGGCGGCTGCCGATACCGCCAATGCGGCCTCCGAGGCGGCGACCTCCGCAGCGTCCGAGGGCGAGGCCCCGGCAGCCGCTGGCACGGAATCGCCGGGCGAGGCCGCGGCGGTCGCGACCGACGCGGCGGCGACGAGCGGGGATTCCGAGATCGCCAAGGCCTATGCCAGTGCCGACATCGACGCCGGCGCCAAGGTCTTCAAGAAGTGCCAGGCCTGCCATGTCGCCGACAAGCCGCAGAACAAGGTCGGTCCCGAACTGATGAAGATCCTCGACCGTCCGATCGGTTCGGCGCCCGACTATGCCTATTCGGGGGCGCTGCCCGAAGGCACCTGGACGCTGGAGAACCTCGATCACTGGCTGACCGATCCGAAGGGCTTCGCGCCGGGCACCAAGATGTCCTTCGCCGGCCTGAAGAAGGTCGAGGACCGGGCCAACGTGATCGCGTACATCGAAAGCGTCAGCAACTGATCCCGGCACCGCCGCAAGCCAGACCCGAAGGCCGTTCCCGCGAGGGAGCGGCCTTTTCGCTTGGCCGGTTCACGTGATCGGGGCGATGCGCCGCTCACTGGCGTTCACGGAGACTTGCAGAGCCGCAATCGCGGCTTGAATCCCGCCGCGCTTGGCCCGTAGCTTGGCGAAACTTCGCGACCCTGTCCTGCCGAGGAGGACCCGATGCCGCAACCCAGACCGACCGCCGCCCCGCCCCGGAAGACGTCCTGGCGCGCGAGGCGGTCCGGTCGCGGCGTGCTGGCTGCCTGTGCGGTGGCGGTCGCGGCGGCGGCCCCCGCGGCCTGGGCGGAGGACAGCCCGAGCGCCGATGACGGCGTGACCACGTCCTACGGATTCTCGAATTTCGGCGCGCTCAAGTACCCCGCCGATTTCGCCCATCTCGACTACGTCAATCCCGACGCGCCGAAGGGCGGCGAGATCTCGATCTGGGCGCAGGGCACCTTCGACAGCTTCAACCAGTATGCCCGCGCGGGCGTGCCGGCCGCGCTGAACACGATCGGCAGCGAAACGATCATGACCTCGACCGCCGACGATCCCTACGGACTCTACTGCTATCTCTGCACCACGCTGGAATACCCGAAGGACCTGTCGTGGGTGATCTTCAACCTGCGCGACGACGTGACCTTCCAGGACGGCACGCCGGTGACCGCGGAGGACGTGGCCTTCACCCACAAGCTGTTCCTGGAACAGGGGATCGTGGAGTATCGCAGTCTGGTCGAAGCCTATTTCAGTCCGGTCGAGGTGCTGGGTCCGCACCGGATCAAGTTCACCTTCACCGACGCCGCGCCGATGCGCGACCGGGTCGGGCTGGCCGGCGGCACGCCGGTCTTCTCGAAGGCGTGGTTCGAGGCCACCGGCGCGCGGCTCGACAAGAGCACCAAGACGCCCTTCATGTCGACCGGGGCCTACATGCTCGACAGTTTCGACTACAACCGGCGCGTGGTCTACAAGCGCAACCCCGACTTCTGGGGCAAGGACATCCCGTTCAATGTCGGGCGCAACAATTTCGACCGGATCCGGGTGGAATACTTCGCCGACAGTTCGGCCGCCTTCGAAGGGTTCAAGTCCGGCGCCTACACCTTCCGCAACGAATCCTCGTCGCAGACCTGGGCGACCGGCTATGACTTTCCGGGCGTGCAGCAGGGCTACGTGAAGCGCGAGGAAATTCCCGACGGCAATGTGGGCACGCATCTGTCCTGGGTGTTCAATCTCGACCGCGAGAAATGGCAGGACGTGCGCGTCCGCAAGGCGGTCGAGATGATGTTCAACTTCGCCTGGTCGAACCGGACCCTGTTCTACGGCTTCTACCAGCAGCCAGATTCGTTCTGGCCGGGCACCGACCTCGCCGCCACCGGCACCCCGGACGCGGCCGAGACGGCGCTGCTGCAACCTTTGGTCGACGAAGGCCTGCTGGCGCCCGAGATCCTGACCGAGGAGGTGGCGAGCCCGCCGGAGCAGGATCCGGCGACCAACCGGCCGTCGCGGCGGATCATGCGGGCAGCGGCACAGCTTCTGGACGAGGCCGGCTGGACTACCGGGGAGGACGGGGTCCGGCGCAAGGACGGCCAGGCCCTGGACCTCGTCATCATCCAGCGCGACCCGCTTTACGACCGGGCAATCAATCCCTTCATCGAGAACCTCGGCAATCTCGGCATCCAGGGACGGCTGGAGCGGGTCGACACCGCGCAATATGTCGAGCGCCGCCGGTCGGGGAACTTCGATCTCGCGAACCAGGCCTTCGACATGAGCTTCGAGCCTTCGGGCGGGCTTGAGCAATGGTTCGGCTCGAAGACGGCCGACGACAGTTCGCGCAACCTGATGCGGCTGCGCAATCCGGCGGTGGACAAGCTGATCGACAAGGTGGTGGCGGCCGACACGCTCGACGGGCTGAAGTCCGGCGTCCATGCGCTGGACCGGGTGCTGCGGTCCGTTCATTTCGACATTCCGCTCTGGTACAACGACAAGGCCTGGGTGGCCTATTACGACATCTACCGCCACCCCGAGGCCCTGCCGCCGCTCTCCGTGGGCGAGCTTGACTGGTGGTGGTTCGATCCTGCGGCCGAAGACCGGCTGAAGGCAGCCGGGGCGCTGAGGTAGCACGGCGATGGGCGCCTATATCCTGCGCCGGCTGGCGCTGATCATCCCGACGCTCATCGGCATCATGCTGATCAACTTCACCCTGGTCCAGTTCGTGCCCGGCGGGCCGGTGGAACAGGTCCTGGCCCGGATCGAGGGCCAGGGCGACGTGTTCAGCGGCATTGCCGGCGGCGGCGACGAGATGGCGCGTTCCCAGCAGACCGTGGCCTCGGCCGGAAGCGCCAATGACAAGTATCTGGGCGCGCGCGGCCTGCCGCCCGAATTCATCGCCCAACTCGAGAAGGAATTCGGCTTCGACAAGCCCCCCGCGCAGCGCTTCCTGATGATGCTGTGGAACTATGCCCGGTTCGATTTCGGCAACAGCTATTTCCGCTCCATCTCGGTCGTCGATCTGGTGAAGGAGAAGATGCCGGTCTCGATCTCGCTCGGTCTCTGGTCGACGCTGATCGCCTATCTGGTGTCGATCCCGCTGGGGATCCGCAAGGCGGTGAAAGACGGCTCGCGGTTCGACACCTGGACCTCGGGCGCGATCATCGTGGGCTACGCGATCCCTGGCTTCCTGTTTGCGGTGCTGCTGCTGGTGCTGTTTGCGGGCGGGTCCTATTTCCAGTGGTTCCCGCTTCGGGGGCTGACCTCGGACAACTGGCACCAGCTGTCGGTGCCGGGCAAGATCCTCGATTATTTCTGGCACATCACCCTGCCGGTGCTGGCCTCGACCATCGCGGCCTTCGCGACGCTGACGCTGCTGACCAAGAACAGCTTCCTCGAAGAGATCAAGAAGCAGTACGTGATGACGGCCAAGGCCAAGGGCCTGACCGAGGGGCGGGTACTCTACGGTCATGTCTTCCGCAATGCGATGCTGATCGTGATCGCCGGGTTCCCTGCGGTCTTCGTGTCGGTCTTCTTCGGCGGCTCGCTGATCATCGAGACGATCTTCTCGCTCGACGGGCTGGGGCGGCTCGGCTTCGAGGCGGCGGTGAGCCGGGACTACCCGGTGATCTTCGGCACGCTCTATGTCTTCGGGCTGATCGGTCTGGTGATGGGGCTGGTGTCGGACCTGATGTATGTCTGGATCGATCCGCGGATCGACTTCGCGACGCGGGAGACCTGAGCCATGGCGGTCGCCGAGAACATCGAGGTCGCCCTGGCGCCGAAGCGGTCGTTCCTGTCGCCGCTGAACCAGCGGCGCTGGCGGAACTTCCGCGCCAATACGCGGGCCTTCTGGGCACTCCTGGTCTTCGCGGTGCTGTTCGGCCTCTCGCTGGGGGCGGAATTCCTGGCCAATGACCGGCCGATCCTCGTCAGCTATCAGGGCCAGATCTACACGCCGATCTTCCATTTCTATCCCGAGACCCAGTTCGGCGGCGACTTCAAGACCGAGGCGGTCTATCGCGATCCCGAAGTGCGCTGCCTGATCGTGTCCGGCGGGCTCGAGGATTGTTTCGACGATCCGGACGGGGTGATTTCCCAGGTCCGCGAGACGGGGGAATTCGACGGCCAGAAGGTGGACCGCGGCTGGATCCTCTGGCCGCTGATCCCCTACAGCTATTCGACCGTCAGCGACATCCAGGGCACCGCGCCCTCGGCGCCGGACGCGCAGCACTGGCTCGGCACCGACGATACCGCGCGCGACGTGCTGGCGCGGGTGATCTACGGATTCCGCCTGTCGGTTCTGTTCGCGCTTGTGGTGACGCTGCTGACCAGCGTCATCGGCATCTCGGCCGGTGCGGTGCAGGGCTATTTCGGCGGCTGGATCGACCTCACCTTCCAGCGGGTGATCGAGCTTTGGGGGGCGACGCCGAGCCTCTACATCATCATCATCGTCGCCGCGGTGTTCCAGATGAACTTCTGGTTGCTCGTCTTCCTGATGGTGCTGTTCGGTTGGACGGCGCTGATCGGCGTTGTCCGGGCCGAATTCCTCAGGGCGCGGAATTTCGAGTATGTGCGGGCGGCGCGCGCGCTCGGCGTCTCGAACGGGGTGATCATGTTCCGCCACGTGTTGCCGAACGCGATGGTGGCGACACTGACCATGCTGCCCTTCGTCATCACCGGCACGCTGGGGAGCCTCGCGGCGCTCGACTTCCTGGGCTTCGGCCTGCCGTCGTCGGCGCCGTCGCTGGGGGAACTGACGCTGCAGGCCAAGCAGAACCTGCAGGCGCCCTGGCTGGGCTTCACCGCCTTCTTTACCTTCGCGATCATGCTGTCGCTGCTGGTCTTCATCTTCGAAGGCGTGCGCGATGCCTTCGACCCGAGAAAGACCTTCGCATGAGCCCGGACGTCCTGAACGTCGAGAACCTGAGCGTCAGCTTCACCCATGATGGCAAGGACGTTCGCGCCGTCCGGGGCGTCAGCTTCGCGGTCGGGGCGGGCGAGACCGTCGCGATCGTTGGCGAATCCGGATCGGGCAAGTCGGTGACGGCACTGTCGACGGTGGCGCTGCTGCCCGACAGCGCCAGGGTCACTGGATCGGTGAAGTTCGGCACGCGCGAGATGGTCGGTGCGCCCGAGGCCCGGCTCAGGGACATCCGCGGCAACGACATCAGTTTCATCTTCCAGGAGCCGATGACGTCGCTCAATCCGCTCCACACGATCGAGAAGCAGATCGGCGAAAGCCTTGCGCTCCATCAAGGGCTGAAGGGAGACAAGGCGCGGGCGCGGATCATCGACCTCTTGGAAAAGGTGGGCATCCGCGAAGCCGAAAGCCGGCTGGGCGCCTATCCGCACCAGCTGTCGGGCGGGCAGCGCCAGCGGGTGATGATCGCGATGGCGCTGGCGAACGGGCCGAAGCTGCTGATCGCGGACGAGCCGACCACGGCGCTCGACGTGACGATCCAGGCGCAGATCCTCGACCTGCTGAAGCGGCTCCAGCGCGACGAGGGGATGAGCCTTCTGTTCATCACCCATGACCTCGGCATCGTGCGCCGCTTCGCCGACCGGGTCTGCGTGATGAAGGACGGCGAGATCGTCGAGAGCGGCCTGATCGAAACGGTCTTTGCGGCGCCCCAGCACGCCTATACAAGAAACCTTCTGGCGGCCGAGCCGAAGGGCCGCCCGGATCCGGTGCCCGAAGGTGCCGCGGAGGTCGTCGAATGCGACGGCCTAAGGGTCTGGTTTCCGATCACCCGGGGCTTCCTGCGCAAGACGGTCGGTCACGTGAAGGCGGTGAACGCCGCGACCTTGTCGGTCCGGCAGGGCGAGACGCTGGGCATCGTCGGCGAGTCCGGGTCAGGCAAGACCACGCTGGCGCTGGCGCTGATGCGGCTGGTCTCCTCCGACGGGCCGATCGTGTTCCAGGGCAGGAACATCCAGGGTCTGAAGTCCCGCGACCTGCGTCCGGTCCGCAAGGACATGCAGATCGTGTTCCAGGATCCCTACGGATCGCTCAGCCCGCGGATGAACATCGGCCAGATCGTGGCCGAAGGGCTCGGTGTCCACGGCACGGCACCCGGCCAGGACCCGAAGCAGCTCGTCGCCGACATCCTGGCCGAAGTGGGCCTCGACCCCGCGATGGCGGGGCGCTATCCGCACGAATTCTCCGGCGGCCAGCGGCAGCGCATCGCCATTGCCCGCGCGATGATCCTGCGGCCCAAGCTCGTGGTGCTGGACGAGCCGACCTCGGCCCTCGACATGACCGTTCAGGTGCAGATCGTCGAGCTTCTGCGCGGTCTCCAGCACAAGTACGGGCTTGCCTATCTCTTCATCAGCCATGACCTGAGGGTGGTGCGGGCGCTGAGCCACAAGGTGATCGTGATGAAGGCGGGCGACATCGTCGAGACCGGCTCAGGGGCGGAAATCTTCGAGGCGCCGAAGACCGACTATACCCGCGAATTGCTGCGCGCCGCGCTCAACATCGAGACCGGGCGAAACGACGATGGCGTCGTGGTGCCGTTGCGCCGCCACGGCGGCTGAGTCGCGCCGGGCTGTTTTCCGGAGGCCCGGGCGCGCGGTGCAAATCGGGGCATTCCGGTGCGCTGGCTGGTCAATTCTCCCGCATGTCGCGAAAACCTGCATCGCTGCCTTCGATTTTCATGGGCCGAGGTTTCTGCCGCGGTGCTGGACTGACCCAATGAGGCATTCCCCGATGCAGGAGACGGCCCCATGTCCCAGCACCATTTCGACGATCTCGACCATCTCGCGATTCCCGACGCCGATCCGTCGCTCTACAACGAGGATCTGGCGCCATTGCCCGTTGCGAGCCGCAAATGGGGCTGGTTCGAGATCTTCAATGTCTGGTCGAACGACATCCAGAGCCTGTTCGGCTACACGCTGGCCGCGACGCTCTTCCTGTCCTCGGGGCTGAACGGCTGGTGGGTCTTCGCCGCTATCGTCCTGGCCGGGCTGATCGTGATGGGTCTCGTGAACCTGACCGGCAGACCCAGCGTGAAATACGGCATCCCCTATCCGGTGATGGCCCGGGTCGGCATGGGCGTGCGCGGCGCAAACTTTCCGGCGCTGATCCGCGGCGTGGTGGCGATCTTCTGGTACGGGGTGCAGACCTACTTCGCGTCGACGGCGGTGGCGATGCTGTTCTACGCCATCGTCGGAGGTGCCGACGGGCCGACGTTCCTTGGCCTGACCGTCGTGGACTGGCTGGCCTATGTGCTGGTCGCGGCCTTCCAGATCGGGCTCTTCCTGCGCGGGCTCGACTGGATCACCAACTTCCTCAACTGGGCCGGGCCGCTGGTCTATGTCGTGATGATCGCGCTCGCGCTCTATATCTGGGCGGTTGCCGGAAGCGACCTCTTCACCCAGCTTGGCGTGATCTTCTCGGGCCAGGCCGCCGAAGGCGGCGGGAGCGGCGTTGGAGCCTTCATCGGCGTCGTCGGCACCATGGTCGCCTATTTCGCCGCGGTGATCATCAACTACGGCGATTTCTCGCGGTTCGTGAAGACCGAGCGCGGGATGATGTGGGGCAATTTCCTCGGCCTGCCGGTCAGCCTCGCCTTCTTCTCGTTCCTGGCGATGTTCACGACCGCCGGCACCGCGGCGATCTTCGGCGAGACCCTGACCAATCCGGCCGACATCGTCGGGCGGGTGGACAATATCTTCCTGACCTTCATCGCCGCGGCGACGTTCTTTGCCGCAACGGTCGGGATCAATCTCGTCGCCAACTTCATTCCGCCGTCCTACGACCTGGCCAACCTGGCGCCGTCGAAGATCAGCGCCCGGACCGGCGGTCTGATCACCGCGGCGATCGCCTTCTTCATCGGCGCGCTCTGGGTGTCGGTGATCTCGGCGATCGGGATCGCCGGATTCGTCGATACGCTGGGCGCGGTGCTGGCGCCGCTCTACGGGATCATGGTTGCCGACTACTACATCGTGAAACGGCGGCAGATCACGCTTCAGGACCTCTACACGACCGATCCGGCCGGTGCCTATCACTACGACGGAGGATGGAACGTGAAGGGCCTGATCGCCTTCGCGATCTCGGCGGTCTTTTCGGTCGCGACAGTGTGGGTGCCGGCACTCGGCTTCCTTTCGGGCTTCGCCTGGCTTCTCGGGGCCGCGCTGGCCGCGGCGCTTCACGTCGCGCTGATGCGGTCGGTCCCGACTTCGGCCCCCCGCCCGGCCGAATAGCGATACCGCGGGATGCGGCTGCCGCCCCATCCCTTGGCGCGGCCGGGCCTCAGACGGCGGAAGAATGGCCGGTGCTGGCCAGGTCATAGGCGTCGAAGCAGCGGGCGATCATCCGCGCAAGCGGCCGCCCTTCGGGGCGGATCGACAACCCGTCCGGCGTGACCGTCACGAAATCGGCGAACCGCGCCACCGCCTCGCGGTAGAGTTCGCTCAGCTGGGCCTGCGTCGCGCCATGGCATTCGACCATCTCGGCGCTGTCGATGCGGAAGTCGCACATCAGCGCCTCGATCATCCGGCCGCGGAGGCGGTCGCCCCGGGAGAGCACATGCCCGCGGGCGGTCGCGAACATGCCCGCGCGGATCCGCTTGGTGTAGTCGCCGGTCGAGGACGCGTTTTGCGCGTAGCCCTGCGGGAAACGCGAGATTGCCGAGGCGCCGAGGCCGACCAGAACCGGCGCGGTATCCTCGGTATAGCCCTGGAAGTTGCGGCGCAGCCGTCCTTCGCGGGCAGCGCGCGCCATCCCGTCCTCGGGACGGGCGAAATGGTCGATGCCGATCTCCTCGTAGCCGTCCCACAGGAAAAGCTCGCGGGCGGTCCGGAACAGCTCCAGCCGTTCGGACGGCGTTGGCAGCGATTCCGCGGGGATGATCGCCTGGCGTCGGGCCATCCAGGGCACGTGGGCATATCCGTAAAGCGCGACGCGATCGGGGTTGAGCGAGAGCAGGCGCTGCACGCTTTCCGCGATCCGCGGGCGGGTCTGGTGCGGCAGCCCGTAGAGGATGTCGGCGTTCAGACTGGCGATGCCGCGCGCGCGCAGGGCGTCCACGGCGTGCCGGGTGACGTCATAGCTTTGCAGGCGGCCGATCGCGGCCTGAATCTCGGGGTCGAAGTCCTGGATGCCGATGCTGGCGCGGTTCATCCCCGCCGCGACCAGCGCGTCGAGCCGGGCATCGTCGATCTCGTTCGGGTCGATCTCGACGGAGAATTCCGCGCCGTCGGCCAACGGTGCCGCGTCCGCAATGGCACCGGCCAGATCGGCGATCATCTCGGGCGTCAGCAGCGTCGGCGTGCCTCCGCCCCAGTGCAGTCGCGCTATCCGCACCGACGGGTCGAGGAACTGTCTGAGATGGCCGATCTCGGACTTGAGCGTTTCGAGATAGGCGCGCACCGTTGCCGGGTTGCGGGTGCCCTGGGTCCGGCAGGCACAGAACCAGCAGAGGCGCCGGCAGAACGGCACGTGCACATAGACCGAGATCTCGCTGCGATCCGGAATGGCCTCGATCCATGCCGCCATCTCGTCCGCGCTGACGCCCGGTGTGAATTGCGGTGCCGTGGGATAGCTCGTATACCGCGGCACCCGGCTGTCAAAGAGTCCCAGCCGAGAGAGTTGATCTGACCTGTCCATGATACCTATGTTTGAAGCCATGATCCCGAATGTCCTTGATCCGGATCAAGCAGGGGAACGATGATCCCGCACCACGATGCCTCCGCGCCCCATGTGCAGTGCGACGCCTGCCCGATCCGGCATCGGGCGGTCTGCGCGCGCTGCAACGCGCACGAGCTGCGGGAACTCGACGCGCTGAAATACTATCGGTCGTTCCCGGCGGGGCAGGGCATCGTCTGGGCCGGCGACGAGATGGAGTTCGTCGGCTCGGTCGTGTCCGGGATCGCCAGCCTGTCGCAGACGATGGAGGACGGCCGGACCCAGATGGTCGGGCTTCTCCTGCCCTCGGATTTCGTCGGCCGGCCGGGGCGCGCGCGTGCGGCTTTCGACGTAACCGCCACGACCGACGTGACGCTGTGCTGCTTCCGCAAGAAGCCCTTCGAGGAGATGCTGGTCCGGACGCCCAATCTGGCGCAGCGGCTGCTCGAAATGACGCTCGACGAACTGGACGCCGCCCGCGAATGGATGCTGCTCCTGGGGCGGAAGACCGCGCGCGAGAAGATCGCCTCGCTGCTCGCGATCATCATTCGGCGGGACGCTTCGGTGACCCAGTCGGGCCGGGCCGAGGCCATGGAATTCGATCTGCCGCTGACCCGCGAGGCGATGGCGGATTATCTCGGCCTGACGCTCGAGACGGTGAGCCGGCAGGTCTCGGCGCTGAAGCGCGACGGGGTGATCGTGCTGTCGGGGAAACGCCGCATCATCATTCCCGATCTCGACCGGCTGATGGAAGAAACCGGCGACGATTCCGACGGCGGTCTGCCGGACTGACTTTCGCGCCCCGGCGCACCCGTTCCGTTTCGGCCAAGGCCCATGCCCTTCGGCGATGAGGCGCCGCCCGGCGGCCCGGTGCGGCGCCGCTTGTCGTCAGTGGGCCATGAGCACCGGCACCGGGCTGCCTTCCAGCAGGTCGCGCGTCGCGCCGCCCAGGATGGCCTCGCGGAACCGGGAATGCCCGTAGGCGCCGGTGACCAGAAGGTCGGCTTCGCTGTCGGCGATCTGCTGCAACAGGACGTCCGACACCTTCGGCATCGACTTGGCCAGCAGCACCACCTCGGCCTTCACGCCGTGCCGGTCGAGCAGCGTGGAGATGCGATCGCCCGGATCGCTCTGGTCGGGGGAGTGTTTCGGCGGATCGATGATCGCCACGACCGCCTCGGACGCCGCCTTCAGGAACGGCAGCGCGCCGCGCACGGCTGTCAGCGCCTCGTTGCTTGCATTCCAGCCGATCACCGCAAGGCGCGGGAAGCCGTCGGGCAAGCCGGTCTCGGGAACCACCAGAACCGGGGCGCGGCCCGAGAACAGCGCGGCTTCGAGAATCGCTTCCTTTTCCAGCGAGGCGTCCTTGCCGTAGGGACGCGGCAGGACCACGAGATCGGCAAACCGTGCGGCGTGGCCCACCACTTCGTTGAGTACTCCGTACTGGCTGACCATGCCGCGCACCGCGTAGCGCACGTCTTCCTTGGCGGCGAGTCCTTCGGCCGATTTCACCAGCCCTTCGGCCTTCTCCTTCGCCATCGCGATGGAGGTCTCCTGCAGGACCGCGTCGGCGCCGGCAAAGTAATACCCCATCTGGACCTCGTCGATGCCGAGGCACAGGATGTCGAGATGGGCGTCATGCTGCCGCGCCAGGGCGGCGGATGCCGATATTTGAAGCGCCGCCTCGTCGGCGCTGCGAATGACGGTAAGTAGTGTCTTGTAGGCCATCTCGGCGCCTTTCTCATGCAATGCGGTCGTCGGGACCGCGACCTTCCGTCCTGATGGGGCTTCTAGCAACCCGCGCTATCGTCCATTTTGATATGGATCAAGGCTGCCCGGTCTGCCACCACCGATATGCGGAAGCAATGCGCGGTTGGCCCTCGGGCTGACCGGGAATCCTCCCTGGGCCGGTGCGCGCGGCCCGAGAACAGAGAGGCACGAGAGGGAACTGGGATGAACGACTATCTGAAGCTGGTCGTGCTGGGACTGATCACCCTGGCCGCTGCGATCGCCGCGAACTACGCGCGCGATCTGGCCTACAACGTCCATGCGTTGCTGATCATGCTGATTGCCGGCGTCATGTTCGTCTACACCCTGCGCCATGCCGAGGAGCCCAAGACGGTTCCGGACACGTCGGGATACATGGACGATGTGGTCCGCTACGGCGTGATCGCGACCGTGTTCTGGGGTGTGATCGGCTTCGCTGCCGGGACCTTCATTGCCTGGGAGCTTGCTTTTCCGCAGCTCAATTTCGAATGGGCGCAGCCTTACATGAATTTCGGCCGGCTCCGGCCGCTGCACACCTCGGCGGTGATCTTCGCGTTCGGTGGCAACGCGCTGATCGCGACGTCGTTCTACGTGGTGCAGCGGACCTCTGCGGCGCGGCTCTGGGGCGGCAAGCTGCCCTGGTTCGTGTTCTGGGGTTACAACCTCTTCATCGTGCTCGCGGCGACCGGCTATATCCTCGGTGCCACCCAGTCCAAGGAATATGCCGAGCCGGAATGGTACGTGGACCTCTGGCTGACCATCGTGTGGGTGGCCTATCTGGCGGTGTTCCTGGGCACGCTCGTGAAGCGCAAGGAACCCCATATCTACGTCGCGAACTGGTTCTACCTCGCCTTCATCGTGACCATCGCGATGCTGCACATCATCAACAACCTGTCGCTGCCGGTGTCGGTCTTCGGCTCCAAGTCGGTGCAGGTGTTCTCGGGCGTGCAGGACGCGATGACGCAATGGTGGTACGGCCACAACGCGGTGGGCTTCTTCCTGACCGCGGGCTTCCTCGGCATGATGTACTACTTCATCCCGAAGCAGGCCGAGCGTCCGGTCTACAGCTACAAGCTGTCGATCATCCAC
>JAGQRV010000073.1 GCA_020425125.1 Paracoccaceae bacterium | reverse complement strand
CAGCACCGCCGCACCAATC
This sequence comes from Paracoccaceae bacterium, assembly GCA_020425125.1. Lineage (GTDB taxonomy): Bacteria > Pseudomonadota > Alphaproteobacteria > Rhodobacterales > Rhodobacteraceae > Meridianimarinicoccus. Next base: position 4,890 of record JAGQRV010000073.1, on the reverse strand, counting down.
ACCCCCAACGGCAACAAGGCCGCGACGGCTTCGGGGCGCGATCGTCCCGCGACGCCGGCGGTTCAAGGTTTGCCGGGACGCCGGTCGTTCTGCGGGAGCGACAGGATGACGGTTTGGAGCTGTGGTGGCGTAACCTGTGGTGCGGTGGCGCTGTTCTGCTGCAGGACGATGCGTGCCAAGATCGTTGCGCCCTGCGCGCGCAACCCCTGAACCACCGCATCGCGGGCTGCGCGGTTGTCCCTTTCGGCACCGCCGGTTCCGGGGTCATCGATCTCGTCGACACCGGCGGTTCCGGCATACACCCGCATGCCGTCGGGGGTCACGTATGCGCTCCGCCAGAAGCGTGCATGCAGGCGGCGGCCCCGATCCTCGCGAGTCCCGTCAGCCCGGCTGACGAAGGCGAGGTCGTTGGGATGACCGTTCCAGAAATGCGCAACGGTTTCGACGGTCGGATCCTCGTTTCCTTCGACGGCGGAGTAGAGCGCGTCAACAATCAGGCCAGGGGAGGGTGGCCTCGAGGGGACCCATCCCGCTGCGCGCATGGCACGAGAAAGGGCGTCGCCATCCCGCTCGAGCACGATCAGCGAAATAGGACCAAGCGAAGACCCAAGAAGGGATTCGGTCGTCGACGGAAACGCGTCAGCTACGGCAAGGTCCTGCGACTCGGCCAGGAGAACGTCCGAGCTTGGCATTGGCATGTTGCGCGGGTGGTCGTAGCGCCAGACATTCGCGGCCGCGAGGCACGCCAGGGCGACGACAGCTGCCACGCCGGCGTATCGGAACGCGCCGGTGGCCGGCGGCGATCCAGTTGGTGTTGGCTTGCGCGACTGCAGCCATTCGGCGACGGCTACTCCCAGGGTCACCCACATGGCGCCGACCAGCCAGCCGTTCACGACGTCGCTGAGATAATGCTCGACCAAATATATCCTGCTGAGCCCGATCGCGAATGCCACCAGTCCGGCCGCGAGGAGCGCAGTGTCGGCGCGCAATCTTTTCGTCCGCCAGAGCACGTAGATCAGCATTCCGTAGACGGCGACCGAGGCAGCAGCATGGCCGGAAGGAAAGCTGCCCGAAGTTTCGGCGAAGTATCCCAAGGGGGAACGCGGACGTCCGAACGCGCGCTTGAGAAGCGCAACCGAAGCCGCATTCCCCGCGAACGAGACCACCATGCCGGCGGCGAGCGCTCGGCGGCCCGCCAACAGCAATCCGAGAACGCTTGCCGTAACGAGGGGCGTGACCACCTGCCAGCCGCCGAAGGCGGTGATCCAGGACGCGATGCGGACCGGCATCGGCGACTGGAAGTGGTGGAGGAGTTCTGCCAGCCGCATGTCGATCCGGACAATCGCGTCGCCCGCCAGGAAATCGGCGGCGGAGTCCAGCCACACGGCGCCGACATAGCAGAAGAAGACGCCCAGCAGCGTCAATGGCAGACCATCGAAGGAAGACCGGTCGAATCTCGCCTCGACCCAGCGAACCACTTGCGGATGTCCCTCGAGCCGGCGGGACAGCCAGGGGATGTCGGCAATCGCGCGGACCGCGGCAGACAGGACGGCGAGTGCAAGCGGCAGAAGGCGCAGCACGCTGTAAAGCACAGCCCAGAGAAGGACGAGAAGAAGGGCCACGACGCCGCCGAGGACCGCGACGCGCGTCAGTGAACCGCCGATCCGTTCCATCGCATCGCCGAGGAGATATCCGATCCCGACATGCGCCAGCGCATAGGGAATGCTGCCCAGAACGTTCCAGATCAGGAACCTTCGCCGGTCCATTCCGGCCATCGCGGCTGCGAGAGGGACGAGGCCGGCGACGGGGCCCAGAAAGCGTCCGATGACCAGCGCCGCCCCGCCGCGGCGCGCGAAGAGGGCCCTGGCGCGGGCGAACGCATTGGACTCCTCGATCTGCCGGCGGCCGGGCAGACGGTGCATCGCCAGCCGTCCTGTCCAGTAGCCCATTTCCGACCCGAGAACGGAGCCGATCGCGACGAACCAGGCAAGATCGAAGAAATCCAGCAGACCCCGCTGGACGAGGATGCCGCCGGCATCCACGATGAGCGTCCCGGGAACGATGACGCCGGACAGGAAGAAGGCCTCCAACGCCGAAGCAAGGCCGATCAGCCAGTATCCGAGGACACCGAGGGCCTGAAGCGACGGGACGATTTGATCCAGGGTATGGGGCATCGGAGTCCTGCTCAGCGGTGTCGGCGGGGGGCGCATCTTGTCAGGAGATAGAGCGCGCAGCTTTCAGGCGCCAACAGGTCAGCGCCGCGCAGCAACGGAAATTTGCTGCGCACGGAATGAAATCTTGCGCCCCATTGCCGTTCCTGCCCGCTGCCGTCCGGGTCTCGGTTGCCACCAGCTCGGAAGCGTCAGGCGGTCTGGCGGCCGCCGGAAACGCGCACCGGGCGTCCGGGTCCGCCGGAATGTCCTTGCGCCGCCCTGGTCCCGTCAGCCCGGCCGCACAGCGCCGGCGAGGCGTCGCGCCAGTGGGGGAAGCCCGGCGACTGCCACCGCTGCGAAGGCCGCGCCCGCAAGAAACGTCCATTGTGCCCCGAACTCTTCCCAAAGCGCCCCGGCGATCACGCTGGCGAGGAGCAGCGCCAGGCCCGTGACCAGATTGAACATCCCGAAGGCGGTGCCGCGCAGTTCGGCCGGGACCGCCTCGGCCACGAGGGTGCCAAGGAGGCCTTGGGTGAAGCCCATGTGCAGACCCCAAATCAGCACCCCGAGCGCGAAGCCGGACAGACCGGGAGCCAGAGCAAGCACGAGGTCGGCGACGATCAGAAGACAAAGTCCCACCGACAGGAGCCCGATCCGGCCGGTCTTGTCGGAGAGCGCACCGACCGGCCAGGCCGAAACCGCATAGACCGCGTTCATGCCGACGAAGACCAGCGGGACCAGCATCAAGGGCACCCCGGCGGTGTCGGCGCGCAGGATCAGGAAGGCTTCGCTGAACCGCGCCAGCGTGAAGAGTGTCGCAACCGCGACCACCCACCAGTAGGTGCTACCAAGACGGCCCAGCTCGGCGCGTGACAGCGGCAGCCTTACGCGGCGAAGGCCTTCGGGGCGCTTGGGCTCCTTCACCGCGAGCAGGATCAGTGCGACCGCGACGAAGGCGGGGGCGACGGCGACCCAGAAGACTGATCGGAAATCGTCCGAAAAGAGCCACATGAGACCGATCGCGGCGAGGGGGCCGAGGAAGGCGCCGAACGTGTCGAGCGATTGCCGCAGGCCGAAGGCAGCGCCACGTTGCCCCTCCGGTGCGAGGTCGGCCACCAGCGCGTCGCGCGGCGCGCCCCGAATGCCCTTGCCCACCCGGTCGACAAAGCGTGCCGCGACGAGCCATCCGATCGATGGCGCAAGCGGAAATATCGGCTTGGTTATTGCTGCGAGACCGTAGCCGATCGCGGCCAGTTCCTTGCGTCGCCCGATCCGGTCCGACAGCGCGCCTGAAAAGACCTTGGTGATCGCCGCCGTCGCCTCCGCTATCCCCTCGATCATGCCCACCGTCAGTGCCGTCGCGCCAAGTCCGACCGTGAGGTAGACGGGCAGGAGCGCGTGGATCATCTCCGATGAGACGTCCATCAGCATCGACACGAGGCCGAGCGCCCATATCCCCGCGGGAAGACTGCGCCAGCCGGGCTGACCGCGATCCGCAGCCGCAGCGTCGCTTCGTTTCTCGCCCATTGTTTCGATTCCAGATCTGCCTCGGTACAGATCACATGGGGGAACGGCGTGGATTTGGAAACGGGCAGCGGCAAGGCGGCCGAAGTTGTGGTGTCCAGCGGGCAGATTTCGGACGCGTATCGGCTCTGGTGCCCAGTTCGTGCGTTTTCCGGGTTTCCGCTTCCCCCGAACAGACCTGTCCCAAGGTCAATTCGACAGGAATGCCGAGCGCGGTGTGGCCATTGTGACCGGCGATGCGGAATGTGAATCCCGGAGACAAAATGGGCCACGGAGGCGGTCGGCTGGTAATCCTCCCCGTGGTTAGGGTCCAGACTCATCGAATTTCATAGCCAGAACAGGACGGTTGCGGCGAGCACGATTGCGGAGAAGAACGTTTCCGGGCAGCGGTCGTATCGGGTTACCACGCGCCGCCAATCCTTGAGCCTGCCGAACATGATCTCAACACGGTTGCGCCGTTTGTAGCGCCGCTTGTCGTATTTCACCGCCTTCTTGCGCGACTTCCGGCCCGGGATGCAGATCTTTATCCCCTTGTCTTTCAACGCTTCTCTGAACCAATCGGCATCATAGCCCCTGTCGGCCAGCAGCCAGCCCGCTTTCGGCAGGCCGCCCAGCAACGCCGCTGCGCCGGTGTAATCGCTGACCTGGCCGGCGGACATGAAGAACCCGATCGGGCGCCCCTTGGCATCGGCGACGGCGTGCAGCTTAGTGTTCATGCCGCCCTTGGTGCGTCCGATCTGGCGCCCACGCCCCCCTTTTTCACGCATAGGCTCGACGCCGTGCGGTGTGCCTTGAGATAGGTCGCGTCGATCATGATCGTCATGTGCTCGGCGCTTTCGGCGGCCAGGCCGACCATGATCCGGGCGAAGACCCCGTTGTCGCTCCAGCGCTTCCAGCGGTTGTAAAGGGTCTTCGCCGGGCCGTATTCCTTTGGCGCATCACACCAGCGCAAGCCATTGCGATTGATGAAGATTATGCCGCTGAGGACGCGGCGATCATCGACACGGGGTTTGCCATGGCTCTTGGGAAAGAACGGCTTAAGACGCTCCATTTGGGCGTCCGTCAGCCAGTAAAGATTGTTCATCGAGCGGGTCTCCTTGCGGAGCCTGAATCATGCCAAAGGTCCAAAATCAATGGGTCTGGAGCCTAAGGTATTGGCGAAAAAGGGTATATTCAGGAATTGAGGTGGATGGCGGAGGGGATGGGTCTGACG
>JAGQRV010000072.1 GCA_020425125.1 Paracoccaceae bacterium | reverse complement strand
CGTTGGATGACGCGGCGGCTGGCGGCGTAGTCCTTCACCTCACCGCCGTCCGTCGTGCTCTCGCCGCTGCCGAACATCACGCCGATCTTCATGCGCGTCTGGTTGATGAAGATCACCATGCAGTTGGAGCGCGAAATCGAACCGGTCAGCTTGCGCATCGCCTGGCTCATCAGACGCGCCTGCAGACCGACCTGGGCATCGCCCATGTCGCCTTCCAGTTCGGCCTTCGGCGTCAGCGCCGCGACCGAGTCCACCACGACCATGCTGACCGCGCCGGACCGCACCAGCGTGTCGGTGATCTCCAGCGCCTGTTCGCCGGTATCCGGCTGGCTGATCAGCAGTTCCTCGAGATTGACGCCGAGCTTGCGCGCATACATCGGGTCGAGCGCGTGTTCGGCATCGACGAAGGCGCAGACGCCGCCCTTCTTCTGCTCCTCGGCGACGCAATGGAGCGTGAGCGTCGTCTTGCCCGAACTTTCGGGGCCATAGATCTCGATGATCCGCCCCTTGGGCAGGCCGCCGATTCCGAGCGCGATGTCGAGGCCGAGCGATCCGGTCGAGGTTGCCTCGATCTCCGGCAGCACCGCCCCGCCCTGGCCGAGCTTCATGATCGAGCCCTTGCCGAACTGCCGCTCGATTTGCGCCAGCGCGGACTCGAGCGCCTTCTGCTTGTCCATCTTCCGTGATCCGTCGAGGTCGAGGAGATTGCTCGTGACCATTGAGTCCTGTCCTTATTTCACACCGGAATGGGCGCGGCAATGCCGTGCATGTTCTGCTCTTGTTCTCATCCCTTATGCGGCCAGAACTTGAGCACTGCAATGAAAATCCACTGCGGCCACGATGTGGAGCGAGATATGAAGAATTGCTTACCGGCGGACGGCCGCACCCGTGCGGCAGACGATCCGGGCAGCGCGCGTCGGACGCCGCGGATCAGTGAAGCTGGTTCTGGACCGTGGAGGTGAGTTGCTGCAGCGAAAACGGCTTCGGCAGGAAGACCGAGTTTGGGATCCGCGCCTGGTGGTCGCTCAACGCGTCCTCGGCATAGCCCGAGACGAAGATCACCTTGGTGTCAGGACGGTCCTTCAGCGCCTCGCGCACCCAGCTCGGCCCGTCCATGCCCGGCATCACCACGTCGGTGACGAAGACGTCGACGGCAAGGGCCGGGTCGGCGAGGCGCTCAAGCGCCTGCTCGGCATTCTCCGCCTCGATCACGGTGAAGCCGCGCAGCCTGAGCGCCCGAGAGGCGAAGGCCCGGACCGGCGCCTCGTCCTCGACCAGAAGGACCACACCATCGGTGCGTCCCGGCAGCGTCTCGGCTGCCGGCTGGACGGGATGCGCCGGCACCTGGGCAGTGTCGGAATGGGCCGGGAAGTACAGCGTGAATGTCGTCCCCTCTCCGGGCGCGCTGTCGGCGAAGATGAACCCGCCAGTCTGCTTGACGATACCATAGGCGGTCGACAGGCCAAGCCCGGTGCCTTCGCCGGTCTTCTTCGTGGTGTAGAAGGGCTCGAAGACCTTCTGCAAGTTCTCGGCCGGAATCCCGACCCCCTGGTCGATCACCCGGACCACCGCGTAATCGCCGGCGGGGATCACGGCACGGTTGCGCCGCAACTCGGAATCGAGCGTCAATGCCGAGGTTTCGACCACGATCTCGCCACCGTCGGGCATCGCATCCCGCGCATTCACCACCAGGTTCATGATCACCTGTTCAAGCTGACGCTTGTCCACGCGGACACGCGGCACCGCCTCGTCGTGGCGCAAGGTCAGCCGCACCGGCTCGCCCACAAGGCGGCTCAGAAGGTGCGTCAGGTCGGACAGCACGTCGCGCAGATCCACCGTTTCCGGGCTCAGGGTCTGCTTGCGGGAGAAGGCCAGCAACTGCCCGACGAGGCTCGCGGCGCGGTTGGCGTTCTGGTTGATCTGGATGAGGTCGCCATAGGCCGGATCGCCCTCATCGTGCCGGATGAGGAGAAGGTCGCAATGTCCTGAAATTGCGGTAAGAAGGTTGTTGAAGTCATGCGCGACGCCGCCGGCGAGCTGGCCGATCGCCTGCATCTTCTGGCTTTGCACGAACTGGGCTTCGAGCGTCTTCAGTTCGGTCGCGTCGGTCAGGACGGCGATCACCGCGGTCTCGCCGTGCTCTTCGACCGGCTTCAGCGAAACCTGGACGAAGCGGTCGCCTTCCTGGCCGCGGACTTGGAGAAATTCGGACCGCGACAATGCCCGACCCGAAACCGCATCCTGCAGCCAGTCGGTCAGCGACCGCCCCAGCCCCGACAGGATGTCGGCGAGAAGCGTGTCGGTGGGCACCTGCCGTCCCAGCAGGTCGCAGGCGCCCTGGTTGGCGGCAATGATGCGCCCGTCCAGACGTACCTTGAGCATCGGCACCGGCAGGGTGTCAAACAGCTGCGAGGCGCTGGAGGCGCCGGCCATATCGAACGGAAGCAGGTAGATCTCGCGACACCCGCCGTCGACACTGGCGACCTCGTGGGTCCGGAACGAGCGAAGCCCGTTCAGGGTCCCGATCTGCTGTACCGATCCAAGCGAAAGGCCCGGCTCGCCGAACAATTCGTTCAAGCTTCGGGGCGGCTGGCCGATCAGTGCCTCGGTCGCCGCGTTCCATCCGACGATGCGCCCGGATTCGTCGGCTGCGATGACGGGAAGAGCGATTTCGGTAGAGCCGACGCGCGCGGCGTTCGGCGCCAGCTGATCGACCTTCCACAGGAACAGGTCGTTCGGCCCGGCGACCACCGATACCCGGACCTGCCCCTGATGGCTGACCCGGTCGGTGCTGGCGAAGCCATTCCGGTCGGCTTCAGCCAGCAATCCCGCCACGGTCGCCGCAGGCGCCGCAAAGAAGCCGGTGAGCCCGTCCGCGATCACGCTCCGCCCCGCGATGCCGAGGCTCTCGTCAGCGGCAGCGTTGCGTTCCAGAACCGCGCCGCGGGCATCGGTGATGATCGAGGGCACACCGTCCTGAGAGATGAAGCCGACGATGGCGCGCTGGCAGTGGCGGCGCCGCGATCGGGCGAACAGATCGGCTGTCGCCATGACGCAGACACCCGAGAGCGTCCCGAAGCCCAGAGCCAGCAGGGAAAGCTGTGCTGCCGGAGGCGCGACCGTCATGCCCAGTCCGACCAGTCCCGCCCCCAGCACCGCCGCGCGGCCTTCGGTGATCCGCAGCAATCCCGACCCCTGCCACGGCATCCGGCGCGAACTGGCTGACTGGAGCATTCTGCCTCCCGAACCAAACTTGAGGCCGTGATAGGCGTGCAAGGTTAACCCCCCCTTAAGTGGTCTCCTCCGGACCAATTGCTCGCATTGGTTGCATCATTCACTGCGCTGTCAAGGCCGCGGAAAAGAAGCCGTCGCCGCCGTCGAGCGGCGTGAACCGCCGCTGCCAGAGACACCGCCAACGCGGATTGCGGGACAGGAAACCGGCCACCTGATCCCGGTTTTCGGCATCGAGAAGCGAACATGTCGCGTAGACCAGAACGCCGTCCTGCGCCGCCAGCGGCGCCGCAGCGTCAAGGATCCGCGCCTGAAGGCCGGCCAGGTCCGCGAGGCGATCCGGGGTCAGCGTCCATTTTCCCTCAGGATCGCGGCGCCACGATCCGCTGCCGGAACAGGGCGCATCACAGAGCACCACGTCAAATGGATCCGCCGCGGCCAGTTCGTCCGTCGCGAGGCAGCGCACGTCGAGCCCCGCACGCTCCGCCCGGACCGGCAGGTCCGCCATCCGCCGCGGCACCGCATCGTGGGCGAAGAAATGGCCGGCCACCCGTCCAGCCACCGCCAGCGTCTTGCCGCCGCCGCCGGCACAGAAATCGAGCAATCGTCTGCCGGGCTTCAGAGGCACCAGATCGGCCACGGCCTGCGAGGCCGCGTCCTGCAATTCGATCTCACCCGCAAGATACGCCGGGTCATTGCGCAGACCGCGCGCGCCTGTGACAACTTCGAGTGCGGACGGCGACAGGGCGTGCGGACGAGTCTCGATCCCCCGTCCCGCAAGAGCTATCCGGACCGCTTCCCGACCGGCCGCGCGCAGGTTCACACGCAGATGCACCGGCGCACGCGAGCGCAGAAGCGCGAGCACCGGATCGCGGTCGTCGCCGAGGGCGGTGCTCAGGAGCGGGAAAAGCCAGTCCGGACAATCCAGCGCTTCGGCCCCGGGCACCGGCGCGCGCGCGCCTTCCGCCTCGGATGCCGTAAGGGGCAGCGGCGCGAACCGGTCTCCTGTGAAGATCTCCGCCGGATTGCCGCCGGCAGCCCGGATCGCCCCGATCATCAGCCCGCGCCCGGTCGCCGCCCCGCCCAGCGCAGCGAACGACCGGCGGCACCGCAATGCGTCAAAGACATGGTCGCGCACCGCCGCCCGATCCTTTGACCCCGCATAGCGGTTGCTCCGTGCCCAGGCAGTCAGCGCCTTTTCGGCCGCTTCCCCTGCGAGGATGCCGTCCAGCAGGTCGATGGCTGCCGCGACGCGAGCTGCCGGAGTCACCGCGTGGCCCCGCCGTGCGGCGGGCGACACGAGCCTGCGGAAGATTGAATTCTGGCGGCGTCCTGGATCATGAGCGGCCCCTACACGCTCGCGACCGCCGACGGAAGCACACTTCGGCGTTTCCGTTTCCGGACAGGCTTCGTGCCGAAAGAGCACGGATATCGTCTGTCCCTTGTCGCGCCGCTCCGATTAGACTGACCCCGTCAGCCGTCTGCCGCGCCTCTGCGCACCGGACCAGAACCAAGGATCTGAATGCCGATGTCTGCTCGCCTTCTTCCGACTTCGCTTCTGGCTGTCGGCCTGTTCGTAGCCTTGGCCGCCCCGGCCCTTCCGCAACAGGCCGGAGGCGGCCAGGCGGCACCCAAGGTCACGGTCGTCGCGGCAGCCCTGAAGGATATCACCGGCGATACTGCGTTCATCGGCCGAGTCGAGGCGGTGAACAGCGTCGACCTGGTCGCCCGCGTCGGCGGCTTCCTGCGCGAGATCGACGTTTCCGACGGCGCCGAGGTCAAGGCGGGCCAGCTCATGTTCCGCATCGAGCCCGAGCAGTACCAGGCGACTCTGGAGGCGCGGCAGGCCGATCTGGAACGCGCCGAGGCACAGCAGGCGCTGGCCCAGATCGAACTGCGCCGCAAGCAGCAGCTGGTCGACAAGGGAACCTCGCCGCAATCCGAACTCGACATCGCCACCGCCAACAACAAGGCGGCGGAGGCCGACATCACGGCGGCGAAAGCCGCCGTGGAGCAGGCCAGACTCGACCTGAGCTACACCCAGATCACCGCACCCTTCGACGGCCAGATCGGCAGCATCTCGGCAAGTGTGGGCGCACTCGTCGGCCCCGAGACCGGCGCGCTGGCCACGCTGGTCAGCCTGCGGCCCATCTACGTCACCTTTTCGGTGAACGAGCGCCAACTGGTCACGCTGATGGAAGCGCGCGCAAACGAGAAGGAAAACCCCGACCAGCCGCCGACGCGGTTCCCGATCCACGTGAACCTTCCGAACGGCAAGCGTCTGGACGAGACCGGAAAGATCGTCTTTGCAGAGAACCGGATCGATCCCTCCACGGGCACGCTGGCCGTGCGTACGCAATTCGACAACGCGCGGGGCCTCCTCGTGCCCGGCGCCTTTGTAACGCTCCATGTCGAGACGGCAGAGCCGACGCCTGAAGTGGTGATCCCGCAGGCGGCGGTGCAGCGCGACCAACGCGGCCCCTTCGTGCTGGTCGTGGGCCAGCAGCAGACCGTCGAGCAGCGCTACATCACCACCGGCAATACGGTCGGCACCGAGATCATCGTGGAAAGCGGCCTGAATGCCGGAGAAAGCGTCATCACCGAAGGCTTGCAGAGGGTGCGCCCGGGCGCGCCGGTGGATGCCATCCTGGCCGGCACACAGGACTGACGAGCGATGATTTCCTCGACCTTCATCACCCGCCCCAAGCTGGCGATCGTGATCTCGCTCCTGCTCACGCTGCTCGGCGTGATCGGCTACACCCAGCTTCCCGTCGAACAGTTCCCGGACATCACGCCGCCGGTGGTGAACGTGTCGGCCTCGTATACGGGTGCAAATTCGGAAACCGTCGAAGGGTCGGTCGCGGCGCCGATCGAGGCACAGGTGAACGGCGTCGACAACATGATCTACATGTCGTCGACCAGTTCGGACAACGGATCCTATTCGCTCAATGTTACCTTCGATGTCGGCACCGATCCCGACATTGCCGCCGTGAACGTCCAGAACCGGGTGGCACAGGCGACATCGTCGCTGCCGACCGAGGTCACCGATACCGGGGTCGTGACCCAGAAATCCTCGCCCAACATGCTGCTCGTCGCGGTTCTCGTGAGTCCGAAGGGCACCTATGACGAAGTCTTTCTGTCCAACTACGCCTCCATCAACATCAAGGACGCGCTGGCCCGTGTGCCCGGCGTCGGACGTGCCGATGTCCTGACCGATTTCGCCTATGCGATGCGGATATGGCTCGACCCGAGCCGCATGGCGTCGCTCGGCCTCACGCCGCAGGACGTGATCGCGGCGGTCCGCGACCAGAACCTGGAGGTCTCGGCCGGGGCCATCGGCACGCCGCCGGTTCCGGGCGACCAGCAGTTCCAGTACACGATCACCGCGCAGGGGCGCCTGACCACCGCCGACGAATTCAAGAACATCGTGATCCGGACCGATGCCGCCGGCGCGGTCCTGCGCCTGGGCGACATCGCGCGGGTGGAACTCGGTGCGGCCTCCTATACCGCGTCGGGCCGGTACAGCGGCAAGCCGGCCACGGTGCTTGCGGTCTACCAGGCTCCCGGCGCCAACGCCCTTGCCGTTGCCGATGCGGTGGTGGCCGAGCTTGACCGGCTGTCCGCGGCCTTTCCCGAAGACGTCGTCTACCAGGTCCCGTTCGACAGCACCGATTTCGTCGAAGTCTCGCTTCAGGACGTGAAGTTCACCCTGATGCTGACCTTCATCCTTGTCATGTCCGTGGTGTTCGTCTTCCTCGGTAACTGGCGCGCCACGATCATTCCCATGGTAGCCATTCCGGTCTCGCTCATCGGCACCTTCGCGATTCTGCTGGCCGCGGGCATGTCGCTGAACACCGTCTCGCTCTTCGCGCTGGTTCTGGCGATCGGGATCGTCGTCGACGACGCCATCGTAGTGGTGGAGAATGTCGAGGCGCTGATGGAGCGCGAAGGACTGTCGCCGCCGGACGCAACACGCAAGGCGATGGGCCAGATCACCGGCCCTGTCATCGCGACGACGCTTGTCCTTCTTGCGGTCTTCGTGCCGGTCACCTTCATGCCGGGGATCACCGGACGGCTCTACTCCCAGTTCGCCATCACGATTTCGACCGCGGTGCTGATCTCGTCCATCAATGCGCTGACGCTTTCGCCCGCGCTGTGCGCCTTGGTTCTGCGGCCGCGCTCGGGACCGCCGAAGGGGGTGCTGGCCGCGTTCGAGCGAGGCATCGGCGCGGCGCGGGACGGATACGTGGCGATCGTCACCCGTCTGGCGCGGATCGCGGTCGTCGGGCTGGCGGCGGTCGCGGCCTTCATCCTCGGCCTCGTCGTCCTGATGAACCAGGTTCCGGCCGGCTTCCTGCCGACCGAAGACAACGGCTATCTCTTCGTCGACATCCAGCTTCCCGACGCGGCGGCGCTGAACCGGACGCAAACTGTCAGCGAACGTCTGGAAAAGCAGATCACGGGCATCGACGGCGTCGACCAGACGATCCTGGTGAACGGCTATTCGCTGCTGAACGGGTCCGCCTCGAACGCCGCCATGATCATCGTCACGCTGCGGCCCTGGGACGAACGGACGACGCCGGCCTCCAGGGCCGACGGGATCCTGCAACAGATCCGGGGCATCGCGAACCAGGAAGCGGCCGCAAGCGTCATCGCCTTCAGTCCGCCGCCGATCTCGGGGCTCGGGATGAGTGCCGGCGTCGAAATGATGGTGCAGCAGACTGGAGGCGGCACGCCGCAGGATCTGTCCGCGGCGCTCGGAGGGCTCGTGTTCGCCGCCAACCAGAGCCCCGATGTCGGTCAGGCCTATACGACCTTCCGCGCCAACGTGCCCAAGATCTTCGTCGATCTCGACCGCGAGAAGGCGAAAACGCTCGACGTCGCGGTCAGCGACGTGTTCGGGGTGCTGCAATCCTATATGGGGTCGTACTACGTCAACGATTTCAACCTTTTCGGCCGGGTCTACAAGGTAATCATCCAGGCCGACGGGGACTTCCGGAAGACCGTCGACGGGCTGTCGAGCCTGTATGTGCGCTCCACGACCGGCAAGATGGTGCCGCTCGGCACCCTGATCGACATCGAGAACGTGCTCGGTCCGGTGCTGCTGACCCGCTACAACATGTTCCGGGCCGCCTCGGTCACGGCTGTTCCCTCGCCGGGCCATTCTTCGGGCGATGCGATCCGAGTCATGCAGCAGACCGCGGCAAGCGTCCTGCCGCCCGGCTATGCCTATGAATGGACCGGCACCGCCCAGCAACAGCTGTCGAGTGCCGGCATGGTTCCGGTCATCCTGGGACTGGCGGTCCTGTTCGGCTACCTGTTCCTGGTTGGCCAGTACGAAAGCTGGACGATGCCGGTCGCGATCCTGATGTCGGTGACGATCGCCCTGTTCGGCGCAGTGGCGGCGGTCGCAATCGCCGGAAGTGATATCAATCTCTATACCCAGATCGGGATGATCATGCTGATCGGGCTCGGGGCGAAGAACGCGATCTTGATCGTCGAATTCGCGATGGAGCAGCGGGCGTCCGGAAAGACGATCCACGATGCGGCGGTGACCGCGGCGCATCAGCGTTTTCGCGCGGTCATGATGACGGCGCTGTCGTTTCTTCTTGGCGTGGTGCCCCTGCTGGTAGCCTCGGGCGCAGGTGCCGCAAGCCAGCGCGCCATCGGAACCGCGGTCTTCGGCGGCATGCTGGCGGCCACCGTGATCGGGGTGATCCTGGTGCCAGTCCTCTACGTGGGGCTGCAATGGATACGGGAACGCATCAAGGGCGGCCCGCGAATTTCCGAATCGGAAAGGGCGCGAACCGGCGGCTGAGAGTCGCCGGCCCGGCGCCTTGGGTCAGGCGTTCGGCTTCTCGAGAATGCCGTGACGGTCCGATTGAGGCGCCTTGGCCATGGTTCGTTCGACTTCGGCAACCAGCGCCGCAGGCTCGACGCCAAGCGAGCTGGCAAGCTGGAACAGCCGGCTCACCGAAACCCGGTTCTGCCCGCATTCGTACTTCTGGATCTGCTGGAACGTAATGCCCGCGGCGCGCCCGAGCTCGGCCTGGGACAGCCCTGCGGCCTTGCGGTAGCGCTTGAGGATTTCCCCCGTGGTCTTGTCGATCTCTTTGACGGGCATGGCGATCATACCGGCTCTCCCTTACGCGTAATCACGTATTCCTCTGGTGCACGCTCATGGATCCCCGAAATCCGTTCGCACCAGGTTTTCAAGATCATAGTCGTCTGCAGCGAGGCGACCTCGGGATGTCTTGCAAGGCGGTCACGCAAATCCTCGATAATACCCTGGTCGGCAGCCTCGACGAGAACACGCATGTCGACCGAACCAGACGTCGACCAGGCCGAGACGAGTTCGCTCCAGCCCGAGATCGACGAGAACACGATGCCGCAGACATTGCGTCTGAGGCGGATGTCGAACATCGCGCGGACCCCTTGCGGGCGCGATTCACCCTTCGCATCGATGTCGACCGTAAACCGTCGGATAACCTTCTCGCGTTGTAACTTCTCCACGTGGTGACGCACGGTCGGGCGGGACAGTCCGACGATGGCAGCGATCTCGGTCAGCGACCGACGTCCATTCTCGCGCAGGAGCTCGAGGATCATCTTGTCCGTTGGACTAAGCCTCATGGTTCACCTCCTTACCCTGACTCGTGCAACTTACGCTGGATTTTCTCCGAAACGTAGAGGGATCTTCAATTCGAAAGCTGAAATCGCCTCCGCCCTGCGTAGAGTCTTACCGAAACGAAGCTTTTGGGGCATGGAGAATGAGCTTGTATTTAACCAGATGTTCGGTTGGCGACACCTTCCCGCAGTCGAGCTGGCAGCGGATCGTGTTCTCGGAGTTCGAAGCGACCCTTACCAGCAAATCAAGGCCGTTTCCGTGTGTGTTCGGTGTTGCCGGATTGAAGGCGAATCAGCTGCGATTCGCTTTTCCCGACCCGCTGAATGCCGAAACTCTTGCGCCAATCCTGAAATCCTACCTCTCCGAAGCGCGCGGCATCGGAAAGATGACCTCGCTTGTCGTCTTCGCCCGCCCTGGTCCAGTTCAGGGCATCGAGGACTACCGGAAGAGATTTTGGTCGCTTCTTGACGGAGTGGAAAGTCTGGATACCACGCCTCGTCCGGCGGAGGTTCCGGATGCATTGGATACGGATCACTGGGAGTTCTGCTTCGACGGCGAACCGATCTTCGTGGTCTGCAACTCTCCGGCGCACGTCCTGCGCCAGAGCCGCAGGTCGACGTCGTTCATGATTACCTTCCAGCCGCGCTGGGTCTTCGAGGGCCTGATGAACACCGACGATCCGGCAGCAAAGCGCTCGCTCGACATGGTGCGCGAACGCCTGGAAACGTTCGATGCCATTCCGCCGGCCCCGGTTTTGGGGCATTACGGAACTCCGGGCAATCGCGAGTACCAGCAATACTTTCTTGACGACACCAACATCCCCGCCGCCTGCCCCTTCCACAGCATGGGCAAGCGCAGCGACGAAACGCCTGTGAAAAAAGGAAAAGTGGCATGAAGGACTTTATTGAAGCGGACATGATGGAGCGCGATTTCCGGATCTTCTCGACTCGGGTCGAAACCTCCAACCTCCGCCCGCTGCTCAACCGTCTCCTGCCGGATCAGGGCGCCATCGAGGTACAGCGCGACGTGCCGGGCAAGGAACACGCCTGGCACCGCCATACGACCGACGAGACACTTGTCATTCTGGAAGGCTCGGTGCGCTTCTACTGGGATGCCGGCGAGAAGATCTGCGGTCCCGGTACGGTGATCTCGCTGCCGGCGGGCATGCTGCACGGATCGGTGGCGCTCGACGAAGGCGCGGTCTATCTCATCGCCTTCCATCAGGTGAACCTTCCGCACCATGGGTGAACTTGCGCGCACTCTTTCTGTCTGGCGCGGCACGGCGATGATGCTCAACATCGTGCTCGGCGCGGGTCTTCTGACCCTGCCGGGCCTTGCGGTCCGATCGGCTGGCGACGCCGCCCTGCTGGTCTGGGCCGCCTGCGCGCTCGTCGCGCTCCCCCTGCTCATCGTCTTCGCCCTCCTCGGCCGACGGCATCCGAGTTCGGGCGGAATTGCGGGCATTCTGGCGCGCGGGATGGGAGATTTCGGATACGTCGCCGGTACATTGCTGTTCCTGGGAGCAGTCGCATTCGGCCTTCCCGCCATCGCGTTGACGGGCGGCCATTATGCAGCCACGATCGCCGGAGGCTCACCGTACGCCTGGGCCCTGGGGCTCGTCGTCGCCGCCGCCCTCGCGAACGCGATCTCGGCCGAGGTCGCGGGGCGGATCAACGCCACCCTGGCCTCTCTGCTGCTCTTCGTCCTGATCGGCGTGGTTGTCGTCGGCTGGCAGACTGTCGATCCGAATTCGGGCCACTGGAGCCGAGGTCCGATCGAGATCCCGTCGGTCTCGGTTCTGGGGACCGTCTTCATGATGGTCTTCTTCGCCTTCACCGGTTGGGAGCTTGGCGCCAATCTGGGAGCGGAGTTCCGCAATCCCAGACGAGACTTTCCCATCGCGATGGGTCTGTCCTTCGTGATCGTGGTGGCGCTCTACGCCATGCTGGCGGTGATCGTCCAGGCCGCCGGGCTCACGTCGGGATATGCCGCGCCCTATGCGGTGATCTTCGAACGCGCCTTCGGCGCCGCGGGTCAGACAGCGATCAGCCTGATCGCCGTCCTGCTGATCTTTGCCAATCTCACGGCAGCGATCTGGGCCGTATCGCGGATGATCTATGCGGCCGCGTCGGAACGGCTTCTGCCCGCGATGCTGACCCGCGTGACGCGCAGCGTCCCGGTGCCCGCGGTGCTGGCGACGGTGATGGCGATTGTCGGGATGCTCCTGGCGGCCTGGGCCGACCTCATCCATCTCGGGCTTCTGCTCGCGGTGGCCGGACAGAACTTCCTGCTGCTCTACGGCGCGGCAGCGGCTGTCCTGATCCGAACATCGGACGTGGTGTGGCAGAAGCGGCTCGGCTGGCTCTGCGTCATGCTCGTATCGTGTCTTGTCGCACTGAGGGGCCTTGACGGGCTACTCTATCCGTGCGCGCTCCTGTCTGCCGCCGCATTGATCGCTCAGGCGCCGGCACGCCAGAAATTCCGACGTCACGTGGAGGGGACAATTTGATGAGTTGGCCAACCAAGCCGATAACTGTAAGTGGGAGAACGATTGCAATGTTGGATGTCAGGCAGAAGATGAACGAGCGGCTGGCGCGGCTGGACGAAGAACAGTTGGCGCTGGTGCAGACGTTCATCGACCAGATCCTGCTGTGCCATGATCCGGATGTCGTCAGCGCCTTCCTTTCGTGGCGCTGCGACGCACGAATCGGCAGCATCCTCGATCTGGCTGCCGCTCTGGGAGATGAAGGCCGCGACCAGCTTCTGTTCGCAGCCGAAGAACTCTACAGCGATACACACATGCCGCAGGTGACGACCTACCGGGTCTGACGGACGCTTATTGCAGCGCCCCCCTGCAATAGCTCCCGACAAGACCTTCCACGTGCGGACACGGATCCGACGTGGACCAATGATGCGTGACCGTCTGTCCGTTTGCACGGCAGCGGCACGTTGTGTTGTCAGCGAGACTTCGCCGGACCGTCCCGAAGAGGGAAGCGGTCGCAGCCGCCACATTTCCGGATGAACCTGCTTTCCGGCGCCCCTTCCAAGGCGAAGATTCGGCCCTGCGCCGCAGTCTTTTGGTCCGCAGCGCATCGGGCTGGTGCTCGTCAATCTCCACGGCGACGACTTGCACCGGCGTGCCGGCGACGCAGGACCAACCTCATCGCGGAGCCACATTTCGTTCCGACCCCGGACCAGGCTGACCGCGGGACCCGTCTCAACTTTGCCCTTCCCTTCGGCAAATTGAGGCGTATAACCCCGCCCATGGCCGCAATGGATGCTCATATCCTGTCCCTCGTCCCGGTACTCCCGGGCCTAGAGCTCCTTATTCGCCTCTGAGCGTGCCTGTCGGCGCGAGCGCTCAGAGGACTTGCCGCCGCGCCTGCCCGGAGAGCCGGGATCCAATACAGACGCCAGACAGGACAATAAGATGACCGAGACGATTGCCGATGTGGCAGAAGCCGCCGCCCGTGGAGGCGCGGCCGTGACCCAGAATCACGTGAAGATCTTCGACACCACGCTGCGGGACGGCGAACAGAGCCCCGGCGCCACGATGACCCATGACGAGAAGCTCGAGATCGCCCAGCTGCTCGACGAAATGGGCGTCGACATCATCGAGGCCGGATTCCCGATCGCCTCGGTCGGCGATTTCGAAGCGGTGCAGGAGATCGCGGCGCAGGCCCGGAACGCGAGCATCTGCGGTCTGGCACGGGCGAATTTCGCCGATATCGACCGCTGCTGGGAAGCGGTGAAGCACGCCCGGAAACCGCGCATTCATACCTTCATCGGCACGTCGCCCCTGCACCGGGCGATCCCGAACCTCTCGATGGACGAAATGGCGGTGCGAATCCACGACACCGTGACCCATGCCCGCAACCTCTGCGAAGACGTGCAATGGTCGCCGATGGACGCCACGCGGACGGAACACGACTACCTCTGCCGGGTCGTCGAGATCGCGATCAAGGCGGGCGCCACCACGATCAACATTCCCGATACCGTGGGCTACACGGCGCCCCGCGAAAGCGCGGCCCTGATCCGGATGCTGCTGGAGCGGGTGCCGGGTGCGGATGCGGTGACGTTTGCCACCCATTGCCACAACGATCTGGGCATGGCCACGGCGAACGCCCTGGCCGCGGTCGAAGCAGGCGCGCGTCAGATCGAATGCACGATCAACGGCCTGGGCGAGCGTGCGGGCAATACCGCGCTCGAGGAGGTCGTGATGGCGATGCGGGTCCGCAATGACATTCTGCCGTACCGCACCGGGATCGACACCACGAAGATCATGAACATCTCGCGCAAGGTGGCCGCGGTCTCGGGGTTCCAGGTCCAGCCCAACAAGGCGATCGTCGGCAAAAACGCCTTCGCGCACGAGTCGGGCATCCATCAGGACGGCATGCTGAAGAATCCGCAGAACTTCGAGATCATGCGGCCCGAGGATGTCGGCCTGTCGGCCTCCAATCTGGTGATGGGCAAGCATTCCGGGCGCGCGGCACTGCGCTCGAAGCTGCGCGATCTGGGTTACGACATGGGCGACAACCAGCTCAACGACGTCTTCGTGCGTTTCAAGGCGCTGGCCGACCGCAAGAAAGAGGTCTACGACGACGACCTCGTGGCGCTGATGCAGGAAGCCGAGCAGGAAGCCAGCAATGAGCACCTGAAGGTGAAGTTCCTGCGAGTGATCTGCGGCACGGAGGCGCCGCAATCCGCCGATCTGACGCTGACGATCGATGGTGTTGACCGACAGGTGACCGCCCAGGGTGACGGACCGGTGGATGCGACCTTCAACGCAGTGAAGGCGATCTTCCCGCATCAGGCGCGACTGCACCTCTATCAGGTCCATGCGGTCACCGAAGGCACTGATGCGCAGGCGACCGTCTCGGTCCGGATGGAGGAAGACGGCCGCATCGTCACCGGTACCGCTTCGGACACCGATACCGTTGTGGCCAGCGCCAAGGCCTATGTCTCGGCGCTGAACCGTCTGATCACTCGGCGCCGGCGCAATCCGGACGACCGCAAGGAAATCAGCTACAAGGACATGGGCTGATACCATCGCCGCCCGCCCTGCGCGACTGGCCGGGCGGCGATCCTCGGTTCCTCCGGACCACGAAGCGGACATCCCTAAGACCCTCGCCCTTTCCGATGCGAAGAAGGTCGGACTCAGGGACAGAACCCGGTCGACACGCATTGGCCCGGACTTTGGCGAATTGCGGGTCGCCTTGGTGCGGCCTCACCATTATTGGCCTCTTTCGCCGCCTTCCGGCGCTGCTATAACCAGCGACAACCTGCGGAGTCGACTCGCGGGGCGCGTGTATCATTGAGGCACTGGGGATTCGCGGCGATGGGACTTTGGGGCGGCCTGTTTTCTTCGGACATGGCCATTGATCTTGGGACGGCGAACACGCTCGTCTACATCAAGGGAAAGGGCGTCATCCTGAACGAGCCGTCGGTCGTCGCCTATCACGTCAAGGACGGCGTCAAGAAGGTGCTCGCGGTGGGCGAGGACGCCAAGCTGATGCTGGGCCGGACACCGGGCTCGATCCAAGCGATCCGGCCGATGCGCGAAGGCGTCATCGCCGATTTCGACGTGGCGGAGGAGATGATCAAGCATTTCATCCGCAAGGTGCACCGCCGCGCCGCGCTGTCGAAGCCGAAGATCATCGTCTGCGTCCCCCACGGCGCCACGCCGGTGGAAAAGCGAGCGATCCGGCAGTCGGTGATGTCGGCCGGCGCGCGCCGCGCCGGACTGATCGCCGAACCCATTTCGGCAGCGATCGGAGCCGGCATGCCGATCACCGATCCCACCGGCAACATGGTCGTCGACATCGGCGGCGGCACAACCGAGGTGGCGGTCCTGTCGCTGGGCGACATCGTCTATGCCCGTTCGGTCAGGGTCGGTGGCGACCGGATGGACGAAGCGATCATCTCGTACCTGCGGCGCCAGCATAACCTCCTGATCGGCGAGGCCACCGCCGAACGGATCAAGACCTCCATCGGCATCGCGCGGATGCCGGATGACGGCCGCGGACAGGCGATGCAGATCCGCGGCCGGGACCTTCTGAACGGTATTCCCAAGGAAACCGAGATCACCCAGGCCCAGGTTGCGGAAGCCCTGGCAGAGCCGGTCCTGCAGATCTGCGAGGCGGTGATGACCGCGCTTGAAGCGACGCCGCCGGATCTGGCCGCCGACATCGTCGACCGCGGCGTCATGCTGACCGGCGGCGGTGCTCTTCTGGGCGATCTTGACCTGGCGCTGCGCGAGCAGACCGGCCTCTCCATCACTGTCGCCGACCAGCCCCTCGACTGCGTCGCGATGGGGACCGGCAAGGCTCTGGAGTTCGAGGCCCAGCTCCGCCACGTGATAGACTACGATACCTGATCCATGGCACCATCGGGGCGGCGGCGGTGACGAGCAGACCCCGCAACATACCCGGAGGCCGAATTGGCCCAGGATCTTGACAGGGCGAGCGACACGTTCCGGCCGGTGCGGCGGCTGCTTGTCGGACTGATCATGCTTGCGCTCGTCGGATTGTTTCTGGTCTGGCGCATCGACAGTCCGCGGGTCGAGGTGCTCAGAAGCGCTGTCTACGATGCGACGGTGCCTCGACTGCAATGGGCGATGGCGCCGGTGACGGGACTGGCGAAGATGGCCGAAGGCTTCCGCTCCTATACGCGGCTCTATGAGCAGAACCAGGAGCTGCGGCGCGAGCTCCAGCAGATGATGGCCTGGAAAGAGGCCGCGCTGCAGCTTGAGCAGAAGAATGCGCAACTGCTTGAACTCAACAACGTCAAGCTTGACGCCAAGCTGACCTACGTTACCGGCAAGGTGCTCGCCGACAGCGGGTCGCCGTTCCGCCAATCGGTGCTTCTGAATGTCGGAGGCCGGGACGGGATCCGGGACGGCTGGGCGACGACGGACGGGATCGGCCTCGTCGGGCGCATCTCGGGCGTCGGCAAGCGCACGTCCCGAGTCTTGCTTCTGACCGATCCGGCCTCGTCGATCCCCGTCACGATACAGCCGTCCGGACAGAAGGTGCTGTTGAGCGGCGACAACAGCGCCCTGCCCCGTATCGAACTGCTTGAATCGGCCGATCTGGTGCGTCCCGGCGACCGCGTCGTCTCGTCCGGCGACGGCGGCGTGTTTCCCGCCGGCATCCTCGTCGGCCAGGTGGCGCGAGCGCGCGACAACAGCTTCCGGGTGCATCTGGCGGCCGATTACGCCCGGCTCGAATATCTGCGCGTCCTGCGCTTCGAAGGACCCGAGAAGATCCTCGACACCGGGACGCTGGTCAATCCGGTGCGGACCGAAACCGGCCCGGAAATTGCTCGGGACGGCGGACCGGAGGCAACCGGCGATGGCGACTGAGACGCATTTCGGCGGTCAGGTGCTCCGGACGGCGGGGATCGTCCTGCTCTGCGCGGCGTTGACCTTCGCTCAGCTGCTGCCGGTCGATACCGCGCCCGGACTGGTTCCCGGTCCGGATCTGGTTCTCGCCGTCATGCTGGCCGGGACCATCCGGCGCCCCGACCTGTTCCCGGTCTGGCTCGTCGCGCTGGTGATGGTCGCGTCGGACCTTCTCGCGATGCGTCCGCCGGGCCTTTCGGCGGCGCTGGTCGTTGTCGCGACGGAGTGGCTCCGCCGGCGGCATCGGCGTTTCCGGGGCATGGGCTTCGGCGCCGAGATCGCGATGGTTGCCATCCTCTGCACCGGCCTCGTCACGGCACAATGGCTGGTCCTGGCGCTTTTCGTCGTTGCCCAGCCGCCGCTTTGGGCCGAACTCCTGCAGGTGCCGGTGACGGTCGCCTTCTATCCGCTCGTCGTCCTGCTTTGCCGTCAGGTTCTGGGAATTCGCCGGCCAACCGCAATCGACGGATATGGCCGCGGGGCGCGCGCATGAAACGGGACGCCAAGCAGACGGATGACAGCGCCCGGATCATCAACCGCCGGGCCCTGGTTCTGGGCGCGGCACAGTTCGGCATGGCGGGAATCCTTGCGCTCAGGATGCGCGAGATGCAGGTGGAGCAGGCCGACGAATACCGCATGCTGGCCGAAGAGAACCGCATCAACATGCGTCTCCTGCCGCCGGCCCGCGGCCTGATCTTCGACCGCAACGGCACGCCCCTGGCGGTCAACGACCAGAACTACCGCATCGTGATCGTGCGCGAAGACGCCCACGACGTCGAGGCCGTGCTGCGCAAGCTGAGCGAGTTGATCCCGCTCAGCGACGAAGAGATCGCGCGCATCCATCAGGAGACCCGCCGCCGGTCAAGCTTCGTCCCGGTCACGGTCCGCGATCAGCTGAGCTGGGACGACCTGGCACGGGTTGCGGTCAACACACCAGCCCTGCCCGGCGTGCGCCCCGAGGTCGGCCTGTCCCGCGGCTATCCCAACGGGGCGGACTTCGCCCATGTCGTCGGCTATGTCGGCCCGGTCAGCGACTACGACCTGTCCAAGCTCGAGGATCCCGATCCGCTGCTGCAGATTCCGAAGTTCCAGATCGGCAAGACCGGCGTCGAGGCGAAGATGGAGCAGGAACTGCGGGGCCGCGCAGGCAACAGCCAGATCGAGGTGAATGCCATGGGGCGCGTCATGCGCGAGCTCTCGCGCACGGAGGGCACCGCCGGCAGCAACCTGCAGCTCAGCGTCGATGCGGGCCTGCAGAACTTCGCCGAGGCGCGGCTGACCGGCGAGAGCGCCGCGGTCGTCGTCACCGATGTCAACAGCGGCGACATCATGGCGATCGTCTCGGCCCCGTCCTTCGATCCGAACATGTTCGTGCGCGGAATATCGGGGCCCGATTACCGGGCTCTGACCGGCAACAAGTACCGCCCGCTTGCCAACAAGACCGTCCAGGGGGTCTATCCCCCGGGCTCGACCTTCAAGCTGGTGACGGCGCTCGCCGCGCTGGATGCAGGCGTGATCTCGGCCGAGGATACGGTCTACTGTCCGGGCTACGTCACCGCCGGCGGGCGAAGGTTCCACTGCTGGAAGCATGGCGGGCATGGCCGCGTGAACCTCCATGACAGCCTCAAGAAGTCCTGCGACGTCTACTACTACGAGGTGGCGCAGCGCGCCGGCATCGACCGGGTCAGCGCGATGGCGCGCAAGCTCGGGCTGGGACAGGCATTCGACATTCCGATGTCCGCCGTCGCCGAAGGCCTGACGCCGACCAAGGACTGGAAGCAGGCGCGCTACGGCGCGGCCTGGCAGGTGGGCGACACGCTCAACGCCGCCATCGGTCAGGGCTACGTGCTGGCCTCGCCGCTGCAGCTTTCGGTGATGGTCGCGCGCATTGCCAGCGGGACCGACATCGCCCCGCGGCTCGTGCGCGCCATCGACGGTGTGCCGCAGCCCGTTCTCAGGACCGGTCCGCTCGACATCGATCCGCGGCATGTGCTGGCGGTGCGCCGCGCAATGCAGGCGGTGTCGAACAGTGCGGGCGGCACGGCCTACCGGTCACGCATCGCCGATCCGGCACTGGAAATGGCCGGGAAGACCGGCACCAGCCAGGTCCGCAACATCACCGCTGCCGAACGCGCCCGCGGCGTCTTCCGCAACGAGGACCTGCCCTGGGAGCGGCGCGATCACGCACTCTTCGTCGCTTTCGCCCCTTTCGCCGAGCCGCGCTACGCCGTCTCGGTCGTCGTGGAACATGGCGGAGGCGGGTCGCTTGCCGCGGCGCCGATCGCGCGCGACGTCCTGCTCTACGCTCTCGAAGGCGGGCTGCCGCGGCTCGAAGCCTACCCCGCCGGCGACCGCGACCGGATCGAGGAGATGTTCAGGACGATGCCTCTGCGCACGCCCCCTGCCCCCGCCGGCGGAAGCAGCCGCGCATGAGCTATCTCGAATATTCCGTCAGAACGGCACCGTCGGGGCCACGCAAGGTGCTCTATCTCAACTGGTCGCTGCTGCTGCTCCTGACGGCGATCTCGAGCATCGGGTTCCTCATCCTCTACTCGGTCGCGGGCGGGTCGTTCACGCCCTGGGCCGAACCGCAGATCAAGCGTTTCCTGCTTGGACTCGCGCTGATGTTCGGGATCGCCATGGTGCCGATCTGGTTCTGGCGCAACGTCTCGCCGCTGGCCTACCTGTTCGCGCTTCTGCTGCTCGTCTACGTCGATTTCTTCGGCGTCGTCGGCAAGGGAGCGCAGCGCTGGATCGACCTCGGCTTCATCAACCTTCAGCCATCGGAACTGGCCAAGATCACCCTGGTGATGGCACTTGCCGCCTATTACGACGTGGTCGACATCAAGCGGATCTCGCGACCATTCTGGGTGGCGATCCCGGTGCTCCTGATCCTCGTCCCCGTGGCGCTGGTACTGAAGCAGCCCGACCTTGGGACCGCGCTGATGCTGCTGGCCGGAGGCGGCGCGATCATGTTCCTCGCGGGTGTGCACTGGCTCTATTTTGCGGTCGTCGGCGGCATGGGGATCGGTTTGGTCAACCTCGTGCTGCAATCGCGCGGAAAGGCCTGGCAGCTTCTGGAAGACTACCAGTTCCGCCGGATCGACACCTTTCTCAATCCCGAGAGCGACCCGCTGGGCGCAGGCTACCACATCACCCAGTCGAAGATCGCGCTGGGGTCGGGCGGGATTACCGGGCGGGGCTTCATGCAGGGCACCCAGAGCCGGCTCAACTTCCTTCCCGAGAAGCACACCGATTTCATCTTCACCACGCTGGCCGAAGAATTCGGCTTCATCGGCGGAACCTCGCTGCTGGCGCTTTATGTGCTCGTCATCGTGTTCTGCATCGCCGCCGCAATGACCAACCGCGACCGCTTCGGCGCGCTGCTGACGCTCGGGATGTCGGTGACCTTCTTTCTCTTCTTCGCCGTCAACATGTCGATGGTCATGGGGCTTGCCCCGGTCGTCGGCGTGCCGCTGCCGCTGGTCAGCTATGGCGGATCGGCAATGGTGGTGCTGATGGTAGCGTTCGGTCTGGTCCAGAGCGCCCATGTCCACAAGCCGCGATGACCCCATGACCGACACGCTCACCCTTCTCTTCGCCGCGCCGCCGGCCGACTGGGCCGAGTACGAAGCGCCGCTGACCGACGCCTTTGCCCGCGCAGGTTTCGCCGCACGGATCGTGACCGCCACCGACCGCCCCGAAACGATCGACTACATCATCTACGCCCCGAGCGGACCGGTTTCGGATTTCACGCCGTTCACCCGCACTAGGGCCGTCCTGAGCCTCTGGGCCGGGGTGGAGCGGATCGTGACCAACCCGACCCTGACCCAGCCGCTGGTGCGGATGGTCGATCCCGAAGGGCTGTCCCAGGGAATGGCCGAATGGGTGACCGGCCACGTGCTGCGCCACCACCTCGGGATCGACCGCCAGATCCTGCACCAGGACGGGACCTGGGACCCGGTCGTGCCGAAACTCGCGCCGGATCGCGCGGTGACGGTTCTGGGTCTGGGCGAACTCGGCGCGGTCGCCGCCGCGGCACTGGCACGGCTCGGCTTCCGGGTCAGCGGATGGAGTAGACATCCCAGGGATCTGGACGGCGTCACTTGCCATCATGGCCCGGACGGGCTCTCGCGGGCGCTCCGCGGCGCCGAGATTGTGGTGCTTCTGTTACCGCTGACCCCCGCCACCGAGAACCTGATCGACGCCGGCCGTCTCGCGCTTCTGGCACGAGACGCCGTAATTCTGAACCCGGGCCGCGGCGGCCTGATCGACGACCATGCGCTGATCGCCGCGCTCGATGCCGGACATCTGGCCCATGCCACCCTCGACGTCTTCCGCACCGAACCGCTGCCACCGGAGCATCCGTTCTGGGCGCATCCCAGGATCACCGTGACACCTCATGTCGCCGCCGCCACGCGCCCGGGAAGCGCAGCGCGCCGGATCGCCGAGACCGTGGCGCTGGCCGAAGCGGGACATCCGCTTCCTCACCTCGTCGACCGCACGACCGGTTATTGACCCGGCACCCATTCAACCGTTGGATGTTAACCAATTGTTCGGGAAGGATTCGACGGAACACACGAATTGATTGAAAAACACCTCAAACGGTTGAGAGGTGACCCAATGCTGAAATCCCGCTTCATCGGCGCAATTGCCGCCCTGTCCTTCACCGCGCTTCCGGCCTTCGCTGGAACTGTCTCCCTGATCGACGATTTCTCGACGAGTCAGGCCCCGATTTCGACCGACCAGTCGACCTATCCGACCGGTGTCTCGTCGACTGCCTCGGGCGCCGGTATCCTCGGCGGGACCCGCGAACTGACGGTGATCAGCAAGCAGAGCGGCGGCGGCTTTTCCACCAGCGCTGCGGTCAGCGGGTCGATGTCGGTCTTCTCGAACAGCCCGATCGGCTATGGTGAGGTCAATCTCGGCTACGGCACGGTCAGCCCGCTTGCCGGTTTCGACCTGACCGCCGGCGGCGCGAACGGTTTCGTTGTCGATGTGCTCAGCTCGGATCTCGGCGTCGATTTCACCATCCTGGCGACCGACAGCAATGCCAATACCTCGGTCATTTCCAGCACCATCGGCGGCGGCATTTACGGTCAGAAGCTCAAATTCAAATATAACGGCTTCGCCGGCACCGCCGACCTGACCGACATCGACAGCCTGGTGTTCCGCTTCGTCAACGCGAACGGCAATTCGGACTTCGTGCTCGGCAACATGGCAACGGCCAATGTGCCGCTTCCGGCCGGCGGCCTTCTGCTGCTCTCGGGCCTTGGCGCACTCGGTCTGCGGCGGGCACGCCGCCGGACCTGAGGTCCCGCACCCAGCCTTCGCCCCCACCGGGGTCGCCTCAGGCGGCCCCGATTTTCTGTCCTGGCAGCCAGCGCGTCAGCTGTCGTTCCAGCGCCAGGAATAGGCGAACTGCCCCAGCAGATGCCCGAGCGCCTCGTCGTCGACGGCGCCCCTGCGGCGCAGGATGGGAACGAGGCCGAGCCGGGGATCGTCGACCACCTCGGCAACGTCCGCCTCGATCCCCGCATCCGCGAGCGTTTCGTCGAAGACCCGCTGGATCGCCAGCTTGCGGAGCGCCGGCTTGAAGACCTTGCCGACCGCCGTCTTGGGAAGCTCGGGCAGAATCTCGATATGCTTCGGGACCGCCGCACGCTCGTGGATCCTTGGGCGGCAGAATTCCATCAGTTCGTGCGGCGCGACCTGCCCGCCCGAAACCAGTTCCACATAGGCGCAGGGCAACTCGCCCGAGAAGATGTCGGGCTGGCCGACCGCGCCCACGAACGCGACCGCTTCGTGTCCGGCCAGCGCCTCCTCGATCTCGGCGGGATCGATGTTGTGGCCCCCGCGGATGATCAGGTCCTTCTTGCGGCCGGTGATCCAGAGATATCCGTCGGCATCGATCCGGCCGAGATCACCGGTGCGCAGGTAACGCCCGTCGGCATAGAGCCCCCGGTTGCGGCCCGGATCGGTGTAGACGCCTTCGACCGCCACCCCGGGATTGGAAACGCAGATCTCGCCAACCTCGTCGGTGGCGCAGACGCGCGTCACGCTGCCGTCGTCCCGGCACTGCAGAATCCGCACCTCGGTATAGGGCAGCGGAATGCCGACCGACCCGACCTTCTTCATCCCCTGCATCGGATTGCACGACACCAGACAGGTCGCCTCGGTAAGGCCATAGCCTTCCGCCACCTGCACGCCGGTCTTCTCCTCGAAGCGCCGGTAAAGTTCGAGCGGCAGCGGGGCGGATCCCGAGATCGCCGTTTTCAGGGTCGACACATCCCCATCGACGGGGCGCTGCATCAGCGCGGAAAGCGCGGTCGGCACGGTGATCAGGAATGTGACCTTCCAGCGTTCGATCAGCTTCCAGAAATTGTCGAACACGCCGTCGCCGCGATAGCCGGCCGGGGTCGGAAACACCACATGGCTGCCCGCCTGGATCGCCGACATCAGGACCGGATGGCAGGCAAAGACGTGAAACAGCGGCAGCGGGCAGATCAGCACATCGGTTTCGTCGAACAGGAGGTCCTTGCCCAGCCAGCCGTTGTAGATCATCCCGGACAGGTAGTGCCGGGCGAGCTTGGGCGTGCCCGTGGTTCCGCCGGTGTGGAATATCGCCGCCACCCGGTCGTCGCTGCCCGGCCGGAAGGTCAGGTGGTCGCCAGGCTGGCCGTCCAGGGCCGCGGTGAATTCGTGCATCCGTGCGTGGTGGCGCGCCGCCACCTTCGGGCGCAGGAACGGCACCACCCAGCTCTTCGGCGGCCGGAGATAGCGCAGCAGGTCGACCTCGATCACGTGGTGTACGTCCGGCGCGAACGAGACTGCCGCGGCCGCCTTCTGCGCCACATCGGACTTGGGAAAGGCCTTTAGCGTCACCAGCACCTTGGCACCGCTTTCGCGCAGCAGCCCGGCGATCTGTTCCACGTCCAGAAGCGGGTTGATCGGGTTCACGATCCCGGCTGTCATCGCACCAAGGAACGTGACCACGGTCTCGGTGGCATTCGGCAGCAGATAGGCCACCACGTCCCGCTCGCCGATGCCGAGGCTGCGAAAGAGGTTCGCGGCTCGGGTCGTGCGGTCCAGCAGGTCCGTCCATGACAGCGTTTCCGCCGGGGCCCGCGGCGACGAGAGAAGCTGGAACGAGCTCGCATTCCGGTCGGGAAACTGCTTCGCGGTACGGGCCAGCGCCTCATAGATCGTGGCGGGAACATCGCGCTCGCTCCACGGCATTTCCGCTTCGACGGCGCGTGTCGCCTCGGGGCTCGTGAAGGCTCTGGACATGGCGCTCCTCCTCACCGCACTGCACGCGGCGCCTCTCACGGACGCTCAATGCCCTCAAAGGATGTGCGGCATGACGTCCGGGTACAAGAGTGCGATCACGGTCGACGGGTCGATTTTGCCGCCCGCCGCTTCGCGCATCAGGCGAGGTCAAGCGCCGTGACGGCGAGATCGACTCCGGGGTCGGGCCGCACCGTCATGTGCATCACCGGGGACGGCGGCGGTCCGGCCGGCGCGAAGCGGAACCGGGCCAGAAGCGTTGCCAGGATGATCCCGGCCTGCATCATCGCGAAGTTCGCGCCGACGCATATCCGCGGCCCCGCTCCGAACGGCAGATGCAGATACCGGTCGCGTGCCGCCTTCGCCTCGGGCAGGAACCGTTCCGGCAGGAAGGCGTCCGGGTCGTCCCAGTAGAGCCGGTGCCGGTGCAACGCGTAGATGTTCAGGAACACCGTTTCCCGTGTGCCGATCTCGCGATCATAGATCCGGTCCGGGGCAAGGACGTTGCGGGCCAGCAGGCCCACCGGCGGATAAAGCCGCATGGTTTCGTCCAGCACCGCCTCGATGAAAGGCATTTGCGGCAGGTCGTCGGCGCCGGCAGGACGCAGGCCCAGCACGGCCTGCGCTTCGTGGCGGGCGCGATCCTGGGCATCGCCGTCGTGTGCAAGCAGCAGGAGCGCCCAGGCAAGTGCGAGCGCCGTGGTCTCGTGACCGGCAACAATGAAGAACTGCATGTTGTGCAGCAGATCCTGCCGGGTCATCCGCCGTCCGGTCTCCGGATCCTCGGCGCGCAGCATGTAGTCAAGCAGATCCTCCACGCCCGAGGAACCTTCGGCCTGGCGCGCGGCGATGGCACGCGCGACCATGGCATGCATCGTCCGCACCGCGCCGCGGCCCAGCAATTCGCCCGGCCGCGGCACCCAGGGCGGCAGTTCGAGAAAGTCGAGCAGCGAGGCGCGGCCCACGGTCAGGAAATATCGGGTGATCGCCGCGCCGTACCGGTCGGCGTCGAAATGCTCCCGCCCCGACAGCGCCACGTCACAGATGACGTCGAACGTCGCCGACAGCATCTCGCGCACCATTTCGGACCTGCCGGGACCCGCGGCCAGCCGTTCGGCGGCGCGTTCGGCCGTGCGCGTCATCATCGGCGCAAGCGCACGGACGTTGCGCGCAGCAAAGACCGGCGCGATCGCCCGCCGCTGCCAGCGCCAGGCCGCCCCTTCCGAGGTGAAGAGACTGGCACCGACGGCCGGTCGGAGCATCCGGATCATCACTTCGGATTTCGGGTAGTTGTCGACGTTGTCGAGGAAGACCTGCCGCATCCCTTCCGGCCCCTGCACCATGTGCCAGCGCGCCGGGCCGGTATTTCCGGTCACGATGGGCTGAGTGTAGGAAATCGCCGGCAGGATGTTGAGCACGTTCCGGCGGACCTGGCGGACGCTGGCCAGAAGGCCCATCGGTGCGGGCGGCGGAGCGACGGTGGGGGGGACGAAGCGGGTCACGCAATAGAGCTAGAGCGCCCGAACCCTGCCATCAAGTCGCCGAAGACCTCGGCTCATTCGGCGGCAAGTGCCTCGGCGAACTGCAGCCGCGCCAGCCGCGCATAAAGCCCGCCCTCGGCCACCAGGCTTTCGTGGGTGCCCTCGGCAACGATCCGACCGGACTCGAGCACGATGATCCGGTCGGCCTTCTTCACGGTGGCCAGCCGGTGCGCGATGATCAGCGTGGTGCGGTCACGGGCAAGCGTATCGACTGCCTGCTGCACCAGGCGCTCGCTCTCCGCGTCGAGGGCCGAGGTCGCCTCGTCGAGCAGCAGAACCGGGGCGTGGCGAAGGATCGCCCGCGCAATGGCGATCCGCTGCTTCTGGCCACCCGACAGCATCACGCCGCGCTCGCCCAACTGCGACTGGTAGCCCTCCGGCAGTGCGGCGATGAAGGCATCTGCTGCCGCGGCGCGGGCGGCGGCATGAACCTCGTCGTCGGTGGCGTCCGGACGGCCGAACCGAATATTTTCCATCGCCGTGTCCGCGAAGATCACCGGCTCCTGGGGAACCAGCGCGATCTGGCGACGGAAATCGCTGCGCGCCATGTCCTTCAGATCGACGCCGTCAAGGCGCACGGTCCCCGACTGGGGATCGTAGAACCGCAGAAGCAGTTGCAGGACCGTGGTCTTGCCCGCCCCCGACGGACCGACCAGCGCCACCGTCTCGCCGGGCCGGAGCCGCAGCGTCACCCCGTTCAAGGCCGCGCCATCGGGCCGGGTCGGATAGTGGAACACCACGTCCTCGAAGGCGATTTCGCCGCGGCCCGGTTCGGGCGCCGGCAGTGGCGCCGCAGGATCGGTTACGGTGTCGGCCGCGCCAAGCAGTTCCACCAGTCGTTCGGTCGCCCCGGCGGCGCGCTGAAGTTCGCCCCAGATCTCGGACAAGGCCGCGGTCGAGGCCGCCATGATCCCGGCATAGATCACAAACTGGACGAGTTCGCCGATGCTCATGTCCCCGGCCCGCACGTCCCGCGCGCCGATCCAGAGAACGCCGACGATGCCTGCAAAGACCACGAAGATCACGCTGGCGGTCAGCAGCGCGCGCACCGTGATCCTTTCCTTGGCCGAACGGTACGAGGCTTCGGTCACGTTGCGGAAATCCGCGCGGCTCTGGGCTTCATGGCTGAACGCCTGGACGACCTGCACGGCCAGCAACGTCTCCGAGGCCTTGCCCGAACTTTCGGCGATCCAGTCCTGGTTGGCGCGGCTGAGCCGACGCACCTTGCGGCCGAGTGCGATGATCGGCAGGATCACCGCCGGCACGATCAGCAGCACCAGCCCGGTCAGCTTGGCCGAAGTCAGCGCCATCATCAGAAGCCCGCCCAGGAACAGAAGCAGGTTGCGCAGGAACCAGGAGACCGACGTGCCGATCACCGACAGGATCAGTGTCGTGTCTGTGGTGATCCGGCTCAGCACTTCGCCGGTCATGGTGCGCTCGTAGAAGGCGGGCGACATGCCGATCATGCGGTCGAACACGGCAGTCCGGATATCCGCGACGACCCGCTCGCCAAGCCGCGTCACGAGGTAGTACCGCAGCCCGGTTCCGATGCCGAGCAGGGCGGCAATGCCGATGGCGGCCAGGAAATACTCGTCGAGAAGCTGGGCCGTGCCGCTCTGGAAGCCGTCCACGACCCGTCTGACCGCCACCGGCAGGACAAGGGAAATCACCGCCGTGAAGACAAGTGCAACAGCAGAGAGGGCCACCATCCCGCGGTAGCGTCCCAGATAGGGCGACAAGGCGAACAATGCCCGGACATTCTTGGACCGCGCGCGGTCTTGGCCCTTGGTGTCTTGCGCTCGCGCCATGCCGTTCTCCCAGGATTCGGCCCGAGATAGAGGCTCCGGCGCGCGGCAACAAGAACGGCAGGGCGAGACACGGCAGCGCAGCAGCGCATCTCGGCCGCATGGCAACCTGCTCAATTGAGCTAATCCAGGCCGATGACACCTGATATACGCGAGGAATCTACCTCGGTTCATTTCCTGCTAAAGGCTATCAACTCATGCAAAGAAAGCTCCTCGCCGAACTGATCGGAACGTTCTGGCTGGTGTTCGGCGGTTGCGGCAGCGCGCTGCTGGCGGCGGGCATCCCGGACCTCGGGATCGGGTTCGCCGGCGTCGCCCTGGCCTTCGGCCTTACTGTCCTGACCGGCGTCTACGCGGTCGGCAGCATTTCCGGCGGGCACTTCAACCCCGCCGTCTCGCTCGGCCTGATGCTGGCCGGTCGCTTCGAGTCAGCGCACCTGATCCCCTACTGGGTCGCCCAGGTCATCGGGTCGGTTCTCGCCGCCACGCTTCTCTATGTGATCGTCTCCGGCGCGCCGGGCTTCGTCGGAGCCGGCGGCTTCGCCTCGAACGGCTATGGCGCGGCCTCGCCCGGGGGCTTCTCGTTCCTGTCCTGCGCGGTCACCGAGATCACCATGACCGCGGTCTTCATCTTCGTGATCCTCGGTGCGACGTCGAAGGGCGCTCCGGTGGGCTTCGCGGGCATTGCCATCGGCCTCTGCCTGACGCTCATCCACCTGGTCTCGATCCCGGTCACCAACACCTCGGTCAACCCTGCCCGGTCGACCGGCGTGGCGCTGTTCGCCGACGGGCCTGCGCTGGCGCAGCTCTGGTTCTTCTGGGTGATGCCGCTGATCGGGGCGGTGCTCGGCGCATTGATCTGGAAGCTCGTGGCCGAACCGGCCGAAGCTGTGCCGCCGGCAGGAACCACTGCACAGGTCTGACCTGGCCTGACCTGAGGGTGGCCTGGACAAGGCCGCCCGCATTCTTCCAAACGTGGCGGCACCTGGCGCATCGCCCCCGCAACGGCGCCTCCAGACTGGCCCCGGTAACACCTGGGGCGCGACGCCGGGAGCCCGTGGCAGGCGTGCTGCAAGCGTTCATTTGTCAGGGAGGTCGGTGATCAGATGGGCTTGGAGCGGGTAGCGGGAATCGAACCCGCACCTGGAGCTTGGAAGGCTCTCATGATACCATTTCACCATACCCGCACAGGCCGACTCCGCGTATAGCCCGCCGCGCCCGGCGTCAAGAGCCACCGCTCCCCACCCGACAATCCCGGACATCCTGCCGTGCTCCTATCTCGCATCGGCTGGGATTGAGGACGACG
>JAGQRV010000010.1 GCA_020425125.1 Paracoccaceae bacterium | reverse complement strand
CCGCCAGAACATGGCCCATTTCAAGGCCCCCCGAACCGTCATCTTCGGCCCCCTCCCCAAAACCTCCACCGGAAAAATCCAGTAATTCATCCTCATAGACAGGGCAAGGGAGGCCCGGCCACCCGAAAAGGTCGGCTGAAAATCGCACCGCATCGTGCCGAGACAGGGAGATGCCATGGCAGGCAAAGGCGACTACATTCTCAAGACCGAGGGGCTGACCAAGGAATTCAAGGGGTTCACGGCCGTCGACTCGGTCGATCTCACGGTCAGGCGGCACACGATCCATGCGCTGATCGGCCCGAACGGCGCCGGCAAGACCACCGTGTTCAATCTCCTGACCAAGTTCCTGACACCGACGCGCGGCACGATCGCATTCAACGGGCGCGACATCACCCGCGCCAAACCGGCCGAGATCGCACGCCTGGGGGTCATCCGGTCGTTCCAGATCTCGGCGGTGTTTCCGCACATGACGGCGCTCGAGAACGTCCGCGTGGCGCTGCAGCCGCGACTGGGCACCACCTTCCATTTCTGGCGGCCGGATTCGTGCCTCAGGGTACTCGATGCAAGGGCAGAGGAGCTTCTGGACATGGTCGGGCTGTCGAGCTTTGCCCATGACGAGGTCGCGGACCTGCCCTACGGGCGCAAGCGCGCCCTCGAAATCGCCACGACGCTCGCCTGCGAGCCGGAGCTGATGCTCCTCGACGAGCCCACGCAGGGCATGGGGCGGGAGGATGTGGACCGGATCACCCGGCTGATCCGCCAGGTGGCGGAGGGCCGCACGGTGCTGATGGTCGAACACAACCTGGGCGTCGTCTCGGCGCTTTGCGACCGGATCACGGTCCTGCAACGGGGGGCGGTGCTGACCGAGGGCGATTACGAGACCGTCGCGGCCGACCCGCGCGTCAAGGAAGCCTATATGGGGAAAGCGGCATGACCCTGCCGGCAGACCAGGCTGTCGGCGGACAGCATGCGTCCGAGCATATCGAGGCGATCCGGGTCGACGACCTGCACGCCTTCTATGGTGAAAGCCACGCCCTGCACGGGATCGACATGACGGTCTACGAGGGCGAACTGGTGACGCTCTTGGGTCGGAACGGGGCAGGGCGGACAACCACGCTGCGTTCTCTGGTCGGGCTGATCCCGCGCTGCACCGGATCGATCGTGATCAACGGCCAGCAGGTCGTCGGCGTGCCGCCCCATGCGATCGCGCATCTCGGCGTCGGATACTGCCCCGAGGAGCGCGGCATCTTCGCGTCGCTCAATGTCGAGGAAAACCTGATGCTGCCGCCCCGTGTGGCACCGGGAGGCATGAGCGTCGACGAGATCTATGCGATGTTCCCGAACCTCAAGGAGCGCCGCAAGAGCCAGGGTACGCGGCTGTCGGGCGGTGAGCAGCAGATGCTCGCCATGGCGCGGATCCTGCGCACCGGGGCGAGCATCCTGCTCCTTGACGAGATCACCGAAGGGCTTGCCCCGGTAATCGTCGAGAAGCTCGCCGAGGTGCTGACCGAGCTGAAGTCGCGCGGCTACACCATCGTTCTGGTCGAGCAGAACTTCCGCTTTGCGGCCCCGCTTGCCGACCGGCATCTGATCATGGACCATGGCCACATCGTCGCCACGGTGGCAAAGCACGAACTCGACGAAAAGCAGGCGATCTTCGACGAATACCTGAGTGTCTGACCGCTGAATCAGGCCCAAACCAATCCAACAGGAGGAAACGATGAAAGTGTTAGCGAGACTTGCCGCGGGCGTCTCCGCGGCGGCCTGCCTTGCCGCCGCGGCCCACGCCCAGGACGTCAGCGACGGCGTCGTCAAGGTCGGAATCCTGACCGACATGTCCGGCACCTATTCGGACCTTGCCGGTCCCGGCGCGGTGACCGCGGCGGAAATGGCGGTTGCCGATTTCGGCGGCAAGGTCCTGGGGATGCCGATCGAGATCGTCTCGGCGGATCATCAGAACAAGGCCGACATCGCCGCGAACACGGCGCGGGAATGGGGTGACAACGAGAAGGTCGACGCCTTCGCCGAGCTTGTCACGACCTCGACGGCGCTCGCGGTCTACGAGATCGCCAACCAGCAGCACAAGATCGCGCTGGTCTCCGGGGCGGCCTCCTCGCCCCTGACCAACGACAAGTGCATCCCGACGGGCGTTCATTACACCTACAACACCACCGCGCTGGCCAACGGCACCGCCAAGGCCGTCGTCGCCGAGGGCGGCGACACCTGGTTCTTCATCACTGCCGATTATGCCTTCGGTCAGGCGCTGGAAGCCGACACGACGAAGGTCGTCGAGGCGGCGGGCGGCCAGGTTCTGGGGTCGGTCAAGCACCCCTTCCCGAACCAGGACTTCTCGTCGTTCGTACTGCAGGCGCAGGCATCGGGCGCCAAGGTGATCGGCCTGGCCAATGCCGGAGCAGATACCACGAACGCGATCAAGGCGGCGAAGGAATTCGGACTGATCCAGGGCGGACAGCAGATCGCCGCACTTCTGATGTTCATCACGGATGTCAATGCGCTGGGGCTCGACACGGCCCAGGGGATCCAGCTCACGACCGGATTCTACTGGGACATGAACGATGAGACTCGCGCATGGTCGCAGAAGTTCTTCGACAAGACCGGCAAGATGCCCACCATGGTTCAGGCCGGGGTCTATTCCTCGCTCATGCACTACTTCCAGGCAATCGAGGCTGCCGGTACCGATGAAACCGACGCTGTGATGGCCAAGATGCGCGAGATGCCGATCAACGACTTCTTCGCGACGAACGGCAAGATCCGCACCGACGGGCGGATGGTCCACGACATGTATCTGGTCCAGGTCAAGACCCCCGAGGAAAGCAAGGGGCCCTGGGACTATTACAAGATCATCCGGACCATTCCCGGCGATGAGGCCTATGGAACGCTCGACGAGAGCACCTGCCCGACGAAGTGATCCCTGCTTCGGCGTCCGGCAATCCGGCCGGGCGCTCACTGCCGCAATGAAAGGACGGGCAAGACCATGTTCGCCGATATCTTCGGGTTCCCGCCCCAGGTTCTGTTCGGCCAGCTCCTGCTGGGCCTGATCAACGGCGCCTTCTATGCGGTCCTGTCCCTGGGGCTCGCCGTGATCTTCGGCCTTCTGAACATCGTCAATTTCGCGCACGGGGCGCTCTACATGCTCGGCGCGTTCGTGGCGTATTTCCTGCTGACCTACGGCGGGATCGGCTACTGGGGTGCGCTGATCCTGGCGCCGATCATTGTCGGGGCATTCGGGGCGCTGATCGAACGGTTCCTGCTGCGCCGGCTTTCGGGTGTCGACCACCTCTACGGATTGTTGCTGACCTTCGGTCTCGCGCTGATCCTGGAAGGCACCTTCGTGAAATTCTTCGGCGCCTCTGGCAAACCCTATCCGACGCCGGCCGGGCTGCAGGGCGGGGTGAATCTCGGCTTCATGTTCCTGCCCTGGTATCGGGGCTGGGTGGTGGTCGCATCGCTCGTGGTCTGTCTTGCGACCTGGCTTCTGTTCGAGCGCACGAAGATCGGCGCCTACCTTCGGGCCGGCACCGAGAACCCGAAGCTGCTCCAGGCTTTCGGGGTGAACGTGCCGTTCCTGACCACGCTTGCCTACGGGTTCGGGGTCGGCCTCGCGGCCTTTGCCGGTGTCCTGGCCGCGCCGATCACCCAGGTCGGTCCGCTCATGGGCTCGAACCTGATCATCATCGTCTTCGCGGTCGTGGTGATCGGCGGCATGGGCTCGATCGTCGGGGCCGTGGTTACCGGCCTTGCCATGGGAGTGATCGAAGGGCTCACCAAGGTGTTCTGGCCCGAAGCCTCGGCGACGGTGATCTTCTTCGTCATGGCCATCGTGCTGGTGCTGCGACCCGCCGGCCTCTTCGGCAAGACCGCGTGAGGAGACCCCGATGATCCGTCCTGCGCTTTACCTCGGTGCCCTTGCGCTGCTGATCCTGGCACCCTTCGTCCTTTACCCCGTCTTCCTGATGAAGGTGCTGTGTTTCGCCCTCTTTGCCTGTGCCTTCAACCTGATACTCGGCTATGGCGGATTGCTGAGCTTCGGGCATGCCGCCTTCTTCGGCGGGGCCGCCTATGTCTGCGGTCATGCGCTGGAAGTCTGGGGATTGCCGACCCCGGTCGGCATCCTGCTTGCAACCCTCGCCGCAGGGGTCCTCGGTGTCCTCGTCGGTGCGCTCGCCATACGCCGGCAGGGGATCTACTTCGCCATGATCACCCTCGCGCTGGCGCAGATGTGCTACTTCTTCTTCATCACGGCGCCGTTCACCGGGGGAGAAAACGGATTGCAGGGCGTGCCGAGGGGCTCGCTCTTCGGGCTGGTGAACCTGCAGAACGACCTCAACATGTACTATTTCGTGCTCGCCATCTTTTTGATCGGGTACTTCATTGTCGCCCGGACGGTCCATTCGCCCTTCGGGCAGGTCTTGCGCGCGATCCGGGACAACGAGCCGCGGGCGGTCTCGCTCGGCTATGACGTCGACCGCTACAAGCTGCTGGCCTTCGTCCTCTCCGCGGCCCTCGCCGGACTGGCCGGAGCGACCAAGACGGTGGTGTTCCAGCTCGCTTCGCTGACCGATGCACACTGGCATATGTCGGGCGAAGTGGTGCTGATGACACTCCTCGGGGGGCTGGGGACCATTCCGGGCCCGGCGATCGGCGCGGCCCTGATCGTCACGCTTCAGAACAAGCTTGCGACCGGGCCGCTCTCGGCATGGGTGCCCGTGGTCCTGGGCGTGATTTTCGTGGCCTGCGTCATCGCCTTCCGCCGCGGTGTGGTCGGCGAGATTCAGGCCTTCCTGCGGCGGTCGTTCTGAGGCGAGGGCAGGGGCGCCGGACACGCCCCTGCCGCTATGTCCAGTGCGCGCATTTCGAGGTCTGGCCGATCCCCGGGTTCAGGCTGTTGGTCGGGTCGATCGACCGGTAGAAATCGGCGAGGGCGGGTTTCGCATGGTAGAGATGGCCGACATTGTGCTCGGCCGGATATTCGGCACCGCGCCTGTCGAGCAGCTCCCACATCGCGTGCTCCAGAGCCAGGCAATCCTGACCCTTCTTGACCACGTAGTCCTGGTGGAAGACATGGCAGAAGAAATGCCCATAATAGAGCTTCTTCTCGATCGCCGCATCCAGTTCGGGCGGCAGGTGCTCCACCCAGTCGCGGTCGTTGCGACGCAGCGCGATGTCGAGCGCGACGATGTCCTCGACTTCTCGCGGGTGGATGGCGCGATAGCGGACCGCGGCTCCGGCGACGGCGAAGCGGTGCAGGAAGGCCGCGGTGCCTTCCTCGGGCGTGCATTCGAAGACATCGCCGTCGGCCGACGGGAAGAGCGTCGAGAGATATGCGCGGGCTTCGGCAATGCCGCTCCCGCCCATCTTCAGCAGCAGGTGATGCTCGAACTTGTCGCGAAAGGCATTCATCCGCTTCGGCAGGTGGTGAGGCGCCAGCGATGCGACCCCTTGAGCAACGCGGTCCGAGATCGTGACGCCGAGCCCCAGCCGCTCGGTGAACGCATCGACCTTGGCCTTGGCCGCAAAAAGCGCGGGCATCCGGTCGGTTCCGGCCTTCCGGATGAACAGAAACGTATCCTTCCCGTAACGCGCCGCGACATCATATGCATCCCGGTGGATGTATTCCCCGGCGATCGGCAGGGCCGTGAAGCTTGAGAGAATGTGGCGGCGAATCTCGGTCAGTTCATCCGGGTCATTCGTGCCGATGTAGAAGACCGCGGTCTGCTTTTCGGCCGCAAAGGTATCGAGCCGCACGGCGAAGACCGCGAGCTTTCCCGCGCATCCCGCCGCTTGGTGAAGCCGCCGGGGATCGGCGTTGAACCGTGCCGGCGTGGCGGCATCCACTTCGCGGACATGCGCAGAATATTCGTGGTCGGAGGCCCAGCCCTCGGCCGGTTCGATGCCGTCCAGTTCCCCTCTTTCGACGCGAGCAAGGATCTCCTCGGGGTCGTTGCCGAGGGCGATGCCGAGATTGTTGACCAGCACGACCGATCCGTCCTCGCGCACTTCGGCGAACAGACTGAGTTCGGTATAGGCAGGTCCGCGCTGGATCAGCGAGCCGCCGGAATTGTTGCATATGCCGCCCATCACCGAGGCGCCGATACAGGATGAGCCGATCACCGAATGCGGCTCGCGCCTGATCGGCCTGAGCCGTTTCTCCAGTTCGTCGAGTGTCGCGCCGGGAAGGCAGACGACCTGCCGTCCCTCGTCGATCAGATGTACCGCCTTGAGACGCATGGTGCTGACCAGAACGATCTCGCGGTCGTAGTCGTCGCCCCAAGGGGTGGATCCGCCGGTCAGGCCGGTATTGGCCGCCTGGAAGATGACGATCCGCCCCGCTGCGACGCAGGTCTGCAGCACCCGCCATTGTTCGATCAGCGAGCCCGGCCGCACCACCGCGGCCACAGGGCCGCCGCCATAGCGGAAGCCTTTCGTGAAGCGGCGGGTGTCGCGTGCGGCGGTGAGGACATGCCGCGACCCGACCATGCGGACCAGCTCAGAAATCAGCGTCTCTCTCGAAATCATCCCGCTCCTCCCGTCCTGCCAATCGAGCTTACCCTCCACTGTGGCTGGACACGATGACCGTATCGTCGCTGCTGTCCAGTGAATGGGGGACATCTTCGCGCCGGTCCGGACCAGATCTTGCCGCGGCGA
The DNA here is from genome assembly GCA_020425125.1 of Paracoccaceae bacterium. Classification (GTDB taxonomy): domain Bacteria; phylum Pseudomonadota; class Alphaproteobacteria; order Rhodobacterales; family Rhodobacteraceae; genus Meridianimarinicoccus. The sequence goes on along the minus strand of JAGQRV010000010.1, from coordinate 51,891 downwards.
GGCTGCCGCTCAGCCGTGGCGTGACCGCGCTTGGTCGAAGCTTGCGGACTATTCCCCTTCAGGTTTGCCCACCGGCGTGTCAAACGCGACTCGGACGCTGTGCACAATGTCGCAGGCGGAACATCTGCGACAGCCGTCACAAAACCGACAGAACCTGCGGCTAATCGGGAGCCGGAAGCCTCGACCTCCACGGACGCGGACTGCGCGCCGGTGGGGGTAGAGTCTTTGCAATCTGAAACAGGGAAGATGCCATGCTGCGGACCATGCTCACTGCCTCGACGGCCCTTGCTGCCGTCTTTGGCGGCTTCGCCACGCTTGCTCATGCGGGGAACACGATTACATTCGCTCCGGTCTCTGCGCCGGTCACGGATGCCGAGAAGCGCGACGTCCGGGCGTCTGCGGAAGTTACCGTAAACGCCGAGACCGCCAAGATCGGCTATCACACGGTGCTGCGGGCCGGCGACAAGGTGGGGTCGGGAACTTTTGGCCTGATCCTCGATGAGAAGGGCGAACCTGTCATCACGGCCGACGGGGCGCCGGACATCTCGGATTCGACCGACTTCTCCTCGATCATCGAGAAGGACGGCAAGCTCTATATCCTGTCGCATTTCGAGTCCCGTCCCGCTGCCGTCTACATGACAAAGGTCGAACAGGACGCGGCCACCGGGCAGCTGACCGCGGTCGATACCCAGTCGGTCGATTTCTCCGCCGACGGCGGTCTCTGGGTGCCCTGCGCCGGGTCGGTCACGCCCTGGGGGACGCATCTGGGCAGCGAAGAGTACGAGCCGGACGCGCAGGAGATCGAGGCCGCGGCGGACCTTTCCGAGATCGACGACTACACCAAGCCGATGGCGCTTTATTTCGGCGTTGACGCGATGGCCACCGAGAACCCGCCCTCGGTCGAGGCGTTCCGCAAGGTCTTCAATCCCTACCGCTACGGCTACATCACCGAGATCTCGGTCGGCGACGACGAGACGCCCGAGGCGGTCAAGCACTATTCCATGGGCCGGCTGAGCCATGAACTCGGTTACGTCCTCCCGGACGAAAAGACCGCCTATCTTTCGGATGACGGCACCAATGTCGGCCTCTACCGGTTCGTCGCCGACGAGAAGGGCAAGCTCGACGCCGGCACGCTCTATGCCGCGAAATTCACCCAGACCAGCGCCGAGAACGGCGGTGCCATGGACATCACCTGGATCGACCTCGGCCATGCCGCTTCGGCCGACATCAAGGCGATGGTCGACAAGGGGATAAAGTTCTCCGATATCTTCGAGTCCACCGCGATCTCCGAGGACGGCACCTGCGGCGAAGGATTTACCGCCTCGGCCGCGAACGGCGTCAAGGAATGCCTGAAGGTCAAGCCGGGCATGGATCTCGCCGCCTCCCGCCTCGAGACCCGCCGGTATGCCGCCATCAAGGGCGCATCCGTGGAACTGCGCAAGGAAGAGGGCGTCACCTACGATCCCGACCACCACCGCGTCTACGTCGCGATCAGCGAGATCTCGAACGGCATGGAAGACTTCATGTCGAAGGGCAAGGAAAGCGCCAAGTACGACGTCCCCGGCGCGAACCAGCTGGCGCTGGAGTACAATCCGTGCGGCGGTGTCTATGCCCTGGAGCTCGATGACGACTACGCCGCCACGACCATGAAGGCGATCATTACCGGCAAGCCGACCACCTACCCGGAGGGCAGCGACTTCGCCGGCAATACCTGCGATATCGACGGGCTGGCCAATCCCGACAACGTCTCCTACATTGCCGGCTTCAATACGCTTCTGATCGGCGAGGACACCGAGTCCGGCCACCAGAACGACGCGGTCTGGTCGCTGAACCTCGACTCGATGGAGCTGACCCGGATCCTGACCACGCCCTACGGCGCGGAGACCACATCGGTCTACAACTATCCGGACGTCAACGGTCATGGATACATCATGGCGGTCGTGCAGCACCCCTATGGCGAATCCGATGAGGACAAGCTGTCCTCGCCCGACCAGCTGCGCGCCTATTTGGGCTATGTCGGTCCCTTGCCGAAGTTCTGATCGGACGTTGCCGATGCGTGCATCCCTGAGCATCTGGCTTGTGGCGGCGGGCTTCGGTCTGGCCGCCGCGGGCTCTCCAGCCGGGGCTGAAAGCGGCCGAATGCTGGATTTGACGACGCGTGTTCCGCGCAACGCCTTCGCGGCCATTCCGCCCCAATGCTACACGCGCACCCGAGATACCGAAGGCGGGGTGCACAATCCCTGCTACACCTGCCATGTCACGACGCCCGTGCCGAACTACGTGCGCGACGGCGATCTGCAGACCCTCTACGACTTCCCGGGTCCCGCCCGCGTGAATGCGTGGACAAATCTCTTCCGCGACCGCCGCGCCGAGATCGCGGCGACCACCGACGACGAGATCCGCGGCTATATCGGCGAGGACAACTACCACGATGTCGAAGGGCAGCCGGCGCTGGCCGCCGTGCTCGCCGATCTTCCCGCGGGCTGGGACATCAATGGTGACGGCATCTGGTCGGGCTATCTTCCCGACGTTCATTTCCGCTTTGACGGCGAGGGCTACGATCTCGATCCGTCCGGCGCCCGTACCGGCTGGCGCGCCTATGGTTATGTGCCGCTGCCGGGGGCCTTCTGGCCAACCAACGGTTCGGCCGACGACGTCCTGATCCGGCTTCCCGAGGCGTTCCGCCAGACCTCGGATGGCGCGACGGACTGGGAGGTCTACGCGACAAATCTTGCCATTGTCGAGGCGCTGGTGCGGCGGGCCGACGTGCCGATCGCGCCGACTGACGAGACGCGGCTTGGCGTCGATCTCGATCGGGACGGCCAGCTTGCCACCGCGACGCATGTCGCCTTTGCCTTCGATCCCCGCAATGGCGTGACGATGGGCTATGTGGGTCGCGCCGCGGCCGCGCTTGCCGAAGGGCATCTGCATCTGGCCGCGGGTCTCTTTCCCGAGGGCACCGAATTCGTGCATTCCCTGCGCTACCTCGACGTCGCCTATGACGGCACGGTCGGGCCGGCTCCCCGGATGAAGGAACTGCGCTACGCCCGCAAGACGGGCTGGAAAACCTACGGCGCGCTGCTCGATCTGGCGATGTCGGATCGGCGCGAAGAACACGACTATCCAGACCGCCCGGAGCACGTGCTCGGTGACGTCGAATCCGGCGTGTCCACCGGTCAGGGCTGGCGTTTCCAGGGCTTCATCGAAGATGCCGAGGGTGCGTTGCGGCCGCAGACCTACGAGGAAAGCCTGACCTGCGCCGGATGCCATGGCGGTGTCGGCCGGACAGTGGACAACATCTATTCCTTTTCCCGAAAGGTCGATGTGCCTGCGGGAGGCTGGTATCACTGGGATCGCATCCGTCCGCTCGGCGATCTGGCCGATCCCTTGCTGCCGGACGGGGTGGGCGAATACGCGACCTATCTGATGCGCAACGGCGCCGGCGACGAATTCCGCGCCAATGGCGAGATTCTAGATCGGTTCTTTCCGGACGGAACCCTCGATAGCGCGGCCGCGGCTGCGTTGAGGGATGGCGTCGGACCACTCGTCGATCCGTCGCCGGAGCGGGCGCTTGCGCTCGACAAGGCATACCGGCTGATCGTGGTCGAGCAGAGCTTCGATCGGGGCCGAGTCCCGGTTCTCGCTCCGCTGGATGCAACCGTCTGGCGCGTGGTGCCCGAGGGGTCTGGGACCGGAATCGAAACCCCAGTCAGGTAACCGGGCGGCAGCGACCCGCGATCAGAACCGGCGCAGTTCCTGGGTCGGAACCGTCGGCTTGTCGTCCGGCGGGGCGATCCGGCCCACGCCGATGGTGAACCCGTGCCAGTTCTCGGTGATCGAGGTGGTGAAGCTGAGCGAACTGAAGGTGCCCGGGATCATCAGGGTTCCATGAGCCTCGCCGTTCGCGGTGAGGACGTAGCGGCCGTCCTCTGAGGTGACGGTAGGATCGCCCGCCCCCCAGAAACCCCGGTCATCGGTGCCGTTGCCGTCGATGTCCTGACCGGTCGCGCTCAGAAGCCGGACCGGCGTGTCGAAGCTGATCGTGTTGCCGTTCAGACTGACGAAGCTGAAATAGATGTTCGAAATCGGCGGATCGAATGTCAGCACGTGCGTTGCCTTGTAGTTCAACGCGATCATGTCCGTGCCGGTGGGAATGTTGGCGTTACCGCCCGGCCCGACGCTTGTATAGGGGGACGTTCCGGACCGCCTGCCATCGCGACCCGACGGGCCGTTGGTCCAGAAGTCGGTCCCCCCCTGCACCTGCGCGAAACTGATGGAATTGGCGCTGTTGGAATAGGTGATCCGCACCGGGCCTTCCGGCGTAGAGAGGGAGCCGGTTACCTCGGCGCCCTTTGCAGTCATCCAGTCGGCCCAGGTTACCTCTAGTGCGGCAGCCGGACCGGCGAGCAGCGGCAGCAGTGCCAGAGATTTTCGCACGGCACGCAGGAGATTGGGAGTTCCGGTCGAGGATGTCGTGCGGGGCTTCTCGCAAATCACGGGCGGGGCCTCCGCTGTTGTCCACTTACTGCGCCTGGATCGCGGCCAGAGCCTCGGCAGCGGTCACGGCGCAGGGATTGGCGATCAGCTTGGCAAAGACCGGCGCCACGATCTGATCGCTGGCGATGATGCTCACGTATTGGCTGGCCGCAAAGCCGGCCGCGGCTCCCAGGGCACCGCCGCCGGCTGCGCCCTTCGCGACGTCGCCCGCGAGACTGCCGAAGAATCCGCCGACGAGCGATCCCATCACAGCACCGCCTGCTGCAGACAGACCCTTCTGCATCGCGACGCCGCTCTTCGCCTGCATGTAGAGAAGGTCGAACATGTTCTGGTCCGAGTAACCCTGCGCCCTGAGGCTTTGGAGCGCTCGGCTGCGCGCCCAGTCCTGCTGCTGCGGGTCGACCATCGCGACAAGCGCCGCCATCTGCGCGTATTCGGGATTGGCGACCGCGATCCCCGACGTCATCGCCGCGCCCATCACGGTATTCGTGATGACTTCCTGCCCGGTGCAGTTGGGCCCCGCCGCATGGGCAGGGCTGATCGCGAGCAACCCGATCATCGCGACTGCGGGACCTCTGACGCATCTGACTGGACGCATCCCAACCTCTCGAACCGTTGACCTTAACAACCCAGCGTCTGTCGTTTCCACCATCAGAAGACGGTTATGTCGGAATAGTCGTTGATTGCGTTCTTGCGCTGATCGATCTGCTGGCGCAGCGCGGCCTGCTGCGTCGGGTCGCTGGTCTTGGCCAGCCGGTTCACATCGGAATTCAGTGCCGCGATCTGGCCGTTGAGCGTGCGGGCCTCGGCGGCAGTGATCTGCTGTGCCGCCTGCGCTTCGCGGATTCGCGAATTGGCTCGGCTGATCGCGATCCGTTCCCGCTCGACCTCTGCGGAGATGCGATCGTAATTGGCCGTCAGGTTGCCCTGCCGCTGGGCATAATATCCGCCGCTGTCGCACAGGGCCGAGGTGACGACATTGCCGACCGAATTGGGATCGCAGTTCTCGACGCTCGCACACCCAGCAAGGCCCGCGGCCAACAGGATCGCCGCTCCCGGGCGAAGTACCGACATCATCATTTCACTATCCTTTGCTGACTGTCCCCGCCTCGACGGCTACAGCGCGGATTCCTTGATCGCCTGCTGAAGGGCCGCGTATTGCGCGTCGACCCGCGCCTTTTCCTGCGCCATCGCGGAACTGTTCGCGTTCAGCTTCGCGGTTTGCGAGGCGCTTTGGGCCGAAGCCACATTGCCCTTGGATTGCAGCGAATTCGCTCCGCTTCCGAGGCTCGCGGAGGCCAGCTTGACCTGCTGTGCGTCGGCGCGCGCGTCGGAGCGTGCCAGGTCGAGCTGCGCCTTGGTGGCGCGGCCCGCGGCCACGTCGGCTTTCAGCTTGGCCAGCTTGCGCTGGTTCTGGGCAACGACTGCTTCGGCCTGCTGACGGGCGGCGCGCGCCGTGGTCAGCTGCTGCGAGGCCACCTGAAGCCGACGTCGGATAGCATTCTCCTTGCTTGCGGCGGTGTTCTGGGTCTGCGCGACCTGCTGGCCCTTCTGATAGCCGTAGACGCCGCCGGCTGTCGCACCGGCAGCACCGGCAACGACCATCGTACCGGTGTCGCAGTTGCGGCCCTGAATCTTTGCCGTGAGGCAGGCAAGGCCTGCGCCGGCGGCAGCGCCGACCCCGGCGCCGATGGCAGCGCCCTGGACGCCAAAATCGGCAAGCCGCTTCGTTGCCGCGTCCTGCTCCTGTTCTAGGGTCAGAAGCCGCTCGGACGAGGATTGGAGCCGGATCGCCTCGACGCTGAGATTGCCATTGGTGGCAAGGGACGAACTGACGAGACTGGTCGGATCCGTCGTGCAATTTGCCAGCACAAACACGGCCAGCATCGCCGGCATCCAAATGCGCTTCATCTCAATTCCCCTCAAATTCCGCGGGTTACGAGTCAGGAGCCCGGAAACCTTATCACCGTCCCGTGAGTTCGGAATAGTATTCTTCGATCTGGTGGTAAAACACCGACGGATCGGTATCGGTCTGGGCACGGTACTGGCGGGTGAACTCCCCGAACATGGACAGCATCCGTTCGGTCGTTGCCCGGGTCCGGTCGGTGGCCGATTGCAGGCGCATCCGGGTCTCCTGACCGACGGTCTTCTCGGCCGTATCGAGCGTCGTCTGCTCGAAATCGTCGGTCGCGTGGACGAGCGCGGCGAGGAACACGTCGCGCGTGATGTCGAGCCGCTCGTGAGCCCGGGCGAGCACTGCGTCGGCGGCCGGGTCGGGACCGCCCGCTTGCAGCCACTGGGTGAGCCGATAGATATCGTCAAGCCCGACCAGGTAGTCGCGGATCATCAGCATGCCGGACAGCATCACCGACTTCGCGCTCTTCATCTCGATCGCGTTGCGGCGTTCCATCTCGGTCTTAAAGGTTTGCGCCGCCTCAAGGATCGTGTCGCGAATCTGCGGGTCCTCCTGGGCTTCGGCGATATCGTCGAGCGCTTCGATCGGGTCCTGATCCGGGTCGATCTGGATGCGCGTGTCGCCAAAGGCGACCCAGTCGTCGTGGATCTTCTCGATCCGTGTCTGCCCAGTCAGGATCGGGGCCCCGATGGACAGGCGGAATCCCGTGTACGGTTTGCCCTCGGGCTGTCCGGTCTCGGGATCGAAGAGCGGCAGTTCGGCGCGCTCGGCAGTGCGGACGCGCGCTTCGGTGGTCAGGCAACTGCCGCCGCGGGCGGTCGCGCCGCCGACCTGCCCGTGGGCACGCGACTGGGTACGCAGCCGGTAGAGGTCGATGACGTATTCCTGGGCATTGCCGATGATGTCGAACAAACCCAGGGGGTTCGGCTTGAGAAGACCCACCGGCTGCAGCGCGCCGTCGCAGGACTTGTACCCGGCGAACCAGACATAGGTGTCGACCGGACCGTCCATCGGAAACAGGCGCTGGCGGCGGACCGCATCCGGCACGGCCTGTCCGCCCCGGGCGGCGAATTCCCATTCCTCTTCTGTCGGCAGCCGCACGAAGGCGCCGGGGCCGGCATCGGCCGCCAGCTGCTCCGGTGCATTGGCGTGGAGCCATTCGGTATAGCGGATCGTGAAGGCCTGCGCGTCGAACCAGGACATCCCGTCGGCCGCGATCGAGCCGTCATCGCTGGGCTCGGGGCAGTCCTCCCCCATGACCGCCGCATACTGGTCGCGGGTCACTTCGTACTTGCCGATCAGATAGAAGCGGTCGTCGGGCGCACCGTCCAGCGACAGAGAGCCAACGATGCTGTCATGGCGGATCGACTCGGAATGCTCCTGTCCGGCGATGTCGGAGTTGCCCAGCTGCAGGCTTTCGTCGGCGAGCCAGTTCGACGCCACCGGAGTATCCACCCGCCGGAACGCGATGGCGCCACCACAGCGGATCGGCAGGATCACGTCCCCATCTTCTGGCACCGGATTCCAGTAGTCCTGTGGCCATGTCGGTGTGTCCGCTAAGCCGGGACCCGCGGCGGAAGCAAGCAGGACCCGGAAGACCAATCGAAGGATCTTAGCGCGCATCGTCGATGCCCTCTTGCGGGGTGATGCCGGTGACGGCCACCGCAGCCCAGATCGAGGCAATCAGCGCGACGGCGAGGGCTGCCGCCCCGCTGGCCAGGATGTCGCCGGTGCCGATCTGCGCGATCGGACGGTCGAAGCCGAGAGCCCCGCCAAGCGTTGCATCAAGCAGATGTGCGCCCGCACCATAGGTCACCAGCGACGCGACCCAGCCGAGAAGGACGATGGCAACCGACTGGAAGACCGGCAGCATCGCGGCGCCTCGGCGGCCGAGCCCGCCGAGGCGCAGCAGGCTGATGGCCCGGCGCTTACGGATCACCCCGTTCCAGAGCGTCGCCGCGAACGCCGCCGAATAGCCGGCAAGCCCGACGCCGGCGACGATGCGAAAGCCCATGGTCAGCGCCTGTTCCAGGCTGGCCAGTTCGCGCGCCTGGTCGAGCGACGAGCCGACCGGAATTCCCTTGGCTGCAAGCCGGTCCACCAGACGGAAGGCCGCCGCCACGTCGCTGGCATAGAGCCGCATCGACGGAAAGCTGTCGCGTGGTGCGACCTGGCCACGGAGCGGATTGAGATCGGTTCCGGTGATCGCCGCTTCGGTCCAGTCCTGGATCAGGAAGAGATCGGCCTCGTTCAGAAGGGCACCGTTGCGTCCCCAGATGCCGGCAGGCACAAGCCCCGCCACCTCGAAATCCAGATAGGCCCCATCGGGGCGCTGCGGATTGGGCGGAAGCAGGGCAGTGACGCGATCGCCTGCGGCCACGCTCAGCCCGCCGGCGAGCGCGGCGGACAGGTAGGTCTGCCCCGGCGCAGGGGGCGGCGCACCGGCAGGCAGATAGGGGTCGCCCGCGCCGCTGGCCAGAAGCGCGACGCGCGATACGACCGGTGAACCGTCTTCAATTCCGGTGAAGTCGGCAATCACCGCGAGCTGTGCCGGGTGCGGGGCGACGAACCGCACATCCGGATCGCTGGCGAGGTCTTCGATCAGGCTCCGCGGGTAGCTGCCGGTGGTGGCGATGGTCAGCCGGAGACTTTCGGGGTTCTTGAGAAGGGCCTGGGTGCGCTCGGCCAGGACGCCGTTCTTGATCCCGAGCAGGATAAGCAGCGGAACCAGCAACGCGGCAAGGCTCACGACCTGACAGATCGTCGCGATCCGCTCGTGCCGCAGATCGGCGAGGGCCAGCCGGGCGGAAAGGAGAAGCCGTGTCATGCCGGTGCAAAGACCGTGTGCCAGGCGCCGTTCGCGCCCGACTGCCGCGCCCGGACCGGAGTGAAGCCGTAATCGTCGACCAGGTGGAGCTGGTGCGTGGCCAGGACAAGCGCCGCGTGCCGGTCGCGTGCAAGCTGGCACAGGCTGTCCATGACGCGCACGGCGTTGCCGGCATCCAGTGCCGCGGTGGGCTCGTCAGCGAGGATCACCTGCGGGCGCCGGGCCAGGGCGCAGGCCACTGCGGCCCGCTGCCTCTGGCCACCCGACAGCCGGGCCGGCGGTGCGGCACGAAGTTCCTGGAGGCCGAGTGCGGTGACGATCTCGTCGATGCCATTGTCCATTGGTGCCCCGGCGAGTTCGGCGGCACAGCGGATGTTCTGCTCCACCGTGAGAAATTCCATCAGGCCGTCGCGCTGGGGCACATAGGCGATGAGCCGGGCGCGCGCCTCGGTCAGTCGCCGCTGTGCGCCGCGCTGCCAGGCCGCGGCGACGTCAAGCTCGTCGCCGTCTCCGCTCCGGACCCGGAACCGATCGGCGCTGTCCGGCGCGGCCGCGAGGGCCAGAAGCGAGATGAGGGTGGACTTTCCGCTGCCGCTTTCCCCGACCAGAGCCACCCTGTCTCCGGCAGCAAGCGCCAGCCGGGGCACTTCGAGGGTGAATGTCCGCTCGCTGTCGCGGCGGACCTTGATCAGCCCGTCGAGCTCGAGGATCGGCATGCCGCCATTCACGGCATCATTTCCAGGGGAATCGGATAGACCTTCTCGCCTTCCCCGGCATCGGGGTTGATCGACACCCAGTTGTCGGTGTCGGCGTAGTAAAGCTCGTACATCGCCAGCTTCTGCTTGATGGCTTCGAGGAATTCGTGGCGGCCGGACGGACTCATCCCCTCCCAGGTCTCGGGTGTGATGGTGCCGAGCACGCTGTCATACGGCAGATCGGCGAAATAGGCGCCCAGCAGGTCGCCCAGATCGTCGAATTCCGTGATCTGCGCCACGTTGGCCCGTGCCGAGGGATCCAGCGCCTCCAATTGCGACGGGTCGCGCATCACATGGGCAAGCTGGGTCTTCAGAACCGAGAAGAACTTGGTCGGGTCGGTATCGATGGCCTGGCCCGCCACCTCGTTCAGGGCCTGCAGCGTCACGTAAAGGTCGTTCAGCTGGTTCCGGGTCAGCAGGACCCGCGCATTCAGTGCACGGCGGCTGGGATCGTCCAGGGCGAAATCCGCGGCCCAGGCCTCGTAGGTATCCGGTGCCTGCGCCTGGGTCTGGCGCCCGAGCCAGGCGAGCTGCATCGCGCGGCCCGCTTGCGAAGCGACGCATTCGACGGCTTCGGGATTGCTTTCGCAGATGTCGGGCGGTGGCGCCAGTTCCGCCTCGGCCGCGCGCACCTGCTGGACGAGCGACTGGGTCAGCTGATCGACCCGGGTTCCGAATTCGGCGACGCTGCCGTTCTCGATCGGGAAGACGAGCGGCGCAGACACCGAATCGAGCCGCGTGAGCACACCAAGCTGCGCCAGTGCGTCCTCGTGATAGGCCCGCCCGGCCTTCGTCTTCAGGAACAGCGCGAAAGTCGCGATCCCCAGATCCTTCTGGGCGCGGCTCGCGAAGAGGTCCGGGGTGGTTCCGGCGGAAGATCCCTGGTTCTCCCCGACAAGCATCCCGGCATCGGTCACGTAGATGATGTATCGGCCGTCGAAATCGGCCCAGCCTGGCATCTCGGACGCCATGACCAGACCGCTCAGCCCGTCCTCGTCGAAGTCGTGGCTGGACACGGTCGAGGCATGCATGTCGTCGAGTGCCCGGAAGAACGCGTCCTCGTCGAAATCGCGCTGGAGCGGGTAGAATTCCTTCGCGGTATATTCCAGCCCCGGCGTTTCCTTGATGCTGCTCCGGAAACCCACCATGCCGAAACTCAGCTGATCGTTCTCGGCTTCGGACGACACCTTCTTCAGGATGTTGCGGATCGCCTGCTTGGTCCGCTCGATAAAGGGCTCCATCGACATCGATGTGTCGACCACGAAGACGACGCCCACCCGAAACGGCTGTTGCGGCGCGGTCGCCGCAGGTCTTGGTGCGGCCGGCTTCTGGTTGATCGAGGCGACCTCGACGACGCGGCGCTTGCGCCGGTTCACCGAGATCTCGTCCGCGTCGAGGATCGGCAGCAGATAGAACTGATCCGCGAACGAGACGTATTCGGCCGGTTCGGCGGCGATGACGCCGGTCTCCGGGACGGTGCCGCCGCTCCGCACGGTCTGGGCCAGCAGTTCGGCCCGGGTGCTCATGGTTTCGTCCTTGACGAAGCGTTCGAGCGCAGGCTTGTCCTCGAAAAACAGGACCGGGATGCGATCGGCCGGGTTGCTGAACGACGCCACGATGGTCTGCTTCCACGCGACGGTTTCGTCGGCGCGCATCCAGCCCGTCTCGGCTCCGGTGCGGTTGGCGCCGAGTTCGAGCCATTCCGTTCCGTCCCGCGTTTCTCGTGCGAAGACGTAGTAGGTCGAAAAGACCGGCGGCTTCTTCACCGCGTTCGCATCCGGCGCGTCGCGCAGGATCGCCTCGGGCCGCGTAAGCACCCGCTGGTCGAGCGGGCTCTCGTCGCTGATCTTGAGCGGCTCGCGGGCAACCGCGGACACAGGCAGGGCGAGGGTTAGCGCAAGGCCCAGGACAAGGCGGCGCAGAGCGCCGGGGCGGGATGTGGGATGGAACATCGTCGGTCTCCCTTCCGCGTGGTCGTGCTACTCCGAACAGGCCGCGACGGCTTTGGGGGTGGCGATACGCAGCACGTCTTCGGCCACGGGGTCCCCTTCATCCGCGCGCCGTTGCAAGTCGTCGAGCAGGACCTGCAACGCCGCCTTCGCCTCGGGCACCTTGGCCTCGCAGGCCTTGCGGTAATTGTCGAGCGCCCGGACATCGTTGGATGTCTCGCTCAGGCAGGGCGTGAAATCGGCCGAATCCTGCTGCTCGGCCCAGAGAAGCACGGTCGGTCCGTAGCCTGCATCGAGACCCGACTGAAGTTCGGACTTGGCGGTGGCGCAATCCCCGGCCGTGATCGCGGCACGGCCCCGCTCATAAGCGGCCTGCATAGGATCGGTCGGCGGAGCGGTCCCATCCGGCTCCTCTGCTGGCGGTGTCGCGGGTTCTGCCGTCTCCGTGTCCGGAGCCGTCTCCTCCGGCGTGGCGTCCTCCGCAGTGGCCGGTGGTACGCTTTCCGCGTCCTGTGTCGTCTCCGTCTGGCCCTCTTCCGTCTGGGCGATCTCGTCCTTTTCCCATGGCTTGAGATAGGCCAGGGCGCCGGCAACCAGAACGACCAGAAGCACCGCGGCGATCAGCAGCCAGCGCGGCAGGCCGGATTTGGCCGGCGGCTCGACCGGGCCTGTCGTTCCGCCCCCTGGCCCGCCGGTGTCACCCCCAGGGCCGGTCGGCGTTCCTGTCTCCGTACCCGAGGACGCTCCGCCGGGCGTGCCAGTCGTGGAGCCGCCTGTGCCGGCCGTCCCCGCAGGATCGCCTGTGCCGGAGCTTGCTCCAGCGGGTGCGCGGGGCGTTTTCGGTTCGGGCACGATCTCGCTGAGCTGGACCGACCGGGTGATCCCCTCCCACGCGACCTGGCCGACCATTCCCACCTCGGGAAAGGTCATCTCCACCACGTCGAAATCCCGCAGCTCGTTGTCGACCACGTCGGGACCGAGCACCAGGACCAGCTTTCCGCCCTCCTCACGGAACGACTCGGCCATGAACAGATGCTCGGATTGCTGCCAGCCCGACGGCCCCAGGAAGCCCTTGTTCTGGGTGCCGCGGCGGATCGCCACGGACAGGCGGGCCGGCATGATCTCGGGCGCATCGATGGTCAACTCGGCCCTGCCACCCCGCTGCGGGTCGAGGTTGCGCAACGCAATACCTGTCTGGTTCACGCGGGAACCCCTCCCAGCCGATTGAGGATCTGGCCGAGCTTGGCGTTGGCCTCCACATCGATCAGACCGCCCTGGCCGCTACTGGCATTGTCACGCGCCAGATCTTCCAGCGCCTTCAGCCAGTCGGCGAAATAGGCCAGCCGTGCCCGGTCCATGTCGCGAGGATTCTCGGGCAGATCGCAGACCGCGCCCGGCGCCGGCGCCTCGGGTCGCGCGAAGCGCGCGCCGTTCGTCGGCTGGTCGCGGCCGCCCGGGAAGTTGACCAGATCGTTCATCGTGAAGGTGCCGAAGATCGACACGCGCCGGGCAGCCGCGTCCAGGCGAAGCGAGTTCAGCGTGAATTCGTCCAGCCTGCCCTCCAGCATGCCGTGAGCGGCAATGCGGTCGGCACCGGCGACCACCTCTTCGATGAAGGCCCTCAACGTCTCCTCGTCGATGGCCAGCCGGTCGCACCAGGGATTGTCCGCGATCCGTTCCGTAAGATGGGTCGCCCACCAATCGACGACCGCCGTGCCGAAGCCGGTCTTCGGCGCCGCCGGCTTTTCTTCCGGCTCGTCGCCGAAGAGGTCGTCGAAGACAGTCCGCTCCTCCTCCACGGCCTGGCCGGCATTGCGGCGGAAATTCAGATATGCCGCCTCGATCAGCGGCTCCTCGACGTGGAACGAGGCGATGAACGGACCGATCTCGGTGTGCCGGCGCTTCAGTGCGTTGGTCAGTGTCTGGATCCGGCCGACCCGCTCGGCCACGCGCTTCTCGACATCGCCGGACTCGTAATACTGCGCCAGAGACTTCGCCAAGGCGTTCACCACCGCATCGGCGCGGGGCGCGATCTGGTCGTATTTCAGATCCGGGTTGCAGACCGGCGCCAGCTTCTCGGCCAGAAGCGTGCTGCCGCCGTCGTTGAGCGCCAGGAGGGCGTCGAGCTTGGCCTCGGGCGCATCGACATGGCGGTGCACAAGCTCTTCGCCCATGTACATCGGCCGGAAGGACGACGTGATGTACTCGTCGAATTCCTCGGTATAGCCGATCTCTTCGCCGACCTTGCCTTCGTGCGCCGGGGCGTAGGTGAAGAATCCGCGGTTCTCGAACCCGGGATTGCGGATCATGAAGAAGTTGCGGAACGGCTCTCCGGGCGTCCAGTCGTCCATCCAGCCGCCGCGGAACGCGTCGATGTTGTTCTTGAACCTCTTCTGCACCGGTGCGTCGCTGCCGACGGTGCGCGAGAGCATGATGTCGCATTTCGTCATGCAATAGAACAACGCCACCTGCTTGCCGCGGCGCCTCTCGGGCGTGTCGCCATGAGTGCGGCGGATCCATTCGAGCACGAGGTCCGAGAGGCTCGTTACCTCTTGGTTCGCGTGGTCCTTGCACAGAAGCATCGCGTTGAGATCGAGATCGGCGGCGTAATTGTCGAACAGCACCGCGACCTTGCCCCGCCGGAAGCATTGCGAGCGGGGAAACTTCTCCAGCTCTTCGGGCTTGCGCAGGAAATCCCAGACGGTCTTGTTCTCGCGCGACCGCGCGCCCGGAAAGTCGAGCAGATCGGTATGGGTGAGGAATTCCCAGGGCGCCTCTTCAAGCGTCACGAAGAGCTCTGAGGTCAGCGCGCTCACCACGCCGACGGGAAGCTGGACCAGGCCCGCCCCATCGGCGCCGGACAGGACCGTCAACTGCGGCACCGCGCCCTGGCGATCGAGATCCTTCAGCGCGTCGACATGGAGCACGCCGCGCGCACGGTCGGCCAGCGCCGACAGCGAGGTGAAGACTTCGGGCGGATGGCCGAGCTGGTCAAGGGCGCGCTTGAGAACGAGATAGAGGTCGTTGAACTCCGCGAGATCGGCCCACAACATGCCAAGCGCCCGGGCCCGCCCGGCCGCATCGAGATACGGCAGCATCTCTTCCAGAAAGTTCCAGTAGATCTCGCCCAGATCGCCGGCCATGAGATGATCGCGAACATTGCGTTCGACATATTCGCGCAGCTCATAGACGGCCTCGACCGGAAATCCCGGCTGCGGCTTGGGCTGGCGCAGCGGGGCCAGCGTGTCGGCCAGCGCGGCAATCCGTTCGGGCGTCGGCGTGACGTCCTCGATATCGGTGTCCTCGTCCGGGCCGGTCTGGATGCGGTACTTGCCCTTGAGGTCGAACTGGAAGCTGTTCGCGAGGATCTTCACGATGTCGACTTCGCGCAGCATCCTGAGCACGACGGGATAACCCGACGGCGTTTCGCGCGAGCGCAGTGAGAAACGCGTGACGAGGCCGGTGGTCTCGTCGCCGCCAGCGGGGTTCACCTCTTCGAGGAAATCCTGACGTACGGCTTCCGCACCGGTGCCGAAGATCACCTTCACGTCTCGGCCGGGCGGCGTGATCAGCTTGCCGATCAGGAACGACTTGCCCATCTGGCTTGCCCCGAAGACGCCGACCGACATCGGCCGCTCTGCCGCCACGGCGAGGCGGCGCGCCTCGACCGCATGGCGGCGCAGCTGCTTCTGAAGCGCGGTGACGCCGGCGCCGGGCGGGCGGTGCGCCGACAGCCATTCGACCGCCTCCGCTGCCGCGGTTGCCGCCTCGCGACAGCGGTGCCCCAGATCCCGGTCCTTGTCGCGCAGATAGGCGTCCATGCTCATCGCGTCCTCCGCCTCAGCCCAGCTTGACCTGAAGAACGCCGGTATCGAGCCAGTAGCCCGCTTCGGTCTGGTTCTCGATCAGCATCGTCTGCAGCCGGCTCCGGACTGCGGTCTTGTTCAGCTGCGTGCCCTGCGCGTCCTCCACGGACTGGACCGTGAATTCTTCCATCACCTGCTCTTCCTCTCCGGCGCGGCGCGCCAGCGCGCGCTGGAACGTGACCTTGAGCGGAAGGTTGAGCTTGCCGACGTTTTCCGGCTTCGCGAAGCTGACGCTGTAAAGCGGCGAGCTGCGCCAGCGCGGAATCGGCAATTGGCGGAAGCCGATATAGGTCGGGCTCGCCAGCGAAAGCTGGAAATCCACCACACCCATGCCACTGTCCAGATCGACATTTTCGAGCAGCACGTTCTCGGCCCGGATCTGGCCGTTCTCGGACATCGCGCCGATATACCGCGCGGTCGACTTCATCTTCATGCCCTGCGTGCGGAGCGTCATGTTGCCGACGGACTGGCTGCAGGTGTGGCAGAGCATCGCCCCCACCACCGCCGTCGTCTTTGGATCGAAGATACGGAAATCGCTGGCCCGGAACGGATACCAGTTGCCGACCCGGTAGTTGCCCATCGCGACGATCCGGTTCGCCGTGACCGGCATCGAAGCCAGGATCATCCGCTGCATGACCGCGTATTGCGAGGGGCGTCCCGAAATCAGCAGGATGTCGCAATCATAGGCGCGGACCAGATCGCACAGATCGCGGATCATCGGCCCGACCAGACCTTCGATCAGTCGCTCGACCTCGTCGAACTTCATCGTGATCGGGGTCTCCAGAAGGTCGTAGGCAAGCCCGCCCTTGAGCCGCACGGTTTCCTCGAAATAGTCGATGGCCGGACGGGAGATCACCTCGACCCCCGACAGCAGGTCGGCGAGCCGCACCTCGTCGGTCTCGCCGCGTTCGTAGCGCTGCATCAGACCGATCGCCGCCTGGGCAAGGATCTGGGCGACAAGCTGGCCCCGCATCGTGCGCTCGCGCTGGCTCATCGCCTCGCGGTCGCCGCCGAACAGGTCGGCCAGGATCGCGTCGGGCCGCGCAATCCCGCGCGCCGCCATGTTCCGCGATAGCTGGGGCAGGAAATAGGCTTCCACCAGTTCCTTCAGGATGTCATCGCCTGCAAGGCGGAACCCCTCGCGGAATACCTGCTGCGGCTCGATCACCGTCTGCGTGCCGGCGGCGATGTCGTGGCGCATGATCATCAGGTCGGTGGTTCCGCCGCCCATGTCGATACTGGCCATCCGCAGGCATGAGGCGCCGTCGCCCGACTGCCGTCCATCCGCCACCAGATCGAAGAATTCCTGCGGCGTTCCGTGGAACTTGTGCTGGATCTCGTTGAAGAGCCAGACCAGATGCGTGCAGGTCGCCTCGTCCCAGTCGAGCCTGATTTCGGGCTTCTTGAACAGCGACTCTGCATCGTTCCAGCCCATCACCTCCCAGACCAGGTCGACCGCGGCGGCGATGCGTTCGCGCATGATCTTCTGCTCGGCCAGCGGGGTGGCTGTCGGAAGCGTCAGGATGATCTGCTTCAGGACCCGCGGAAAGGCCGAGTTGAGCCGGTTCTTGCGGACATCGACCGAGTTGATCTGCGTCGTCGCCTGGATCAGCAATTCGCCCAGCATCAGCGTATAGAGCGAGGAGCGCGAATAGAGACGCAGCAGACCCGGCAACGACCCCGGCTTGCGCAGGGTCACGGTTCCGTCCTCGGTCAGGCGCGAGATCATCGGACCGCGAATTTCCTGCGGCTCGGTCCCCTCAGGAAGGTTGCTGTTGTTGTTGATCCAGGGCTGCAGCCGTGGCTCTGCATCCCAGAGATAGCGCTTCGGGCTCGAGAGGCCGCTTGCGCCTTCGGTGCCGTCGGTCAGGGACGCAAGCCGCGCGGCCTCGGGGCCGACCCGTACCGGGCTCGGCCACCAGAACGCCTCCCGCTTGTTGCGGTTGGCGCCGCTGGCATGGCGCAGCGGACCGAAATCCACCGCCGCGAACTCGATCCGGCTTTCGAAAGGCTCGGAATAGACATGCTCCACGCGGCTTAGGTCGCGCAGCTCCAGCCGGTAGGTCTGGGACACGTCGGCATAGGACGTCGTCGGCGCATCCTCGACCAGAACGCCGCACATCCGGCTGTTGCCGATGTCGAGCACCAGGCTCACCCCGACCGGGTCTCGGCGGCTGTAAGGCGAGAAGAGGTCCGCAAGTTCGATCGACGGCATCGGGCAGGTCGCCGCGATCAGGTCGATCAGGACCATGTAGGCGGCCCAATATTCGCCGGGATTCGGGAAATCCTCGGGCGAGATGTTCATGCCCTTGGCATATTGCTCGCGCAGCCATCCGGCGACCCAGGGCAGCGCCATGAAACTGCTGTTGCGCCGGTGATCCGAACAGAAGCCGAAAAAGACCTTCTCGGTGGCGTCCGAGACCTCTTCCGGCGCGGTATAGGGCTGGCCAGGCAGGCGCGGGGTCAGCAGCGTGTCGAATGCAAGGATCAGCCGGTGGGTGTGGCCGCGGCTGTCCGGCTCGTCCAGTTTCACCACCTTGATCCGTGCCCACGTCGTCGGGCCGTCGTCGAAGCCCGACCCAGTGCGGCGGAAGAACGGGAATGGCAGCCACAGCCGGTCGAACCGGTCGAGCACCTGCTTGAACGGAATGGAGTAGCACTGCTCAGGGTCCGCCGTGATCTGCCGCGTCTCGCCGGGGCGCACATAGACCATGGTGTCGTCCGGCCCGGGCTCCAGCGGGTGGATGCTGACAGTCCCGGGCGCAGTGTCGGATTCGCCGACATAGACGAATTCCCTGAGCATCTTCGGCGCCGCCGCAAGATCGATCCCGAAATCCATGAACTGGACGCCGGAATTCGGGATCAGCGTCACCGTTTCGGTCGGCTTGAACTCGATGAGGGTTTTCAGCATGTCTGGTTCGCGTCTCTACTCGATGACGAACTCGGTCACCGAAACCATTTCTCCATTGCGCACCTTGCCCTGGACGATGCGGGCCTCGCCACCCTGACGCACCTGCACCGCGAAGGGAATGGTAGCGGCCGGATCGCGGCTGTCCGCCGCATAGTGGTGCACAAGGACCGTGTAGCGGCCCGGCGGCGCCCGGTCGGTGACAAAGAACGCGTTCTCGACCGGATTGACCTGCGGCGGCTCGCCGTATTCCAGACAGGCGCGGCCACGGCCCGGTTCGGTCGAGAGCTTCCTGCAAAGGTTGGCATCGACGTCGATCTCTCCGCCACAGACCGACGCCTGGTTGCCCGGCATCAGGTTGCGGGCCTGCAATCTCTGTCCGTCCGGGCAGCGGATCGAGAGATCGAGGTCGGTATGCCCGTTCCACAGCAGCGTCACCGTCACGTCGCCGGTCTGGCCGCCCGCCTGCTCGCGCGCGCGGTCGAAATCGGTTGCGTCCTCGTTCGCCGGCGGCTCCACAGCCGGGGGTGTCACCGTCGCGTGATCCGTCTCGGGAACCGGCGTCGGAACGGGCGCCGGCGTGCGCGGCGGCAGCAGCGTGGTTTCGACCGGGCATTGCGGCGCCTGCGAAAGCTGCTGGCGCAGGAAGGCCAGTTCGTCTTCCAGAGCGGCCCGTCGGTCCGAAGCCGTCACGGACGGCGCCGCTTCGGCCACCGGCTGGCACGAGCCGATCCGCGGTCCGAAGGGCGGGGCAATGGCACAGCCGATCAGCAGCCACCAGTAGATCGCGGCGAGCAGCGCCAGAAAGAGCAGCCAGAGAAGCAGCGCGACGAGCCACCCCCAGCCGCGGCCGGGTGCGGCCACCGCCTGTCCCGCCATCGCCCCGACCGCTGCCGGACCCGGCTGGACCGTGCCCACCGGCGGCAGCGGCTTCTGCTGAAGCGCCGTCGCGATCTTGTCCTGCAGAATGGCGCTGGTGACCGTGGCGTTCTCGTCTCGCGTGCCCCATTGCACGAGGACCGGCTGGCCATCGACGGCGAAGAGGATGTCGTCGAGGTTGAGGCTGGCAGGGACCGTCTGGATCGCGCTCAGCAGAGCCGCCCATCGCTGGTCTTCCTGCTTCGGGCTTGCCGCCTTTTCGGCGGCCGCCGCGGCGATATCCGCCATCAGCACGCCCAGGCGTTCGAGCACCGCGGCCCGCTCGTCTTCGGGGAGGCTTGAAACCGGCTGCGGATCCTTCGGTGCGCTGGTCATCCAGGCGACCACGCCCGCGCCGCTGTGCGGCTCGGCGAAAAGCCGGGCATGATCCTCGCCAAGGGTGCTCGCCAAGAAGGCATGTACCTGGTCCCACGAGTCATAGACCAGATACCGGCCGACGCTCAGAGCGCGAAAGCCCTCGAGGCTCGTCTCGCAGAGGAAGCGTCGCATCATGGCGCCGGACCTATTCCGGGGTCTCGCCGCTGCCCGAAGGTGCGGCAACCCGCTCGGGCGTGCAGGCGTCCGAAGCAGTCCGGGGCGTCACCCCGTTGGAGTTGAGGAAATTCGCCAGGGTGTCGCTCGACAAGGCATAGTCGCCGTGCAGCACCAGATCGTCGGTCGTCTGGGTGACGAAGGTGTTGATCCCCACGACCCGGCCGCAGAGATCGACCAGGGGCCCGCCGCTGTTGCCGGGCGAAAGACCCGCAGTGTGCGGCATGTAGGAGACCCCGGCGGCCTCCTGGACGGTCGTCACGATGCCGTTCGTCACCACACCCTGCGGCGGCGTCGCATCCTGCCCGGCGGCGATGGCCTTGATGTAGGCGACGACCTTGTCCTCGACGAAGAAGCCGGGATAGCCGCTGGCATAGACCTGCTGGGTCCGGCGGGGGGGCGCCAGCGTCAGGGGCACGGCGTCGGCCGCATCGCTGTCGATGCGCAGGATGGCGAAGTCCTGTTCCGGGGACGGCGCGTCGGGGTTCAGCGTGGTGCGCGCGACCACCTTTGCGGTCAGCGGTTTCGGATTGAAGTCGTTCGCCACATAGACTTCCTGGGCGTCGCCGACGACGTGGGAATTGGTGGCGATGGTCCGGCTGTCGACGAAGAACCCGGTCCCGAAGCCGAAGCCGTCGTCCGCAATGTTGAGGATGAGCACGCTGCTGCGCTTCAGCAGGTCGTCGATGGTCCCGTCGAAGGCGGCATCTTCCGCCTCGGCCGGCGGTACCGCATCGGGGGCAGGACGGGCCGACTGGGGCGGCGGCGGCAGCAGGTCGAGTTGCGCGTCGGCCGGCGGCGGACCCGCCCCCTCCTCCACCGATTGCGGATAGAAAGCTCCATCATAGACGCAGACGCCGCCCTCCATCGACCCGCGGAGCCGCGCGATCTCGGCCTCCAGCGCGCGGTTGCCGTCTTCCAGCGCAGCGAGAGCCGCAGGGTCCTCGGCCACCCTGTCATGGCCCGGGAACCGCAGCAGACCCGGGATGAGCAGGATACCAAGACCCACGGCGGCCAGAAGGCAGGCGATCGCAGGCGCCAGCCAGGGACGCGACGGCCGTACCCGTTCGGGCGGCGTTCCCTCTTCGGTTGGCGAAGGCGTCGTCATTCGCTTTGTCCCCCATCACTGTCTGGGTTCGGGCCGGTTCCTGTCGACAGGGCCGCGCATTCGTCGGCCGACAGCTGCCCGGTCGCCTGGCGCATCAGGTCGGCGACCTTGGCGACGTCATCGGCATAATAGAAAGTGCCGCCGGACTGTTCGGCGACGCAGGCATTGTCATTCGCTTCCTTCGCGACCGAAATCACCGCGACCTCGGCATAGGGAAGCGCCGCCTTGAGGCGCGCCGCCGCGGCACAGGGATCTCCGCCGCAATTGTCTTCCCCGTCGGTCAGAATGACGATGTTGACGGGGTCATCCTCGGTACGGCCACCGCTGGTGAACTCCGGCAGGGATGAGATCGCCTGCGCCAGAGCGGTTGATGACCGCAGCCGCAAGCCGCGGACCGTCGACACGAAATCCGGGTTGCGTCCGCTGTCGAACACACCCTCCTGAACAGGTGGCCGGTTGCAGGACGCAAAGCTCAAAAGCTTGAAGTCCGTCCCTTCGGGCGTGACCCGGCCAAGTTCGATCAGAGCGTCCTTGGCCACGTCGATCCGGTCCTTCCCTGGGGCACTGTCGAGAGCGGCAACGATCCGGTCGTACTCGTTGGCCAGGGCCATCGGCACCAGACCGTTGGATCGCCGGGCGATCTCATCCAGCTGGTCGAGACGGCCAATGGCGGTCTGGTCGGCCTGAAAGTCCCATTTCATGCTGAGCGATGCATCGACGAGCAGAAGGACCTCGCTGGTCAAACGCGGTTGGCAGAGCGCGGCATGGTCTTCCCCGGCAGGTTCGTCCTGCGGCGCAGGTATCTGGCATTGCGGCGCCAAATTGGCGTCCTGCAGCAACCGGTCGCGTTCATTCCGCAGGTCGGCGTATCGCTGTGTCGCAAGCTCGCCCTGCGTCATCGGTGCCGGGCGCGGACAGGCATCGACATTCCAGGGCCAGACCCCGCAGGCCTCCAGGGACACGCCGCCGCCGACCACGATCAGCGCCGCGAACAGAACCCAGAGAAGCCCCGCAATCCAACTCATTTCCGGTCAGGTGCAGAAAATCTTGCGAGGTGGCGAAAGACGGGCCGGTTCAATCGAGAAACATCTACAAGCCAACATATTCGCCTATTCCCGCGTAATGCGCGCAACCACGTCCGCGCGAGCCCGGTCTCGCACATGCAGTGCAGGAACCACATTTCGCCGCGTGCCCGCACCTTGGCACAGCCAATCGCGAACTGGCAACCCAAAAGCCTTGGCCGTCAGGGCTCTGGCCGGGGCAAGAGTTAATGCGCCGCGGACGGCGTGCTGCAACCGGTGCCGCCCTGCGCCGGATTCGGGCAATCCGGCCACACTGGCCGCGCACACCGTCGGTCCGGATGCCTTGTCCCGGTGCCTGCGCTTGTGCGACAGCCCGACCCCGGCTAGGCTTTTGCCATGCTCGAGAAGCCGCAACCCTTCGGGATCCCTTACGAGAAGCTGCGCATCGCCGTGCGCTACTGGATGCTCGGACGCAACTACCACGTCGCGTTGCGAGCGATGGAGTTCGGTCAGGACTGGCACCGCGGCCGACGCCGCGACGACAATCCGGAATTCAGCCATCAGGTCTGGCAGGCCAGCTATATCCGCACGCTCGAGGCACATCTCCTCCATCCCGAGGAAACGCTGGCCGCGGCCTTCCTGCACGACGTCGTGGAGGATTATCCGGTCAGCCTGCCCGAGATCGAGCTGGCATTCGGCGAACGTGTCGCCCATGCGGTCGACCGCCTTTCGAAGAAGGTCTCCGGCAAGAAGAAGGATCCGCAAGCCTATTTCCGCGACCTCGCCCAGGACCCGATTGCCTCGGTGGTCAAGGGCTGCGACCGGATCCACAACCACCAGTCGATGGTCGGGGTGTTCGACGCTGCCAAGCAGAAGAGTTACCTCGACGAGACCCAGGCCGACATCCTGCCGATGCTCAAGCTCGCACGGCGGCGCTTCACGCAGCAGGAGCCGGCCTATGAGAACATCCGCCACCTCCTGATGGCGCAGATGCAGCTCTACTGGCAGATGCTGGGCGCCGTCAGCGAGGTGACGCCTAATGCCGGTGGACCAAGCTGACGATCCGTCGAACGGATCCCGGACGCGCGCGCGTGGCGTACTCCGGCGGTCGCTTTCCGGCCCGTGCCGCGGTGCGCCGCGGACGAATGTGCCGTTGACCCGGATCGCATACCTTCCGCTCTTTCGCAGCGCAGAGCACACTGGCCCATGGAATCCGGACAGACCGAGACCCTGACATGCCGCATGTGCGGACGGAGCGTGCCGGCAGATGACGCCGTACGCTGGGGTGCGGTGCGGCCAGGCGTGCGCCACCTGATCGAGGCCGACAGGCCGGGCTGGGATCCCGAGGATGTGATCTGCCTCGACGATCTCGCGAAGTACCGCCGCGCCTATGTCGAGAACCTGATCGAGGAGGAACGCGGCGAGATCGGCGACCTGGAAAGCCAGGTTATCGCGGCGATGACCAACGAGCAGCTGGTCAGCCGCAATCCGGTCGAAGATGCCGAGGACATGCTGACCTTCGGACAGCGCGTCTCGGACCGCGTCGCCGCGTTCGGCGGAAGCTGGGTCTTCATCATCGGCTTCATGGGCGTGCTCACGGCCTGGATGGCTGTGAACGTCGTTGGAATTCTGGCGAAACCTTTCGATCCCTACCCGTTCATTCTGCTCAACCTCGTGCTTTCGACCCTCGCTGCGCTGCAGGCTCCGATCATCATGATGAGCCAGAAGCGGCAGGAGCAGAAGGACCGGCTCAGGGCCGAGAACGACTATCGCGTGAATCTGAAGGCGGAACTGGAGATCCGCCAGCTTCACGAGAAGATCGACCACCAGCTCGCTCGCCAGTGGGAAAAGCTCGTCGAGCTTCAGCAGATCCAGATCGACCTGCTCGAAGAAAGCATCGATGAACGCCGCCGGAAGTGACCGTGGCTTGCCTTTCCTGGTCCGCCTCGCCAGGAAATCCCGTGGTTCGCGTCGCTCGGCTGTTTGCGGTCGTCGCGGTTGCCGTCGCCGTTCTGCGCGACCTTGCCGGCGACATCTCTTGGCCGAACCCCGCACAGACCTTTCCGGCACCGACCCGCAGCGCATCTGGTATCGCATCGCCGCGCTGACCGAGCTGAAAGGCGGCGAGGTCGCGCGCGTGGACCTTGACGGCTACCGTCCCGCCACGGCAACCGGACGTGCGCGCAGTCAAGGCGACCTTGGATCCCGTCGGGACGCCAACCGGTTTGCCTGCTCGGGTAGCCTCGCCGGCGCGCATGCCCTGATGGATGTGACCCTGCGGGTCGCGGGCGGACCGGCTGGCCCGGTCGAGAAACCCAAGGCGGCGTGGCCGCACGCGCCGAACCTAGGGCGCGCCGGCCTGACCGGATCGACGGGCCGCCATGAGTTCGATGAGTTCGGTCGTCATCGTTTCCTGCCGCGCCCCCTGGAAGGCGCGCAGGGTTTCGTCACGCCGGTCTGCGAGATGAGATTGTGCCCGCGCCATCGCCTCGACCCGGGCGGCGTTCTCGGACAGGAACCCTTCGGTCAGGCCGAGCGCGACGGCCGAGAACAGCGCCTCGTCCAGCAGCCCCTCGACAAGTTGTGCCGGCGGCAGGGTCGTCAGGGGCGGCGCGCGGCGCAGGTGTCCGTCCGTCAGCGGGACCGGAAAGACCTGCCTGAGATCAAGGTCGGGACTGCGCGGATCGGTTTCGACGATCATCCGGATCGGCCCGGGATGGGCCGTGCTCAGCGCCAAGAGGTGGTCGGTGGCGTGGCTCGCCAGGTCCGGGATCTCCTGCGGGCGCGACACCATCTCGTCGGACCAGAGCACGTTGATCCCCCGCTCCTCGAGCAGCGTCAGGGTACGCCGACCGGTGACTAGGAGGCCCGCGCCCGCCTCTGCGAGTTCGGCCGCGGCATCTGCAAGGCGATAGGGATAGGAGCCCGAAAATCCCTGCGCGGCGCCGACGACCAGCACCAGGCCGGCGCCTTCGGGTGCCGCGCCACTTCTCTGGGAAATCCACAGCAACGCCTGCCGGACGGTTTCGGCATGTGCCCGGATCGGCGCCATGGCGCGCTGCGCCTCTGCCTCGTGGCCCGCGGCAATCGCCCGAAGCGCACCTACAACGTCGCCGATCTGGTCGAGCGTGCGCAGCCGGGCGGCAAGCGTCTCGAGGCGTTCGGTCACGGGCGGTCCAGCGCGGTCCGTACCGCGGCCAGCAGAGCGGACCGCTCGGCATCGTCCAGCTTTTCCGGGCGGGCGCGCAAGGTATCCAGCACGGGCTCGGCGGCAAGGATATCCGGCAGAACAGACTTCAGCGCCGGGATGCGGTCGGGCGGCACCTCATCAAGGTGGCCTTCGTTCAGGGCAAGAAGCAGCGCGATTTGGGTCACCGTCGCGAGCGGCGCGAAGCGGTCCTGCGCCAGAAGCGCGCCGATCCTCTCGCCTCGCGCCATCCGCGCCTTCATCGCCGCGTCGCCAAAGCCGCCGAAGCGGGCGAACATCTTCATCTCCAGATACTGCGCATAATCGAGCCGGAGCCGTCCGGCCTGGGACTTCACCGCACCCCATTGCGCCTTGCCGCCCACCCGGCTGACCGAAAGGCCGATATCGACCGCCGGTCGCTGGTTCGCGGCAAAGAGCGTCGCCGAGGTGACGATCTGGCCATCGGAAATCGAAATGAGGTTGGTGGGGATATAGGCCGAGAGGTTGCCGGCCTCGATCTCGGCGATGGGAAGCGCGGTCAGCGACCCGCCACCCCTTGCCGCAGACAGCTTGGCCGACCGTTCCAGCAGGCGCGCATGGAGGTAGAAGATGTCGCCCGGAAAGGCCTCCCGTCCCGGCGGCTGCCCCGATAGCAGCGCAAGCTCGCGGTGCGTGGCGGCGTGCTTGGTCAGATCGTCATAGACGATCAATGCGTGGCGACCCCGGTCGCGGAACCATTCTGCCATCGAGGTCGCGGCGAAGGGGGCCAGCCAGCGCAGGCCGGGCTCGGCCGTGGCTTCCGCCATCACGACAATGGTCAGGCCGGACGCGCCGCGGCCGTGAATCGCCTCGATCACCCGGCGGACCGCCGTCATCCGCTGGCCGATGGCGACGTAGATGCAGACCAGGTCGGACCCGGCCTGGTTGATGATCGCGTCGACCGCGATCGCGGTCTTGCCGGTCTGTCGCTCGCCGATGATCAGCTCGCGCTGGCCCCGCCCCACCGCGAACAGGGCATCGACGACCAGAAGGCCTGTCTCGACCGGTTCCGACACGAAATCGCGCTCGATGATCGACGGCGCGGGGCGTTCGGTCGGCAGCCGTTCGGCTGCGTCCGGCGCAGGCAGGCCATCGAGCGGACGGCCGAGCGGATCGACCACCCGACCAAGCAGAGCCTCGCCCACGGGGACCGAAAGGAGTGCATCGCGCCGGATCACCCGGTCGCCCGCGCCGACGCCGATCACCGGGTCGAGGAAGGCCGCGTGCAGAACCTCTTCTTCCAGGGACAGGACGAAGCCGAGGGTCCCGCCGGGAAACTCGAGGATCTCGTTCAGCCGCGCACCCGGCAGGCCGGCGACGGTCGCAAGCCCGTCCCCGATCGCCAGGACAGTTCCGATCTCTTCGGCCTTCGCCCCGAGGGGAATGTCGGCGACACGCGCCTTCAGCCGGGCCAGGGCAGGATCAGGCGGCAGAGTCATCGGCAAGCGCCTTTGCGATCGTGTCGAGGTCGTGAGCCAGCGAATTGCGCACCACGCCGGTATCCGAGCGCAGCTCCAATCCGGCGATCAGGTCCGGATCGGTCTCGACGTCAGGGGCGATGCCCAGCGTCTGCAATGCTGCTGTGACCGCTTGCGCCTCGGGTACCGTCAACGGTTCGGCCGCGGCCAGCCGCAAATGGCTGCCCGCAAGGATCGCCGCCCGTTCATCCGGAGAAAGTGCATCGAGCGCCGTCGCCAGCCGGGTGCCGTAGCCGGCAGCGTCGGGCGGTCGGGGCATGCCCGCGAGCGCCCGGGCGGCGATGGCCCCGGCCAGGTCGCGCGCCTGGGCAAGGGCGGCGGCCCTGTCAGCCTCGCGATCGCGCGCGGCCTGGTCCCGGCCCTTTTCGACGACCGCCGCAGCTTCCGCGCGGGCCTTTTCGAGCAACCCGGCCCGAACCGTCTCGGCCTCGCCCTGCGCTTTTGCAAGGATTTCCTGCCGGGCGGCCCGCGTCGCCTCGGTCTCGGCCCGTGCCGCGCCTGCGGCAGCCTTCGCGTCTTCCTGGGCCTGCGCCGCCGCGGCCAGCGCGGCGTCGGTCTCGGCCTGCCGGCGGGCGATGATCCCGGCCACCGGCCGGAACAGAAAGCGCCGCAGGATCGCCAGCAGGATCAGGACATTCGCCAGCTGAAGCGCGAAGGTCGTCCAGTCGAAGTTCATTGCACGAAGGGATTGGCGAACAGAAGCAGCAACGCGATGACCAGACAGTAGATCGCCACCGTCTCGATCATGGCGAGACCGACGAAGAGGGTGCGCGAGATCGTGCCCGCGGATTCCGGCTGGCGGGCAATGGCCTCCAGCGCGGCGGCGACGGCCCGGCCTTCGCCGAGCGCCGGTCCGATGGCGCCGACACCCACCGCAAAGGCGGCAGAACAGATGCTGGCGATCTGAATCCAATCACTCATGAGGAGACTCCTTTTCGGATTGCGCGTCGTGACCGCTGACCGACGAGCCGATGAAGACAAGCGCCAGGGTGGCGAAGATGTAGGCCTGCACCGCGCCGGTCAGCAGATCGAGCGCCATCAACGGTACGGGAACGAGAAGTCCGGCCAGCGACAGCACGATGCCGATGACGAAGACGCCGCTCATCACGTTGCCGAAGAGGCGCACCATGAGCGAGAAGTTGCGGGTGATCTGCTCGACGAGGTTGAGGGGGATCATCGCCCAGGTGGGGCTCGCAAAGCCCTTCAGCCATCCGGCGAGGCCCTGTTCCCGGATGCCCCAGCCGATCGAGAGCACGAAGACCAGGAAGGCCAGCGCGGCGTCGGTTTCCAGATGCGCGGTGGGTGGCTCTACGCCCGGGATCAGCGACGACCAGTTGGCAGTCAGGATGAAGACCAGGAGCGTGCCGATCAGCGCCCGGAAGCGCGCCGGATCGCCCGGAATGGTGGCACGGATCTCGCTGTCGAGCGTCGCCACCAGAAGTTCCAGAACAGCCTGTCCGGGACCGGGCCGCAGGGCAAGGCGGCGCGTGAAGCCGAGAGACGCCAGAGTGAGAAACACCATGATGACCCAGGTCGTCACAACTGGCCAGGTCACCACGACGGGGCCGAGCGCAAAGGCGCCATGCGCGGTGAGAGGCGGCTCCATCAGCGCACCCGCCTGAGCACCAGCACCCGACCTGCGAGGATACCGCAGGCGGCGGCCAGAAGGACCGCCGCACCGCCCTGCGCGCAGATCCAGAGAAATCCGCCCAGAAGCGCAAGCCGCAGAAGCTGCCACCCGAGCGCGCCAAGCTGGCCGGCGACGATCCGGTCGGCCACGCCGCGCAGGCTCGAAAAATGGACCCAGCCCGCACCCAGGCCGGCCAGGGCAGCGCAGAGCGCCAGGATCACGGTCGCCGCGGCCCCGGTCATTGCTCGTGCATCCAGCGGATCGCAAGCCAGAGCCCAAGCCCGGCCCCGACCATGAGAAGCGCGGCGGCAAGGGTGATGCCGCTGCCCAGCCAGCGATCCAGCCGGTGTCCGACAAAGAGGCCCGCCAGCATTGGCATGACGATGAGCCAGCCCAGAACGCCGATCTGCCCGAAACGCCGCGCCAGGGACGGCTCGGGGTGGCGGCGCCCCTCCTCGTCGCGCGCCTTTGCACGCTCGGCCGCCTGCGCGGTCTTGTCAGGATCGGTCACGGCAGATCCCCCAGGGACATCGCCAGGGCGTCGCCGTCGGTCGCAAGCTGGTGGGCCAGCTGGCGGATCGCGCGGGCGTGAAGCCGCGTCGACTGGACCCGCGATCGCCGCGCCGCGTCGAGAGCTTCGGCCCGGTGCGCCTCCACGACCGAATTCAGGGCGGCTAGGTCGTCGCCGCAGATCGCCTCGCGACAGGCCACGCGCACCTCGGCGCCGTCCGACACGGTCAGAACGCCGCCGCGCAGTGCACAGTACCGCCACGGCCGGCCGGTCTCTCGCCAGCGCAGCACGCCCGAGTCGATGACGGTCAGGAAATCGGCATGACCGGGCAGAATGCCGAAATCTCCGCTGGAATCCTCGGCCCGCAGCGAAACGACGCCGCCGCTTTCCGCCACAACCTCGAGCGGCGTGGTCACGATCAGATGCAGCGTCGCACTCATGCCGCGGTTCGCGAGCCTGGCGCGGAGTTGCGGCTTCGGTGCGCGTCTTCGCGGGCGCGGGCCTCGTCGAGATCGCCGATCATGTAGAGCGACCCTTCGTCCCAATCGTCGCATTCGCCCGCGATGATCGCCTTGCAGCCGGCGATCGTGTCGGCGATGGGCACATTGCGGCCTTCCATCCCGGTATAGGCGGCCGCGACGAAGAACGGCTGGGTCAGGAATCGCTGCAGCCGCCGCGCGCGGGCCACCATGAGCTGTTCCTCCCGGCCCAGTTCTTCCACACCCAGCAGCGCGATCACATCCCGCAGTTCGTCGTAATGCTCCAGAAGCTCGCGCACGGCGCCGGCGGTGCGGGCATGCTCCGCCCCGACGGTCGCCGGGTCGAGCAGCGACGAGGTCGTCTTCAGGGGGTCGATGGCGGGATAGATGCCTTCGGCGGCCAACTGGCGCGACAGCACCACCATGCTGTCCATGTGGGTCGAAATCGCCGACACTGCGGGGTCGGTGAAATCGTCGGCCGNNCGTTGCCGAACAGGCGCACCATCAGTGAAAAGGCGCGCGTGATCTGCTCGATCAGATTGAGTGGAATCATGATCCAGCTGGGGCGCAGGAAGCTCCTCAGATAACCGATCAGGCCCTGTTCGCGCACCCCGTAGCCGATGGTCGCGAGGAACACGATCAGCGCCAGGGCGGCGTCGGTCTCGATGTGCGCCGTGGGCGGTTCCACCAGCGGCACCAGCGAACTCCAGTTGGCCGCCAGGATGAACAGCAGCAGGGTGCCGATCAGACTGCGCAGGCGTGACGGGTCGCCCGGGACCGAAGCTCGGATCTGCTCGTCGATGGCGCCGACCATCAGCTCCAGCAGGGCCTGGGTCTTGCCCGGCCGGATCGACAAGCGACGGGTCAGCAGCCACGAGGCCAGCGCCAGTGCAGCCACGATCAACCAGGTGGTCAGCACGGTCCAGCTGACCGGTATGGGGCCCAGCATGAAGGCGATGCTGACATTCAAGGGTGACTCGGTCATGGGGTCTCCTTTGGCGCGCGTCGCATCACCAGCACACGGCCGATGTACACGCCGGCCGCGGCGGCCAACAGGGTGCTCGCGCCGAGCCGCGCGCACAGATACAGGAACAGCGCCAGCATCAGTATTCGGGTGATTTGCAAAAGCACCGCGGCCGGCTCACCGGCAACGAGCCGCTCAGCGACGCGACGCAAACTGCGGAAGTGCAGCCAGCCCAGGGCCACGCCCGCCAGCAGGGCGCCGCTCCAGAGTCCGGCATGGGCGAGCACACCGCTCATTGTTGATGCATCCAGCGCAAGGCCAGCCACAGCCCCAGTGCCGCGCCGAGCATGGTCATGGCAGCGGTCAGGGTAATGCCGCTGGTCAATCGATGATCGAGCCAGCTGCCGGCGAACACGCCGAGCAAGGTGGGGCCAACGATGATCCAGCCGAGGACGCCGATCTGGCCGAAACGACGGGCGAGGGAGGGCTCGGGGTCGCGCTCCCCGGCCTGCTGCCGCTGTTCGGTGCGACGGGCGGCCTCCGCCAGATGCGCCGCCTGATCCTGATCCCGAGTGCTCATTGGAAATGCTCCGCCAGCGCATCGCTGCCCGGTTTGGCGGCGAGGCGTTGCATCAAACTGCGGATGGCCTGCGCCTGCAGCCGGGTGTGCTCGGCACGGGCGGCACGCGTGACATCCTGGCGCGCCGCCATCTGCGTGGTCACCAGATGCTCCAGTGCGGCCAGATCGTCGCCAGCCACCGCCTCGCGGCAAGCCACCCGTACCTGCTGGCCGCCAGCCACACTGAGCACGCCACCGCGCAGGGCGCAGTAGTGCCAGATCGCATCCGTGCGGCGCCAGCGCAGTACCGAGGCGCCGAGCACGGTCAGCAAACCGGTGTGTCCGGGCAGGATGCCGAAACTGCCGCTGGCATCTTCGGCCCGCAGCGAGGCCACATCGTCGGCTTGCAACACGACTTCCAGGGGCGTGGTGATGGTCAGCGACAGCAACCCGCTCATGCGGATACTCCCTGGCGCGAGGCCTCTTTGGCGCGGGCTTCGTCCAGATTGCCGATCATGTACAGCGAAGATTCGTCCCAGGCATCGCATTCACCGGCCAGAATGGCCGCGCAGCCGGCCACGGTTTCGGCCACCGGCACAGATCGTCCCGGCATGCCGGTGTAGGCCGAGGCCACGAAGAAGGGCTGAGTCAAGAAGCGCTGCAGACGCCGGGCACGACCCACCAGCAGCCGTTCCTCCCGGCCCAGTTCCTCCACGCCCAGCAAGGCAATGACATCCCGCAGCTCGCGATAGTGCTCGATCAGTTCGCGCAAGCGCCCGGCCACACGGGCGTGCTCCACACCTACAACTAGCGGGTCGAGCAGCACCGAGGTGGTGGCGATCGGATCGATGGCCGGATAGATGCCCTCGGCGGCCAGCTGTCTGGACAACACCACGGTGCTGTCCATGTGTGCACTGATGGCCGATACCGCGGGATCGGTGAAATCGTCGGCCGGCACATAGACCGCTTCGATCGCCGTGACCGCCGCACGTCCCGTCGAACTGATCCGTTCCTGAAGGTCGGCAACCTCGCTTGCCAGCGTCGGCTGGTAGCCCACCCGTGACGGCATCCGTCCCAGAAGCCCTGAGACCTCGGCACCCGCCTGGACGAAGCGGAAGACATTGTCCATCAGCAGAAGCACGTTGCGTCCCTCGACGTCCCGCACATGCTCGGCGATGCTGAGCGCGGTCAGCGGCACCCGCCAGCGCGCGCCCGGAGGTTCGTTCATCTGCCCGTAGACCAGGACGGTACGGTCGAGCACGCCGTAGTTGCGCATGTCGTGGAGCATCTCGTGCCCCTCGCGCGAGCGCTCGCCGATGCCGGCGAAGACGGAGATGCCGTCATATCCCGCGACCATCGCGTGGATCATCTCGGTCACCAGCACGGTCTTTCCGACGCCCGCGCCACCGAACATCGCCGCCTTGCCGCCCTGCGCCAAGGGTGCAAGCAGGTCCAGCACCTTGATCCCGGTGGAGAAGAGCTGCACG
Organism: Paracoccaceae bacterium; assembly: GCA_020425125.1. Lineage (GTDB taxonomy): Bacteria > Pseudomonadota > Alphaproteobacteria > Rhodobacterales > Rhodobacteraceae > Meridianimarinicoccus. The sequence continues at coordinate 19,240 of JAGQRV010000010.1, read as the reverse complement.
TCGGCGCGCTGGCTGGCGAAGGCCGGCGGCGGCTGGTGGATGGCGCGGCGCGGCGTGTCGCCCGCAAGCTCGGGCCCGTCGTCGCCGACCCGACCCTGTACGTCAAGCAGCCGTCCGAGCACCGACGTGCCGACGGGGACGGTGATCGGCGCCCCTGTCATTCTTGCACGCATCAGCCGCGACAGGCCCTGTGTCGGCTCGAGTGCGATGGCGCGGAAATACCCCTCGCCGAGATGGGCCTGAACCTCGCAGAGGACGGCAGCGCCTTCGGGATCGGCGATGACCGCGTCGTGAATCGCCGGAAGCGCCTCCTCGCTGGCCATGTCGACCACCGGACCGCGCACCGCGGTGATCCGCGCCAGCCCGCTCATCGTGCGCCCCCGGAGAGTGCAGGGCCGCCGTCGCCAGTGTCTAACCGGCCGGACCGCCATCGGCCCGACAAATGACGACCGAGTTTCTTGTGATGCCCTGTCTCTCGCGCCATTCTGCCCCGGACGGATGCCGAATTCGCCGTTTCTGCAGGAGCAACCTAAGCCATGGCCGAAGGCAGGGTAAGTCCAAACTGGCTGCAGGGCCTCGCGGTGCGCCCCGGCGAAAGGACGCAGCTTGAGCGCCGCGACAGCACCCAGAAGCCACCGGATCTCAAGCGCAAGGAGGCCGGACCCGCGATGGCGGAAGCCGTCGCCGATCTCGACCGCCTGCAATACCTCCTCTACGCCGATGCAAGCGCCTCGCTCCTGATCGTCCTGCAGGGACTCGATGCGGCCGGCAAGGATGGCACGATCCGCCATGTCCTGAGCGGCATGAACCCCCAGGGCGTCCGCGTCACGCCGTTCAAGCAGCCGACCCCGGACGAGGCTGCCCACGACTTTCTCTGGCGCGCGCACCGGGCCGCGCCCGCACGCGGCGAGGTCGCGATCTTCAACCGCTCCCACTACGAGGATGTGCTGGTGGTCCGGGTGCACGAGCTTGTCCCCGAAGCCGTCTGGCGGGAGCGCTATGACCGGATCAACGAGTTCGAGGCCTTGCTCGCGGCCAATGGCACGCGGATCCTGAAATTCTTCCTGCATCTCAGTCCCGAGGAACAGCTCCGCCGCTTCGAGAAGCGTCTGCAGGACCCGGCGCGGCAATGGAAGATCAGCGAGGCCGACTATACCGAGCGCGCGTTCTGGGACGCCTATCTTGAAGCCTATGAAGAAGCGATCACGCGCACCTCGACCCGGCATGCGCCCTGGTTCGTGATTCCGTCGGACCGCAAGTGGGTACGCAATCTGGCGGTGGCGCAGATCATTTCCCTGACGCTTGAAGAGATGGGTCTGAAGACGCCGCCGGTGCGGGTCGATCTGGCCGATATCCGACACCGCTACCACAAGGCGGTCAAGGCCGCGACATGAGGCTCGCGCCGACATTGAAGGGCGCCTCGCCCCGCCGCGACCTGATGGCGGCGCTGACGCTGGCCGCAATCGCCATCCCCGAACAGCTTGCCACCGCGCGCCTCGCAGGACTTCCGGCGGCGCAAGGGCTGGTGGTGTTCGGCGCCGCGTCCCTGATGATGCTTCTCGCCTGCCGAGACTGCACCCTGTCGGTCGGGGCGGATTCCACCATTGCACCGCTGATCGCAGCCGCGCTTGCCGGCGCCGGAAGCGCCAGCGGGACCGCAGCCCTTCTCGCCGGACTGGTCGGACTGACCCTGCTTGCGGTCTGGGCGCTGCGGCTGGAATGGATCGCGCAGCTGCTGTCGAAGCCCGTCGCGGCCGGGATGCTCGCCGGCATCGCGATCCACATCATCGTCGGCCGCCTGCCGACGATCCTGGGGCTGGACCTACCGACCGGGAATGTCGCAGCGACTCTGACAGCCACGCTTCACCATTTCGGCAACGCTGCGTTGGCGCCGGCACTGGCCGCCTCGGCGGTCACGGCCCTCTGTCTGGCGGGACGGGCACTTGGCCGCCGCTTCCCCTCCCCGCTCGTCGCGCTGGCACTGGTGACCGCTTATGCGACGTTCGCAGATCCCGATGGGACCCTCCTGCCACGCATTCCCGACGTCCGGGCCGCCGCCAGCCTGTCCTGGCCGCAACCTGGCGTGGACAGGATCGTCGACCTCATTCCCGCCGCCCTGAGCATCGCGTTTCTCTGCCTGTCGCAGACGACCGTGGTGCTGCGAGACAGCGGCACCGAAGCGCCCGAAGTCAGCCGGAACGCATTCGGGGCGATCGGCCTCGCCAATCTCGCGGCAGCGGCGGTGGGTGGCTTCGCCGTGAACTCCAGCCCGCCCCGGACCGAAATTCTGCGAGACAGCGGGGCCTCAAGCCAGTTGGCGGGGTTCGGGGCGGCGCTCGCCGGTTTGTTGCTGTTGTGGCTCGGCGGAGCGGTCTTGTCGCTGCTTCCCGCCGCGGCGCTTGCCGGCGTCCTGGTCTATATCGCGATCCACCTCTTCCCTGCCAAGCTCCTGCCGGACCTTCTGCGGCGCAGTCGCAGCGAAGGAGCGATTGCGGTGGCAACGATGCTGTTGGTGACCTTTCTGCCGCTGCAGATCGGTCTGCCACTGGCGATGCTCCTGTCGCTTGTTCACGCATCCCTGCCGCTGTTCGAGCCGGCCGTCATCGAACTTGCGCCGGTCGCCGGAACAACTGTCTGGTGGCGCGGTCCAACTGGAGACGGACGAAAAGGCGCCGGCGACCCACTGGTCCTCGCGCTCGCCTCGCCGCTCAACTTTGCCAACGCGGTCGGGATCCGCGACGCAATCTGCGCCCGGCTTGCGGCACGGCGGAACCGGCCGCGCGTTCTCGTGCTCGAATGCGCCGGAGTGATCGCCGTCGACCTGACCGGCGCCGACATGCTGTCCGGCCTCCTGACAGAGCTGCGCGCGCAGGGTATCCGGGTAGCGGTCGCGCGCCTGGAATCGGCGCGCGCCGAGTCCGACCTGGAACGGAGCGGATTTCTGGACCTCCTGGGCAGGGACCATCAGTTTCGCAGTGTGGACCAGGCGGTCCGGGCGTTGGGCGCGGCCTGACGATCCACCTCGCAGCAGCGTGCAGCGCGTCTCTCCGGCCACCAACGGCATGACGCAAGCACCGGTTGCGCCGCAGGGACACGCGGTCATGGCACACCTGCGCAGGCTACGCTAGGCAATCTGATCAATGTCCGGTCAAGTTTCGCAAAGAAGCGGACAGTCACTTCCTCGAGCGCAGGATTGATTGCAGACAGATGCCCGAAAACCGAGATGTCGCCGATGGGTTTTCCGTGCACACTCGGCCAAATCCGGCGCCAGAACCGCGACCCTGTGACTTCGTTCCAAGATGGATTTCGTCTGCCATTTCCTTGGGTAAATCCATGAGCCAAGCTGTGACATAGGCCGCCAAGGTCCGGCCAATAGACTCGCGACGCGACTTCGAAGACCGTCCTCATAATCCATACAATTGACTTCAATCTTGCGGCATCATTCGTTACCACCATGGCGGATGGAGGCAGGAATGAGCGACTGGACCCCGAGGCTTGCAGAGGCCAGCAAGCCTCTCTACATCGCCATCGCAGAGGCGATCGCCCGCGACATCCGCCACGGAACGCTGTCGCCCGGCGACCGGTTGCCGCCACAGCGCAAGCTTGCGGCGCAACTGGGACTCGACTTCACCACGGTCTCCCGCGCCTATGCCGAAGCGCAGGCGCGCGGACTTCTGGAAAGTCATGTGGGACGGGGCACCTTCGTCGCCGGGGAACCGTCTGCGCACGAGGCGCCCGACCCGGCGCGTGTCGGTGCGGAAGACCTGTCGATGAACATGCCGCCCGAACCAACCGACCCGGCCCTCCTGGCCAGGATGCAGGAGGGCCTGGGATACATCTCGGCAAATCTGGTCCATCTGCTGCGCTATCAGGCACCCACCGGTGGCGAGAAGGATCGGGTCGCCGCGTCGACCTGGCTGTCGCTGCGCGGCATGGTGCCCAACCTTGAACGGATCGCCGTGACACCGGGCGCCCACGCGACCATGACCTCGGTCCTGTCACTTCTCGCCCAGCCCGGAGATACCGTCCTTTGCGAGCGCATCACCTATCCCGGATTGCGCAATATTGCAGGACGGATGCGGATCCGCCTCCATGGCATCGAGATGGACCGGCACGGGATTCTGCCCGATGCTCTCGACGCGGCAATCCGGCAGGTGCGTCCCCGGGCGCTCTACCTCAACCCGACCCTGCAGAACCCGACGACCATTACGATTCCGACCGACCGGCGGCTCGAGATTTCCGAAGTCCTGAACCGTCACGGCCTGGGCTTGATCGAGGACGACGCCTACGGCTTCATCCCGCCCCGTGCACCGGCGCCACTGGCGATCCTCGCACCGGATCTGACCTGGCATATCGGCGGCCTCGCCAAATGCATCGGAGCGGGACTTCGGCTTGCCTTTGCGGTGGCCCCAACGTCCAAGGACGCCTTCGCGCTCGGACAGGCGCTGCGCGCCCTTGCGGTCATGCCTTCGCCGCTGTCCATGGCGCTCGCCACCCACTGGATCGAGAACGGCACCGCCGACCGGATCCGTCGCTTTATCCGCGCCGAGACCCGAGCCCGCCAACAGATCGCCGCCGAAGCGTTGGAAGGGTTCCGGTTCGATGCCGCCGAGAACGCCTTCAACATCTGGCTTGCCCTTCCGAAGCGGATCAGCCGGGCTGACATCGTCGCCCGTATGAGCGGGCGGCAGATCGGAATTGTGCCGTCGGACGCCTTTACCGTCGGCGGCCCCCCAAACGAGGCCCTGCGGATCTGCCTCGGCGGGTCGGCGACGCGCGACGCATTGCGGAGCGACCTGCATTTCCTGGCCAACACTCTGGTTCCGAATACCTATATGGGCTGATCGCTTCGGACGGCCGGCCACCGCCACAAGGTTGCGCGAGCAGCCTTGGCCAATGGCAGCATCGGCTGTACCTTCGGCGCTCCGACGGGCACCGGGACACCGCGCGGCAGGGGGATGAGATGGCCGACGGCGAAGAGACCGCAAGCACCACGTTGCCGCAAGACCGCCGGGCATCCGAAATGGCGGCCTGGATTGCCGGCGATAGCAGCGGGCGCTTTACGCTGCGGCGCCTGCAGGTCTTCTGGACCGTGGCCCATTTCAGCAGCCTCACCAAGGCAGCGAAGCAACTCGGCCTGACCCAGCCCACGCTCTCGCAGCAGATCGCCAGCCTCGAAGAGATCGTGGGGACTGCACTGTTCGCCCGCCTATCCAACCGGCTGGTCCTGACCGAGGCTGGCCGGCATTTGCTGCGAAAGACCGAGATCGTGCTCGACGGCATCCAATCGCTCGAGGACAGCGTTGTCGAGATCGGCCAGGGATTGCGCCAGACCATGGCAATTGCCGGGCTCAACTCGGTCCTGCGCGTGGTGCTTCCCAAGGCGATGGAGGCTATGCGTGCAGCCTATCCGAGTGTCGATTACGACATCCACGAAAGCACGCCCGCAGACGTCGTGGAAATGCTCTATGGCCGGCGCATCAGCATCGGACTGATCGCAACGAATTCGATCGCTCCGGCCAGTGCTGGGTTTCGCCAGGTGCCAATCTGCACCGATCCCTACGTTCTTGCCGTGCCGGAATCGCTCCACCTCGACGGGGTCAGCGACCCGAAGCGGGATCTGCCCCAATCAGCGCACCGGCTGCTCTGCCGGTCGATCCAGTTCATGTTCGGGACCCAGCATACGCAAAGAGTCCAGGACTGGTACGACCAGCACATCCCTGGCAACTGGCCCTTCGCCCGCGTGCGCAGCTTCGAAGTGGCCCTTGGCCTAGTGCGGGCGGGCGAAGGAGTCTGCCTGGCCCCGTCGATGTCCTGCGTCGTGGGCGGTGCGGCAATCGACGGCGTGACCCTCTACCGCGTGGCGCAGCCGCCGCGCGAGATTGCGGCGCTCCTGTCGAACCGACATGCCACGCAGGAGCCCTACGCCACGCTGGTTGCCGCACTGAGCGAGGCGGGCAGCGGCTATGCGCCGCCGCCGATGCGGAAGACGCCACCCTTTCTTGCGGAGTGAGGCCGACTGCCCCCGCCGCGTCGCCTTCCTGAAACCGCCTGCCTTCGATCCGTGGCGGCGCCTCGCCGGCGCTTGGTTGGCCGCCCGGACGACACCGACTTTCGGCGAACTATGCCAGCCATAGATTGAAGCCGGGCCTAGGCGCCGCCTAGCCTTCCTTTCGGCAGCACTTTCGCTGTCGGCATCCGAAATGGGAGGAAATGCATGGCCTGGACTGCACCGCAAGTGGACGAAATCCCCGTGGGTATGGAAATCAACATGTACGCCTGCGCCAAGCGGAAGGCGTAAGCCATGGCCCCCCGTCCGTCACACCGGCCCGCGTCCGGCCGATGCTGAAGATCGTCGTTCTCGGCGGTGCGGCGGGCGGAGGGGTTCCCCAATGGAACTGCGCCTGCCCCACCTGCAAGGCAGCCTGGTCCGACCCGGCGCTGCAGGACGGCCAGACCTCGATCGCGGTCAGTGCCGATGGTGCACACTGGTTCCTGGTCAATGCCTCCCCCGACATTCGCCAGCAGATCATCGCCACCCCGGACCTGCACCCGCGCCCCGGCGCGCTGCGCCACAGCCCGATTGCAGGCGTGATCCTGACCAATGGTGAAGTCGACGCGGTGGCCGGCCTTCTGTCCCTGCGCGAGGGATCGCCGTTCGGTCTGTACGCACACAAGCGCGTCATCGACCTTCTCGACGCGAACAGCATCTTCAATGTGCTTGATCGCACGCTGGTGCCACGGCGGCCCATCGAAATCGGCGCAGCCTTCGCACCCGCGCTTCCCGACGGAACGCCGTCGGGTCTGGTGGTTGAAGCTTTCGAGGTACCGGGAAAATCGGCCTGGTATCTGGAGGGGACCGCCCGAGGGCATGAACGGGATGTGCCCGGGGATACGCTCGGTCTCCACATCCGGGCGGCGGACGATTCCGGACCGGGCATCTATTTCGTCGCCGCCTGCGGCGGGGTCGATGCGCAACTTGCCGAGCGCCTAAGTGGTGCCGATCTGGTGTTCTTCGACGGCACGCTATGGACGGATGACGAAATCATCCGAACCGGTCTCGGCCGAAAGACCGGGCAGCGCATGGGTCATATCTCCATGTCCGGCGCCGCGGGGGCGATGGCCGCTCTCGACGGGCTCGGAATCGGCCGGCGCATCTTCATTCACGTCAACAACTCGAACCCCGCCCTCCTGCCCCGCGCACCCGAGCGCCAGACGCTCGAGACGGCCGGCTGGGAACTTGCGCGGGCCGGCGAAAGGATAGACCTGTGAGCCTCGACTCCCCCCGGATCGACGACGCGATTCCCGATACCCCACTGGAAAGCGCCGAGGCGCTGGAAGAACGGCTCAGGATGATCGGTGCGACGCGCTATCACGACCTGCACCCGTTCCACGACCTGCTTCATGGCGGGAAGCTGAGCCGCGGGCAGGTCCAGGCCTGGGCGCTGAACCGCTACTACTACCAGTCCTCGATCCCGTTGAAGGATGCCATCGTGATCTCGCGCTTTCGCGACCGCACGATCCGGATCGAGTGGCGCCACCGGATCGAGGATCACGACGGAGCACCAGACAGCGAGGGCGGGATCGAACGCTGGCTGAAGCTGACCGACGGGCTGGAGCTTGACCGCGACTATGTGGTCTCGACCCAGGGCATCCTGCCGGCAACCCGGTTCGCGGTGGACGCGTATCTGCATTTCGTCCGCGACCGCACGCCGCTTGAGGCGATCGCCTCGTCCCTGACCGAACTTTTCGCCCCCTCGATCCATGAACGGCGGATCTCCGGAATGCTGGCGAATTACGACTTCATCGACCCCTCGATCATGACCTACTTCAAGACCCGCCTGAGCCAGGCGCCGCGGGACGCGGCCTTCGCGCTCGACTACGTCAAGACCCACGCGCGCACTCCGGAGGAGCGCCAGTCGGTGTGCGATGCGCTGATCTTCAAGACGAACGTGCTCTGGGTTCAGCTGGACGCGCTGCATCACGCCTATGTCTCGGGCTTCCCGCCGCCGGGCGCGTTCTGTCCCGAGACGGACAAATGAGCATGGCAGAGCGCCTGACGATCGGCGCGGCGACTCGTCCGAAACTCGCGCGCCACGCGCGCCTGCGTTTCGACACGGCACGAGGGTTGTGGCTTCTACTCGCACCCGAAAGAGTGCTGCTGCCGGACCCGATCGCGGTCGAAGTCCTGGAATTGAGCGACGGGATCCGCACTGTCCGGGACGTCGCCGAGAACCTGTCGCAGAAGTATGACGCCCCGCTCGACCGGATCGCGACGGATGTGACAGCGATGCTGCAGTCGCTCGCAGACAAGGGCTTCGTTGCGGCTGCGGATGGAGTGCGGCCATGAGCGAGACGGCGGCGGCCGAGCGCCCGGCAGCAAGCCTTTCACCCGAAGCGGGCCGGACCCACGGACTTCCTGTTGCGGTGCTGGCAGAATTGACGCACCGCTGTCCGCTTCAATGTCCCTATTGCTCGAACCCGCTGGAGCTCGACCGTCCAAAGGACGAACTGAGCACTGCCGAATGGCAGCGGGTCCTGGGCGAGATGGCGGATCTGGGCGTCCTGCAAGTGCATTTCTCGGGTGGCGAGCCGGTGGTCCGGCGCGACCTCGGCGATCTGGTGCGCCGCGCGAGCGAGGTCGGTCTTTATTCCAACCTCATCACGTCGGCCGTCGGCCTCACGCGCGACCGCGTGTTCGCACTGGCCGATGCCGGCCTCGCTCATGTCCAGATCAGCTTTCAAGCCAGCGATGCGGCGCTGGCCAACCGGATCGGCGGCTACCGTCACGGGCACGCCCAGAAACACCTTGCCGCCGGATGGGTGCGCGAGGCGGGGCTGGCCCTCACCGTCAACGCGGTGATGCACCGCCAGAACCTGCATGAATTGCCGCAGATCGTTGACATGGCGGTGACGCTCGGCGCGCAGCGTCTGGAAGTGGCGAATGTGCAGTATTACGGCTGGGCCCTGAAGAACCGCGCCGCACTGATGCCGACCCGCGCACAGGTCGCTGAATGCGACCGTGTCGTGGAGGAGGCTCGCGAGCGGTTCCGGGGAGTGCTGACCATCGACTACGTGACGCCCGATTACTACGCCGACCGGCCGAAGACCTGTATGGGCGGATGGGGCCGGCAGGTCTTCAACATCTCGCCGTCGGGCAAGGTCCTGCCCTGCCATGCCGCCGAGACGATCACGGGGCTGCACTTCGACTCGGTCCGCGATCATTCCCTGGGCTGGATCTGGGAGCATTCCCCGGCGCTGAATCGCTATCGCGGCACCGACTGGATGCCCGCGCCCTGCCGGAGCTGCGCCCACAAGGACGAGGATTTCGGCGGCTGCCGCTGCCAGGCGTTCGCGCTGACCGGGGACGCCGCGGCGACCGATCCGGCCTGCGCCCTGTCACCCCGGCACGCAGCCATCTTCCGCACCGCCGAGGTCGAGGCGGAAACCGGCACGACGCGGTTCATCTACCGCAATCCCACCGGCGGCACGGCAGAAGCCTGAAGCCGCATGAGGGAATGGCGCACCGACGAGCGGCTTGATGTCGGAGATGGGCACGAGATCTGCGTGCGCTCGTTCGGCAACCCGGAGGGCATCCCCGCGGTCTTCCTGCATGGCGGTCCCGGAAGCGGCGTCAGCGAAGCGCAACTGGGCATCTTCGACCCGGAGACCTGCCATGTAGTCGCCTTCGACCAGCGTGGCGCCGGGCTCAGCCGTCCCCGCGGCAGTCGGGACGCCAATACCACGCAACATCTGATCGGGGACATGGAACTGATCCGCGAGCATTTCGCCATCGACCGCTGGATGGTGATCGGGGGATCCTGGGGCGCGACGCTCGCGCTTGCCTATGCCCAGAAGCACCCCGACCGGGTCGTGGGACTTGTCCTCCGCGCGGTCTTCCTCGGCACGAGGGCCGAGCTTGACTGGGCCTTCGGCAGCGGACTGGCCACGTTCCATCCCGCGCTCCACGCGGATTTCCTGGCCGTCCTGCCGGATGCCGAACGGGACCGGCCGCTCGACGCCTATCTCGCGCGCATCCTGGACCCCGACCCCGCCGTCCATGCCCCCGCCGCCCGCGCCTGGCACGACACCGAACGCGTGCTCTCTGTCCTTGCGCCCCGGACCACGCGGTTGGGCCTTGATGCGCTGCGCCGCACCGCAGGACCGGCGCCGGTCTCTCCCTACATGGAAGCGCACTATTTCGCGCATGACTGTTTTCTGGCCGACACGCCACTGCTGGAAGGCGCGGAGCGGCTTCGCGGAATTCCCGGCGTTCTGGTCCAGGGACGCTACGATCTGCTGTGCCCGCCCCGCACGGCGCATGCCCTCGCCGCGCGGTGGCCGGAAGCGCGGGTCCGCGAGGTCGAGGCAGCGGGGCATATCCTGGAGCATGGAGCGATTCGTGAAGCGGTGAGCGAAGAAATCGCTGCGATGGTGGCGCGGCTCAGAGGATCCGCCGGCGCGTGAACTCGCCCGGCCGCGCCGCTTCGGCACGGTCCAGAGCGTCCGCGCCCGCAAGCACGACCACATGTTCCTGCATGGCCGCAAGTGCGCCCGCGACGGCGCGGAACTCGGCCGGACCAGTCGCTAGAAGCTCCGCTCGGCGCCGATTGCGCCAGTCAGCGTCCTGCCCGGTCAACCAGCGCTCCAATGCCGCCAGCGCCGCATCCTCCGGGTGGTGCGGACGATCCCGCGCGCCAATCGCGGCGATGACCGCCGCGGTCTGGTCGCGTTCGGATGCGGCCTGTTCGAGGAAGCCGGCCGCGCCGCGAAACACGTCGAGCGTTTTCAGAAGATGCGGATCACGGTACGACAGCATGGTGACCGTCTCACGGACCGGATCGAGCCGCGCAAGTCCGCCATAGGCGCCGCCCTTCTCGCGGACGTTGTCCCAGAGATAGGTGTTCGCGAGATGCCGGATGACCGCGTCCGTGGCGCCCGAGTGGGCCAGTCCAGCTGCTGAGAGGTCGCCACCCAGTCCGACGAAACTCACCGAGGTTGGCGCTTCCAGCGCCTCCATCGGCACCGCGAGCGCGGCTGAGTGGCGCTGCGCCGCCGCCGGACACGCCAATCTCGTGCCATTGCTCCAGGCCAGACGGGGAATGATCGGGTAGACGCGGTTCAGGGTATTGCGATCCGCCGCGACCGAGACAATTGCATCTTGGCCAACAAGGGCTCTGCGGAGTGCCTCAAGATTGTTGCCGAGCCCGCTTTCGCCGGCGTCCCCGGCATCGCGAAGAAAGTCGAGGTACCCGAGGCCATTCAGGGCCTCCTCACCCTGCCCTGCCGGCGCCAACGCCGCGCGGAGCCGACGGTCAACCACCTCGTGGCCGGATCGCAGGAGCGCCGCCTCGACGCGCGACCGTTCGCGGGCGACGAGTTCGTTCAAGCCGGAGGGATCGTCGAACCGGGCCTCGTGGACGATTTCGGCGAGGATGTCCGCCAGGTCACCGGTGCGCCCAGCCAGGGCCTTTCCGCGCAGAATGAGGGTGACAACGGGCGCACCGGAGACGTGGCTCGACGCGCGTGCCACCGCCCGGATCCCGCCGGTCGCGGTCCCGATCCAGCGCGCAAGGTCCGATCGCTCCCGCCGCGCGGTCCCCAGTTCCGTGAGGACCGCCCCAAGGAACCGAGCAAGCGGAAGGTCGGCGGCAGGGATCGCCGTGAGGTCGAGCATGAGGTCGAGATACACGATTCCGCGAGTCGGCAGGGTCTGGGTCAGGATCAGCGGTCCCGCTTGCTCGACCGCGAGAATGTCCGGTACGACCTCAGGTGAAAGGTCCGCCCTGGTCAGCATGGGAACCGGCGACGGCTGCGATGGCGCGGGCCTCTTTTCCGGTGCTGTCGGCGACATTTGGGCGATGCGGCGGATGCGTGCCCGCTCTGCATCCACCTCTCGCGCGGCGTGGCCGGGATCGGCCTGCAGCACCACGCGAACCCGGTGGGTCGAAGCGACCAGCGCAGCAACCGGCCGCCGCAGGTCGATGCGGCCGGAACGGATATCCTCGGCCATGCCGGAATAGGCGCGGGCCAGATCGAGAGCCGCGAAGGGGTCGCCGCTGTGCCGCCAGCCGCGGAACGCATCGAGCATCTGCCAGATCCCTTCCGGAAAGGGGCCGCCGCGCCCTTCACGAAGGCGAAATTCCACGAGGTTCAATGCGGCCTCGATGTCGCGCGGGTCAAAGCCGTCGTGCGCGACTTCAGAAAGTGCGTCGAGCACTGCCGTCTCGATGCTTTCGGATGCAGCGGGGTCGGCACCGCTCAGTCCGACGCGGAAGATCGGCTGCCGCGTCGCCTCGCTATAGCCGCTCTGGACCAGATCGGCCCCAAGCCCGGACTCAACCAGCGCCCGCCGCATCAGGGAATTGGACGCCCCGACCAGAAGCTCGTCCAGGAGCCGCCACGTCAGAGTATCTGCTGGACTGGCAGGCATCGGCAATACCCAGCCCACGGCCAGGAAGCCGTCGCTCCGGGGGTCGGTCCGCGTACCAGAATACGTGGCTGACACTGTCCTCGGCGATTCGAAACGTGCCGCCGGCGCCGGCGGTGCAGCGGATGTGCCGCTCTGACACGCGTCGAGCCGCGTCGCGATCATTCCGACGATCTCGGTCGGCACCCCTTGCCCGGCGCAGACGATGAGAGCGTTTTCCGGCGCGTAGAAGCGGCGGTAGAAATCCCGCATCGCAGTGGCGGACAGGTTGGGGATCTCGCCGGGATCGCCGCCATAACCGAGCCCATAGACCGTTCCGGGCAGAAGTGCGCGGCGCAGGGTTTCGTCCAGCTTGCTAAGGGGCGAAGCGAGGTAACCCTTCATCTCGTTGTAGACGACACCTTGAAGGACGGGCGCGCCATCTGGCCGTGCCTCCAAACGCCAGGCTTCCTGCCTGAACGTCGTCTCCGAAAGCAGCGGCGCGAAGACCGCATCAAGGTAGACCGCGACCAGATTGTGGAAATCACCGGCATGGGGACTGGCGACCGCGTAAAGCGTCATGTCGGGGAGCGTCATCGCGTTCAGGAAGGTCTGCAACGAGCCCTTCAGCAACTCGGCGAAGGGTTTGCCTGACGGGTATCGCGCCGAACCGCACAACACCGAATGTTCCAGGATATGGGCAACACCGGTCGAGTCCGCTGGCAGAGTACGGAATGCGACGCCGAACACGTGAGCCGGATCCGCGTTCTCCAGCAACAGGATCTTTCCGCCGGAGGCCGCATGGCGCCAGAGCCGGCCCCGCCCAGGAAGATCGGGCAGGTCCCGCACCTCGATCTCTGCCATTCCGCCCGTCCCGTGCACGTCCGATCTCCCGTCCTCCTGCGGCCGAGACTGGCTCCGCCGGTCGGCGACCGCAATTCGCTTTCATGGCGGACAGGCGGAATAGCAATCAAAGGTTGTATATGCGTTTCGGAAAAGCCTGTTTCGCCTGGTCCGCGCCAGCACGCGATGCCGATGTGGTGGTCCAAAGTGCCATAAAATGATATGTTGATGAGGGTCATGCGGCGACAGACCCGAAAGGAGCAATGTGCCGGACTCAGCCCCAGAAGGCCCTCCGTCGCGTCGACTTCGATCGCGAAACGACCTCGCCGCACTGCGCGCGCTCTATCGAAACCGTCGCATGAGCCGCGCCGATCTGGCCCGTGCATTACGACTGAACCGTTCTTCGTCGGGCAACATCATCGCCAATCTCTTGAACCACGGGCTCGTGCGCGAGGTCGAGGACGGCGAGTTCAACCCGACCGGCCGCGCTGGTCGCCCCGGCATCCTGCTGGAACTTGTCGGAGAGGCGGTTTCGTTTCTCGGTGTCGAGATCGGTGTGGAACACATCGCGGTGGTCGAGCTTGATTTCGCAGGCAAGGCGGTCCGGACAGTACAGCAGCCGTTCGACGGTCAGGTCCGCGATCCTGGCCTTGCGGTGGAACAGGCCGTGAAGCTCGCCCTGAATACTCTGCCCACCGGACGACGCGACCGGTGCGAAGGTTTGGGGATCGCCACGCCATCCCAGATGGACATGCACGGACGGATCCGCCTGACACCGTTGCTGGGTTGGCGCGACGTGGACCTGGCAGCGATCGTTCGGGAGTCACTGCCGGCCCCGTGGCCGGTTATGGTGGAGAACGAAGCCAATGCCTTCGCGATCGGTGCCGTCCACGGCCGCGGCGTCGGACGACACGGCGTCACGCTGCTCGTCAACATGGAATGCGGTCTCGGCGGGGGCATCCTGGTCGCGGGTCAGCTTCTTCGCGGCGGCAACGGGCTTGCCGGAGAGATCGGGCACCTTCGGCTTGGGCTTGAAGCCGGGCCCGAAGGACCGATCCTGGAGAGACGCATCGGCCTTGGGCAGCTTATTGCGGACTACCGCAGCCAAAGCGGCCGGCCCCATGCGAAGCTGGCGGATCTGATCCGCGATGTGGGTGACCGCGTGCCCGAAGCTGTCGCAGTCGCCGATGACTGGGCCCGCACGCTCGCATTCGCATTGTCTCAGGCCTGCCGCATCATCGACCCGGATACCATTGTACTCGGCGGCTCTGTCGCAGGTCTGCATTCACTCGTGGCGACCCGGGTCCTCAAACACCTGCGCGCGATCACCGAGGAAAGCTTTCCCCTCCCCCGCATCGAGATTCCGGACGATATCGGCTTCGGTGCCGCCTATGGCGCAGCGTGCATGATGCACCAGCGGTTCCTGATGGGAGGCGATGAGTGGGGCAGCTCCGCCGGCATTTGAGAACGTTCCCACCGGTCGCCGGGGTCAGCGGTGTCGGCCCACCCGGTCACGGCACCGCGGTCATGATCAGGAAGGCTGCGAAGATCACCATGTGGACGCCCCCCTGAAGCACCGTGGTGCGCCCCGTGGCCAGGGTGAGCGTACTTGTGAACAGTGTGAGGATCAGCAACACGATGTCCTCGGACTGAAGCCCCATTGTAAGCGACTTGCCGATGGAGACCGAAACCAGGGACACGAGCGGGATCGTCAGGCCAATGCTGGCCAGAGCCGATCCGAGCGCAAGGTTGAGACTGGTTTGCAGCCTGTTGGCGCGCGCTGCCCGGAAGGCCGACAAACCTTCCGGCATCAGGGTCAGCGCGGCAATGACCACACCGACGCAGGCTTGCGGCAAACCGGCTGCGGACACTGCTCCCTGAAGGGAGGGCGTGAGTGACTCGGCCAGAAGGACCACAGATGCCAGCGACACCACGAGGAGCCCCGCACTTCGCCAGGCGGCCCGAGCGCCCGGCGCGGTGTGGATTGCTTCCTTGACCTCGGCATCAAGGAAATAGGCGCGGTGGCTCACCGTCTGGACGAATACGAACAGCCCGTAAAGCGCAAGCGACATGACCGCGACGAAGGCCAACTGGACCGGAGCGTAGACCGGACCCGGAATTGCCAGAGTGTAGTTCGGCAGGATCATTGCCAACGTCGCCAGCGTTCCGAGCACACTGAGCGCGCCTGTCGCCCCCTGCACCTGGAAGCCCTGTTCATGATGCCGGAGGCCGCCGACGAGCAGGCACAAGCCGACAACGCCGTTAAGAACGATCATCATCGCCGCGATGACAGTATCGCGCGCGATTTCCGGGGCGTCACTTTCCGAGGACAGCAGGACCGACAGGATCAGCGATGTTTCGATCGCCGTGACGGCCGCCGCAAGAACCAGCGATCCCATGGGTTCGCCGATGCGCAAGGCGACCACTTCGGCGTGGTGGACCGCGGCAAAGACCACGCCGCCGATCAGGAGCGTCGCGCAGAGGACCGCCAAGGGGGTGGCTTCCTGGACAAATTGCGCATGTTCGAGTGCCAGCAGCGCCAGTGCCAGCGCCGGGATCAGCCAGGTCCAGGCCGGCATGGTTCGAAGGGCGCGTCCGGCTGCCATCGCGGGCTCCTCGGCAAATCCCGGCCGGATTGCCGAACCGGGCACACCAGATGAATGCGATGCAGCAGACGGCCCGGCAAGACCGTTTCAGCGAAACGCCATGGATCCAGGCTGCACTTTCAACCCTTGGAGGAAGTCAGCTCCGCCAACGCGCCCAGGATGCGCTCGACCCGTTGAAAACGTTGATGTCCACCGGCCCGGAAATCCCGGGAACCCGCCCGGTGCCGGTGTATTGCCAGAAGCTCCAGTCGGCCCCCGGATAAATTTCCTGGGGATGCCCCGCCACCGAGCGTAGCCAGAACTCCGTTCCCGACAGAGATCCGATCCCGGTGTCGCGGTAGAAGTCGACCGTCGTGTACACGACCGGCCGCTGGCCATAGTGCGATTCCAGCATGTCGAGAAACTTCTTGGCCTGCGCGCGCACTTCGCTGCCATCGGGCCGGACCGGACAGGTGCGCGACTGATGGTTCCATTCCATGTCGAGCACCGGCGGCAGGGCGCTTGGGTCGCGCGGCACGTGATCGAAGAACCATCGCGCCTGTTGCTCGGGACTGCGGCAGAAATAGTAGTAGTGATAGGCGCCGCGCGGCACGCCGGCCACTGCAGCCGCGATCCAGTTCGTCATGAACATCGGATCTTCGACGTCGCCGCCTTCGGTCGCCTTGATATAGGCGAAGGACACACCCGAGTCGCGCGCCGCAGCCCAGTCGATCTCTCCCTGCCATCGCGACACGTCGATGCCGTGAACCGGGTGTGACGTGGGCTTGCGCCCCGTCCAGTCGAACGGATCGAGATCGCCGAAGCTTGGTGCCGAAATCGATACGGGGCGGGCCTCGGCGACCGCCATCTGGATCGCCGACGACCGGTCCACATCGACGCGGTCCGAGGATGACGAACAGGCTGCGCAGACCGCAGCGACGGAGAAAATCAGGGGAAGGCGCATTCTGCGGCTCCGGTAACGCTTTCGTGCGCAGTCCGCCCGATCGCCGAAAGAAAGTCAACGGTTAACATTAAGTTAATCGCTTAAGATATTGCAGTGAAGCAATAATGCAATGGAAGAATCGCGCTGTCGCTGCCGCCGACGACCACCCCCTGCCCGCAGGACGGATCGGCCTAACCCGCCGCCGCCAACGCAAAGAGGCGCCGGCGGATTGATTTGGTCCAAGAGTTGGACTATATGGCGGCAGGCACCCCGAGAGGTCCGGAATGAAGATTACCGTAAGCGCGGCCAAGGGGCGCCTGACAGATCTGGTACGGCGCGCCGAGGCGGGAGAAGACGTGGTGCTCACACGTCACGGCCATGATGCGGTGCGCCTGGTCCCCGTCCGGGCGCGGCCCGATGCGCAAGGTCGGCGGGCCTTGCTGGACGAATTGCGGGCGACCGCGTCCGGCAAGGCCGTTCCGGGCGCCATCGCCGCCCGGTCTCAGGATTTTCTCTACGGTGACGACGGCCTGCCCGGATGATCGTCGTCGATACTTCGGCGCTGATGGCACTTCTTCTGGACGAAGAGGACGCCGATGCCATTGCCGCCACTCTTGCGGCCGCGGAGTCGCTGACGATCTCGGCGGGAACGGTCGCCGAAGCCCTGATCGTGGCCGAGCGGCGCGGCATCGGCGCCGAGATGGCGCGGCTGATCGAAGGACTCGGATTTGACGTGGAGCCTGTTGCGCTTTCGGAGGCGCGCGACGTCGCGGCCGCCTATCGGCTGTGGGGCAAGGGCGTGCATCCTGCCGGGCTGAACTTCGGGGATTGCTTCGCCTATGCTCTCGCCCGCAGCCGCGGCTGGCCCCTTCTCTACGTCGGCGAGGATTTTGCCCGTACCGATCTCAATTCCGCAGGTGAGCCGCGGGCCTGATCTGAAGTCGGTCCACGAGCGGTGACCGTCAAATTCTGCCTGTCCTGTCCGGCCCGATCCGTGCGGATTGCTACGTCTTGGCGGCCGGCGCGTCGGCGGCCTCTGTCCTGCACGATCCGCAGCGCCGGATGTGCAAGGAAGCCGGCGGCCGCTACGCGAGTTTCGGGGCGCTGCGGCATTGGCGCGGCCCGACATGTCCGGAGTGCTCCGCTGCAATGATTGGTCGCCGGACCGGACTGTGTTACGCCGCCGCCGAAGGATCCGACCGGACCAGAGAGGAGATCAGGCTGTGACGGAGGTGCCAAAACTCAAGCCCAAGGACGCACCGGATCTGGGTCGTTTCAACTGGGAAGACCCACTCCGCCTCGAAGACCAGCTCACGGAGGAAGAACGCGCGCTGCGTGACGGCGCACGCGTCTATGCCGAAGAAAAGCTGCAGCCGCGGGTCATCCGCGCCTTCGCGGAGGAAGCCACCGATCCGGCCATCTTCCGAGAGATGGGCGAGATGGGATTGCTGGGCGTGACCGTACCGGAGGAATATGGCGGGCTCGGGGCGTCATACGTCTCCTACGGCCTGATTGCGCGCGAGGTCGAGCGCGTCGATTCCGGCTACCGCTCGATGATGTCGGTGCAGTCTTCGCTGGTGATGTACCCGATCTACGCCTACGGATCGGAAGCGCAAAGGCAGAAGTACCTGCCCCGCCTTGCCGCGGGGGAGTTGATCGGATGTTTCGGACTGACCGAACCGGATGCGGGCTCGGATCCTGTTGGTATGAAAACCGTCGCCACCAAGACGGCCAACGGCTATGTCCTGAACGGCTCCAAGATGTGGATCTCGAACAGCCCCATCGCCGATGTCTTCTTGGTCTGGGCCAAATCCGAAGCCCATGGCGGCCGGATCCGCGGCTTCGTGCTGGAAAGGGGAATGAACGGTCTCTCGGCGCCGAAGATCGGCGGAAAGCTGTCTCTGCGCACCTCCGTCACCGGAGAGATCGTCATGGCCGATGTCGAGGTCGGCGAAGACGCGCTGCTGCCGGGGATCGAGGGGCTGAAGGGTCCCTTCGGCTGCCTCAACCGGGCGCGCTACGGCATCAGCTGGGGCGTCATGGGCGCCGCCGAATTCTGCCTCGCTGCCGCGCGCAGCTACGGGCTTGACCGACGTCAGTTCGGCAAGCCGATCGCGGGAACCCAGCTCTTCCAGCTCAAGCTCGCCAACATGGTCACCGAGATTTCGCTTGGCCTGCAGGCATCCCTTCAGGTGGGACGACTTCTGGACGCTGCGAACGCCGCGCCCGAAATGATCTCGCTGGTCAAGCGCAACAATTGCGGCAAGGCGCTCGAGGTCGCGCGGATGGCGCGCGACATGCATGGCGGCAACGGGATCAGCGAGGAGTTCCAGGTGATGCGGCACATGGTCAACCTCGAGACGGTCAATACCTACGAGGGAACCCATGACATCCACGCGCTGATCCTCGGACGCGCGGTCACCGGACTTCAGGCGTTCACCTGATCGGCTTCGTGGTGCG
>JAGQRV010000009.1:128260-169994 GCA_020425125.1 Paracoccaceae bacterium | reverse complement strand
GTCGAGGCCGCGACCGGCAACAATGCGATCATCGTCTGTCCGGGCGTCGCCCGCACCATCTCGCCCGCGGACATCGACGCGTGGGGTGCCACGATCGACAACGCGCGCGTCTTCATGACCCAGCTCGAACAGCCCATCGACGCGGCCTTCCGGGCGCTTGAGCGCGCCCGCCAGGCCGGCGCCACGACGATCCTCAACCCGGCTCCGGCCGACACGCTGCCCGAGGGGATGCTGGCGCTCTGCGACTATGTCACGCCGAACGAATCCGAGGCCGAAGGCCTGACCGGCATCAAGGTCACCTCGCCCGACTCGGCCCGCGCGGCCGCCGAGGCGCTGATCGCGCGGGGCGCAGGTGCGGCGCTGCTGACGCTCGGCGAGAACGGCGCCTATTTCCACGATGGCCGCACCAGCCTGCACCTTCCGGTGATGGATGCGGGTCCGGTGGCCGAAACGACGGGGGCGGGCGATGCGCTGAACGGCGGTTTCGCCGCCGCACTTGCCGACGGGGCCGCGCCGGTCGAAGCGGCGCGCTTCGGCATCGCCACGGCAAGCCTGTCCGTTACCCGGCCTGGCACGGCTCCCTCGATGCCGGACCGGGCCGAGATCGACGCACTGCTGGCCCGCGCCTGAATCCGGTGCCATCCTTCTGATTGACGTACCTCACGATCGGCCTCTAACGTCGCCTGACGAGGTGAGGCATGTCCCGACCAACCGTGCACGATATCGCAAGGGCCGCCGGGGTGAGTCTGGCGACGGTCGACCGCGTGCTGAACGCGCGTCCCGGCGTGCGGGCCAAAACCGTCGAGCGGGTGCAGGCGGCGGTGGCCGAGCTTGGCTATACCCGCGACGTCTCGGCGGCCAATCTGGCGCGCCAGCGCCGCTACCGCTTCGCCTTCGTGCTGCCCGAAGGGGCGAGCCAGTTCCTGAAAGGGCTGAGCGATGCGGTGGCCGAGGCGGCGCCGCGGCTGCTTGCCGAACGCTGCGAGGTGCGTGTGCTGCGGATGAACCTCGACGACCCGCTGGTCGCGCACCGTGCCGCGCTCCAGCTTGGCGACGGACGCACCGACGGTGTGGCGATCATGGCCAACGAGACGCCGACGGCGCGCGACCTGATCGCCCGCCTGAAGGGGCGCGCGGTGGCCGTGGTCAGCCTGGTGACCGACCAGCCGAATGCGCCGCGGGACCGGTTCGTCGGTATCGACAACGTTGCCGCGGGGCGCACCGCGGGCGTTCTTATGGGCCGGTTCGCGGGCGTACGATCTGGACGAATTGCCATGATTGTCAGTACGATGCTGGCGCGGGACATGGTGCAGCGCCGCTTCGGCTTCGATCAGGTCATGGCACGGGACTTCCCGCATCTGGTGCCACTGCCCTCGGCCGAAGGTCATGACGACCGTGATCGCACGGCCGGTGTCACCGCCGCCTGCCTCGACCGCCATCCCGACATCGTCGGCATCTACTGTCTCGGGGCCGGCACGTCCGGTGTCACCCGTGTGGTCTCGGACCGGGGCCTCTCGGACCGGCTCGTGGTGATTGCACACGAGTTGACCCCGCATACGCGCAAGGCGCTGACCGACGGCGTGCTCGATGTCGTCATCACCCAGAATACCGGCCATCTGGTCCGCAGCGCCACCCGCGTCCTGCGCGCCCGGTGCGACGGAACCGACGTGATCCCCTCGCAGGAGCGGATCCGGATCGACATCGTGCTGAAGGAAAATCTGGGCTCGATGTGACACCGACGGCGGGGCCGTGCCCCGCAATGACGACTAGGGGAGGCATGCATGAAGACGATCAAGGGGCCGGCGCTGTTCCTGGCCCAGTTCGCGGGCGACGAGGCGCCGTTCAATTCGTGGGACGCAATCACCCGATGGGCGGCCGATTGCGGGTATGCGGGCGTGCAGGTCCCAAGCTGGGACGGCCGGCTCATCGACCTTGGAAAGGCCGCGCAATCAAGGGACTATTGCGACGAGTTCAGGGGCGTTGCCGAGCGGAACGGGGTCACGGTCACCGAGCTGTCGACGCACCTGCAGGGTCAACTGGTGGCAGTGCACCCGGCCTATGACACGGCCTTCGACGGTTTCGCCGATGCGTCGGTGCACAACGACCCGGCGGCGCGGCAGGTCTGGGCGGTCGACCAGGTGAAGATGGCGCTGACCGCCAGCCGGAACCTCGGGCTCACCGCGATGGCCAGCTTCTCCGGCGCGCTTGCCTGGCCCTTCGTCTACCCCTGGCCGCAACGTCCCGCGGGGCTGGTCGAAACCGCTTTTGACGAATTGGCAAGGCGTTGGCGGCCGATCCTCGACCATGCCGAGGAGATGGGCGTCGATATCTGCTACGAGATCCACCCCGGCGAGGATCTGCATGACGGCATCACTTACGAGATGTTCCTGGAGCGCGTGGGCGGTCACGACCGGGCGAGGATGCTCTACGACCCGAGCCACTACATCCTGCAGGCGCTGGATTATCTTGACAATATCGACATCTACCACGACCGGATCGGCATGTTCCATGTCAAGGACGCGGAACTGAACCCGACCGGGCGGCAGGGCGTCTATGGCGGCTACCAGTCCTGGGCGGACCGCGCCGGACGGTTCCGCAGCCCGGGCGACGGGCAGGTGGATTTCGGCGCCGTCTTCTCCAAGCTGACCCAGTACGATTTCGACGGCTGGGCCGTGGTGGAATGGGAATGTGCGCTGAAGCACCCGGAGGATGGGGCGCGCGAGGGGGCCGCCTTCGTGCGCGACCACATCATCCGCGTGACCGAGAAGGCGTTCGACGACTTTGCCGGCGCGGGCACCGACGAGGCGGCGAACCGCCGGATGCTCGGGCTCGGCTGATATGCGCAAAAAGCAGGGAGTTTGCACATGACTATCGAGGGGACCTCCGCATCCCGCGCGCCGCGCATCCGGCTGGGCATGGTCGGGGGCGGCGAAGGGGCCTTCATCGGCGCCGTCCACCGGATCGCCGCCCGGCTCGACGACCAGTTCGACCTGGCGGCGGGCTGCTTCAGTTCCACCGCCGAGAAATCCCGCGCCTCTGGCGCCGCACTCGGTGTCGATCCCACACGGGTCTACGATGACTTCGCCCATATGGCGCGCCGCGAAGCCCGCAGGAAGGGCGGGATCGAGGCCGTGGCCGTTGTCACGCCCAACCACATGCATTTTCCGGTCGCACGCGAATTTCTCCGTCGCGGCATCCACGTCATCTGCGACAAGCCGATGACCGCGACGCTGGGCGACGCGAAGAAATTGGTCGCTCTTGCAGAAAGATCGGACGCGCTCTTCATCCTGACCCACAATTACACCGGCTATCCGATGATCCGCCAGGCCCGCGCCATGGTGGCCGACGGTGCGCTCGGCCCGCTCCGGCTGGTGCAGGTGGAATACCCGCAGGACTGGCTGACCGAGGCGCTCGAGGATACCGGCCAGAAGCAGGCGGCCTGGCGCACCGACCCGAAGCGCTCGGGCGCGGGCGGCGCGATCGGCGACATCGGCACCCACGCCTTCAATCTGGCGCAGTTCGTGACCGGACTGACGCTGGACAGCCTTTGCGCCGACATGCAGAGCTTCGTGCCCGGCCGCCGGCTCGACGACAACGCGCATGTACTTCTGCGCTTCCAGGGTGGGGCGCGAGGGATGCTCTGGGCCAGCCAGGTTGCGCCGGGCAACATGAATGCGCTGCGGCTCAGGGTCTACGGGGCGTCCGGCGGGCTGGAATGGGCGCAGGAAGAGCCGAACACGCTGTGGCATACGCCCTTCGGCGAGCCACCGCGAAAGATCACCCGGGCCGGGCCCGGCGCCGAGGACGCCGCCAACCGGGTCTCGCGGATCCCGCCCGGGCATCCCGAAGGGTATCTGGAAGGCTTCGCCACGCTCTATAGCGAGGCCGCGGCGGCGATTCGCGCCAAGGCCAGCGGGGCGGCCCTGCCCGACGACGTGCTTTTCCCGACGGCGGCGGACGGTCTGGCCGGCGTGGCGTTCGTGGATGCCTGCGTGCGCTCCTCGAAGAAGGGCGCGTCGTGGGTGAAGTTATCATTGTAACATCATGAAAATGAAAAGAGGCTTCCGGCATGAACCGTCCCGCCGATTTACGGACGTGCCAGAAGGTATACCGAAAACGCAGAAATCCTTTGATTTGAGGTACGCACCTCAATTACGCTGTCGACATCCCTGGAAGAAGCGGCAGGCAAATGCCCGGCAGGGGACCATGGGAGAGAGATCATGAAATCCACTTTGCTCTGGGCGGCCACCGCGCTTACGGCTGCCGCCCACGCCCAGGCCGAGGATCTGACGCTCTGCTGGGCCGCCTGGGACCCGGCCAATGCGCTGGTCGAGCTCAGCAAGGACTACGAGGCCCAGTCCGGCAACACGATGCATTTCGAGTTCGTGCCGTGGCCCAATTTCGCCGACCGGATGCTGAACGAGCTCAATTCGGGCGGCAAGCTCTGCGACCTGCTGATCGGCGACAGCCAGTGGATCGGCGGTGGCGCCGAGAACGGCCATTACGTCAAGCTGAACGACTTCTTCGACAAGGAAGGCATCAGCATGGACGATTTCGCGCCCGCGACCGTCTATGCCTATTCGACCTGGCCGAAGGGCACGCCGAACTATTATGCGCTGCCGGCGATGGGCGACGCGCTCGGCTGGTTCTACCGCAAGGACTGGTTTGCGCGGCCCGATATCCAGGAGGCGTTCCAGGCCGAATACGGCCGCCCGCTGGAAGAGCCGAAGACCCAGGACGAGCTGATGGAGATCGCCAAGTTCTTCCAGGGCCGCGAGATCGACGGCCAGACCCGCTATGGCGTGTCGATCTTCACCGAAAGGGGCTCGGAAGGCATCACCATGGGCGCGACCAGCGCGCTTTATCCGTTCGGCTTCAAGTACACCACCGAACCCGGCAGCTATGAGATGGAAGGCGCGGTCAATTCGCCCGACGCGGTGAAGGGGCTGGAATTCTACAAGGCGCTCTACGAGTGCTGCACCCCGCCGGGCTATACCGACGCCTACATGGAGCAGACGCTGGACGCGTTCAAATCCGGCCAGGTTGCGATGGCGATGAACTGGTTCGCCTTCTTCCCCGGCCTCTACGCCGATCCGAATATCGGCGGCGAGCACATCGACTTCTTCGTCAACCCGAAGGAGAAGGTCGAGGCCTCGGTGCTGGGCGGGCAGGGCATCTCGGTCGTGGCCTATTCCGACAAGCAGGATGCCGCGCTCGACTACATCAAGTGGTTCGCCCAGCCGGATGTGCAGAAGAAATGGTGGTCGCTCGGCGGCTATTCCTGCCACAACGCGGTGCTGAACGACCCGAGCTTCCCGGAGAGCACGCCCTTCGCGGCGGATTTCCTGGTGGCGATGAACGGCGTCCAGGACTTCTGGCAGGAACCGGCCTATGCCGAGCTTCTGCTGGCGATGCAGAAGCGGCTCCACGACTACGTGGTCGCCGATCAGGGCACCGCGCAGGAGGCACTCGACCAGCTCATCGGGGACTGGACCGAGACCTTCCAGGACGAAGGCAAGATGTAAGGCCGGCCGGGACGGGCGCCGTGCCCGTCCCGCCAGTGCCCCCGGCGCCGCGACGTTGCGCGTCCCGGCCGGGCGAATTCCGGGGCGGGCATCCTGCCCGCCGGTCCTGAAAAGCTGCGCGAATGACTGATACCGTGATCGACCGAGCCGCCCGTGCCACCCCGCCCAGCGTCGCCCGTCGTGTCCGCGGCGTTTCGGACCGCATGCTGGCCTGGATCTTCGTGGCGCCGACGATCTTCCTGCTGCTGTCGATCAACATCTTTCCGCTGATCTGGACGATCAATCTCAGCTTCACGAACTACAAGGCGAACCGGAACCGCCCGGTCGAGTATATCGGGTTCGAGAATTACCACCGCATCCTGACCGACAAGGATGTGTGGCTGACCATGCAGGCCACCGCGCACTTCCTGTTCTGGACCATCTTCTTCCAGGTCCTGATCGGCTTTGCGCTGGCCTGGCTGATCAACCGCAAGTTCAAGGGCAACGATCTCTGGACCACGCTGATCGTGCTGCCGATGATGCTGAGCCCGGCGGTGGTGGGGAACTTCTGGACCTTCCTCTACCAGCCGCAGATCGGCCTCTTCAACTACGTGGTCTCGTTCTTCACCGGCGCCGACCCGTCGTCGTTCTCGATGATCGGGCAGGTCAATCTGGCGCCCTGGGCGATCGTGATCGTCGACACCTGGATGTGGACGCCGTTCATCATGCTGATCTGCCTTGCTGGGCTCAGGTCCATTCCCGACTACATCTACGAGGCGGCCGAGGTCGACCGGGCGTCGAAATGGCGCCAGTTCTGGACCATCACCATCCCCATGGCGCTGCCTTTCCTGATGCTTGCGGTCCTGTTCCGGGGCATCGAGAACTTCAAGATGTTCGACCTCGTGGTGCTTCTGACCGGCGGCGGTCCGGGCTCCACCACCGAACTCACCTCGATCAACCTCAAGCGCGAGGCGTTCGAGAAATGGCGCACCGGCTATGCCTCGGCCTACGCCATCATCCTGTTCGTCACCGTCTTCGGGCTCGCCTCGATCTACGTGAAGGCGCTGAACAAGGTGAAGGAGCGCTGAAATGATCCGTCGCGCCTCCGATCTGCGCGCCCGTGTCCTGCCGCCGCGCCGCCCGGCCTTTGCCGCTCGAGGCCCGGCATGAGCGGCTATTCCGTCACCGAAGCCAGCCCGCGGCAGAAGACGATCGCCGCCGTTCTGGTGATGACCTACACGCTCATCACCCTGATGCCGCTGGTCTGGATCATCGCCACCGGCTTCAAGACCCCGGCGGACGCGATCTCCTATCCGCCCAAGGTGATCTTCGAGCCGACGCTCGAAGGCTACGTCAATCTCTTCACCACCCGGACGCGCGTCACCCAGGAGCAGCTTCAGGCGATGGGGCCGCCCCAGACCTGGTACGACGCCATCGTCCGGCAATACGACATGGTCATCGCCGGCCCCTCGCGCTATGGCGAGCGCTTCCTGAACTCGGTCATCATCGGCTTCGGATCCACGTTCCTGTCGGTCTTCCTGGGCACGCTCGCGGCCTATGCCTTCTCGCGCTTCAAGGTGCCGCTGAAGGACGATCTGCTGTTCTTCATCCTCTCGACCCGTATGATGCCGCCGATCGCCGTGGCGATCCCGATCTTCCTGATGTACCGGACCCTCGGGCTCTCCGACACCCATCTCGGGATGATCCTGCTCTATACGGCGGTGAACCTGTCGCTCTCGGTCTGGCTTCTCAAGGGCTTCATCGACGAGATCCCCCGCGAATACGAGGAAGCGGCGCTGATCGACGGCTATACCCGCTTTCAGGCCTTCGTGAAGGTGGTGCTGCCGCAGGCCTCCACCGGCATCGCCGCGACGGCCGTGTTCTGCCTGATCTTCGCCTGGAACGAATACGCCTTCGCGGTGCTGCTCACCTCCGGCACGGCGCAGACGGCGCCGCCCTTCATCCCGACGATCATCGGTGTCGGGGGCCAGGACTGGCCGGCCGTCGCGGCCGGGGCGACGCTTTTCCTGCTGCCGGTCATGGTTTTCACCATCCTCCTGCGGAAACATCTGCTGCGGGGGATCACGTTCGGAGCCGTGCGCAAATGACCCGAAGCCAGGCCGTCATCGTCCGCGGTCCCCGCGGCAGCGAACTCTGCGGGCCGGCGCTGTCCCGCGCGCTTCTCGTCGGAATCCGCGCGGCGAATGCTCAACCGCGGCGCGGACCCGAAACAGGTCCGATAAAAGTCCGATGGAAGTCCGATGAAAGTCCGCCACCGAAATCCGTCCCTTCGGAGGGTCCCGAATGAAGTCGCCCTTCGATCCCGACGACAGCCTGACCCCCGACGAATTGCGCGCCGAAAAGACCCTTCCGCGCCCCGACTGGGGCAGCATGGAGGAGGCGCCGCGTGTCGGATACCGGATCCATCCGGCGAGCCGCCTGCTGGTCCGCGGCCCCTGGGAGATGGCGGCGTCGATCCTTATCGGCGTCGGCGTGCTGATGCTGATGCAGCCATTCTCGCTCTGGGCCTATGGCTGGTCCTTTCTCGTGACATTGGTCGGAACCGTGATGTTTATCATCGTGAGTCACTTCCCGGACTGAAAGGACTCCCGCGATGACTGTCATGCAACCCCGCAAGCGCGTCGGCCTGGTCGCCCACGATGCCAAGAAGGACGCCATGGTGGCCTGGACCGCCCGCAACAGGACCAAGCTGGCCGAGGCCGACCTGTGGGGCACAGGCACCACGGGCGGGCGCATTGCCGACGCGACCGGTCTTGCCGTGACCCGCCTGAAAAGCGGGCCTCTGGGCGGCGATCAGCAGCTTGGGGCGATGATTGCGGAAGGGAAGCTCGACATCCTGATCTTCTTCACCGACCCGCTGGCTGCGATGCCCCACGATGTCGACGTCAAGGCGCTGCTGCGGATCTCGACGCTGACCCAGACGGTGATTGCCTGTAACGAGGCGACGGCCGATTTCATCATTGAATCCAGTCTCTTCGAACAGGCTTACCGGCCGGAAAGCGAGCCAGATGGCTGAGATTGCGATCCGCGACCTGCGCAAGGAATTCGGCGCCTTCACGGCCGTGAAGTCCTCGACCTTCACGATCGGGGACGGCGAATTCTTCATGCTTCTCGGCCCCTCGGGATGTGGCAAGACCACCACCTTGCGAATGATCGCGGGGCTCGAACTGCCGTCGGGGGGCGAGATTCGCATCGACGGCGAGGACGTGGCGAACCGCCCGGCCAGCCAGCGCGACATCGCCTTCGTCTTCCAGATGTTCGCGCTCTACCCGCACATGAACGTGCGCCGGAACATCGCCTATCCGCTGGCCAGCCAGGGCATGCCGCGCGATCAGATCAGGGCACGGGTGGACGAGGTCGCCCGCATCCTAGGCATCTCGAACATGCTCGACCGCCCGGTCGGCGGGCTGTCCGGCGGCGACCGTCAGCGGGTCGCCCTCGGCCGGGCCATCGTGCGCCAGCCGAAGGCCTTCCTGATGGACGAGCCGCTCGGTGCACTCGACGCGGAGTTCCGCGAACACATGGCCGAGGAGCTGCGCGCGCTTCACGACCGGATCGGTGCCACCACCGTCTATGTCACCCATGATCAGCTCGAAGCGATGCAGATGGGCGACAAGATCGTCGTGATGAACCATGGCGTCGTGGAACAATTCGGCCTGCCTCAGGACATCTACGACTGGCCCGCCACCATGTTCGTGGCCGATTTCATCGGTTCGCCGGCGATGAACTTCCTTCCCTTCAACGGGACGGTGACGCCGGGCGCAGAGTCCGTGAGCCTCGACGGAATCTCCGTCAGGGTGCCGATGCAGCGCGCAGCGGCGTCGGGGCGGCTGGTGCTTGGGGTGCGGCCCGAGCATGTGACCCTGGACGATGCCGCACCCTATCGCGGCCGCGTGGAAGCGGCGGAATACCTCGGGACGACGCAGATCGTCACGCTCGATACCGCCCAGGGGTCGCTCAAGGCGCGCATCCCGTCCTCCCGGGCGGTGAGGGTGGGCGAACATGTCGGGCTCGCTTTCACGCCCGGCACGCTGACGCTCTTCGATGCAGACAATGGACAGGCGCTGCTGTCAGAGGGAAACGAACGGGTACTCGCCCATGGCTGAGGTCGTCCTGTCGGATATCTGTAAGCGGTTTGGTCGGCAGAGGGCACTCGATACGGTCTCGCTGACGATCCCGGACGGCGCGTTTCTGGTGCTGCTCGGCCCAACCGGCGCCGGCAAGACAACGACGCTGAGACTGATCGCAGGGCTCGAGACGCCGGATTCCGGCGACATTTCCATCGCCGGCCGATCCGTGCTCGGCGACACACCGGCGCAGCGCGACGTTGCCATGGTGTTCCAGCAATACTCGCTCTATCCGCACATGACGGTGCGGGACAACCTTGCCTTCCCGCTTCGCTCGCCGATGCTCAGGACACTCGAAGAGCGGATCGCGCAGCGTGTCGCGGACGTGGCCGAGGTGTTGCGGATCTCCCACAAGCTCGACAACAAGGCGACCAATCTGTCGGGCGGCGAAATGCAGCGGGTCTCCATCGGCCGGGCGCTGGTGCGCGACCCGCAGGTCTTCCTGATGGACGAGCCGCTCTCGTCGCTCGACGCCAAGCTTCGTGCCGAGTTGCGGATCGAGCTGAAGCGGATCCACGACAGTCTGGGCGCGACCCTCCTCTACGTCACCCACGACCAGANNCCAGATCGAGGCGATGACCATGGCCACCCATGTGGGCGTTCTGGACGAAGGCCGACTGGTTCAGTCCGGTACGCCGCGCGAGATCTACGAGAACCCGGTCAGCCTCTATGTCGCGGGCCGGCTCGGACAGCCCCGGATCAATGCGCTTCCCGCCGATCTCTTCCCCGGCGCACCCAGCGGCGCGCAGACCATCGGCCTGCGCCCCGAACATATCGCGCAAGGGGACGGCCAGCCCTGCACGGTCACCCGGATCGAGCATCTGGGCGATCATACGCGGCTCCACCTGCGTCTGGGCGAGCATGACATCGTCACCCTGACCGAACCGCATTCCGGCCTGAAGGCCGGCGATCCCATTGCCATCGCGCCGAGGAACCCGCTGTGGTTCGATGCCAGCGGCGCCCGCATCCCCTGAGGAGTTGCGCCATGAAACAGTTCGTAAACCGCAAGGAAAACGTGGTGACCGAGGCGCTCGACGGGCTCCTGCGCACCGGTGCGGGGCGGCTTGCCCGTCTCGACGGCTATCCGCATATCAAGGTCGTCGTGCGCACCGACTGGGACAAGTCGAAGGTGGCGCTGGTCTCGGGCGGGGGCTCGGGGCACGAGCCTGCCCATGCCGGCTTCGTGGGGCAGGGGATGCTGACCGCGGCGGTCTGCGGCGACGTCTTCGCCAGCCCGTCCGTGGATGCGGTGCTGGCGGGGATCCTGGCGGTGACCGGCAAGGCCGGCTGCCTGCTGATCGTGAAGAACTACACCGGCGACCGGCTGAATTTCGGCCTCGCGGCCGAGCGGGCGCGGGCCTTCGGGCACCGCGTCGCCATGGTGGTCGTTGACGACGACGTGGCGCTGCCCGACCTGCCGCAGGCGCGGGGCGTTGCCGGAACCCTGCTCGTCCACAAGATCGCGGGTGCTCTGGCGGACCAGGGGGAAGACCTCGATACCGTCGCGAAAGCGGCGCAGAAGGTCATCGACAATGTGGTCTCGATCGGCATGTCGCTCGACACCTGCACGGTGCCGGGCTCGCCCAAGGAGGACCGGATCGGCCCCGGCAAGGCCGAACTCGGGCTTGGGATCCATGGCGAGGCGGGCGTGGAGCAGGTGCCCTTCTCGGATGCGAGCGGCGCGATGGAAATGGTGATCGACCGGCTCGCGCCGCAGATCGGCCCCGGCCCTCATGTGGCGCTGCTGAACAATCTGGGCTCCGCCACCGGGCTGGAAATGTCGATTCTTGCCGAGGAGCTGGTGCGCTCGCGGATCGGCGACCAGATTCGATGGCTGGTCGGGCCGGCGCCGATGATGACCTCGCTCGACATGCAGGGCTTTTCGGTGTCGCTGATGCCGGTCAGCCATGCCGAAGAGGCCGCTCTTCATGCCGGGGTCGCGCCCTGGGCCTGGCCCGGCTGCCGCAGTGTGGGAGAGGTCGCGGTCCGGCCGCTGCCTGACGGGCTGACCCCGATCAAGCCGATGCCTTCGGCGCATCCGGCGACGCGGGACTACCTGACCCGCTGCTGCCGTGTCTTCATCGAGTCGGAGGCGGAGCTGAATGCGCTCGACGCCAAGTCGGGTGACGGCGATACCGGGTCGACTCTGGCTACTGCGGCGCGGGCGCTTCTTGACGCCATGGACCGCCTGCCGCTGGCCGATCTGACGCAGCTTTTCCGGGCCATCGGTCTAGAGCTGAGCCAGACCATGGGCGGCTCGTCCGGCGTGCTCCTCGCGATCTTCTTTGCCGCCGCAGGCGACGCCTCGGCGAGCGGCATGGATGCGATCCCCGCATTGAAGACCGGGCTTGATCGGGTCAGCCAGGTGGGTGGCGCGAAGCCGGGCGACCGAACCATGGTGGACGCGTTGAAACCGGCGCTCGATGGGCTGGACGCGGGCTATGGAGAAGCTGCGAAAGCCGCCCGCGACGGCGCCGACCGCACCGCAAAGATCCTGCGAGCCAAGGCCGGCCGCGCGAGCTATGTCGGCGAAGACAAGCTTGCCGGTCATAACGACCCGGGTGCAGAGGCGGTGGCGCGGCTGTTCGAAATGCTGGCCGCTGCGACCGCGACCGCTTGAGCGTCCCGGCGGCCGCAATGCCTTTGGGGTCTGCGGCCGCGTGCGGCTCCTAGGCGCGGTTGCGGCCGGCGCCCTCCAGTTCGGCAAGTTCCTCGCCCCGAGCCTCCTGGTAGTGGTCGAAGCTTGCGGTGAACCAGGCCGTGCCGCGGGTCGAACTGCCAAGCGAATTGAATAGGCTGTCGAGCGCTGCCGTGGGTAGAAGGCAGGTAAAGACGTCCCAGCCCGCCTGGGCAGGATGGCCTTCGAAGCCCTCGACCTGGCCCTTCAGACTGGAGACCACCTGAACCAGCGCGCCGGTGAAGACCGAGGGCAGGTGGATCTCTACCCGAAGGATCGGCTGCAGCACGATGGGGCCCGCCTCGACCAAGGCTTCCCTCACGGCGTTCTTGCCGGCGGTGCGGAAGGCGTAGTCCGAGCTGTCGACGGAATGGTGCTTGCCGTCCTTCAGCACCGCCTGAAGATCGACCACCGGATGCCCGTTGGGACCGCTGACCAGCGCGTCCTGCACCCCGGCCTCGACCGAGGGGATGTAATTGCGCGGCACCGCACCGCCCTTGATATGCTCTTCGAACAGGAAGCCGGTGCCGCGTGGCAGCGGCGCGAGCTCGATCACCACGTCGGCAAACTGGCCTGCACCGCCGGATTGCTTGCGGTGGCGGTGGTGCTTCTCGACCGGACGGCTGATCGTCTCGCGCAAGCTGGGCGGGACTGGCGTCAGCGCGATCTCGATCCCGAACCCGTCCGCCAGCTGCTGGGTCACGCGGCGCAGGTGCTGTGTCCCCTGCGTGCCGAGGACGATATGGCCGCTCTGCGGATCGGGCTCGGCGGTCAGGCCCGGATCGCACTGGCGAAGCTGTTCCAGCGCCGTTGAAAGCCGCGCTTCGTCGCGCTCATGCGTCGGGCTGACGATCATCCGGTGCGCCGACGGATGGGGCTGCGCCCAGTCCGGCAGCGGCCGGGCCGCGTCCCGCGCGTAATAGTCGCCAAGGTTCAGATGGTCGGTCTTGACCGTCAGTCCGATATCGCCTGCGGCAAGTTCGCCCGCCTGCGTCCGCGCGTCGATTTCGGTGAGGCTGCCGATCGGCGCGCCGGCCAGGGTCTGTCCGCCCTTGAGCCCGGCTTCGAAGGCCCGGACCAGCACCACTTTGCCCAGATGCTTGACGAAATCGGCATGGGCGGCGACGGCGACCGCTTTGGTCGACAGTCGTTCGCGCGCAACTTCGGGTCCGGGGGCTTCGTGCCGCAGCGATTTCATCAGCCGGTGAACGCCATTGCAATGGGACGCCGCACCGAGGAAGGCCGGCACAAGCTCGTGGTGCTGCAGGAGACGCGAGGCAATGTCGTACACTTCGGCAGCCATCGGCTCGCGATCCTCGACAAGCTGTTCGAGGAGCGCGTCGTCATGATCGGCGAGCGACTCGAGAAGCTCGGTGCGCGCCTCCTGTTCGCGGCTCTCCAGGTCGGCCGGGATCTCGACCAGCTTCGAAGGCTCGCCTTCGCGGTACTGCCATGCCCGTTCCGAAATCAGGTCGACCGCACCGACCACGCGATCGCCCTGCCGCATGGGGACCTGACGCAGCACGATGCTGTGAACGCAGTAGGTCTGAAGCGCGGCGACGATATCGGCGACGCGGTCGGTCGCCTGGTCGATGCGGTTGATGAACAGGATCGCGGGAATGCCCGATTCCTCGATCAGGCGGAGATAGGGGGCGCTGAGCACGGCGGCTTCCGCGTCGGCGGGCACGCAGACCACCGCGGCGTCGCTGGCGGCCAGCGCCGGCCCGGCCCTGTACAGGTTGTCGGCGCCGCCGGCGATGTCCACGGCGGTCCAGTCCTCGTCCATGAAGCGGAACTGGTGGATGCCAACGGATCCGTTTGATTCCATCGGTTTGGGGGCATGACCTTCAAGCGAGGCCAGGGCCTGGACCAGGGTCGTCTTGCCCGATTGCGACGGTCCCACGACCGAGAACATTCTCATGGGGCTTTCCTCCTTCAGCTCCCGGTGTCACCGGTGCGGGACGTGCGGATCCCGGGCCTTCTGGTCCGTCGCCGGCGGAAAGGGCCCGTTGGTCGATCCGGCGAACCCGAGGCGCCGGTCCTTGCAGCTTGGTCTGCAATGCCCCGCCGGGTCAATCCACCGCCGGTGCACGGCCACACAATGCGAAGAACCGGCAAGGTCCGGTCGCGTCCCGTGTACACCCGCCATCAATGTGACATAATTCGGCTTATGCGCGCCTCGGGTGGTTGTCGTGACCGGCCGGCCGATGCCCTCAGGCGCCCGGCCGGCCGAGGCCCTCAGGCGACCTGCCGGCCGCTGCTCCAGACGCCGCGCAGGACCGGCGTGGCCAGTGTGGTGCCGAACCGGATCAGATCGCCGCGCCATCCCGTCCGAAGACGCCCCCGGTCGGCGAGCCGTACGGCATCGGCCGGTGCGGAGGTCACGGTGGCGAAGCCTCGTGCCACATCCCCCCAGATCTCGCCCAGCCGGACGGCGCCCATCAGCAATCCCGCCGGCACGTAGTCGGAGGACAGGATGTCGAGCAACTCCTCCGCAGCGAGATCGCGGGCCGCGACATTGCCGGAATGAGACCCGCCGCGGATCAGGTTGGGCGCGCCCATGATGACAGCGATCCCAACGGCGTGGCACGCGCGGGCCGCGTCTTCGGTCGTCGGAAACTCGGCCATGGTGACGCCGTGGCGTCGCGAGACGGCGACCTGATCGGCAGTTGTATCATCGTGGCTGGCCAGCGTCGCGCCATACCGTTCGGCTGCCGCGACGGCAGCGGCTTCGTGACGGGCGCCGAGCCTGTCCTGCAGGTTCCGCAGATGATCGAGATAGGCGGTCAGGCCTGCTTCGGTCATGTGGTGCTTGCCGCGCAGGTAGTCGACATATTTCGAGATGTCGCGGAACTGCCGCTGGCCGGGCGTGTGGTCCATGAGGCTGACGATCCCGACAAGATCTTCGGGGCCGAATTCGTCAAGTTCGTCTTCCAGCGTCTCCGAGCATATCTCGGCGCGCAGGTGAAGATGATGGCTGATCTTGAGGCAGCCGGCGCGGCGCATCGCCAGGATCTCGTCGGCCATGGTGCGGGCGTATTTCGGATAGTCGGTCGCCCCGCCGGAGACGATCGAGCCGACCCGGATCGCATCGAAAACCGTCGTGATTCCCGCCGAGGCCAGTTCGGCATCATGGGCGACGATGGCAGCCTGGTGCGGCCAGTCGACCTTTGGACGCGGGCTCAGGTGACGCTCGAGATTGTCGGTATGCAGTTCGACGAGGCCCGGTGCCACGAAATCTCCGGCGCAATCGATCGCATCCCGCGCGACGGTACGCCCCTGGTCGATCGCGGCGATGCGTCCATCCCGGACGACAAGCCCGCCCCGCACCGTTTCCGTCGGCAAGATCAATGTGGCGTTCGCGAGGATCAGATCGTCTATCATGGCCGGGTCAGGTTTGCCGTCGATGGCACCGAGAAACTGAGGATGCGTCATGGCCTACCATCGATATGCGATCTATTTCACCTTGCCGAAGGGCCCGCTTGCCGATCTTGCTGCAGACTGGCTGGGCTGGGATGCCGCGGCGGGTGAACCGCACCGGCATCCCGAGCTTGCAAGACTGACTAGCGAGGTGGCAGAGATCACCGAAGCGCCACGGCGATACGGCTTTCATGGCACGATCAAGCCACCGTTCCGGTTGACTACGGCCGCAAGCGCGGACGACCTCGCTGCGGCCTTGGCGGCGTTTTGCGATGCCGAGTCGCCGGTGGTCTTGCACGGGGTCGCGCTTGGTCGGATCGGCAGCTTTCTCGCGCTCCGTCCCGTGGGTGCGACCGCTGCGCTCGACAGGCTGGCCGCCGAGGCGGTGGTGCGGCTCGATCAATTCCGGGCCCCGCCCGATCTGACCGAGCTTGAGCGCCGCCGCGCGGCCCGGCTCACCCGGCGGCAGGAGGCGATGCTGCAGCGTTGGGGCTATCCCTATGTCATGGAGGAATTCCGGTTCCACATGACGCTGACCGGCCCGCTTTCCGAGCCCGATTTGGCGGCGGCCGAAGCGGCGCTGGAAGCCCATCTTGTGCCCGCCCTGCCGGCGCCGTTCACCATCGACGCGCTGAGCCTGATGGGCGAGGACGAGGCGGGCCGGTTTCATCAGATCTCCCGCATCGCGCTGACCGGATAAAGCGCACCGAGCGCGGCTTCGACGGTCGCCGAGAGCCGTCCATCGTTGGCGACGGTGACGACCCGAACTGCATCGGGAACTGGCGGGGCCCGGCGGCCGAGGCGGCAGGCAATGTCGGCTGCCGTCTCCCGCCCCCTGTCCGCAAGACGCGCAGCAAGGATTTCCGGCGGTGCGGTCAGGGCCAGGATCATCATCGACGGGTAGCGCGCCGCCGCCTCGCGCAGGACCCGGCGCGACAGGTTGACCAGTGCATCCTGACCTTCGGAAAGAATCGTGCCGAGACCGACGGGGATCCCGTACATCAGTCCATGCGCCTCCCAACTCAGTGCGAACTGACCGCCCGTCAGACGCCTTGCGAACGTGGCGCGGCTGACCGGTTCGAACGGCTCTCCTCCCGCATCGGGTGCTCGCGTGATCACGCGCCGGACCACATGGATCGACGGACGGGCCCGTGCCATTGCCGCGATGACGCTGTCCTTGCCGACCCCTGACGGGCCGATCACGGCAATCAGCCGGCCGCTCATGACCTGCCCCGTCCCGGAGCGGCATGCTCGCGTCCCGCGTTCACAGCCAGTTCTTCCATTTAGCGTAGAAGTACGAACCTGCCGCCGATGCGACCATGGTCACGAGGATCGCCGGGTATCCCCAGGGCGTGTCGAGTTCCGGCATGTTGGAGAAGTTCATGCCGTAGAGCGAGGCGATAAGCGTCGGCGGCAGGAACAGGGTAGAGACCACGGTCAGAACCCGCATGGAGCCGTTCTGCGCCAGGTTGATCATTCCAAGCGCGGTGTCGGTGACCAGCCCGATCCGGCCCGACAGGAAATCCGCGTGCTCGCCAAGCGCCTCGATGTCGCGGAGCTGTTCGGAAGCGATGCTGCGCAGGTCGTGGCCTTCCTTGTCCTGCGCCTGAATCTGGCGGAACAGGCCGTGCGCGCGTTCGATGCTGAGCAATCCAAGACGGATACGGCCAAGCCGTTCCCCCTGGCGGCCGATATGCACCAGATTGTTGCGCAATTCGTCCTGATCCGTGGTTCCCGCGGGATCGAACACCTCTTTCGCCGCGGTGTCGACTTCGCGGCCGATCTCCTCGATCATGTCGGCGAGGCGGCCGATTGACTCGTCGAACAGACCGAGGAAGATGCGCGCCGGCCGGGAACAGCCGGGTGCCGACCTGTTGGCCCGTTCCGGATAGGTGTCGAACGGTCGCGGCGTGTGAAAGCGCAGGGTCACCAGACGCTCGGCGTTGAGGATGAACGTGACCGGCCCGATGGCCGGCATTCCGGATGCGCTGAAGCCGGGCATCACAGTGGTCATGTAGTGGGTGCCGTCTTCGGTATAGAGGCGGTTCGAGATTTCGATCTCCTCCATCTCTTCCTGTGTCGGCAGCGACAGCCCCAACGCCTCGACCGCCGCGCGATGCCGTGGCGCCGGTTGCAGAAGGTCGATCCAGATCGCCTGATCCAGCGGCGCGTCCAGCGGCTGGCGCCGCAGCGCGCGGCCATCATAGACGTACCCGTTCATCATCTCTCGTACCGCCGCACAGGGAACCCGGTTCCCGAGTATAGCCAAGCTTTCCGGTGCCGAGAACCTGCTCCCGCGCGCTCGGCGCGGTCACCGCAGCCAGAGACCGACCCGCGCCGTCCTGGCGACAAGACGTGCGGCACTGCGCGCCGCGCCCGATTGCGCTTGCTCACCGAAGACGGACCGGTTCGCCAATGGGCGGTCTCGTCAACTACGAACGCACAATTGCTTGCCCGGATTAATCCCCCGGATTAGTCTCGCCGCGGTTAGTATTGCGCCGAGTGCCCCGAGTGCGCCGGCCCGAGTGGGAGGGCTGTCCCGATGGCCGGTAGATTCCTGTCCCGGTTTTCACGGAGTTTCGAGTATCTGCCGCTCGTGGTGACTCTGATTTCGGCTCTGTTCCTGGCCTTTCTGTGGGGCGCCGCCGCGGTCAAATGGAAGATCTTTCCCCATTCCCTGATCGCGAAGGCGGAAGCCGGATTCGACGCGCTGAGCAAGCTCGAGGACGACTCGCTTCCGCATCACACGATCCGTTCGGAGATCGAGGCGGATGGCGTCGATCCGGTGACATCCTACGGTCCTGCACCGGAGGACACCCTTGTCCTGATGACCGGTGGCTTCGACTATCGCCGTGACCTCTGCCCCGATTTCGGCTGCATCGCGATGGTGATGGAGCGCGACGGAACGGTACTGCATACATGGGAATACGATCCCGCCAAGCTTTTCACTGCCGACATGCTCAAGGGCCACGCGGGCGAGCGCGGACCTGACAAGACCTATGTCCAGGGGGTCGACCTCGCCCCGAACGGCGATCTGGTCGTCACCTTCCAGGGCACGAACATGTTCCCCTACCAGGTCGGCGTGGCGCGGTTCGGCTGGGACGGCACGCTGAAATGGGTGAAGGCGGACATGAGCCACCACTGGCCGACAGTCACCTCGAACGGCGAGATCCTGACCCCGATCGCCCATATCGAACGCAACGGCGAGAAGGTCGCGGGGACGCGGCAGAACCTGAACTGCAAATCCGGTGCGGTGTACCAGGAGGGCGTCCAGATGCTGGATCCCGACGGCACGGAACATGCCCGCTACTGGATGGACAACTCGCTGCGGAAAAGCGACAAGCAGGGCCTGGCCTTCGCCGTGCGGGACGATTGTGATCCGTATCACGTCAACGGCGTGGACGAGGTCAATGCCGCCATGGCAGCGCGCGTCCCCGAGGTCTCGGTCGGCGACCTGATCGTGTCGCTGCGGTCGTCGTCTTCCCTGGTCGTCGTCGACAAGGAGGAAGGAACGGTCAAGGACGTCATGCTGGGCCCGATGGTTGCGCAGCACAGTCCGCGTGTCCTGCCGGATGGCGACATCATTCTGTTCGACAACATGGGAGGATCGGACACCCGCAAGGGGACACGGATCCTTGTCTTGGATCCCGCAACCCAGGCGGCGCGCAGGGTCTTTCCGGTCGACATGGACGGACCGGGCGGCGATCTCGATTCGCTGGAAGAAGGGTCCGTTCGGCCAAGTCCGGATGGCCACTACGCCCTGATCGCCGAGACGCTGAACGGCCGTATCATCGAAGCCGATCTTCGGACTGGCAAGGCGGTGTGGATCTACACATCGATCTCGGACATCGCACCGGCGCTCAAGGACAGGGGCCAGAAGCCGGACGGGCCGGTCTATGCGCTGATGCAGACCCAGGGCGCCGATTACATTACACGCGAGGATTACCGCCGCTTCTCGGGTGAGTGACGGACGGATTTCCCTTGAAGCAGTGGGGTTGCCGGATCGGTAACGCGATCACCCTTGCGCCGCGGCGCAACGGCATCCCATCCTGTGCCATGCGCAGTGCTCTGACCCTTCTTGTCCTCTTGTTCGCCTTTCCGGCCGTGGCGGGCGGGATCCAGTTCGCCGACCGCGCCTCGGGCTTGTCCGGAGCGCCGCAAATCTACGACGGCGGATGGGAGCATTTCGTCGGCGGAGGCGTCGCGGTCTTCGACTGCGATTCGGACGGCTACCCCGATTTCCTTGCCGCGGGCGGCGCGAACCCGTCCGGCTTCTTTCGCAATGTGACGGTGGCGCCCGGTGGGGATCTGAGCTTCACCCGTGCAGCGATGCCGGCGCTCGACGGGGTCACCGGTGTGACCGGTGCCTATCCGCTCGATATCGACAACGATGGGAACATCGACCTCGTGGTGCTGCGGGCCGGGCCGAACCTGTTCCTGAAAGGTGACGGCGCCTGCGGGTTCCAGGATGCAGGTCCGTCTTGGGGGCTAGACGGCGAGAACCGCTGGTCCACCGCCTTCTCGGCGACCTGGGAGCCTGGCCAGACCCTGCCGACCCTTGCCATCGGCAATTACGTGGATCGAGGCAATCCGGACGGGCCGTTCATGGCGTGCGACGTGAATACACTGTTTC
This sequence comes from Paracoccaceae bacterium, assembly GCA_020425125.1. GTDB lineage: Bacteria > Pseudomonadota > Alphaproteobacteria > Rhodobacterales > Rhodobacteraceae > Meridianimarinicoccus. The sequence goes on along the minus strand of JAGQRV010000009.1, from coordinate 149,612 downwards.
GCCCGGATGGGGACGTCTATACGCCGCCCGCGTCCCTGTCACCCGGATACTGCGCGCTGTCGATGCTGTTCACCGACTGGTCGCGGCGCGGTACGGCGGATCTGCGGGTCTCGAACGACCGGCAATATTATGTGCGGGGCGGGTCTGAGCAGATGTGGCGGCTCGATCCGCTTCGGCTTCTGAACGAGGCGGACGGTTGGCGGCCGATCTCGATCTGGGGAATGGGAATTGCCAGCGAAGATCTGAATGGCGATCTGCGCCCCGATGTCGTGCTGACCTCGATGGGGGACCAGCTTCTGCAATATGCGACGGAAACGGCGGGCTACCGCGATGCCCCTTACGCAACCGGCGCCACCGCGCACCGGCCCCATGTGGGCGATGACGGGCGGCCGTCCACCGGTTGGCACGCGCAGTTCGGCGATGTCGACAACGACGGTCGGCCCGATCTCTTCATTTCCAAGGGCAATGTCGATCAGATGCCGGGCATGGCGATGCGCGATCCGAACAACCTGCTGCGTCAGAATGCGGACGGGACGTTCACCGAAGTCTCCGTCGAAGCCGGCATCGCGACGGTCGAACGTTCGCGCGGGGCGGCGCTGACCGACCTCAATCGCGACGGGCTGCTCGACCTGATCGTCGTCAACCGACGTGCGCCGCTGGAGCTTTGGCAGAACGTCACGACGGATGCGGGCAACTGGGTTGCCGTGACGCCCCGGCAGGACGGCGCCAACACGTTTGCGGTGGGCGGATGGATCGAAGTGCGCGGTCCGGACGGACATGTCGCGACGCAGGAACTGACCGTGGGCGGTGGTCACGCGGGCGGCCAGGCAGGTCCGATCCATTTCGGCCTGGGAGCGGCGGACGCGGCCGAGATCCGCGTCCTCTGGCCCGACGGTAGCGCGTCGGACTGGATGCAGCTTCCCGCCAACCGGTTGGTCACAATCTGGCGCGACGGTGCGGAACTCGCCCGTCGCTAGACTAGCGCGGTACCGGCAGGCCGCTCGGTACGGTTTCGGGGATGCCCAGCCGTCCCGACAGTGCCACTGGATCCGACAGGCTGCCGAGGAAGGCCACCAGGGCCGCGACGTCGTCGTCGCGAAGCGTGACCCGCCAATCGACCGCTGCGGCCTGAATCGCCCGCGTTTCGTCCGCGTCGTCGAGCACCAGCCAGTCCGGCGCCACGTCGAGCGCGGGCATCCGGACCTGTGCCCGGTCGTAGCGCACGATTGCCGTCCTCGGATCGCAATGGGCACGGATGAATGACGCTAGGTCGGGATAGGCCCCATCGTGGCCGTAGGGTGCCGTCTGCGCCACATTGCGCAGGGAGGGCGTGCGGAAAGCGAACAGATCCCCTGCCCTGCCGGTTACCCGGTACCGGCCCTCGTCGCGCGCGCCCCGTTCGAAATTCGCCGCCTTGCCGGGACCGAACTGCGGCATCCCCATGGCATGAAACTTGTGGTCCGTCTGGAACGGTCCGGAATGACAGCTGGAACAGCCCGCGGCCCCGTAGAAAAGCTCCTGCCCCCGGGCGGCCTGGCCGGAAAGCGGTGCGTCGCCCCGCAGCGCCGCATCGAACGGGCTGTCGTCCGAGCGCCATTCGAATGCCATGAAGGCGGCGACGGCGTTGGAGATGTCGGTAAAGGCGATGTCGTCCGCGGTGCGGATGTGCGGGTAGACGGCTTCGAACTGCACCGCGTAATCGGGGATCGCGGCGACACGGCGGGCGATCAGATCCCAGGCACCGCCCGGACCGGTCAGCGTTCCCTTTCTGACCGCCGTCGCCACATCGTTCTCGCCGAAGCTTCCGGCCATCTCGTCCTGGCTCAGCACCGGAAACATCGTCTGCGCCGACAGGACGCCCGAGAAGCCGACGACCATGTCATCCTCAAGTGGTGTGCGGAAGCCGGCCTTGCGGCTCGTGTCCCGTTCGATCCTCCCATCGTCGAACAGCACCGTGAACTCCCTGGCACCAAGGTTGAACAGCGCCGTGGCATTCCGCGGCACGCGGTCCTCGGGCAGGTTTGCGGGGTCTGCGCGCCGGTCCGGTCCGAGCCCGATCCCGCCGTCGCCCAGGGATAGAGAGACGCCATCGGAGGTGCCGAAACGCGGATGGTGACAAGTGGCGCAGGCGACATTGCGGTTGCCCGACAGGATCGGATCATAGAACAGAAGCTGCCCCAGCCGTGCCTCGGCCGGATCGACCGTGACATAGGCGTCGTCCGTTACCGGCGGAGGCGGGCCGGCCAACGCCGATGCGGCGAGGGCGGACATGCAGATTGCCAAGTGCAGGACCGGGCGTATCGAAGGCGCTACCATGCGCTTATCTTGCTGCGGCATTGCAGTGCGGCGCAATCGGGTCCTTGCGCGTGTCGCCTGCATCGGTTGGCGGTTACCGCTTCTGGACCAGCTCGTCGGGACGGGCAAGATTGGCCCCTTCGGCGGTGACCTGAACGATGCAGGCCTCGGGCTGGGGCGGGCGCAACTGACCGGAAAGCTGCTGGCGCAGGCCCGGAGGGACCGCATCCTTGGGGCAGTTCGGCAGCGTCGCCAGCGAAAAGCCCGCCGCCTCGACGCAGCGCCGGAAATACTCGGCACGAAGACCGGAATTTGCGTCGTAGGAGTGCACGTCGCCTCCCATGGTGAACCCGCCGCTGGTCACGCAGGAGGTCCGGCCCCTGTTGCTGGCACAGTCGGTATAGACCGGTGTCGACCAGGCCGGCGTGCTGTAGACCTGCGTGTCGGACGGCACGTTCCGCGCTGCCGCAACCCGGCAGTCGAAGACAACCTTGTCGGCCTCCGCTACCGTCGCGTCGCTGCGATAGACGTAGACCGACTTGCCCGGCCCGCAGGCCGCCACAAGCAGAAGCGGCACGACAGCTCCGGTGCGAACCCAAGTTGACCGGCCCCGCGGCCGGGCCCCAATGCCTTCGTCCCTCTGTGCCGTGGAATTCGCAAATGCGCGCATATGTCCGACCTTCCCGAAGCAGCCGAGCCGCATTCACATTGCCAGAGAATTGCCGAGGAAATCAAAGCGGGGCGGCGCTGCGACTGCGCTCAACACATCTGCTCGGCCGATGACGCCTCTGTCATCTGCGCAAGATCGGTCACCGATAGGCCCGAAATTCCCGGAGGTACGCCCCGACCAGGTTCAGACCGGTTCGATCACCCTATCGCGTCTTCGCGGTGGCGCCGACCCCGGCTCCGATCGCGGCGCCGGCCACGGTGGCCGTGGTTCCGCCAATCGCGCTTCCTGCAAGGCCACCAACTGCAGCACCCGTCGCCGCATTGACGCCCCGGTTCTGGGTGCAGCCCGAAAGCACAACAAGTGCGACTGCGACGGCTGCGGCCGGCAAGGCAAAACGTTCTTTGGTCATGTCCGATCCTCCCTTTGCCGGGTGCCGGGACAGACCAAGAACCGCAAGTCCACCCAGCCCGGTCCATTTCAGGTTAAACTCTCGGCAGCGGCTCGAAAAGATGCCCTGTGAAAGACTTATGCGCAATTTCCGCGGAACTCCCGGCGGAATTCCGCCAGATGATTGCGCAAACGCCGCAGTGCCGCGACGGCGGCATCGGGAGCCTTGCGCCTGCGCGGCGCGTGAGAAATAACCCTCGGGCGTGCGTCCATCAGCGACGCGCGCGGCCAGAGTCGTGGCTGACAGAGCGAAGAGGAGAGACCATGAAAGCCGCCGAGCTTCGCGAGAGCATTCTGCAGCACCTGAAATATTCGCTGGGCAAGGACGAAGCCCACGCCACGCTCTACGACTGGCGGGTGGCCCTGTCGCTCGCGATCCGCGATCGCGTCACCGATCCGTGGTTCGCGGCGACCCGCAAGGGCTACGCGGCGCAAAGCAAGCGCGTCTACTACCTGTCCATGGAATTTCTCGTCGGTCGACTGATCGACGATGCGATCGGCAATCTCGGGCTTGGCGAGGCGGCGGAAGCGGCGATCACCGATCTTGGCCTCAATTTCGGGGAGGTGATTGCCAACGAGCCGGACGCGGCGCTCGGCAATGGCGGTCTCGGCCGCCTCGCTGCGTGCTTCATCGAGTCCTTGTCCACCATCGGCTGCCCGGCAATGGGCTACGGTATCCGCTACGAACACGGGATCTTCCGCCAGCGCATCGTGGACGGCCGGCAGGTCGAGGAACCCGAGGACTGGCTGCAGCAACGGCATGTCTGGGAGTTCGAGCGCCCTGAGGCCGCCTTCAGCATCGGCTTTGGCGGCAGCGTCGCGGAGTCGGGGAGCCGCGCGGTCTGGACCCCGGTGGAGACCGTCGTGGCGCAGGCCTACGATACGCCGGTGATCGGCTGGAAGGGGCGCTTCGCCAATACGCTGCGCCTCTGGGGGGCGTTGCCCTACAAGACTTTCGACCTTGAGAAATTCAATGCCGGCGATTTCATCGCGGCCTCGGCGGACGAGCGCATGGCGCGAACGATCAGCCGGGTGCTTTATCCCGATGACACCACCCCGCAGGGCAAGGAATTGCGCCTGAAGCAGGAATTCTTCTTCACGGCGGCTTCGCTCCGCGACGTGCTGCGACGGTTCGAGTCGGAATACGACGATCTCCGGATGCTCCCCAACAAGGTGGCGATCCAGCTCAACGACACCCACCCCGCCATCGCCGGTCCGGAACTTGTGCGTCTTCTGCATGACGAGCGGGGCATGGATTTCGATGAGGCAGTCGAGATCGCGCAGGCAAGCCTGGCCTACACCAACCACACCCTGATGCCCGAGGCGCTGGAGCGCTGGCCGGCGTCCCTCATGGGTCACCTGCTGCCGCGGCACCTGCAACTCATCGAGCGCATCGACGAGACCCACGCGAAGGCGCATCCCGACCGAAAGGTCTCCGCGCTCGAGGGCGGCATGGTGAAGATGGGCGAACTCGCCTTCATCATGGGGCATCGGGTGAACGGCGTCTCGGCGCTGCATACCGAACTGATGAAGGAAACCGTCTTCGCCGAGCTTCACCGCCTGCATCCTGACAGAATCGTCAACGAGACCAACGGGGTCACGCCGCGGAGATGGGTGCTGGGCGCCAACCCGCGCCTCAGCAACCTGATCACCGAAACCATCGGCGACGGCTGGGTGGACGATCTGGAGCAGATTGCCGGTCTCGAAGGCCATCTCGACGAACCCGCCTTCATGGCGGCGTACGCCGCTGCCAAGCGGGCGAACAAGGTGGCCCTGGTCGATTGGGCGAAGGCGACACACGGCATCGCGCTCGACCCCGATGCGATGTTCGACATCCAGATCAAGCGCATCCACGAGTACAAACGCCAGCACCTGAACGTTCTCGAAGCCATCGCGCTCTGGCAGGAGATTCGTGCCAATCCGGGCGCCGGCTGGACTCCGCGGGTGAAGATCTTCGCTGGCAAGGCGGCACCCGGATACTACTTCGCAAAGGAAATCATTCACCTGATCAATGCGGTAGCTGCGGTCGTGAATGCCGATCCGGACACCAGCCCCTATCTGAAGATTGCGTTCCTGCCCAACTACAACGTGTCCCTGGCCGAGCGGCTGATACCGGCCGCGGACCTCTCGGAGCAGGTCTCCACGGCGGGCAAGGAAGCCTCCGGCACCGGCAACATGAAGTTTGCGCTGAACGGCGCGCTGACGATCGGGACACTTGACGGTGCCAATGTAGAAATCCGCGAGCTGGTCGGGGCCGAGAACTTCTTCCTGTTCGGCATGACCGCCGCCGAAGTCGTGGCACGGCGTGCCGTCGACGGCCACGCGGCCAAGGCGATTGCGGCGGATCCCCGGCTGGGTGCTGCGTTGGCGACGCTGCGCGACGGCACGTTCTCGCCCGAATATCCCGGACTTTTCGCCGGCATCGCCGAGGATCTGTCGCGCAAGGACTACTTCCTCGTCTGTTCGGACTTCTCCGATTACTGGCGGGCGCAGCGTGAGGTCGACGCCGCATTTGCCGATTCCCGCGAATGGATGCGCCGCGCGGCGCTGAACACCGCCCGATCGGGCTGGTTCTCGTCCGATCGGGCGATCCGCGGCTACATGGCCGATATCTGGGATGCGCAAGCGGTCGCCGGGATGAGATAGATTGCGCTAACATTGACGGATTGCCAAATCCCGAAACTGCGTTAGGGTCCGAGCAAGAGACACGACGCGTGGGAGGAGCGCACAATGTCCGGCCAGACCGAGTTCCCCTCCGCTGCCGCGGTTCGCGCATTGGAATATGCCACACACGGAGATCCGTTTTCGGTTCTGGGGCCGCACCGGGTGGGCGAACGCATCATCCTGACGGCGATCCATCCTGGTGCGGCCAGCCTGTCGGCCGTGATCGGCGACGAGGAATACCCGCTGGAGCGTCACCCGGCCGCACCGTCCGTCTTCGTCGGTGAGGTGCCCCATTCCGGCTATCGTCTGCGCGGGACCAGCGGCAGCGGGGCCACCTGGGAAATCGAGGACGCCTACCGCTTCGGCCCGGTCCTGGGCGAGAAGGACGAGTATTATCTGGGCGAGGGCAGCCACCGGCGATTGTGGACCGTGCTCGGTGCGCATGCGATCTCGCATGAAAGCGCAGAAGGCGTCCATTTCGCCGTCTGGGCGCCCAATGCGCGGCGGGTCTCGGTTGTCGGCGATTTCAACCAGTGGGACGGTCGCCGCCATCCCATGCGCCGCCGCGGAGCCACCGGCGTATGGGAAATCTTCGTCCCCGGTCTCGGCGAGGGCGACACCTACAAATACGAAATTCTCGGCGCCCATGGCGGCGTGCTGCCGCTCAAGGCCGATCCCGTTGGCTTTGGGGCCCAGCACCCGCCCGAGACCGCGTCGGTCGTGCGCGACATCACCGGATACGGCTGGCGCGACAAGGAGTGGATGACGACGCGGGCCCGTCTGCATGACCGAAGCGCGCCGATGTCGATCTACGAGGTCCATCTCGGGTCGTGGAAGCGCCGCCCGGACGAAGACAACCGGATGCTTTCCTACAAGGAAGCGGCGGTCGAACTGGTCGATTACGTGGTCGATATGGGCTTCACACATATCGAGTTGATGCCGATCAGCGAATATCCGTTCGACGGATCCTGGGGCTATCAGCCGGTCGGGCTGTTCGCGCCGACAATTCGCCATGGACCGCCGCACGAATTCCGCGACCTGATCGATGCGGCGCATCGCAAGGGGCTTGGCATCATCATTGACTGGGTGCCGGGCCACTTTCCCACCGATGCGCACGGGCTGTCGCGCTTCGACGGGACCGCGCTCTACGAACACGCGGATCCGCGGGAAGGTTTCCACCAGGACTGGAACACGCTGATCTACAATTACGGCCGCACCGAGGTCGCGAATTTCCTGATCTCGAATGCGCTCTACTGGCTCGAAGAGTACCATATCGACGGTCTCAGGGTGGATGCGGTCGCCTCGATGCTCTACCGCGACTACTCCCGCAAGGAAGGCGAGTGGATCCCCAACGTCCATGGCGGACGTGAAAACCTCGAAGCCATATCGATGATGCAGCGGATGAACGACACCGTGTACGGCGAAGTCGGCGGCATCCTCACGGCGGCCGAGGAAAGCACCAGCTTCCCTGCCGTGTCGCGGCCGGTCTACCTTGGCGGGCTCGGCTTCGGCTACAAGTGGAACATGGGGTGGATGAACGACACCCTGCGCTACATCAAGAACGATCCGATCTACCGGAAGTATCACCATCACCAGATGACCTTTGGGCTGCACTACGCCTTTTCGGAGAATTTCATTCTACCGATCAGCCATGACGAGGTGGTCCACGGCAAGGGATCGATGCTGGCACGGATGCCCGGAAACGATTGGGAGCGGTTCGCCAATCTGCGCGCCTATTACGGGTTCATGTGGGGCCACCCAGGCAAGAAGCTTCTGTTCATGGGGCAGGAATTCGCCCAGCCGGAAGAGTGGAACCATGCCGTCGGACTCAACTGGGGCGTGGCCGCGGAGTCCGCACATGAAGGGGTCCGCGCGCTCGTTCGCGATCTCAACCGGGTCTACCGGAAGTATCCTGCGCTACACCGGCAGGACTGCGAGAGCGGCGGTTTCGGATGGATCGATGCCAACGATGCGGAAAGCTCGGTCTATTCCTGGGCGCGCTGGTCCGACCGGCCCGAGGATCCCCCGGTCGCGGTGATCTGCAATTTCACCCCGATCGAACGGGCAGATTATCTGTGCGGCCTTCCGCGACCCGGGCGCTGGCGCGAGATCCTGAACACCGATGCGGCGCTTTACGGCGGCGCCGACCGGGGCAACATGGGCGGGGTGACAGCCGACGCGACGGAGCATCACGGACAGCCGGCGTCGGCCCGCGTAGTTCTGCCGCCGTTGTCGGCGGTGTTTCTCGTCCTCGACAATTAAGCGTCAAACCAGGGAGGAGAGTGAATGAACCGGAGACCCGTGCGGCTCAGCAGCCGCGCCATGGCATTCGTGCTCGCAGGCGGTCGCGGCTCGCGCATGATGGAACTCACCGACAAGCGCGCCAAGCCCGCGGTCTATTTCGGCGGCAAGACGCGGATCATCGATTTCGCGCTGTCGAACGCCTTGAACTCGGGCATCCGCAAGATGGCAGTCGCGACGCAGTACAAGGCGCACAGCCTCATCCGCCACTGCCAGCGCGGCTGGAACTTCTTCCGGGCCGAACGCAACGAATATCTCGATATCCTGCCTGCATCGCAGCGGGTCGACGAAATGTGGTACCGCGGCACGGCGGATGCGGTCACGCAGAACGTCGACATCGTCGATAGTTACGACGTGGATTACGTGCTGATCCTCGCCGGCGATCACATCTACAAGATGGATTACGAGATCATGCTGCGCCAGCACGTGGAAAGCGGCGCGGACGTGACGATCGGCTGCCTGACTGTCCCGCGCGAGGAGGCGACCGCCTTCGGCGTGATGGCGGTGGACGCCTCGGGGCAGATCACCGATTTCCTCGAAAAGCCCAAGAACCCTCCGCCGACGCCGGACGATCCGGATGTGTCGCTGGCCTCGATGGGGATCTATGTCTTCGACTGGCCGTTCCTGCGCGATCTGCTCCTGAAGGACGCCGAGGATCCGAATTCCAGCCACGATTTCGGCAATGATCTGATCCCGGCCATCGTGAAGAACGGCAAGGCGATGGCGCACCGGTTCAACGAAAGCTGCGTGCGGGCGACTGCGGACGCGCCGGCCTACTGGCGGGACGCCGGCACCATCGACGCCTTCTGGAAGGCCAATATCGACCTGACCGACTTCAATCCGGAACTGAACCTCTGGGACCACGACTGGCCGATCTGGACCTATTCCGAACAGGTCCCGCCGGCGAAGTTCATCCATGACGAGGAAGGCCGTCGCGGATCGGCCGTGTCGTCGTTGGTGGCGGGCGGGTGCATCATCTCGGGGACGGATGTCCGGAACTCGCTCCTCTTCACCATGGTGCACACGAATTCCTTCGCGATGCTCGATCATGTCGTCGCCCTGCCCTATGTCGAGGTCGGTCGCCACGCACGGCTGAAGAACGTGGTCATTGACCGCGGCGTCAAGATTCCCGAAGGGCTGGTGGTCGGCGAGGATCCGGAGGAGGATGCCAAGTGGTTCCGCGTCACCAAGGGCGGGATCTCCCTGATCACAGAGGAAATGGTCGAAAAGTGGCTCGCCGCCCGATGAAAATCCTGTCGGTCGCCTCGGAATGTGCGCCGTTCGTCAAGACCGGCGGGCTTGCCGACGTGGCCGGTGCGCTACCTCCGGCGCTGTCCGCCGAGGGGGTCAAGATGACGACCCTCCTGCCCGGCTACCCCGCGGTGATGGCCGCGCTCGACAAGGGCAAGGAGGTGCGCGCGACCGGCGATCTCTTCGGTGCTCCGGCGCGGGTTTTGGCTGGCAAGGCGGCGGGACTTGATCTTCTGGTGCTCGATGCGCCGCATTTCTACGCCCGGAGCGGGTCGATCTATCTCGGCCCGGACGGCCGCGACTGGCCGGACAACCCGGAACGCTACGCGGCCCTCTGCTGGGCCGCGATGGAGATCGCCCGGGACGGCGCCGATGGCTGGAAGCCGGATCTGGTACACGCCCATGACTGGCAGGGGGGCCTCGCGCCCTACTTCCTGAAGAAACATCTTCCCGGCGTGCCGAGCGTCCTGACGATCCACAACATTGCCTTTCAGGGTCTGGCGCCCGCCGACCGGATGGCATCGCTCCGGCTTGATCCGGGCGATTTCCATGCGGGTGCGTTCGAGTATTACGGCAAGATCTCTGCGCTGAAGGCGGGACTTATCTATGCCAGCCGTCTGACCACGGTCAGCCCGACCTATGCACGGGAGTTGCTGACGCCCGAATTCGGCATGGGCCTCGACGGGGTGCTGCGCCAGCGGCAGGCGGATCTGTCGGGAATTCTCAACGGCATCGATCTGGATGTCTGGAACCCGGCAACGGATCCCGCCGTCACCGTCTATACCGCGCCCTCGGGAAAGGCACCAAATCGCGCCGCGCTTCGGGACGAGTTCGGTCTGGGCGAGGCCGACGGTCCGCTCTGTGTGGTCATCTCGCGGCTGACCGAGCAGAAGGGCCTCGACCTCCTGCTTGAGGCGGTGCCTGCGTTGACCGGGCGGGGCGGACAGCTGGCCCTTCTGGGGACCGGCAACCGTTCGCTCGAAGACGCCTGGCGCGCCGCGGCAGACCGTCTGCCCGGCCTGTCGGTGCGGATCGGCTATGACGAGGAATTGTCGCACCGGATGATGGCGGGCGGCGATGCAATCATCATCCCGTCGCGGTTCGAGCCCTGCGGCCTGACACAGCTTTACGGTCTGCGCTACGGGACGATTCCCCTCGTGGCCCTGACCGGAGGGCTGGCCGACACCATCATTCCGGCGTCGGATGCCGGGATACGGGCCGGAGTCGCGACCGGCCTGCAGATTCATCCGCTGAGCGCAGACAGCCTGCGCGATGGGCTTGCGCGGCTTTGCGCACTCTATTCCGATCGTTCCGTCTGGACGCGCATGCAGGAGAATGCGATGCGCCATCCCGTCGGCTGGGAGGTCTCGGCCGCGGATTATGCCGCCCTCTACGGGGCCCTGACGGAAGCGTGACGGTATGAGTGAGAAGTGGGCGATTTCGGCCGGGCGCCCCGGCCCAATTGGTGCGACGTTCGACGGGGACGGCGTCAATTTTGCGCTGTTTTCGGAGAACGCGACTCGCGTGGTGCTGTGCCTGTTCTCTCGCGACGGCACCACCGAGACCCAGCGCCTCGACCTGCCGGAGCGGGACGGGGATGTCTGGCATGGCCATATTTCGGGGCTCAGGCCCGGGCAGCTCTACGGCTATCGAGTCGAGGGACCCTACGAGCCGCTGGCCGGGCACCGGTTCAATCCCAACAAGCTGCTGATCGATCCTTATGCGAAACGTCTGACGGGACACCCCGTCTGGGACGACGCCCTGTTCGGCTTCGATCTGTCGGCCGCCGCCGAGCGCGACCTGACCTTCGACACCCGTGACAGCGCCAGGTTCATGCCGAAATGCGTGGTCGAAGACACTGCGTTCAGCTGGGGGTCGGATGCGCGCCCCACAACGCCGATCGCGGAGACGGTGATCTACGAGGCCCACGTCAAGGGGATGACCGCGCTTCATCCGGATCTGCGCCACCCCGGCAAGTTCCTCGGGCTCGCCGAGGATCCGATTCTGGACCATCTGGTCCGTCTCGGCATCACTGCGGTCGAACTGTTGCCGGTCCATGCCTTCCTGAATGACCGCTTCCTCGTCGACAAGGGGCTGACCAATTACTGGGGCTACCAGAGCCTCGGCTTCTTTGCGCCTGATCCGCGCTATCTGTCCCGCGGTGACATCGCGGAATTCCAGCAGATGGTCGCGCGTCTGCATGCCGCCGGGATCGAGGTCCTTCTGGACGTGGTCTACAACCATACCGGCGAAGGCAGCGAACTGGGGCCCACGCTCGCATTTCGCGGCCTCGACAATGCAAGCTACTACCGGCTGGCCGAGGACCGGCGCTACTACATCAACGACACCGGCACCGGCAACACGATGAACCTGGACCATCCCATGGTCCTGCGCATGGTAATGGACAGTCTGCGCTATTGGGTCGAGGTCATGCATGTGGATGGATTCCGCTTCGACCTCTGCGCCACGCTCGGCCGCACGCCCACGGGTTTCGACCGCGGGGCGTCCTTCTTCGACGCGATCCGTCAGGATCCGGTGCTGAGTGACGTCAAATTGATCGCCGAACCCTGGGATATCGGACCGGGCGGCTATCAGCTGGGCGGATTCCCCCAGCCCTTCCTCGAATGGAACGACAAGTACCGGGACGGCATCCGGCGCTTCTGGCGGCGTGATCCCGGCATGGCTCCGGACCTCGCGAACCGGTTGACCGGGTCGGCGCTGCAATTCGACCATTCCGGGCGGCCTGCAACGTCCTCCGTCAACCTCGTCACCGCCCATGACGGATTCACCCTGGCCGACGTGACCTCCTACAACGAGAAGCACAACACCGCGAATGGCGAGGACAATCGCGACGGGCATGGCGCCAATTACTCCGACAACATGGGCGCCGAAGGACCGACCAAGGACCGCAAGATCAATACCGCCCGGTCGCTGCGCCGGCGCAACATGCTGGCCACACTTCTGCTCAGTCAGGGCACGCCGATGATCCTGGCGGGCGACGAGCTGGGCCACAGCCAGCAGGGCAATAACAACGCCTATTGCCAGGACAACGAGATCGGCTGGATCGACTGGTCGAAGGCGGATACCGATCTTGCCGACTTCACCCGACGTCTGATCGCCTTCCGCAAGGCGCATCCCGTCCTGCGGCAGAAACTGTTCCTGCATTCCGAGCCGCGCCGGGTCGACGGCAAGCCGGATCTCTTCTGGTGGCGTTCTGACGGCGAGCCGATGACGCCCGAGGACTGGCAGGATCCGTCCCTCTCCTATGCTGCTGTGGAACTGCGCACGGCCAGCGGCACTCCCAGTTATGCCGTCCTCGAATACGCGCTGTTCCTGGTCTTCAATGTCGGAGACGCCTTGAACGTGACGCTCCCGCCGGTGCGCGAGGGCCGCCGCTGGGTTCACGCGCTCACCACCGCGCAGCCGCGGCGCAGTCCGGCCGGAATCCGCGGGCGCACCGTCAAGGTGGCGCCGCATTCGGTTGCCGTCTTCCTTCTGGACCCGACCGGATGACGCCGTCCCTTGCCGCGCTTGCCGAGGCCGCCGGGATCACGACCGGTTATCACGATCTGACCGGCGCCTTTCGCCCGACCGGTCCCGAGACGGCGCGCGCCCTTCTCTCGGCCATGGGGCTTGAGGCCGGCAATGACCGGAGTGCCACGGAAACGCTCAATGCACTCCGCGCCGAGGAGGCGAGGCAGCCCCTGCCCCTCTGGACGGTCACCGTCGCCGATGTGCCCGCGCGGCTCCACCCGAGATGGGCGGGAGACTGGGCATTGACCCTTGAAGATGGCGGCCTCATCGAAGGCCATGCAGACGGGATCCTCGACCTTCCCGCGCTGCCGCTGGGGCGCCACAGGCTCGACTTTGCCGGGCAGACCAGCACCATCCTGTCGGCACCCGACCGGCTGCCCATGCCGCCGCGCGCCTGGGGGATGATGGTGCCGCTCTACGGTCTGCGCACCGAGGCCGAAGGCGGGTTCGGCGACTATCGCGACCTTGGACGCGCCGTGGCCGGGCTGGGTGCGCTTGGGGCGAGTTTCGTCGGCATCAACCCGATCCATGCCGGGTTCCCGGCGGATCCGGGAAATTTCAGCCCCTATGCGCCGTCCAGCCGGCAGCGCCTGAACGTCGCGCATATCGCGGTCGACGGCGCAAATGGCAGCTGCGCACCGCTGATCGACTACGCTATTGATCTGCCCGCGAAATACGCGGCGCTGGAAGCTGCCTATGCGGCCCGTTCCGACACCGATTCCGGTGCATTTTCGGCCTGGCGTTCGATGACCGGTCCGGGGCTGGAGCGCTTTGCGCTGCATCAGGCGCTCTCCGAGGCGTTCGGCGCCTACTGGCCCGACTGGCCGGAGGCCTATCGCCGCCCGGACTCCCCCGAGGTTGCGGCCTTTGCCGCTGCGCATGCGGACCGCGTCGGCTACCATGCCTGGCTCCAGTTCATGGCCGAAACGCAGCTTGGCGAGGTCCGGGCTGCGGCCGAGGCGACCGGCATGCGGTACGGCCTCTACCTCGATCTCGCCGTTGGGACGCATCCTGGTGGCGCGGAAACCTGGGGTGAGCCTCAAAGCTTCGCACGGGGCGTATCTCTCGGCGCTCCGCCGGATGCCTTTGCGCCGAACGGGCAGTCCTGGGGGCTGGCGCCGCTCGACCCCCGGCAGCTTGCCCGAACCGGCTTCGCGACGCTTGCGGAGGTGTTGCGGGCCCAGTTCCAGTTTGCGAAGCTTCTGCGCATCGACCATATTCTCGGGTTCGAGCGCGCCTTCTGGGTGCCTGAGGAAAAGGGCATTGCCGGCGCCTATGTGACCATGCCTCGCGCCGCCATGCTCGCGGTCACGCGGATCGAGGCCGCCCGGGCTGGCGCCACGGTGATCGGCGAGGATCTGGGGAACGTTCCCGACGGGCTGCGCGGCGATCTCGCGGCATCGGGCATCCTCGGCTGTCGTGTCGCCATGTTCGAGCGCTGGAGCGATTTTCCGCCGCATTTCCGGGCCGCGAAGGATTACGACGAGAACGCGCTCGCGGCGTTCGGTTCCCACGATCTCGCGACATGGGCGGGCTGGCGTGAGGGCCGCGACATCGCGTGGTGGGAACGCATCGGCCATATGGATGCGGCCGCGTCGCTGGACGCCCGTGCGCGCCGCGATGCGGAGGTGGCTGCGCTCGGTGCAGAAATCGGCACCGGCACGCGTCCCGACGATCTCCATGCCTTCCTAGGGCGGAGCCGGTCGCGCCTGGTGGCCGTCCAGGCCGAAGACGTTCTGGAGCTTGCCGAACAGCCGAACCTGCCGGGCACGGTCTTCGAGCACCCGAACTGGCGTCGACGCCTTTCCGTCCCTGCCGCCGACCTCGCCTCGGACCCGCGGGTTGTCGCGACGGCCGCGCTGATGCGGGATCTGAGGCCGCGGCACGACTGAACCGGGCTCAGAGCCGGTCCAGCACGCCTCCGACTCGCCCGGCGGTCCCGGACCAGTCTGGTAAGCGTGCGCCTTCGGCCTTGGCTCCTTTTGCGAGCGAGCGGCGCAGATCGTCATCCGCGAGAACCCGCCGCAAGGCGCCGGAAAAGGCGGCGGCATCGTCCGGTGGTACCAGCAGACCCGCCGTCGCCGGAACGGTGTCGGCGACGGCACCCGTGCGGCAGGCGACGACAGGAAGTCCATGGATCATCGCTTCGGCGAAGGCCATGCCGTACCCTTCGTATCGGCTGGCGAGGGCGAAGAGCGTGGCGTGCCGGTAGAGGGCGGCGAGGCGCGCAGCCGAGACTTCCCCTGCGAGCGTGACCCGGCATGCGAGCCCGGATTCGTCGACCAGGGCGGCGAGTTCTTCAACCATCCCCGGCTCGTGATTTCGCCCGACAATCACCGCCCGCCAATCGAGATCGGCAATCCGTGCCAATGCGCGGATCAGCACGTCATGGCCTTTCCGCCTGGCAAGAAGGCCGACCGACAGGACCAGCGGCGGGATTTCCGGCGCTTGCGCGCCGACCGGGCGGTCCACTCCCGGCAGCGCCACGGTGATCCGGTCCGGCGGCACCCCGTAGTCGCGTTGCAGTACTTGCGCGGTGTGCGGGCTCGGGACCAGGACATGCGCAGCCAGACCGAGATTGGCGGCCTCACATGCCGCCATTACGGTCGCGCGTGCGGGGGCAAGGCCTGTCTCCAGCGCCAGCGGGTGATGGACAAGCGCCACGAGCGGCGACGCAATTCTCGCGAGCGCTTCGGTCGGAATGGCGCCAAAAGCCAATCCGTCGACGATGAGCGGATCTGTGGCCGGAACAGCCGATAGCGCCGCTACCGACCTTGCCAGCGCCGAAGGAGCCGGGTCGGGGAACCCATCCGGCAGGACGACGTGCGTGACCTTTCGCCCCGCGGACCTGAGTGCCGCGATCAGTCGTGCGTCATAGATCGATCCTCCGGTCAGGGTGGAAGGATCGCCCGGCACGGCGAAGGCGACCGCGCGCCGAGATCTCGTGGAGGCCGACATTTCTGTCCCCGATGCCGCAATTGTCATCCGCAACGGATTGCCAGCCCCGTGCCCCATGGACAATCCTCTATCCAGCATTCCGCATTCCGATCGACCCCGCATGACGCCGAGCCTCGTTACGACCCGCGCCAGACCGGAAGCCGCGCGCCTTGCTCTCAGGCGGTGGCTCGTGCTCGTGCTGAATGCGGCCACGATTCTGGCGCTGGTCGCCGCGATGCTTCTGCTCATGCGCCCGAACGGAATTGTCGCGCTGGAATGGGCGATGCTCGTGCCCTATGCGCTGACCCTGCCGTGGCTCTCGATCGGGTTCTGGAACGCCCTGATCGGTCTGGTCCTGACGCGCTGGTC
Source organism: Paracoccaceae bacterium (assembly GCA_020425125.1). Lineage (GTDB taxonomy): Bacteria > Pseudomonadota > Alphaproteobacteria > Rhodobacterales > Rhodobacteraceae > Meridianimarinicoccus. The sequence continues at coordinate 133,144 of JAGQRV010000009.1, read as the reverse complement.
CCCGGAGCCCGCGGCGACCGTCACGCCGGCCTTGGCAAGGATCGGCGGTGCCGAACCGATCAGCGGCCGAACCGCCATCGTGATGCCGATCCGGAACGAAACCGCGGACGCGGCGCTTGCCCGGCTGCGGGCGGTCGCGCACGGGCTTGCCGCGACGCCCTGGGCCGCGCAGTTCGACTATCACGTGCTGTCCGATACGGATCGTCCTGACATTGCGGCGCGGGAAGCCGCTGTCATCAATGAATGGATGGCGGCGGCGCCGGGCACGCGGATCTTCTATCGCCGCCGCAGCCGGAATGGCGGCTACAAGGCCGGCAACATTGCCGAGTTCCTTGACCGCTGCCACGCGCGCTACGAATTCTTCCTGCCGCTGGACGCGGACAGTTCCATGGGCGCCGCCGCGATCCTGCGCCTTGTCCGGGTGATGCAGGCAAGCCCGGAAATCGGGATGCTTCAGGGCCTCGTCGTCGGTACGCCGTCGGATTGCTTCTTCACGCGCGCCTTCCAGTGGGGAATGCGGCACGGTATGCGCGCCTACACCCTCGGTTCGGCGTTCTGGCAAGGCGATTGCGGCCCGAGTTGGGGCCATAACATGCTGATCCGCACCGCGCCGTTTCATCGTCATTGCCGCCTGGCGCCTCTTCCCGGACGCGGGCCGCTGTCGGGTGATATCCTGAGTCACGACCAGGTCGAGGCCGTGCTGATGCGCCGCGCGGGGTTCGAGGTTCGCGTCCTGGCCGCGGAGGACGAGAGCTACGAAGACAACCCGCCCAGCCTGCCGGACTTCATCATCCGCGAACTCCGATGGTGCAACGGCAACATGCAGTACCTGCGCCTCCTGACCCTGCCGGGGCTGCTGCCGCTCAGCCGGGTCCAGCTTCTGCTTGCCATCCTGATGTACCTCAGCCCGGTGGCGTGGTTCGCCTTCCTGTTCCTGGGTGCGGGACTGGCGGGACAGAGCGGGCAATTCGCCGGCGTGCCGGCAAGCTGGGGAATTGCCTTCTTCGCCACCGTCATGGCCATGAACCTGATGCCGAAGATCATGGGGCTGGGGCAAATCCTTTGTGACCGCGAGGAGGCTGCGCGCTATGGCGGGCGGATCCGCGTGCTGCAGGGCGGAATGATCGAGATCGCGGTCTCGCTCCTGACTGCGCCGGTCGTCGCCTTCGCGGTCTCGGTCGGCGTGGTGCGCCTGATGCTGGGCCGTCGCGCGGTCTGGGAGGCTCAGCGCCGTGTCCGTCGCGGCATGTTGCGATGGGGCGAAGCCGCGCGCGCGCTCTGGCCCCAGACACTCGCCGGAACGATACTGTCGCTCTACCTGTTGCTGACGGCGCCCTGGGCCCTCTGGTTTGCCGCGCCTGTCTTTGTGCCGCTGGCTCTGGCGATTCCGGTGGCGGTCGTTACCACCTGGCCACCGCTCGGCGTCTGGTGCCGGCGCCGCGGACTTCTCGCGATCCCCGAGGAGCGGCTGCCCGCAGATGCCGCGATCCGACGCCTGGCCCGCAGGGCCGCCTGAACCTTGAGACGGAGGAGATCATGATCCGCAGCTTCGCCCTTGCCGCCCTGATCGGCAGCGCCGCCGCCCTTCCTGCCCGCGCCGAAATGGCCCGCTACGATCTCGATCCGGATCACGTGGTGGTGGCCATCCTGGTCAATCACATGGGGTACGAGAACGTTCTCGGTACCTTTGCCGACGTCTCGGGCCACTACATGTTCGACCCCGAGACGCACGAACTGGGCGCGGTGGAGGTCCGGGTGGGGTCAGCCAGCGTCGAAACCCGCCAGGATGACCGGGACGGCCATGTGAAAAGCGGTGACTTCCTGAACGTGGGCGAGTTTCCGGAGATCATGTTCACCGCGGATGGCGGCACCGCGACATCCGACACCGAAGGCACGGTCGACGGGACCGTGACCATCCTCGGCGTCTCGAAGCCGCTCACGCTCCTTGTGACGTTGAACCAGATCGCAGTCTATCCGTTCGGCCACCAGAAGGAGGTCGTGGGCATCTCGGCCCGCGCCACGTTGAAGCGCAGCGAGTTCGGCATGACCTATGGGGTCGCGAACGGGCTGGTCGGCGACGACGTCAATCTGATCATTGAGGCCGAGGCGATCAGGGCGGACTGACGTCCGCCCTGATCGCGTCCGTTCAGCTGCGCCCGAGGTAGTCGCGGAGCGTTGCCGCCGTGCCGTCTTTCCACAGCTTGCCGAGCCAACCGGCGAAGGCATCGGCAAAGCCCGTGTCCTGGCCCAGGTCACCATAGACGTCGCCCATGGCCAGCCACTTCGAGGGTTCGGACTTGGCCGCCTTGGCGAGTTCGGTCAGCCGGTCCCAGCTGGGATCGTTCGGTGCGATGGCTGCGCCGCTGTCGGTAGTTCCGGCGCAATAGCGGCACCAGAGCGCGCTCTCCAATGCAAGCCCTGGGACCGACTTGCCGGCCTTCCGGTTGTCTATGATGGAGGGAACGATGAATTTGGGCTGCCGGTTCGACCCGTCGAGGCAGAGGCGGCGCACCGTGTCGCCGATCCGCGGATTCCCGAACCGGCCGCGGATCAGGGTGAGATAGTCATCGAGCGAGGTGTCCGGGACGGGCGGGACCATGGGTACGATCTCTTCGCGCTCGACCTTTTCCAGGAAGGCGGCGACCAGCGGGTGCTCCATCGCCTCGTGCACATACTCCACGTCCATCAGGCCCGCCGGATAGGCGATGACCGCGTGGCCGCCGTTCAGCATGCGGATCTTCATGTTTTCGAATGGTGCCACGTCCGGAACGAACTGAACCCCTACCGAATCCAGGTCTGGGCGCCCGTCGCAGAAATTGTCTTCGAGAACCCATTGCCGGAACGGCTCGCAGAAGACGGGTCGCGTGTCGTCGAGCCCGTAGTCGCGGGCCAGCCCTGCCCGCCGTTCCGGCGAGGTGGCCGGCGTGATCCGGTCGACCATGCCGTTCGGAAAGGTCACGGTGTCCGCGATCCACTTGGCCAGATCCTTGTCCTGGCCTTCGGCCACGCCCATCACCACGCGTCGCGTCACCGCGCCGTTATGGGGAAGGTTGTCGCAGCACATCACGGTGAACGGCTTCGCACCCGCCGCGCGACGTGCCCGCAGTCCGGCCACGATCGCGCCGAAGACCGTGGTCGGGGCATCGGGATTTGCGATGTCGGCAAGGATCGACGGGTGTTCCGCGTCGAAGCCGCCCTTCGACGGGTCCATGAAATAGCCGCCTTCGGTCACGGTCAGCGACAGGATCCGGATCGACGGGTCGTCGAGCGCCTTGATGATCGCGCCATGTCCGGTCTCGACCGGCAGGAACCCCGTCATCACTCCGACGACCCGGACCGCGTCGCCGTCCGCATCCTGTTCGGACACCGAATAGAGCCAGTCCTGGCCTTCGAGGTCGCCCCGCATCGCCGCGTCGCCGGGCATCACGCCCGCGCCAAGGATGCCCCAGCCCGAGGCTCCTTCCTTGCCGACGAGATCGTCGAGATAGATCGCCTGGTGCGCCCGGTGAAAGTTTCCGAGGCCAACGTGAAGGATTCCGGGCGTCACCTTCCCGCGGTCATATGACGGACGGGCGATCCGCTGATCGATCTGTCCGAGCGTGCCTTGCGAGAGCGGCGTGGCCATGGCGTGTTCCTTTCGGTTTCTGGCTCAGACGGTGCGCAGCATGCCGCCGTCGACGAAATAGGTGCCGCCGACGCAGTAGCTGGCGCGGTCCGAGGCGAGGAAGACGAAGACGTCGGCAAGCTCTTCGACGCTGCCGAAACGGCGGATCGGGGCATGCTCGTCTGCGACGGACTGGAGGTAGTTTTCCCATTCGCTGCCGGCGAGTTCGCGGGCGGTCTTTTCCCAGTCCGGAGTGCGAATGAGGCCGGGATTGACGGTGTTGACCCGGATCCCCATCGGCACGAATTCGGTTGCCATGCATTTCGACAGCATCATCAGCGCTGCCTTCGTCGTGTTGTAGATCGGCTCGTACCAGAGCGGCTGGACCGCGCAGATCGAGGCATTGTTCAGGATCGTGCCGCCGCCCCGGCCTTGCATCTGCGGCGCCAGACCACGTCCGAGCCGGACTGCGGCCATGACGTGAAGGTTCCAGTAGGCGAGCCATTTCTCGTCGGCGGCGTCGAGAATGGTCTCGTTCGATCCGGTCCCGGCATTGTTGATCAGGATGTCGGCGCCGCCGGCTTCTGCCGAAGCGCCGATCACCGCCTCGCAGCCCTCGGACGTGGCAACGTCCGCCGCGACCGACAGGGCGCGGGTCCCGAATTCCGCCTCGATGGCATCGGCGGCCTCTTCGACCTCGGCAGGGCTCCGGGCGACGAGCACGACGTCGGCGCCCTCGCGGGCGAAGGCCCGGGCAATGGCGCGCCCGATACCCTTGCTGCCGCCGGTGACGACGGCACGCCGGCCCTTCAGTCCCAGATCCATGTCGATGCCCGCCTAGATGACCCCCTTGCAGACCCTTGGCCGGCTATCCGATGCGCATGCCGGTGGCGTCGAACTTGTGGAGCTTGTCCATCTCGGGGTTGAGCCAGACCGTGTCGCCGTGGCGGACGTCCATCTCGCCGCTGGCGCGCACGGTCATCGTTTCCATCAGTCCGGTGTCGTGGACATGAAGGAATGTGTCCGATCCCAGATGTTCCGAGACGCCGACCCGGCCCTTCCACATGCCCTCGGTCGTCGAGGCCAGGATGTGCTCGGGGCGGATGCCGATCGTATGGGCACCGTATTTCCCCGCTTCCTTCCCCTCGATCAGGTTCATTTTCGGACTGCCGATGAACCCCGCCACGAAGGTGTTGCGCGGAGTCCGGTAGAGTTCCATGGGCGAGCCGACCTGTTCGATATTCCCGGCCCGCAGAACCACGATCTTGTCGGCCATGGTC